>NZ_JBWKDJ010000016.1:0-182803 GCF_056436025.1 Streptomyces sp. NPDC043853
AGACGGACACGTAGAGCCTTCCGAAGGGGACAAGGGCGGTCGCTTGCATGCCTGGGGCATGCGTGAGCCACTCACGCGGAGGAGAGGGGTTCGTCTGCGGCGGGCGGTCGGCCCGGCCGCCGTGGCGACGAGAACCAGTTAGCCAGGCCCCCGGCGGGCTGGCAACGACCCCCGTCTACGAGCGGGGGTAGTGGAAGGGACGGGACGGTCCGGCCGCGGGGCGGGCGGGCCCGGTCATGCGGCGGAAGGGCGCCCATCAGGGCTACTGTCCCGGGTCGTATGTGACCTGGGTCCTGTGGGGCGCCTCACCGGACGGGGCCCCGATTCTCACCTTCCGTGGCCGGCCGTACCCCCATCGATGTGTGTCCCGGGCCACTCCGGCCGCCGAATCGAAGGCCTCGGGGGCTCAGCTGGGCGTTTTTCGGAGACGTGCGGAATCAAGCCCAACAGGTCAGGTCGTAGACGGCTTCGCACAGGGGATCCTGGGCGTCATGGACCCGACTGGCGCATCCGCGCCATGCTCCGCCCCGACGCGGACCGCATCCTGATCCGCCTCGTCGACGCCGAGGGGCAGGCCGTTCTCGTGGACCTGCCCACCCGCCACGGCCGGGAACACGGCACCTGGTGGTACGCCGGAGCCCTGCGCCATACCGCCGCCTGGCTCACCGAGAACCCCACGCCCGCCGTCGGCGAGCACGGACTCCCGTACGCGGTGGCCGGGAGCGGTACGCCGATGAACCTGCGCAGCACCAGCAGAGCGCCGGCGAAGTGGTCGTCCATGACTGAACCCTTCCCGCTGAACGTTGCAGGCCCCGGGCCCAGGGCTGTCCGGTCGCGCCCCGGGCCTCGATCATCAGGGCAGAGACGGGCCGTGTCGGCCAGGCGTGCGGGTGGGGGTGGCACGCGATCCGGCCGCACCGATCCGGCCGCACCGATCCGGCCGCACCGATCAGGGCGCATCGATCCGGCCGCACCGATCAGGGCGTGCGGAATGGTGCCGTGCGGGTGGCGCGGTCGGCGAAGGCCAGGAGTTCCCGTTCGCGGTGGGGCGGCGCCACGATCTGGAGGCCGACGGGCTGCCCCTGGAGGGTGGTTCCGGCCGGCAGACTGATGGCCGGGTGCCCGCTCAGGTTGAATGCCCAGGTCAAGGTGACGTTCATCCGGGAGCCGGGGCCGTCGTGGCCGTGCGGTGGGTACGGCGTGGTGGGCGTCAGGATCAGGCCGGATCGCGCGAAGCACTCGGCCAGCCGTTCGTCATTCGTCGTGGTCACCGCTCTGACGTCGTCGGGGGAGGCCGAACCCGCGCGGAGGGCCGTCCACGCGGGAGCCGGGTCGAGGAGCCTCAGCTCGGTGTCCTCGTCCAGGACGATCAGCCCGCCCGCGGCGAGTCGGTCCACGGCGCGCCGGGCGACGGCGACGACCGCGGGGTCGGTGTCCGCGTAGCCCAGGGTGGCGGACCAGACGGCGGTGAGGGGAGACACGGAACCGCGAAGGGCTGCCACGGGCGGTCCGTCGTCTACCGCGTCGAGGTAGGCGAGGGCATCGGGAACGGTGCGGACCAGGACGCCGGGTGAGTTCAGTCCCGCGCGGTCCCGGGCGGGCAGGAGCCCGTTGGTGGGCTTGAACCCCACGATGCCGCACCAGGCGGCCGGGATGCGCACCGATCCGGCACCGTCGGATCCACTGGCCAGCGGGACCAGGCCCGCGGCGACCGCCGCCGCCGAGCCTGCCGACGACCCGCCCGGAGACCAAGCCGGGTTGAGCGGGTGCAGAGTGGGCCCCCGGTCGGTGTGCCCGTACGTCTGCCAGCCGCGCCCGGTGCGCGGCATCGACGTGGCACCGACCGGAACGCATCCGGCCGCCACCAGACGCGTGTTCTGGTACGAGTCGGGGCCCTCGCCGGCCTTGACGCCGATCGGCACACCCGCCAGCGGCAGCCGGGCACCGCGGGCGATCTGCGCGTCCACGCGAGCCGCCCGGGCCAGGGCCTGGTCGACCCAGACCTCCGTGAACGCCCGCAGTTCCGCGTCGCGCTCGCCGATACGGGTGAGCGCAGCGGTGACGACATCGACGGCCGTCGCGTCGCCGCGCCCCACCAGCCGGGCGATGTCCAGGGCGGACAGGCCCGCGTACTCATCCGTGGTGATCACAGGCGTTCTCCTGGTTCAGCGCGTGCGGCCGCCCCGACACCGGCCCCGGTGAAGGGGTGCGTGCCCACCGGACCGGAGGTCTCAGGAGGGACCGGCCGGGGAGTCCTGGGTGGCCGCGAGGGCGGTGGAGGTCAGGCGGTCCAGGACGTCCTGCGGGGTGATGATGTACGTCTTGCCCGTGATGGACCGCTCGTACGACGAGCGGATCGACCGCCACAGCGCGCAGGCCTCCCTCCCGGTGAGGGCGAGCGCGTTCTGCATGCGGGGGTCGAAGACGTCGTAGTAGTGGAGGGTGAGGCCGGGCTCCACGCTCTCCGGCGTTCGCGCCGATCCGTCCGTCGTCTTGTTCGCGAGGACGCTGATCACGCGCGCCATGTGGATCGCGGGAAGCCGGCCCTGGGGAGCGTCGGGGTGCTGGAAGCTGTGCTGCCAGAGGTACGAGTCGGTGTCCGGGTGTGACTCGACCGGTGTCGCGGCCAGCTGCGCCAGGTACTCCAGGATCGATCCGTCGCTCCTGAGCGCGCCGCCCAGTACCTGCTGAACCCGTGCGACCAGCCGGTCCTCGTCGTCCGGTGCCTCGAATTCGAGCCGAGCCTGCTCGACCGCGTACTCCTGATACCACTCCGGAATCCGCTCCGGCACGTCGTTGACCCCGGTCACGGACCGGGGCGTGACGCCGGCCATGCCCTCCGGGGCGTGTGCGTCGAGGCGGACCAGCACACGGCCGGCGATCCTGGTGAACAGCGGGCTGTCCGGGTGCAGTCCGTACGAGCAGTTCATCCAGAGGCGGAGGTGGGGGCCTTCCTCGCCCCCGGGGCGCCAGACGGCTTCCGGCACTGCGGCCTCGTCCTCCGTGACGCTGACGGGAGGGCCGATGCGCCGTGCTATGCCGTCCACGTACTCCCGCCATGCGATCCGCGCCCGGGCGAGGATCTGCGGGTTCTCCTCGGCGCTCTCCGCCGCGATCGCGTACGGCGCGTAGCGTGCCAGCCGGACCGGATTGAGGAAGTGGCGTCCTTTCCCGTACAGCTCGAAGGAGTTGCCCGAACGGCTGTGGATGGTGAGGACGGAGTCGATCTCGATCGTGGTGAAGAACTTGACCTCCTCCATCCACGGGGCGATCGCACTCTCCGCGACCGGGGGTCCCGACCACAGCGTCGGATCCGGCAGCCCTATGAACAGGGCTGCGTCACGGAGTTGGGCCGCTTCGTGCTGCCATGTGACTGGCATGGTTCTTCTCCCCCGGTCTGATCGTTCGTCGATCATCCTAAGGTCCCCCCGGAACGCGGGAGCTGGCCGACCCGCCGGCGTCATGTGGTCGGCGACAGCATGACCGAACCGTTCTCCGACACCGGAACCCCCGGCCATCGGCCCGGCCTTCCGGATCCGTCAGTGACCGCCGCTCAGGCCCAGCAGCCGCGCCGCGTTGGTATCGAGTTACCAGAGGCGGCGGACGGCCGCCGACGGCAGCTCGGGGGTGCGGGGGGACTCGAAGGCCAGGTGGTCGTCGAGGCGCCGGGGCAGCAGCGGCAGTACTCCGCCCAAGTGGGAGGCCAGCATGCGCAGCCGGGGGTAGTGGGCGGGGATCCCCGCCAGGATCAGGTGCATCATCGCCACCGTGTCCTCCACCGGCGCCGGCCGGTGGCCCGGACCCCGGCCCCGGCCGGACGGCTGCGGACGTGGTCACGCCATGCTTCCGGGCCGTCCGGCCGCACCGTGCCGAACAGGCCGTCAGGACCTGCGGGCGTGCAGGGTGTGCGCGCCCAGCGGGAGGGGGGTGTGGCCGACGAGCCGGAGCCCGCAGTCCCCGAGCAGCCGGGCGTAGTGGTCGGCGGTGCGCTCCTGGCCGCCGGTGTTGCACATCATGTGGAGGTCCCAGGCGGTGGCGAGCGACGCGGCGGTGTCCGTCGGCATCCGGCGTTCCGGCAGCAGGCGTTCGAGGATCAGGAGGTCGGCGTGCGGGGGCATGGCCTCGGCGCAGTGCCGCAGGATGGTCCGGCACCGGTCGTCGTCCCAGTCGTGCAGGACCCGGGAGAGCAGGTAGACGTCAGCACCCGGCGGTACGTCCGCGAAGTCCCCCGCCCGGTACTCGCAGCGTGCGCCGGCGGCGCCGGCGTCGAGGCGGGTACGGGCCGCGGCGAGTACCTGGGGGCGTTCGAGCAGGACGCCGCGCAGGGTGGGGTGGGCGGTCAGGACGCGGCCGAGGAGTTCTCCGGTGCCGCCCGCGATGTCGACCACGGTGCGGGGGCGACCGGGGGCGCCGGCGGCGGCTGCGAGGACCGGGTGTGCGGGGAGGGGGTCGAAGAGGGCGGCGGAGGCCGCCATGGACCGGTCGAACAACGTGGAGAGTTCGGGGTGGCGGGCGAAATGGTCGAAGTGGTTCTCGCCGTACAGGTGCTCGAAGCCGGGCTGCCCGGTCCGTACGGTGTGGACCAGGTGGGCGAAGGACCGGTAGAACGGGCCCCCGTACATCAGGGCAAGGGGCCGCATCGAGCACGGGGCCTCCGCGTCCAGGAGCGCGCCGACAGGGGTGAGGCGGTACCCGTCCGGCCCTTCGGCCACCACGCCCAGCATGGCGAGGTACCGCAGCAGGGTCGCCAGGCTCCGTGGATGGGCGCCCACCTCCCGTGCCAGCTCCGCTGCATCCGCGCCCGGGTGCCGGTGGAGCGTTTCGGGGAGCCGGAGTTCCGCGCAGGCGGCCAGGGCCTGGGTGGTCCAGGCACCGGTCAGCAATCGGAGAAGCGTTTCCGCCGGCTCCGCCCCGCCCGGCTGCGGCGCGAGGTGCTCGGTCAGCACGTCGCGGTGATCGCCACCCGCGTACAACTCCACCCGCCGGTAGGGCGTCTTGGTGCCGGCCGGGGCGCCGAAGTAGAACACGGTCCCGTCCTCGTGCGGGTTGTAGCCGCCGCCGTCGGGCGTGGCGCCGTACCGCGTGAAGCTCGCCAACAGCCCGCGCAGTACCAGGGGGTCGGGCCGGACGACCTCGAAGGCCAGGTGGGCCTCGTGGTCCTGGCGGCGTTCCAGGGCGGCGATCCCGGCCGGACCGGAACCCGGGGGGACGGTCAGGGCGAACACCTCGACCGCACGGTGCTCTCCCTGCGGTCCGCGGACCGCAGGACGGAGAATCCTTACGTCAAGATCCGCGGGGTCGCGGTGGTGGCGCGCGGCGAGGCGGTCGCGGACCACCACGCTCGGCTGGGCCGCCGCGTTGGCGGCCAGGCCGCAGGCCGAGAGCTGCGCGCGCAGGGTGCGCTCGTCGGGTGGGAAGACGAGCACGGCGGCGTGCGCGAAGCGGCACCGGTCCGTCAGGGCCCGCAGTTCCGGGCCGTCGAGGCCGGGCAGCACGCGCGTCAGCAGCACGGCGGTGTCCTGCTCGCGGACGAAGTCGGCCGCCGAGCTCAGCCGAGCCGTGTCGTCGACGAGGGGCGGCGTCGTGGTGGTCGTGGGCATGATGAAGCAGTCCTCGGAGCGCATTCCGTGTCCATATCTGAGGAGGGGGGAAGTCCTGGGCGCGGATGCCGGACCGGGCCGCGAACGGGCACGTCGGCTCCCCGGCGTTGCCGGGCCGCGCCGGGAGGGATGGGGAAAAGGGAGGTGAGGGGTGAGCGAGAGGGGGAGCGAGGGGGAGCGAGAAGGGTGAGGACGGCGCTCAGATACCGACGTAGTGCTCGGCGAACCAGTCCTGGGTGATGCGGGAATCGCGCAGCGAGGCGATGCGGGAGTGCCGCAGTCCTTCCTGGAAGGCCGTGCTGTCCCCGGGTTCCGGCACGTCGTGCAGGAGGCGGATCATCCAGTGCGAGAACTCCTGCGCCCGCCAGATGTGGGCCAGGCACCGCTCCGAGTAGCGGGCGAGAGGCTCGGCGTCGCCGCGGACGAGGGCGTCGGTGAGGGCGTGGGCCAGGATCTCGGCCTCCAGCACCGCGAGGTTCGCTCCCTTGGCGGCGGCGGGGCTGATCAGCGCGGCGGCATCGCCCACCAGGAACAGCGAGCCGTGCCGCAGCGGTTCGAGCACGTCGGATTCGAGTCCGACGACACTCCGCTGGACGATCGGGCCGGAAAGCAGGGCGCCGTACTCGCTCGCGCGCATACGCAGGGCGAGTTCGTCCCAGATCCGCTCCTCGCTCCACGCCTCGGCCCGGTGCCCGCGCTCGCACTGCAGGTAGTAGCGGGTGATCCCGGCGGAGCGGGCCATGTGCCCGGCGAAGCCGCGCGGGTGGAGCGCGTAGCCGACGGCGTCCATGCTCGGCGGTGCCTGGGCCAGCAGGCCCAGCCAGGAGACACCGTGGTCGCGTTGGTACCGGCGGACGGCGCCGGGAGGGAGCGAGCGCCGGCCGGCGCCGTGGCGGCCGTCGCAGGCGGCCACGTAGCGGGCCCGCCACCGCCCGGGACGCCCGTCCCGGTCACGGGCCGTCACCGAGGGGCTGGGGCCGTCCGCGTCGGCCACGGCCGTGGCCTCGGTGCCGAAGCGGATCCGCCCGCCGGTGTCGAGGAACCGTGTCAGCAGGTCGTCGACGAGTTCGTGCTGGGGGTAGACGGTGTGCGGCTCGCCGCGGCCCAGGCTTCGGTAGTCCAGGCGGAAGCGACCGGCTTCCGTGCGGAACTCGCAGACCCCGTGCTCCTGCCCGCGCCGACGAAGTCCCTCGTCCAGGCCGTTGCGCGCCAGGACGCGCACGGTATGGGCGGCGAGGAAGCCGGCCCGGGCCCGCTTCCGGAGGTGTTCGAGGTCGGCGCGTTCCAGCACGACGCAGTCGACCCCACTGCGGAGTAAGAGGTTCCCCAGCACCAGTCCGGCCGGACCGGCGCCGAGGATCACCACATCGGCCGAGTCCCTGGCGACCCCGGCGTACTGACTCTCTGTCACAGCGGAGGATCATAGGGAGTGAACGAAGGACGGATCGTCGAAGATCACCCGTATGCCCGGCAGAACGGGAAAAGGATTCTGCCGACACCACCGGACCGGATGGGCGGCAGACGCGAAGAGGAGTCGGGATACGGGACGAGGGGTCACCGGCCGGGTCCCGGTGAGGGCGACATGCCGATGGTGCGGCAAAGGACGTTCCGTCGCGGAGAACCCGGCGCGCGCGAACGTCCTGTAGGGATTTGTCCCCATAGGGTGAAGAATGTCAGGGAACGCCTGCGAAGTACCGCACGTTCGAAAGGACCTCCGTGCTGACTACGCCGCCCGGGCACACCGCCGCCCACAGCAGATTCGAGGCGCAGATCTACATCCTGACCGAGCAAGAAGGCGGTCGGCTGACCTCCGTGGCCGAAGGGGCCCGAGCCCACTTCCACATCCGCAGCGCCGACGTCACGGGCGTCGTCGGCCTGCCCGAAGGCGTCGAACGGATCGTGCCCGGCGAACCCGTCACGGTGTCGGTCACCCTGACCGACCCCGTCGCCATCGTGAAGGGCCTGTGCTTCGCCATCCGTGACACCGGCCGGACGGTCGGCTCCGGAATGGTGACCCGGCTCATCGGCTGAAACACCGGGGGTACGACGCCCCGACCGCGGCGGGCAGGGCCCGGGGAACGGCGGGGCCGTCTGACGGGCGGCCCGACTCGCCCGCCGCCCTGCCCGCCCGGCCCGCCGTCAGGGCTTGACGTTGCGCGGGGCTGTGAGGCCCCGGGTTGAGGCCGGTCGGGACGTGAGCAGGGCCTCGGTCATCAGGGCCATGGCCTGCCGGGCCCGTTCCGGGGTGCGGGTGAAGCGGGTGTGGTGCCATGCCTCCCAGGACGTGGTGGTCTCCAGCGCGGTCAGGGGTCCCCCGCCGGAACGGCCCCGGCGCTCAGGCCGGCCGCCCCAGCCGCGCCCGGGCCGCCGCGACCAGTGCCCGTACGCCCGCCGGGATCGCGGTCCGCGGATCGGGCGCGAACCCGGGGGAATGGTTGGCGGGCAGAGCCGCCAGCTTCTCCGCCGCACCCGCACCGGCCGCCCGCGCCCAGGCGGCCGGCCCGGTCACGCCCAGCATCCAGTACCCCAGCCGTATCCCGGCCGCCCCGTGCAGCACCCGCCCCGCCTCGCCGAACAGGGCGAAGTCCTCGGTGGCCAGCGACGGCGGCCACATCGCCACCCGCTCCGCCCCGAACTCGGCGGCGTGCGCCGCCCGCAGCGCCTGCGTCAGCCCGGGATCGGGGTGCGTGACCGGGGAGGACCCCACCCGCTCCACCTCGGGACCGCGCGGGCAGCCGGCGGCCGCGCACTCGGCACGGATGATCCGCTCCACCCCCGCTGCCGCCCGCTCCAGCGCGGCATCGCCCACCGCCCGTACCGTGACGCCGAGTTCGGCCCGGTCGGGGATCACGTTCGGCCGGTCACCGGCGTGGAAGGAGCCGACGGTGACCGCCACCGGATCGGTGGGCGCGGCCTCCCGGGCCACCACCGTCTGCAGCCGCGCCACCACGTGCGCGGCCGTCACCACCGGGTCCACCGCCAGGTGCGGCGCCCCCGCGTGCCCGCCCCGTCCGTGCACCACCACCCGGAAGGTGACGCTGCCCGCCGTCATCGGACCGTACCCGTGCGCCACCATTCCGGCCGGCAGTGGCACCGCGTGCTGGGCCAGCACCTCGTCCGGCCGCCCGAACCGCTCGTACAGGCCGTCGGCGAGCATCGCCCGGGCCCCCTCCAGGGTCTCCTCGGCAGGCTGCCCCACCACCATCAGCGTCCCCTGCCAGCCCGCACGCCCCTCCGCCAGCAGCGCGGCGGCACCGGCCGCCGACGCCAGGTGCAGGTCGTGCCCGCAGGCATGCGCCGCACCGCCCTCCGCCGCGTACGGCAGGCCGGTCTCCTCCCGAACCGGCAGGGCGTCTAGTTCGGCCCGTAGCAGCACCGTCGGCCCGTCGCCGTTGCGCAGCACCCCCACCACCCCGTGCCCGCCCACCCCGCCGACGACCTCCATTCCGGCCTCCGTGAGCCGGGCGGCGAACAGCCCCGCCGTCCGTGCCTCCGCCCCGGACAGGTCCGGGCGGCGGTGCACGTCCAGGTAGAACTCGGTCAACGGGCGGAGCAGAGCGGCGAGGCGGTCGGTCATACCACCAGCCTCCCGCCCGCCCGGGAGACCGCCGATGACACTCCGCTGACAGAACGTGTCAGCGGTACGAGGGGTGGTGTGCGGGCGGCCCGGGTTCTCATGAACCCGGGCCGCCCCGACCCGAGCGCGGCCGACACCCCGAAACAGCCTCTACCCAAGGAGACATCATGGAGAAGTCGCCGCTCGCCTCCCTCGCCGACGAGATCCTGGAGCTGGAGTCCGAGACCTTCGAGATCTCCGACTACTCGGATGCCAGCGAGGTCGTCCTGGCCGGTTCCACGAGCTGCTCCTCGACCTCGACCTGTTCCTCCACCACCAGCACCACCTCCTGCTCCGCCTGATCCCGGGCACCGGCAGCCGGACGCCCCCGGACCCCGCTCGCGCGGGTCCGGGGGCGTCCTCCGGCCCGGGGCCCCGCGGTCAGGGGAAGGGGTGCGGCACCATCCGGATCTCCCGGTCCGTCAGGTCCGTGTCCCGCAGACCGGCCCGCCGCGCCGCACTGCGCAGCCTCGGCAGGTACGGGGCCCGCTGCCGCGCCCACCCGAAATCGATGGGCAGCAGCCCGGGAACGATCGCGCACACCGTCCGCAGCCCGATCCGCGACTGCTCAGGCGTCGTCTGGTCCACCACGATCACGTCGTGCCCGGCCCGCGTCAGCTCGCCCACGCAGTACAGCAGGTCGTCGCGCAGATCCGCGGAGACCGGCGGGGCCGGCCGCGCCGGGCCGTACACCTCGCCGAGCGCCCGCACGGCGACCGGCTCCAGGTACGGCCGCACGTGCCCGGCCATGGCCGGCAGCCCGTACAGCTGGGCGTGGTCCTTCAGGTGCAGCACCCGCCCGAAGTCGGCCGCCATCGCCTCCAGTTCGGTGCGCCGCTCCGCCACCTGCCCGGGCAGGTGCGGAATGTACGTCAGCACCTCCGACAGCGCCGCCTCGACCGCCGCGCCCGGATCCATCGCCGCCCCGGCCCCGAACGAGAACAGGCCCGGTCCGCCGTCCCGGCGCACAGCCAGGCCCGTGACCACGGGCACGCCCAGGTCGATCCGGTTGTCGAAGGCGTGCACGTCGTAGCCCTGGAGGGCGGCCCGGTCGGCCATCGCCCGGACCGCGCCCCCGGGCACGGACGAGAGGTCGATCTCGGTGAGCCGCTGACCGCCGTACCAGGCCAGCAGGAAGGCGTCCCGCTCGATCAGCTCCAGCAGCGCCCCCAGCAGGGCCTCCTCGAGGCAGCTGCCGATGGCACACCCGTTGGAGCACTCGAAGACGAAGTTGTCCGCGGCCAGGCCCGCGCTGTAGTGCACCAGCCGGGCCGGTACCAGCACGGACCGGTCGTCGCGCAGCGAGTGCCCGTACACCCACGGAATGGGCCGGGCCGGGTCGAACGGGGACACCAGCGGGTCGTACCGGTACGTCTCCTCGGTGTAGAACCCGCACGAGGCGGGATCCAGCACCGCGTCGCCCAGCTCGCCGTACAACTCCTCGTACGAGGCGAGCCGCAGGACCGACCCCGTCCGCCGGTGGGTGCCCGCGTACCGCTCCAGGCCCTCCAGGTGGGCCAGGTCCCGGCTGCGGGCGAAGCTGTTGCCCTGCCCGCTCCACGTCACGTCCGTCAGCCCCGCGTAGCCGCGCATGAACACGCTGCCCGCGACCGGCGCCGTGGTCGGCGAGGTGACGTTGATCCAGGTGCCGCCGCCGAGCACACCGGTGACGGGGTTGGCGAGCGCCGCGTACGGCATCGGAAACGAGTCCGCCGCCCGCAGCCGCTGCGCACCCGGCGCCGGCTTCGGCCGCGACTCGGGGGTGAAGGGCGAGGGGGCGTCGGTGCCCCGAGGCCCGCAGTCCGGGCACAGCGGGTCGGCCAGCAGCGGGTACGAACGCACCTGGAGCGTCTTCAGATCCAATCGGCTGACCTGGGGCAGAGCCCGGTCGGCGGCCGTGTCCCCGGGGGCCCGGACCGTGCCGGCCATGACAGCCGCGTGCAGCGCGCGGACCGCGTCCACCAGATGGGCGGGCAGCCGCGGCCAGCCGGCGGCGACCGGGGTCAGCGGTCCGCTCCCGGTCTCCAGGGCATCGCGCTCGGAGCGGCTGCGCAGCCGCTGCCAGCGCATCGCCAGACAGCGGCCGCAGGCCGGGGCGGTGCCGTCGCCGCCCCATGGGCCGAGCAGGACGGCCTGCGCGGTCAGGTGCACCCGCGCCCCGGCCCGCACCGCCGCGTACGGGTCGTCCCGGGGCGGGCGAAGGGCGTCGTGCACGCCGATGGTGACCACGGCCGGGCCGGCCTCGCCCAGCGCCGCCTGCAGCGCGGCCCGGGCCGCCTCCAGCGGTACGGCCGCGGCCGGGCGGGGCGCGACGGAAGGGGCAGTCGCGGTCGTCATGTCCGGTTGCTCCAGCGGAAGGTCTTCAGCCCGATCAGCCCGAACACCACCGCGAACCCGGCGAGCGCTGCGAAGCCGGTCCAGATGGTGCCGAGCGAGCCCGTCCCGGTCAGGGCGCCGGACGCGGCGTCGTTGAGGTAGCGCAGCGGCAGCACCCGCGACACCTGGCGCAGCCAGTCCGGCATCATGTCCAGCGGCAGGAAGGAACCGGACAGGAACGCCATCGGCACCATCAGGCAGTTGGCGATCGCGGCCACCGCCTCCGGGGTGTTGGCGAACGTTCCGACGATCACTCCGATCGCCATGAACGCCGTGATGCCCAGGATCAGCGCGGGCAGCACCAGCGGCCAGCGGCCGTCGAGTTCGAGTCCGAAGCCGGGCAGCATCGCCACCGCCACGAACACCGCGGCCTGCACCACGCCCACCACGAGCGCCAGCACGTATCGGGAGGCCAGCACGGTGGTCAGCGGGGTCGGGGAGAGCCGGATCAGCCGCAGCAGGTCGTCCCGGCGCCACTGCATGAGGGTGAACGCGATGCCGAACACGGCCGCGTTGGCGACGCCCCAGGACATCACGCCCGGCGCGATGTACGAGATGTAGGGCCGGCCTGACTCCTCCACGTCCTGCCCGCTGAAGATCAGCCCGAACACGACGAGGAACAGCAGCGGGAAGGCGAAGGTGAAGAACAGGGTGGCCTTGTCCCGGACCTGGGCCCGGTAGCCGGCGGCCGTCAGGGCCGTGTACGCGCTCATGCCTGGTACTCCGTGGCGGTGGGGGCGGCGGGGGAAGTGGGGGAAGTGGCGGAGGTGGAGGTGGCGGTTGCGGCGGCGGCCTGTTCCCCTGCCGCGCCGGTGAGTTCGAGGTAGACGTCCTCCAGGGTCGCGGTGCGGGTGAGCACCCCGTCGAGGCCGGTGAGGGCGTCCACGGCCTGCAGCACCCGGCCGGGCGCGGCCGTCTCCAGCACCAGCGACCCGCCCTGCTCGCTCGCCCGGTCGACCCCGGGCAGGTCCGCGGCCCGGGCCAGGTCGATCCGCCCGGCCGGCACCAGCAGCCGGGCCGGAGCGCCGGCCGCCCGTACCAGCTCGTGCGGGGTGTCCAGCGCGGCCAGCCGCCCGGCGACCATGATGGCGACCCGGTCGCAGAGCGCTTCGGCCTCGTCGAGGTGGTGGGTGGTGTACACGATGGTCCGGCCCGCCCGCTTGAGGCCGCGCAGCACCTCCCACAGGTCCCGGCGGGCCTGCGGGTCCAGCGCGGCCGTCGGCTCGTCCAGGAAGATCAGCTCCGGCCCGTGCACCAGCGCCGAGGCGATGGCCAGGCGCTGGCGCTGGCCGCCGGAGAGGTTCTCCACCAGTACGTCCTGCTGCTCGGTCAGTCCGACCGAGGCCAGGGTGGCGTCCGCCGCGGACCGGTCGGCCCGGTACAGCCCGGCCACCGTCACCAGGTGCTCGCGAGCGGTCTGCCGGACGAAGAACGCCGAGCTCTGGGTCTGCACGCCCATCCGGGGCAGCAGGGCGGTGTTCCGCGGCCAGGGGCTGTGGCCGAGCACGGTCACCGTTCCGGAGTCGGCCTGCCGCAGCCCCTCCATGATCTCGACGAGCGTGGTCTTGCCGGCGCCGTTGGGGCCGAGCAGGCCGAAGAACTCCCCGGCGCGTACGTCCAGGGACACCCCGGCCACCGCCTGGCGGTCGCCGTAGCGTTTGTGGACGTCCCGCACCGAGAGGGCGGTGGCCTCGGGAGGCTGGGTGGGGTCAGTGGTCATGGGCGGTGCGTCCTCGGTGTGGTGAGCGGATGGTGCGTGGAGGGGGCTCGGGGGGAGCCGGGGAGGGAGCGGGGGAGCGGGCAGCCGTCACCGGGTGACGGCGTGCCAGCCGGCAACGGCTGCCCCGCCCGCCGTCAGTAACACGAGTAACGCCGAGCCGAGGGTGTAGCCGAGGTAGATCCGGCGGGCCCGTGCCGGGTACGCGTTCGCCGCCGCCCGGTCGCGCATCCGCAGCCGGGCGTACGCCGACGCGGCCGGAGCCAGCCGGGTCACCCGCAGGATGTGCCCGAGCAGGGCGTAGCCGTCCATCGGGGGCAGCGGCACCAGGTTGACCAGGGCCTGCAGACTGCCGAGCAGCAGCAGCGCCGACAGCACCCGGGCGGTGGGGTCACCGGCCGGCAGCGCCGCCCACCAGCCCCAGAAGGGCAGCAGGAACAGCAGGTTGGCGAAGGCGCCCGCGCCGGCCACCGCCGCCTGGTCGCGGCGGCGCGGCAGATAGCGGTAGTTGTCGACCCGGCAGTACATGATCGCGACGGGCAGCCGCCAGCGCAGCCCGATCTCGCCGACCCGGCCCCCGGTGTGCCGGGCGGCGACACCGTGCGCGAACTCGTGTAACGCCGTGCTCGCCCACAGCAGCGTGGCCACGGCCAGGAGCGCCACGGGCTGTCGCAGCACCCACCCCAGGTCGTCCGCGAGCCGCCCGACGCGGGTGGCCAGCAGTACTTCCATCACCAGGCAGGCGGTGAGCAGCAGGACCGCCGGCACCGGGTGGAGCAGCGGCCGCAGCACCCGGTGCAGCCGGGCGGTCGCCGCGTCCGCGTCCGCGACCAGCCGCACGCTCCCGCGCAGCACCGTCCCCTCCCAGGGCTTGGCGGGACGTTCGGGAGCGGCCGGCGGCGGGCCGCCGGCCAGCAGCCGCCTGCTGCCGAGGAGGGCCAGCAGCTGCTGCCAGTTGCGCTCGTCCAACCGCCGCCCGAACTCCCGTCCGTAGGCGGCGCTGATCTCGGCGAGGCTCCGCTTGCCGTCCAGTCGCGACACCAGGAAGTGCTCCTTGGCGCCGATCTCGAACGCCGCGCCCGACACCGGGTCCTTGACCAGGTGCACGATGGCCGGGCCGTTCAGCAGCGGAGGGGACAGCAGCACCTCGGGGCGCAGCGCGGGCCGGTGCTCCAGCAGCGAAGCGGCGGCCGCCGTCCGGGCCGCGGACTCGCTGCCGGTCACGGTGCCACCGCCGGGTCCTGCACCGCCGGAGCCGCCACCGCCGCCGCATCCGGGTCGCCGTCCGCCCCTTCCTCGCGCAGCACCCGGCCCAGCAGGTGGGCGAGGTACGCCTCGTCCCGGATTGTCACGTGCAACCGGTTGTTGGTCATGTGCATGTACGGGGAGAGCAGCCGGGGCAGGGCTTCCGCGGCATCGGTCACCTTCTCGTCCCGGGTACCGTCCCAGGACCGGAACACCAGCTCCCCGGCCTCCGCCAGGGCGGCGGCCCGGTCCCGCAGCTCACGGCAGTGCTCCGCCCAGCCGCCGAGGAAGGCCGGCAGCAGCGCCGTGTCCCCGGAGGCCAGCGCCGTCCGCACGGCAGCGAACCGGCGGGCCAGCCCCGGCCCCGTCGAGGCCCAGTTCCGGTCGTACTCGTCCGTCCCGATGAACCCGGTCCCGGGGAACGCCTTGTGCCAGAACTCGTAGTACGAGTCCAGGTAGTCGGCGAGCTCCTCCCGGTCCGGCAGGAAGACTCCGGCCATCACCATCATCAGCTGGGCCGAGGTGCCCAGCAGGACAGTGCGCAGGTGCAGGTTCATCCGCCCCAGCGCGTCCGTCACCAGGTCGCTGGAGTGCGCGAAGTGCCACTCGGCGAGCTCCACCCCGGCGGGGCCTCCGTACTTGCCGTACTCCGGCTCGTACGGCACCCAGGCGAAGGAGTTGTTGGGCCGCAGGTTCATCCGGCCGTCGGCCCCCATGAACGAGGCCCGGTCCCCGTCCGGGAACTCGATGTCGAAGAGGGTGTTGTAGAACTCGTTGAGGAAACCGGAGTCCACCTGGTACAGCGCCGGCCGCGCCTTGAGGAAGGCGCCGACGGCCTCCTCCGTGCGCCGCCGTACCTCGCCCTCGGCCTCCGGGGAGGACGGCCGCAGCCGCAGCCGTACGTGCGGCCCCTCCAGCCAGTAGTTGATGAAGAAGTGGCCCGAGATCAGGCCCTCCGCCGTCAGCCCCGCCACCAGCGGGCGGACGCAGTTCAGCAGCAGCGGCTGCGGATTGGCCGCGTAGAAGACGTGCACCGCCTGCCAGGCGCCGCGCGGCGGCACCGGGGTGGTCAGCTCGGACATCGGATGTCGTCCTCCTGTTCCGGAACGATCGTGCTGGGAGTGGTGGTGGGGCCGGCGGTGGGGGTGTGGGTGGGAACGGCGAAGGCGGAGGCGGGCGCGGGCGCGGGCGCGGACGGGGCACCGAAGGTCTCCACGGCGAACTCGGCCACGTGCCCGCCGCGTCCGGACCGTACGTGCGCTCCGGACAGGTCCGGCAGCGGCTCGCGCAGCACGACCCGGTCGGAACCCTCCCTCAGCAGCGCCTCGAAGGCGCCCAGCGACAGCAGGCTCGCGAAGTCCACGTACTGCGGTTTGGCCCCGCCCGCCCCGCCCGCCCCGCCGCCGGTGCCACCGGGACCGGTGGACACGGTCGCGAACACCTGCTCCGGCAGGCCGTGTTCGTGTCGCCACCGCTGCCAGGCGAGGAAATCCGCGGCCGTACGGGCGCCTTGCGCGGGCAGTGCGCCCGCGGTCGTCGTCCAGCTGCGCCGGCTCAGCACCAGGTCCCCGTGCACCACCCGCGGCCGGACGGTGACCTGCCCGCGCGGGACGCCCTCCGGGACGCCCGCCCAGACGTCGAGCGGGGACATCGAGGACGGCGACAGCAGCAGCAGGGTGCGGGGGATCGCGGGCAGTGCCAGCGGCACCAGGTAGCCGAGGTAGACCGGGACCACCTCGCGGCCCAGCCGCCGCGACCGGAGCACCACCCGCCCCGCCGCCGCATCGTGCTCGGCGTACAGGTCGGCCAGGTGCAGCTGCCGGTCCTCCGGCAGGTTTCCGGTCTCTCCCGGACAGACGATCTCGTAGTCGGTGAGGCGGCCGTGCAGGTTGAGGTTGGTCGTGACGGGTCCGCCCGTGACCTCGGCGAGCACCGCACCCGCTGGTGCGGCCGCGGTGTTCGCCGCGCGCAGCCGGGGCGACAGCGCACCGGCTCCCTCGGCCCGGTCCGCCCCCACGGGCGCCCCGGCCCCCTCCGGACCGTCGAACGCGTGGGTGAACCGGCTGAAGGGGAAGGACAGTCCGCCGTAGGCCCGGTTCAGCACCGTGCGCGGCTTCCCGCTCTCGGGGTCCGTCCCGAACTGCAGGTGATGACAGCGCGGCCCGAAACCCCGCTCCAGCGAGACGAGTTCCGCCGCGACGGCGGCGATGTCCGGCTCGAGGAGACGCAGTTCGGCCGACCCCGAGGGGTCGTCGTACGCCGCCCAGGCGGCCCGCATCCGGGCGGTGAACACCCGCCGGGCCTCGTCGAGCGCCCGGATCCCGGCCAGGCCCAGCCAGTTCTCCTCCGGCACGTACTCCCCGCGCTCGTCGTACGGCCGACGGCGCGCGCTGAAGGACAGGTACTGGTCGAAGAAGTCCTCGTGGAAGTCGTGCACCAGCCCGAGGAGGTCCTCGCAGCGGCCGCCCTGCCCGTACCGGGCGGTGAAGAAGCCCTCGAAGGTGATCCGCTGGGCCAGCGTCAGGTCGAAGGCGGGCAGGATCCGCTCCACCGAGCGCAGCGCCGTCAGGTCCGGTTCCGGAACCGCCAGGTCCCGTCCGGCGCTGACGTCCTCGTACACCAGCGTCTGTGGCAGCCCGGCCTCCGCGGCGCCCAGCTCTTCCTGCACCAGGCGCAGCGCCGCCCGCAGCGCGGCGAGCAGCTTCCGCCGCTCGTCCCGGCCGGCCGCCGGATAACGGCCGAGGAGCGCCGCCGGCTCCTCCAGCAGCCCGGCCAGCCGGTCCGCCCAGCCCGCGCCGAGACCTGTCAGGGCCTCTCGGAAGGACCGCAGCGGATCCGCGCTGTGCACCCGGGTGTCCAGGCACGGCACCCGCACCAGCCCGAGCCGCCGCAGTGCCGCGATGTACGCCTCGCACTCCTCGGGGCCCGCACCGTGCTCGGCCGCCAGCCACTCGGCCAGCTCGTGGTGGCGCAGGCCCTCGCGTTCGGCGAACAGCGCCAGCAGCCGGTCCAGGGTGCCGCTGCGGCGCAGGAAGAACAGCCGGTCGGAAGCCGCGTCGAAGGTGACCGCCGCCGAGTCGTCGCCCGCGGTCACCGACCGGCGCACGTACCGGACCCGGTCGCCCTCCAGGCCCCATCCGGAGGCCGGCTGCAGCGGCAGGTCACGGCGGCGCACGGGGTCGGAGAGGATCAGTTCCGCGATCCGCGCCAGCACCACCACGTTCAGCCGGACGTGCCCCGTCCACCCGTCGGGGATCCGGACTTCCGGCAGCCGCCCCGGCTCCGCCGGGCCGCTGAACCGCCCGGTGGCCAGCGCGGTGAAGGTGCTGAACGGGCTGGTCTTGCACGCCGTCCGGTAGACGTACGACAGCACCGCCCGTTCCGCCTTGCGGGCCCGGCCCGTGGGCTCCGTCCCGGCCGCCGCGGCCTCGGCCAGCGGGCCCAGACGGCTCTCCAGCACCGGCGAGGCCAACAACAGGCCCAGCCGCAGCCGGTCGTCCTCGAGCAGTCCGGCCAACTCCCGTCGGCCCGAGGCGAGATCGTCGGTGAGCAGGGCCTCGCCCGTCGCCAGCAGGGCGCCCAGCTCCCCGTGCCGGGCCAGCCAGCCGGCCAGTTCCACGGCTGCCGCCGGGTCGGTCGCGGCGAGCGCGGTCACGGCCTCGTCGGCACGCTCCGGGGCCAGGCCGTTGTGGATCCGGCGGCGCAGTTTCAGCAGCGCCCTGCGGGCGGCTGCGCCCGGGCCGTCGGGCGCCGGGTCGGTCGCGGCCACCGCCCGGTGCAGGAGGTCGCCGAACCGCCCGGCCTCCGCGCGCAGGGCCGCCTCGGCGGCGAGCACCCGGCGGGCCCAGTCGGCCGTGCCGGGGCAGCGCAGCCCGGCCACGGCATCGGCCGGAAGGCCGGCCACCCGTAGCACGAGGTGCTCACCGGTCCGCCACATGGCGTCCGGAGCCGCTCCCGTTCCGGTCATCGCTCCCGTTCCGCCCGTCGGTTCCGGTTCCGCCGTCGGGCCGGTCTCCCGGTCCGGGGTATCTGTGGATGTCGTCATCGTCCCGGTCCCCCTCAGGCGATCTCGTGCCGGAAATCGGCGGGCCGGGGCCGCTCGTGCCCGAGCAGCATGATCAGCAGCGGTGCCTCGTCCGTCCCCGCCGTCCCGAGGTGTTCGGTGTAGGAGATGTTGTCGAAGCCGAGTGCCACGCCCGCGCCGAGCCCGAGCGCGGCGGCCGTGGTGTAGAAGGTCTGGGCGACGGCCCCGGCCGTGCCACCGACGAGGCGGTAGCCGCGGTCGCCCACCGCGTCCAGGACCGCTGTCGTACGGACGGCCGGCACCAGCACGGCGGCGGCCTGCTCCAGGTTGTAGTTGGACAGGAAGTAGTTCTCCTGCAGGAACGTCCCCGGCGGACCGGCCGCCACCGGGCGCAGCGCGTGCGCCTCGGGGTCGTAGGCGTAGCTGCCGGGAGCGATGCCCGTCACGTGGTTGACGAACGCGTACAGGGTCACCAGCCGTGGCCCGTCCGGCCGTTCGGCCTCGGACCCGAGGGCGGTCGCCGCGCAGTCCGCCAGCGCCGCGGCCAGTTCCTCCGCGGTTGCGGCACGGCTCGCGTCGAACCGCCCGAAGCTGCTGCGCCGGGCGCGCAGCGCGGCGGCCGTGCCCAGCCGCCCGGCGGTGCGCGGAGCGGGCAACGGCACCGGCTCCGCACCGGGCACCGGGGCGGCAGCGGCCGAGTCCAGGGCGCCGGGCGCCGGCCGGTCCACCGCGCGGCCCAGGGTGGCCTCGTGGATCCGGTCCAGCGTCTCGAACTCCAGCAGCCGGCGGGAACGCTCGTGATCCCGGTGCCGCACACGCGGCCCGTCGCCCTGCGCGTCACCGCCCGTGTCCGTGCCTTCCTGCCCCGTGCCCGCACCCTCGTGCCCCGGGTCCGCCGGGTCACCGAGCGGAACGACCGCGAAGACGCCCTCCTCCCGGGCCCGGACACCCAGCAGCCGGGCCAGCCGCTCCTCGTCGAACCACAGCCGCGGCGCGATGCCGAGCCCGCGCTCGCCGAGCCACAGCCGCCAGGTCTGCACCAGCGTGCCGACGTCCATGCTCACGGCGTGGAAGGAGAAGCTGTTGTACTTGAAGGCGTTCTGCCAGTACTTCACCCCGAGCACCAGGTACCCGGCGTCGGGCGGAGGGGCCGCCTCCGCGCCGAGCGCCGCCCGGACCTCGCCGGTCACGTCTCCGGCCAGCAGCCGACGCAGCCCGTGGTGGTGCGGGGAGTAGTGGTACAGCCCCGGGGTGACCGCGGCCCCCGGTCCGGCTACCCAGTAGACGCTGACCGGGTACAGGCCGCCGCCCGAGGCGGTGCCGCGCGACCAGTTGGCGTGCGTGTAGTGGGGGAGTGCGGCGAGGTCGGTGTTGGCCTGCACGCCCAGCCGGCGTCCGGTCAGCCCGTAACTGTCCTGGAGCATCCCGCCGAGCACCGGCAGCGTGAAGCGCCCGTCCCCGGTCCCGGCCGGTGCGCCGTCCGCGGGGGCTGCCGGGGGCAGCGGCAGCAGCTCGGTGCCCGGATAGTACTTGGCCTTGCGCGGCCGGTCCGCCCAGTCGGGGACGAAGTCGGTGGGCTCCATCGGTATCCGGCCGCGGTGCATGATGTCGTGCGCGTAGGTATGGGCGTAGCCCACGGTTCCTCCTGCGTGGGGTCGTCGGGACGGTCCGGTCCGGCCGGTGGTCGAGGCCCCGGATGCGGAGACGGAGACGGAGACGGAGACGGATACGGATGCGGATGCGGTGGCGCCGGCATGCCCGGCTGCGCTCCCGGCCTCGGTCCCGGTCACGGGAACGGGTGTGGCGCCGGGTTGAGGTCGCCCGGCTCCAGGTCGCGTTCGCGCAGCCCGGCCGCGCGCAGCGCGGTCCGCATCCGCGGCATGCCGAGCGCCCGCTGCCGGGCGAACCCGAAGTCGATCGGCAGCAGCCCCGGCACCAGCACGCTGACCGTGTGCAGGCCCAGCCGCCGCTGCTCGGGCATGGTCTGGTCGACCAGCACCGTGTCGAATCCGTGGCCGGCCAGCGCCGCGACACAGCGCTCCAGATCGGTGCGCACGTCGTCGGAGGCGGTCCTGCCCTCCTCGTCGGGCCAGGCCAGCTCCGCCACTGTGCGCAGCCGGTCCTGCGGGGCACGCAGCAGGAACTCCGCCCACCGGCCCATCTCCGGCACCCCGTACACCAGGGGATGGTCGTGCAGGGCGGTGACCAGGGCGAAGTCGGCAGCCATGGCGCGAAGCCGGGCCTCGTCCCGTTCGGTCCGGCCCGCCAGGTTCACCGCGTCGGTGGCGATCTCGCACAGGGCCGAGTCCAGGGCCGACTCGGGGTCCAGCCCGGCCCCGGCACCGAAGCACATCCGGCCCGGACCACCGTCGAAGCGTTCCGCGACCGCGGTCACCACGGGCACCGGGAACGTGATCCGGGCGTCGAAGAAGCGGGCCCGGTAGCCGTACAGGGCGAGCCGGTCCACCATGGCCCGGGTCCCGGGCCGCGCGCTCGTCGACACGTCGATCTCCGGCAGCGGCTGCCGCCCGTACCAGCTGAGCAGGAAGGCGTCCCGCTCGACGACCTCCATCAGGCCGAAGTAGGCGGCCTCGGCCAGACTGCCGCCGGAGGCACAGCCGTTGGAGCTCTCCTGTACGAACCGGTTCTCCAGGCCGGGCGCGTGGTAGTACGTCAGGACCTCCGGCACCAGGCGCGGGCCGGAGTCCCGCAGCGACCAACCCCACACCCACGGGATCTCCCGGTCCGGGGCGAACGGCCGCACCCGCGGGTTGTCGGAGTGGAACTCCGCGCTGTACAGCCCGACTTCGCGCGGATCGACGGCGGTGCCGGGCGGCAGCGAGTCCAGCGCCGCCCGCACCGAGACGGTGCGGGAGCGGGCCCGCATCCCGGCGTACCGTTCCAGGCCCTCCAGCACGCCCACCCGGGCGCTCCGGTCGAAGGAGTCGGTGTGCCCGCCCCAGAACGTCTCACGCAGGTACTCGCCCGAGCGCATGGAGAAGCAGCCGATCGTCGCCGAGGTGGACGTCGAGGACACGTCCTGGACCAGGGACGGGCCCAGCGCACCGCACAGCGGGTTGGCGAACGCCGCCACGTCGATCTCGTACGACTCCAGGGGCCGGGTACGGAACACCCCCGGACGGTGCTTCGGGGCGGGCCGCAGGTCCGGCGCGGCCGGTGCGTCCGCCTGCGGCTCGGCGCACACCGGGCACTCGGGGTCCGGCACGAGGGGGTAGCGGCGGACCGTGCCGCTGACGAGGTCCAGCAGCAGCACCTCCGGGAACCGGGCGGGGTCGGCCGGCCCGGTCGGGCGCGCGGCCTCCGCGGCGACCAGCGAGGCGAGCAGCCCCGCGGTGAACGGCACGGCGTACGGCCATGCCCCGGCCGGCCGGGTGCCCCCGCCCAGCTCCAGGGCGTCCCGCAGGTTCACCGACCGGACGGCCTGCCAGCGCCGCTCCAGACACTTCGGGCACGCCCCGTCGGCGCCGACGACGGCGTGCCGTCCGTAGAGCCGCACCGGTACGGATCCGGCTGCGGTGGCGGCGTCGGCCGAGGCACCTCCGGAGGCGCTCGCACTGCCGTCCGGACCTGCGGGGACGTCGGTGTCTCCACCCGGTATCGCGGCCGGCTTCGGGTCCGGGCCCGGTCCCCGGCCCGCCGGGGCCTCGTCCGGGCGGCGTGCGAACGCGTCGCGCACCCCGAGTGCGCCCAGCTCCACCTCGGGCCCGCCCAAGGCGCGGAGCGCCTCCGCCAGCAGCCGGGCGAACCGGCCGGCCGCGGCCTCACCCAGTCCGGCGGCGGCCTCACCCGGTCCGGCCGCCGGCCCGCCCGGGCCTTCCGGAGCCCGGGCCGTTCCGGACGCCGCCGGGACGACCGTGACGTCGGGGTCAGCTGCCATCACGGGACTCCCGCACCGCGCCGACGGCCACGGTCAGCAGCACCCGCACCGTGTGGATGCCGACGGACGCGAGATCCGCGGACCCCGTCCGGACGGCGTACGCATCGCGCCCCGCGGCCCGCAGCCGGCCCAGGACGTGGTCCCAGCCCGCCGGACCGACGGGATCGGCGGCGCCGCCGAGGGCCGGGGCGGCCTCGCCGGAGACCCGCAGGGCACGCGGGTCCAGGTCGCGCAGCAGCGGATCGCCGGTGGCCGGGAACGCGTCGGCGCCGACGGACGCGTCGGGGCGCGCCGTCGCGGGGTCCCGCTCGTACTGCACCGCCCCGAGCAGGTCCCGTAGCGCCGCCGCGACCGCCGTACGGCGGTCCGGGTCACTGCCCACGGCCCACCGCTCGCCCGACCGGGCCAGCAGGACGTGCACCCCGCTGTGGTCGGCCTCGCCGAGGTCGAGCAGCTCCACCGGGAGCTCCAGCCGCTCCGCCGAACGCAGCAGGAAGGTCAGTTCCGCGTCCTCGCCGCCCTCGGTGAGCGGGACGTACGCCGCCTCCGCGCCGCGGGCCGCCCGGAGCAGCGCGTCGTAGGCCAGGGCCGACAGGAGTCCCGCGGCGGCGGCATCCGCCGGGGACGGTCCGGCGCCCGCCCCGGCCCTCGTCCGCTCGAACAACCGGGCCGCGTTGTGCGGGCCGAACGGCCGAACTGCGCCGGCCGGTACCAGCACCGGCTCCTTGGTCACCAGGGACACGGCCCGCTGCCAGACATCCGGACGGCCCACCGCCCCGCTGGCGAGCACCAGCGGTCCGGCCGCACCGCCACCGCTACCGGCACTGGCATCGTCACGATCGCGGCCGCGGGCATCGGCGCCGCCGTGCTGACCGTCACCGCTCGTCACCGGACCGGCCGGCACGACGTGCTCGGCGTACACCAGCGCGGCCGCGTCCAGCGCCCGCATCCGGGCTCCGGCCACGTGGTGGACGTCGAAGGCGGCGACGGACCGCCGGATGCCCGGAGCCGTCCCGAACTCCACCACGCTCAGCTTCAGCGGGATCTGGGTCAGCGGCTCGTCCGCGTACCGGGTGAACACTCCCGCGTGCGGACGGACCAGCACCGAACGCCGGTTGAGCTCCTCGACCAGCGCGTCGGCATCCCGTGCGGTGTGCAGGGTCGGCAGTGCGGGCGCTGCCGATGTCCCGGCCGACACCAGGTCGACCGGCTCGACCGCGACCCCGCCCGCCGCAGCGGAGTCCGTGTCCCTCCCGGCTTCCGCCGCCCCGGCGCCAGGCCCGCACAGCGGGCACGCCGGATGTGGGGCCACCGGCTCCGCCACCACGTCGAGGGAGTCGAGGTCCTGGACGAGGATCTTGCCGTCGGTTTCCGCGGGCAGCGCCCCGGACACGGCCCGGAACACCTCGTAACCGAGCATGTTTCCGGTCATGGCAGCCATCGGACCGGTCAGTGGCGCGCCGGCTGCCCCGCCGGTCCCGAAGGCGCTGCCCATGCCCGGCAGGGCGAGGCCGCTCCACAGGGCGGCCGCCGCACCGGCGGCTCCCTCCGTGCCACCGGCTCCCAGCCGCAGCGCCGCGCAGCTCCAACAGCCGGCCGTGCCGCGCCGGGAGAGCGGGCCGGTGACGCCGAATCCGCCGAACGTCCAGGCGGGCAGCAGCAGCCGCCCCTCGGGGACGCCCTCGCGCAGCAGCGGCAGGATCCGGCCCGGGGCGGCCGGGCCACCGGTGACCACCACCACGTCCCAGCCGTCGAGGTCCGCCCAGACCGGCGCCTCCGCGGCTGCCGGGAGGCGGGTCAGCTCGACGGGGCAGCCGTCTGCCGCGGCCTCCGCCGCCTCGGCCTCGACCTCGGCGATGTCCAGGCCCGGCAAAACACCGACCGCGGCGCAGCCGTTGCGGACCAGGCTCAGCACGCACCAGCGCGCGGTCTCGTCCTCGCCGAGCACCACGACCCGAGTCCGCCGGAAGGCGGCGAAGCGGGCGGCGGCCCCGTCCGCGTAGTGCTCGGCGTAGGCGATCTGCGGGGCGAACCGGCGGGCCACCTCCGGCGGCAGTCCGCCGTCCGAGCCCCCGCCCGAGCCCTGCTCTGGCTCCTGGTCCGGACCCGGGCCGGTGACCGAGCGGGCGAAGTCCCTCTCGTAGAGGGTGTTCACCAGCTCGGCCACCATCCTCCGCTGGGCCTCGCCCAATCCGGCACACAGCTCGGCGACCGTGTGCCCGCCGTCCAGGTGCGGAACGATCAGCGTGGCGAAGCGGTACGCGGATGTGGAGTTGAGCCGGAACCCGCCGTCGGAGTTGTGGAACAGCACGCCGTCCGGAGTCTGGGTGAACAGCACGTCCTGGCGTATCCGGGGCCGGGTCCCGGCGACGGCTTCGTAGGTGGATCGGGTCATGGGGTACCCCCGGGTGCGGTGTGAAGAGTGGAGGGAGCAGGAGAGGAGGGAGGGGAGGGCGGGAAGAAGGGTGAGGGAGGGAGGGAGGGAGGGAGGGAGGGGAGGGAGGACGGTCAGGGCGGTCGGGGCGGCAGCGATGGCGGCCGCCGCGTGCCGGAGCGAGCAGGGGCGCACCGGCGCCGGCCCTTGCCGGCCGTGCGGGGGAGGGACGGATCGCGCGGGTTCGGAGGAGGGGTTCGCGAGGGGATCGGGGCCGGGAGGGGCGGGTGCCGGCACGTGGCGCGCGCCGTACGGAGGCTGGGTCTCAGGCGGCCGTACCCGCGGTCCGGCCGGTACGCCAACGCGCGTAGAGCCGGAGCAGCGCGTGCACGCGATAGGGGCTGGGCGGACCGTCTTCCAACAGCCCGGCGTCCACCAGCTGTTCGAGCACCCCCTCGGTGACCTCGAGCCCGGGCGCGGGGCCCGGGGACGGGCAGTCGCCCAGCAGCAGGAAGGCCTCACGCAGCTCCTCGGGCAGGGCGGCGACGGCTCGCCCGAGGACGTCCGGCAAGGAGAGCCGGGAGTCCTCGGGGAGCGCCAGCCGGCCCACCGGGTCGGCAGCGATCCACGCGGCGCAGTCCGCGACCGACAGACCCGGCCGGGTCAGCAGCCGCCCCGCGGCGATGCGCAGAGCGAGCGGGAAATACCCGCAGACCTCGGCCAGTTCGCGGGCGGCCTCCGGTTCCGCCGAGATCCGGCCCGCCCCGGCCAGTCCGGCCAGCAGGGCGTGCGCCTCGTCCTCGCCGAGAACGTCCAGCCGGTGCACCACCCCGCCGTGGGTGGCCACCACGGCGGCGAGGGCACGCCGGCTGGTGATCACCAGCCGGGTGTCGTCCGCGGACACGGCAGCCGCCAGTGGCAGTACCTGTCCCGCGCCGACGGCATCGTCGAGCAGCAACAACCGCTGTCCGGCGGCTGGTTCTGGAATCAGCCCGCGTGCCTCCTGCACGGTGACCGCGCCACCGTCCGCCCGCGCGAGCGGAACCACGGTCACCCCGCCGGGGAACGCCTCGCGGGTGTCGTACGCGCAGCGCAGCGCCAGCGCCGACTTCCCGATCCCGGGCGCGCCGCACACGACCATGACGCGAGGGCCGTCGGGGTCTGCCAACTGGATCGCCAGGGCCATCCGTTCGGCGACCCGGCCGGCGAAGCCGACGGGCGGCGGCACGAGCTCCCCGGTCGCCCTGACCACTGCCGCTACCGGCGGGCGGACCTGCGCGGGGGCGGTCACGGCCGGTACCGGTACCGGTGCCGGCCGCAACGGCACGCCAGCCGCCTCCGCGGCGGCGGGCCCCGGCACGGTCGGCACCCCCAGTGCGCCCGCCGCGCCCGCAACACCCGCCGCGCCCGCAACACCCGACGCGTCCGCCGTACTCGTCGGAGGAGGCGCACCTGCCGTACCCAGCGCACCCCACGGGCCCGTCGTTTCCGCATCGTCAGGAACGGGCAGAGCGGCAGCGGCCCTCCTGCCCGGAAGGGCGACGGAGGACAGTGGCCCGTTCGCCCCGCCCAGCTCCTCGGCCCGCAGGATCGCCAGTTCCAGGCGGCGCAGCCCCGGACCAGGGTCGACGCCCAACTCCTCGCGAAGCCGCTCGCGTACGGCGCGCAGCTCGGCGAGCGCCTCGGCCTGACGCCCGGTCCGGTACAGGGCTTCGATCAGCTGCTCGGTGAATCGTTCCCTCACCGGATGGCGGCGTGCCGTGGCCGCTTCGTAGAGGTCCACCAGCACCTGATGGCAGTTCCCGGCGGCGAGTTCCAGATCGCAGACCCGCTCAAGCACCCGCAGCCGTTCCTGCTCCACGGCCGGGACCGCGTCCCGGTGCAGCAGCCCCGAGGCCACGTTGGACAGGGGCTGGCCCTGCCACAGGGCGAGTCCCGCCCGCAGCCGGTACCGCTCCTCGCCGGGCCCGTACGCCGCACCCGTGCCGGCCGGGCCCTCGACCAGCTCCCGGAAGGCGACCAGGTCCGAGCTCGTGGCGTCGACCCGCATCCGGTACCCGCCGGGAACCGCCTCGATGGTCGTGGCGGATATTCCGTACTTCGCGAATAACCGGCGCAGCCTCAGGACGCACGTCTGGAGTGCGCCCCGGGCGGTGCCGGGCGGCTCTTCGTCCCAGACCGCGTTCAGCAGGTACGAGGTGGAGACGACGGACCCCGGGTGCAGCAGCAGGGCCGCGAGCAGACTGGTCGGTTTCGACGGCTTGAGAACGACGGTTTCGGGACCGTGGGCAATGCTCAGAGGCCCCAGAAGCTGGAAACGCACAAGGTTCCCCCGGTCACGTGTGGGGGCAGGTCCGGGCGCAAACCGGCCATCGTTCCGCCCCCCGTTGGGCGGTGATTGACTGGCACATTACAGAAGGGATCTTCCATAAGTCGAGCCGAGGAAAGCCCTCCGTGCAGGGCCGGGGGGTTTGGACCCCTGCTCGTCGCTTTGGCGTTATCCGTAGTTACCGACAGTGTGTCAATTACGTTGAGGAATGAACGAATCGCCCGCCCGACCTCCGGGTCTCCCGGAAGGCTCCGCGGCGAGGAAGGGGAATTCGGCCATTCCTGGACGGCGATATCAGGCCGTGGATGAAGGTGCGGTCCCCGCTCCCTCCCACACGCCCCACCCGGAACCCGACAACGCCCCGACCGGCCGGCACCGCCGGCGCGGCACATCATTCCCCTACGATCATTTCGGACACAGGGGCGTCCGGTCTTTTCTCGGCGCCGAGCGGAGATCAGGTTGCGCATCACATCCAGAGCGGATTGCGCTCCAGGGGTCACGCCCTTCGTGCTGTCCGTGTGCGCCGGAAGGTGGACGTACCCTTCCGCGACGTGCTCGGGTTCCACGGTTCCAGGCAGATTTTCGAGACCCTCGTGCACGGCGCCGACGCCGAGCTCGCGCCGGGGCTGACCCCCGCGATCGGCCCCGCCGTCAAGGCAGCCGTCCTCAGCCTGGCGCCACCGTGCCCACGGACTCGGCAGCGCCTCGCGCGCCGGTCGCGGGTGTGGCGGGACGTGCGTCCACCTGCTTCGTGCCGGGGCCGGCAGTGCGGTGGGCGCGTTCGATGGCCTGGCCCCAGTACGTACCGGCGACCATGAGCGCCGCACCGAGCGCGGCGAGGAAGGTGAAGTGCTCGCCCGCCAGGCCGATGCCGATGGCGGCGGCCCACACGGGTTCGGTGCCGAGCAGCAGGCTGGCCCGGCCCGCGGAGGTGCGCTGGATGGCCCAGGTCTGGGCGAGGAAGGCGAAGACGCTGCAGAACAGGGCGAGGTAGACCAACTGGCCCCAGGTGCCGACCGAGGCATGGGCCAGGCTCGGCAGACCGCCGGCGGCCGGCACGAGGCACAGCCCCGTCCCGACGACCATCTGCACGGACGTCAGCTGCAACGGACGCAGCGAACGGCCTGCGGTGAGCCGGCCCACGAGCACGACGTGCCCGGCCCGCACCACGGCCGCGGTCAGGATCAGCGCATCGCCCGCACCGGGAGCACGCAGGCCGTGGCCGGCGGTGAGCAGGCCGACGGCCACCACGCACGTTCCGGCGGCGAGGTAGAAACGGGGCGGCACCCCGCCTCTGCCGCCCGCGCGGTCCAGCAGCGGAGTGATCACCAGGGTCAGGCTGATCAGCAAGCCCGCGTTCGCCGCACTCGTACGCGCCACGCCGTAGGTCTCCAGTACCAGGACCGCCGCCTGCGTCACGCCCAGCAGCGACCCGATGCGGATCTCCTCCCGGGTCCAGCGGTCGCCCCGTCGCCGGGCCGTTGCCAGGACGAACGGGATGATCGCCAGTGCGGATATCAGGTACCGGGCGAAGAGCACCACCAGGACCGGGACGGCATCGGTGGCGGTCTTCGCGGTGAGGTAGCTGGAGCCCCAGACGAGGGCGACGAGCAGGAGCACCAGATCGGTGCGACGGGTGTCGGGCATGCGGCCCACCCTTCCCGACCAGCACATTGAAGCCAAGACCCAACCCTTTAACCGACCCTTTAGCAGCGCTACAGTGTGGCGATGGACGAGAGACAGCTGCGGGTCCTGCGTGAACTGGGCGAGCTGGGCAGCGTGACGGCCACGGCCGAGGCGCTGATGGTCACACCCTCGGCGATCTCGCAACAGCTGAGACTGCTCCAGCGCTCGGTCCCCGTTCCGCTGACCGAGCGCGACGGCAGGCGGCTCGTGCTGACACCGGCCGGAAGGGCTCTGGCCGGGGCCGCGGTCGAGGTCGAAACCGCCCTCGCCCGAGCCCGCCGAACCGTCGACGAGTTCCTCGGCCAGAGCGGCGGCCCGGTATCGGTGGCAGCCTTCCACAGCGCCGCCGCGGCCTTCGGGCCCCGCCTGCTGAGCGACCTGTCCGCCCCGGGCTCACCCCGGCTCGCGCTCGCCGACGAGGACGTCGCCCAGACCGACTTCCCGCGGCTGACCCGCTCGTACGACATCGTCATCGCCCACCGACTCGACCACGCCCCGCCCTGGCCGCCGTCCGTGTCCGTGACCCCCCTGCTGCACGAGCCCCTCGACGTCGCCCTGCCCGCCGGCCACGCCCTGGCCGAAAAGCCCGAGCTGACGGCCGCCGACGTCGCCCACGAGCCATGGATCACCACCCACGACGGCTTCCCGCTGATGGCCACCATCGAGGCCATCGCCGCCGCTGCCGGCCGTCGCCTGCACCTGGCCCACCGCATCAACGAGTTCACCGTCGCCGCCGAACTCGTCGCCGCCGGCGGCGGAATCGCCCTGATGCCACGCTGGACCGCCCGCCCGCACCCAGAGGTGACCCTCAGGCCCCTGACCGGAGTCCACTCACGGCGCCACATCGACGCCCTGCACCGTCCCGAGCGCACGGCACGGAGAGCCGTCCAGACCGTCCTCACCCACCTGCGGACCGCCGCGAAGGCCATCAGCAGCCCGGCGTAGACCATCCTCGCCGTCAGCCCGGCCACGGAGCAGCGGCCGCCGACTCCGCATGGTGGCATGGTGTCTCCCATGCAGATCCGGATCGAGGGCTTCAACCTGCCGGGCCGCACCTGTGCGGCCGGCCCCGGCTTTCCCGGGTACAGCGACATCCACGTCGCCGTCCAACCGCGTGCGCGAGACGGGCAGCTGCTCGCTCCCCGGCCCGGCGATGCCGTCTCGGCGGCCTGGACCTTGGACTGCACCGCGAGGGCAGGCGCCGCGGGCGTCGACTTGACGGGGCCGTGGATCCAGGGCCGTCCCGGGCAACGGTTCATCTACCTCTCGTGGAGCGGCGTCGACAGTGCCGGCGTCAGCACCATGTTCCGCCGGGCTAAGCTCATGCTGGACGCCGTCGACCCCTCAGTGGTCGACCACGCAGTGCGCTCCGGGCTGCTGGTCGCCCGCCTCGGCCTGACCGACGCGCACGGCCGGCCCCTGTGCGCCGCCGTCCGCCCGCCGGTGGTCGTCTGGTCCTCAGGTGGCGGTGGTCGGGTTCGGACGCGACGGTGATGAGATGCCCCGGGGGGCGGAGCCCTCAAGGCGGGCCGCGGCAGGCCGCGCGGAGCGCGCGACGGTACCGGCCGGACGGAGGAGCCGACCTGGCTCGCGCGCGAAAACCGATTGGACGGGAAGCTGCGGGTTGCTAACCTGCGGAGCACCGTGACAGGACGCCAGGAGGTGAGACCCATGAAAGCTGTATCGAGGTGGGTGCTCCCTCCTTCCGTCACGGTGTGCGACTGACTCAGGTGTCGTCGGGAGCGCCTCTGCAACCAGGCACTCCTGAAAGGCGACAGCCATGCATTCAGTAACGATCAGCCGAGTGGCGGAGACCCGGTGGCAGGCCGTGACCGACGGCCGGATCGTCGGCCACGGCGATGTCTGGCAGCGGTCCGACGGGCGGCGCCTCGTCAGCATCGACGTGTGGCAGGACGTAGTATTCGGCCGACTCGCCGCCTTGATCACGATGCTCCAGCGCATGGGCGCCCGTAGGGCCGGCAGCAACCTCGAACTCGTGCGTCACTGACGCCGTACCGGCCCAGCGACGACGATCGACACCCACTCCCCACCAGAGAAATGAGTGACCTTGGCAAGAACGGCAAAGGGCCTGGAAGTCGAGGGCACCGTCCTCGAATGTCTGCGCAACGCGACCTTCAAGGTGGAGCTCCAGAACGGGCATCACGTGCTCGCCCACATCAGCGGGAAGATCCGGAAGAACTACATCAGGATCCTCCCGTTCGACCGGGTGCTCGTGGAAGTCAGCCCCTATGACCTGACCCGCGGTCGGATCCTGTACCGGTACCGGACCTGAGCGGCGGGAAGCGCGTGCCCGGACCGCTCCCGGGCGCACGCTTCGGCCCGGAGTCCCCCTGGTGGTCATCACCGCCACGGGGGAACTGCCCGGCCGAGGATGCGCGTACCGGCCAGGGGCCAGTGGCCGAGCCGCTCCACCGAGTACGACGGCGCAGCGGGCGGATGTCCTTGTGTCGTGCCGGTGTTCCCGCCGGATCAGATGTCGATCGGGGTCAGCCCGGGGTAGATGTCCTGCCAGCGATAGCGACGGCAGCGGAAGTGCCAGTACGCGAAGGCCGTCATGTAGCGGTCGAGGTGGGGGCGTTGTTCGTCGGTGGCGAGGTCGAGGATGCGGCGGTAGGCGGCCAGGCCACCGTCGAGGCTCCGGCGGTAGGCGGCGAGATAGGGGATGTTCTCGCTCACCGAGCGGCGGTAGATCAGGCTGGCGTTGAAGTCCTCACCGTCCACCGCCTCCTTGTAGAAGGACAGGACGTCATTGATGGTGTTGAGGAACGCGACGCAGGAGCTCAGCGCCGCCGCCCAGAAGGCCCGATCGCGGTTGGCGCTCAGGCACGGGGCGGTGAACTGAAGTGATGCGAACCAGAACTGGGAGAAGCCGTTGAAGACGCGGACGAAGTCGCTGTCGACCTCGTCGGACGCCTCCGGCGTGAACTCCGCCTCCATGAGGACGCCGGCCATACCGTTGTAGAAGAAGGTCTTGAAGACCGCGAGGAACGTCGGATCGCAAAACCGGGCCACCTCGTTGAACATGTGTCGGATGTACCGTGCGTTCGGTGATGATGCGGGCACCTCGGGCAGCATGCCGAACCGCAGGATGGCTTCGGCCTCTCCGGGATCGTGGCAGCACACGTCATCGACGTGAGTGGTGAACACCCAGATGCGATCGACGGCGAGGGCGAGTGCGTCGTCGGCGATGGGCATCATGAGGGCGCGCATCAGCGTCACGTTGTCGGTGGTGGCCGGGGGCACACAGACGCCGTACGCCGCGAACTCGGTGCGCAGCACGCCGGCGTCGGCACGGGCCTGCGTGAGGTTGACGGGCGGATCGAACGGCTCGATGACGGAGATCAACCTGTCGACGAGGCCGGAAGACAGGACTTCGGCGACCATCGCGCGGTGGCGAGGGTCAGGAACGGAATCGAGGCCGCGCCGCACGGTGTACTGCAGGGTGTCGATACCGGGCGGCCGGTGGTGCCTGGGCGTGAGGCGGCCTGTCGAGTCCACGCCGTGTCCCTTCGGGGTGCTGTTCCGGTGGAGCCAGGTCCTCCATGGCTCCACCGGATCCTCCTACAGCCGGTGCTTCGTCGGCGGTACATGAGGCTTCGCCAACTCGACCGGGTGTATGCCTCCCCTGGGGATTGACGGGAGCCGGACGCATGCTCAGCGTCGGCGGCCGTCGTGGCGCGACAGCCGGTGTGACCTTCACGAGGAGGCTGAGATCGCGCCCTGGGACGATCGGCGGTGCTGCATGTCGGAAAGCTTGATGACGAAGGTCATCGCGAAGACCGCGGCGATGATGTGCAGGGTGTCGGCGCCGATGAGGAGCTTCACGGCACGTGCCGAGGGGCCTGCCTCTTCGGCTCGCTGGTAGGCGTATGCGGCGGCTTGATTGCTCAGCATCGCCAGAACGAAGCCTGCCCACCAGAGGTTCACGGGGGTGAGGGAGCTGCCGGCCAGGTGCCCCGCTGCGGGCTGCTGCGTGCTCGCCTTCCAGGTGCCGACCGCGATCTGGTAAGGGATCCAGAAGGCGGCCAGCGGGATGAGCCAGCCGCCCACCGCCCAGCCCGGGCCCATCCGGAACTGCCCCGGAGCGAACAGCTCGGCGTTCGCGCGTGTGCGGCGGAACCACGCGATGAAGGCGATACCGGTGAGGACCAGTGCCATGCCCTGGAAGTTCGCCGTGAGGGAGTAGTCCCTCTCGGCACGGGTCCACGCGTCGTCGGCGATCACCGACGTGTCGTCGGCCAACTGCTGCAGTACGCCGTGAAGGCGGGCTCCTGCAGCTATGGAGACCAGATCGGTGACGATGGTGAAGGCGAAGAGGACGTACAGCGCGACGGCGAGGGCGTGGAGTGAACGAAGGCGTGGTGCTTTACGTCTCCTCTCCGGTCTGTGCGACGGCGCGCTCGGGGTACTGACGGACATGACGGAGATTCCTCAGGTGATGTGTAGTGCTGATGATCGTTCTGCTGCGGCAGTGCGACGGCGTGCGGCGTCCTGGAGGCGAAGTCAGTTGATCTGGCTGTACTTGTTCCAGCCCTTGTCCAGGAAGGCGCGCCCGGCGAAGGTGTTGGTGCCGCCCAGACCGGTGGCCTTGTAGAGCCACACGTCGCCCCTGGCGTCGCGGCCGATCAGGTCGGCGCGGCCGTCGCCGTTGAGGTCACCTGGGGCCGCGAGGGCGTTGTACGCGTTCCAGCCGGTGCCCACGAGCTCGCGGGCCGCGAAGGGAGCGGCCGCATTGCCCGTGCCCTTGTACAGGTACAGCTTGCCGTCGGTGCCGGTGGCGGTGATGTCGGCGCGGCCGTCGCTGGTGATGTCGCCGGCGCCGACGATGGACGTGTAACCGTTCCAGCCCGGTCCGACCTTCACCGGGTCGTCGAAGGTGACGGTGTCGCCGTGGCCGGTGTGCAGGCGCAAGGTGCCGCCCTTGTCCCGGCTGAGGAGGTCGCCCCGGCCGTCGCCGTTCAGGTCTCCGGGGCCGAGGATCAGGTTGCTGCCGGTGAAGCCGCCCTTGACGACGGCGCCGCCGTCCGCGACGCGCAGGTTGGTTCCGGTCCAGTGGTAGTCGGTGGTCCAGTTGTACTTGTACACGGCGGTGGCGGTGATCCGGGTGGCGCCGGCCGGCACCTTCTCCGCGTAGGTGAAGCCTTCCTTCGCGAACCTGCCGGTGGTCAGGTTGATGTGCTGTCGGACGGTTCCCGAGGCATCCACGCCCTGGACGCCGTGCTTGCCGTAGACAGGGGTGACGCCGGAGTTGACGACCAGGTCGGTGTCGGTCCACGGGGGAGTGAGGCTGGTGGGCCCACCCCACTTCAGACGGCTGCCGAAGACACCGTTGCCCTTGCTGGGGTAGTGGTACATCGTGCCGTCGGGCGTGATCGCGTTCAGTCCGCCCTTCGCCCCCGCGAAGTCGTCACCGGCCACCAGCTTGTTGTAGACGTTCCAGCCGGCGCCGACGAGGGTGCGGGTCTTGAACGGGGCGGATGCGCTGCCGGTCCCCTTGTAGTAGTAGAGCTTGCCGTCGGGGGACTTCGCGAGGAGGTCCCCGTTGCCGTCGGCGTCGAGGTCGCCGGCGCCGACGATCTGGTCGTAGATCCCCCAGCCGCCCCCGACCTTGACCCGGTTGGCGAAGGGGTTGCCGGCGGCGGCGCCGGTGGCCCGGTAGAGGTAGAGGTCGCCGGAGTGGGTACGAGCCAGGAGGTCGCCCCGGCCGTCGCCGGTGATGTCGTTCGTGGCGATCAGCTTGTTGTAGACCTGCCAGCCCGTCCCGGTCCAGGTCGCGGCCTGGGCCCCCTTCGCGTACGCCTGGTGGAGGGCGAGGCGGCCGTCGGGGAACCAACGGAGCAGCTCGGTCCCCCAGCCGCCGCGGATGTTGCCGAGAGCCAGGACGTCCTGGGCGGCCTCCGTCTCCTCCAGGGCGTAGGGGGACCCGGGGTCCGATCCGTCGGACGCCTGGACGGTGCGGAAGACACCGCGAGAAGTCCGGAACAGCCGGTCGCCGACGAGGTCCCCGTTCAGGTCGGTGCGCGGCTTGAGCACCCTGCCGGCGAAGGCTGTCCGGTCCGCACCACTGGACTCCTGCCCGACGGCGGAGGCGGGTGACGCCGCGAGCAGGGTGCCCGCCGTGACGGCGAGGGCGGTGCCGGCCGCGATGCGGGCATGGCGCCGGGAACGTGCGAATGAGCTCAAGGATCCCCCCAGGATCATGTGGAACGGGGCAGATGGCACCGTGAGAGTCGCGAACGCGCACGGCGGCGAGCGGTGAGTGAACCATCAGCCGGAAAGTGCTCGACATACTACTTGCCAGTACCTGCCGAAGTGCGGGGCCCACGGACCAGGCCGTGACGCCCGCCCTCGGGCCCGACGGGCCGAAAGACAGGTGCGGCGGGGGCACTGGCGCTCAGGGGAGATCCGCGAGGCGGTGAGGTCGCGTGGCCATGGGCGGCAAGCCCGCTGGATCGGCCTGTGTGGGCACCTCCTGCCATCGCGCGGACTCTGGACGGTAGGAGTGCAGACCGCGGACCCGCGGTCGGGGAGAGGCCGGTCGCCCGTCACCGGGCCGGCCGGCCCCTCCCTCGCACCACGCGATCAGCGGAGACGGGATCGGGTGGGGCGGCCCGCGCCACCCAACCAGGACCCACGGGCGGCCCGTCACCACCAGGCCCTGGTTGTCTCGGCTGCCTCGGGGCTAGCGGTATTCGCAGAGGTAGGCGGTTTCGACGGCGACCTTGAGCTGGAACTTGCTGTTGCCGGGGACCTTGAAGTGGCTGCCGGTGGAGAAGGTCTCCCATTCGGCGGCGTTGGGCAGCTTGACGGTCAGGGCACCGCTGACCACGTGCATGATCTCCGGGGCGGCCGTGCCGAATTCGTACTCACCGGGAGCCATGACACCGATGGATGCCGGGCCTTCCTCCTGGGTGAAGGCGATCGACTTGACCGTGCCGTCGAAGTATTCGTTGACCTTGAACATATGCGTTGCGTCCTCTTGGGAAACGAGCGGAAACCGATGGCCGGCCCGTCGCGCCCTGGTTACCGGCGAGGGGAAGGCTACCGGTACCGACCAGGCCCTTCACAGCTCACCTGCCCGGCCGCTCCGAGGCCCGAGGCCCGAGGCCCGACTGTCATGTGGTCCAGATGTCCAGCAGCTGATTTGCCGCACGGAAGTTGTCCGGTGAATCCGCGTTGCACACCACGGTGACTGCGGTGTTCCGGTCCGGGCTCACCTTGAAGGTGCTGTGGAACTGCTCCCAGTCGCCGCGGTGCACCAGGCTCTTGTCGGGAAGAAGGAGGATTCCGGCTCCGTACCGCCCCTCCTCGATGCCGCGCCGGCGCAGGACGTCGCCCACACTCACCGCGCCCTTCGTGACTCCGGTGAGCAGTTCCGTTCCACCGATGCGGCCGGTGCGGTAGTTGTCGGCCCAGCGGACGAGTTCCCCGGGAGTGGTTTGCACGGACCCGTCTCCGTACTGTTTCCAGGGGGAGGAATTGGGAGTGAAGGAGCCGTCCTTCTCGTCGTACGACTTCGCCTTGCCGGGAACGTCCACCGCCGGGGACAACGTCATGCGCAGCTGCAGCGGGGCGAAGAACTCGCGCTGGAGGAACGCCGGGAACGGCTTTCCGGTGACCCTTTCGACGACATGGGCCAGGAGGACGTAGTTGGAGTTGGAGTAGGAGAAACGCTTGCCCGGTGGATCCTCCGGCCGGGAGGCGAGGATGGCGGCGATCGCTTCCTGCTGGCCGGCCGGATCCGTCAGCTCGATTCCCTTGGCCTCCAGAAGATCCTGGTAGTCGGGAATGCCGCTGGTATGGCGCATCAGGTCGCCCAGGGTGACCGCCCGCGTCCAGGCGGGCGGGTCGTCAAGGAAATCGGACAGTGGGTCGTTCAGTGCGAGTTGATGCCGCCCGGCCAGCAGAAGAACGGCATCTGCCGTGAACTGCTTGGAATTGGACGCCATGTCGAAGACCGTCTTCGAGGTGATGGCACGCCCGGTCGCCAGGTCGGCTTTCCCTCTCCCCGACTCCCAGACGACCTCACCACGTTTGCCGACCGCGGCCGCGCAGCCCGGCCCGTCAACGGACGGCACCAGTTCCTCGAGGACCCCTGAACTGCTTTTCTCCCGGTCGTCTCCGGCTGTGTGTGCCTGCGGGCCTACGAATCCGGAAAGGGCGACCACGAGCATGGCACCCCCGGCCGTGCACAACGCCGCCATCCGATTCACGAGGACCGCCTTCCTCCCTACTGTCGAGAGTCCTCCGACGGCCATGCCCTGGCCAATCGATCAAGGGTCGGCAGATTCCGGCGAGGGTCGGCAGATTCCGGGTACGGACGGTCGAGGTGGCCCGGGCGGCGGGTGGACGACCTGCTGCGGATCGGACTGCCTGCCCGGCTTCATCGCACATGGCGGGGTTCATTCCCCCGCGGTGTCCTCCGCCTCCCAGCGCAGCAGGTCACCCGGCTGGCACTGGAGCACCTCGCAGAGCGCGGCGAGCGTTGCGAAGCGCACCGCCTTGGCGCGGCCGTTCTTCAGCACCGCCAGGTTGGCGGGCGTGATCCCCACGCGGTCCGCGAGCTCGCCCACGGACATCTTCCGCCTGGCCAGCATCACGTCGATCTCGACGGCGATCGGCATCAGATCACCTCGTCCAACTCGGCCTGCATCCACGTCGCTTCGACGTCGCGCGCGACGGCCTGGGCGAGCAGCATCCGCAGCACCAGCACGATGAGCGCGACCCCCAGGATGGCCAGGCCGACCCCGCCCATGATCACGCTGACGCCCGGGTCCTCCCGCTGGCCCGGCGCATTGAGGATCGTGACCGCGAACCACACGAGGGCGGCCGCCACGATCGCGCCGATCACGCCGTCCACGTACCGGAAGGCGGCGTGGGAGAACACGGTCCCGCGCCGCACCATCGCCACCAGCCGCCATACGCAGACCAGCGCGACCTGCGCCGACACCATGCCCAGGATCGTGAGCAGGCGCAGCGGAGTCAGCGGGAGGGACCCGTCCTCCGGGTCGGTGGCCAATGCCCACACCATCAGTGCCTGGACGAACACGGTGCCTGCGAGCACCACCACGAGCACGGCACGCAGTGCACGCACTGTCAGCTTTCCCATGACCCAGCCTCCCATCGAGTTACGATGGGAATCTATCGATTTTCGATAGGTGAAGCAAGGGCTGGGACGCGGGGGCAGCCGTCTACGCGGTGATGTGGAGGACGCATACGTCGTCGCGGCGTGGTGTCGGGCCGGCCAGACCGGTGAGGATGTCGTCGAGCATGCGGCGTCCCGGTGCCGGGTGCGCCGCCCGGATGGTGGTCGCGGCGTGGGCAAGACGGTCCAGGCCTTCCCGCAGGTCCTCGCCTGGGCGTTCGATCAGGCCGTCGGTGTAGAGCAGGAGCTGGTCGCCGGGGTGGAGTGCGAGGGTGGTTTCGGTGTAGCGGCTGTCGGCGGTGGCTCCCAGGAGGATGCCTTGGGGCTGGGAGAGGAAGCGGGCCCGGCCGGCGTGGACGAGGAGCGGCGGGGGGTGGCCGGCCCGGGCCCAGGTCAGATGCCGGCTGCTGGGGTCGTAGCGGGCGATGACCAGGGTGGCGGTGGCGAAATGGTCGTCGGCGGTGTGCAGCAGGAGGGTGTTGAGCCGGGTCAGGATGCCCGTCAGTGACGTGCCGGTGACGGCCATGCCTTTGGCGGTGAACCGCAGCTGGGCCATGGTGGCCACGGAGTCCAGGCCGTGCCCGGCGACGTCGCCCACGACGAGGAAGGCGCTGCCGTCGGGCAGTGCGATGGCGCTGTACCAGTCGCCTCCGACATTCAGGCCCTGCTGCGCGGGTTCGTAGGCGACCTCGACGTGCAGGCCGGCCAGGTGCAGGGACTGCTGGGGCAGGGGCAGCAGGGCGTGCTGGAGGCGGGCGGCGAGCTCGCGCTCCGCGTCCAGCAGACCGCGCTGGGCCGTGGCGGCGACCTCGTGCTCGAGGAGTTCACCTTCGAACCGCTTGGTGGAGGTGATGTCCTGGACGATGCCGTGGACCTCGACCGGTGTGCCCTCGGCGTCGTGTTCGGCCTCGGCGACGACCCGTACGTGCCGGATTCCGGCGGGGGTGGTGATCCGGAAGGAGAGGTCGACCGGCAGGCCCTTGTCCAGCAGGCGCCGGACGTTCCTGTCCAGGACCGGGAGGTCCTCGGCCACCACGTGAGCGGGCAGCTCCTCCAGGGGCAGCGGCCCCTCCCGCACCTCACGCGCGAAGATGGCGTAGACCTGTTCCGACCAGGTGACCGTGCCGGTGACCTGGTTCCAGTCGGCCCATCCGAGGTTGCCCAGACGCTGCACGACGGCCAGCCGCCGCTGCTCCCGTTCGCTGTTGTCCAGCCGTTCCCAGGAGACCACCAGCCGGCCCCGCCACGGTGCGGCCCGTACGCGGAAGCGCGAGCGTTGCGGGATCTGCGCCACGACCTCCTCGTACTCGAACGGATCTCCCACCCACTCGGTCCCGGTCTCCAGTGCGCTGCGAAAGCCGTCCCACAGCGCGGTGCCCACGACCGTCGGGTACGCCTCCACCACCCCGAGACCCACCAGCTCCTGACCGGTGCGGCCCCCGATGTCCAGCGCGCCGGGAGACGCGGCCACGATGCGGTAGTCCTCCGCCTTCCCCCGCAGACCCCGAACCGGGGCGAGCAGGACCACCGAACCGGGCAGGCACCTCAGCAGCTCGCTCTCCCACCCGCCGGCCGCCTCCTGCCCCAGGACCGCTACCGGCGCGGCGGCAGCCCTGGCCTCGCCCGACGGGCGGTCCTGCCCGCCGACCCCTTCCGCTGCCGGGCTGTGCCACAGGCCGGCAGCATCGGGCCTGGCGTCCACGGGAACGTCCGGATCAGGCCTGCGGGCGGTCGCCATCGTGCTCACCGGAAGGGAACCGAGCGGTCGCGCCGGGATCCGCAGGCGGATCGGCGAACAGGGCCAGAAGATCGGCCACCTCCCGGTGGGCCTCGGCGGGATGGCGGAAGAACGTGTGACGCACGACCCCGTAGTGGTTGCGGCGCCCGTGCCGGGAGCGGGTGAGGTAGCCGGCGCTCTCCAGGTCGTTGACGATCGCCTGCACCGCGCGTTCGGTCACCCCGCACGCCGCGGCCAGCTCCCGCACACGGACTTCCGCATCACGGGAGATCATCAGCAGGACACGGGCGTGGTTCGTCAGGAACGTCCAGCCCGTGCGCGGTTCCCGTTCACCGAACACACCGCAAGTATGCACCCGGATTCCGGTTTCGCGCATCACCATTCCGTTCCGGTCGAGGATCCACGCCACGGTCCGGTGCTCCCTCCCATCGGGACGGGGGTCCCGGCTACTCCGAAGTCACATCCTGAAGTTCCGTATCTGCAATCTGAGATTCCAATAGACCTAGTAGATGCAAGGATGAAGGACTGTTAGAGTCCGCATGCGCTACTAGGTACCGGGTGGCGAAACGATCGGTCCGAACCCCTGGCCTGCCCCTGAGCGGCGTACATCCGCGAGGCAGGCAGCCGCTGTGATGCCGTGGCGATTCCGCACCCGACGACGTCTGCGCCCCACCGTCCGGCCTCCGCTTCGTACCGCGCCATCCAGCTTTCGACGTCCAGCGCTCATCGCTTGTCGCCATCAGATGAGGAGAGCCACATGAACACAGGACTTCTACGCCGCTTCGCCGCAGGCAGGACGGTGCTCCTGGGTGCCGTACTGGCCCTGGCGCTGCCGGGTTCCGCCTCCGCCAACACCGTGAGCGTGACCGTGAAGACCCCCGGGGCCACCAGTGGGCCCGCCGCCGCCAACTCCGAGATATCGACCCACGCGGACTGTGCCTCGGGCCTCATCTCCGGCGGCGGTGTCAACCAGGCCATCGGCACCGGCTCGGGTGTGAACGGCAACCACGTCAACGGCACCTCGCCCAGCTCCGACGGCACCACCGAATACACCGGCTCCACCGGAGTCGTGGGCACCGATGTGACGCACTGGCTCGGCATCGGCGGAAGCGGCGGCCAGGTCAACGCCTCCTTCTCGACGACCCCCTACGCGGTCTGCTTCACCAGCAACCTGGTCAACCACACACGGGTGGTCATGAACAAGGCCAACACCCCCACCACCGGCGCCACCGTGGGCCTCGTGGTGGCGACCTGCCCGGCCAACACGCGCCTGCTCGGCGGCGGCGCCCGCACCACCCCCGGCAACACCGGCAGTTACAAGGTGATCGCGAGCTTCCCCACCTTCAACAACTCCGCGCACGACTACGGCCAGAAGGCCGCGGCCGACGGTGAGACCAATCCCGACTCCTGGACCGCCGTCGGCTGGGACGGCAACAACAACAGCGCCAACTACACCTACGCCTACGCGATCTGCAGCGGCAGCGGCATCAACGTCAGCGGAGCCACGGTCACCGTCCGCCACAGCGAGGTGAGCGGCCCGACCACCGGGAGCACCGGCCAGACGGCCACCGCGGGCTGCGGCGGCAACGACGGGAAGCTCGTCAGCGGGGGTGCCGCGGTCAGCGGAGGCGGCGTGACGACCACCGACTTCACCGGTCCCGGCTCGGGCGGCGACCACCTCAACGGAAGCTTCCCCAGTACCTCCGGCGGCGCCGCGGTCGGCGACGGGACCACCACGGCGGCGTACTGGACGGCCTCCGCCCACACCGGCGGACAGAGCTCGCCCGGCACCCACACCGACGCCTGGGTCCTCTGCGCCGACGACGGCGTCTGAGGCAGCGGTTGCGGACGACCGGCCACCCACGAGAAAGCCAGAAAGAGAATCCGATGAACACGAAACTCCGGCGGAGCTCCGCCACGGCCAAGGCGCTGATCCTGGCTGGCCTGCTGACCGTGGCGGTGCCGGGATCCGCGTACGCCAAGACCGCCCGTGTCACCGTCGTCACTCCCGGGCCCACCATGGGCCCCGCCACCCCCTTCACCGGGGTCACCTCGCACGCCGACTGTCCCGACGGCCTCGTCTCCGGCGGCGGGGCCGACCAGGGCATCGGCAACGACGAGATGTCCAACGGCAACCACGTGATGGGCATGGTGCCCAGTGCCGACGGCGCCACCGAGTACATCGACACGCCCGGGATCGTAGGCTCCGACGCCACGCACTGGATGGCGTTCGGCGGAAGCGGGAGCCGCAGCAGTGACGCCTTCTCCACCACTCCGTACGCGATCTGCCTGCGGAGCAATCTGATCAGGCACACCCAGGTGGTCATGAACAAGGCCCCCGGACCCACCACCGGACTGTCCTCGAAGCTCGTGACGGCGACCTGCCCGGCCGGCACCGTCCTGATCGGCGGCGGCGCCCGCACCACTCCCGCCGGCGTCGGCAGCCTCAAGCCGATCGCCAGTTTCCCCACCTTCAAGAACGCCGAGCACCACTTCGGCTCGATCGCAGCGGGTGATGGCGAGCGCAACCCCGACTCCTGGACGGCGGTCGGTGGGATCGGCGGCGGACGCGGCGCGGACAACATGACCTACGCCTACGCGATCTGCAGCGCGGACGACATCAACCTCAAGCACGTCGCCACGACGGTCCATTTCACCGAGGTCAGCGGACCGAACACGGCCTCCACGGGACAGACGGCGACGACCGGCTGCTCCCTTGAGGACGGGCAGCTGGTCAGCGGCGGCGCCGCGATCAGCGGCGGCAACGTGACCACGAGCGACTTCAGCAAGGCGACCTCGGGCGGCCCCCACCTCAACGGCAGCTTCCCCAGCGACGCCGCCGGCACCCCGTCGGGTGACGGGAGCTGGAACCCGTCGCACTGGACGGCAGCCACCCACAGCGGCGGTTCGCCCTCCCCGGGCAGCTACTCCGACGTCTGGGCGCTGTGCCTGGATGTCCGACAGGGAAACAGCAAGTAGCGCCTTCAAGCCACAGAACAACCGCCGGAAAGCCCGAACGGGGGGCAGGCACGAGGAGGGGCCCGGGGGCCTGCACCAGTGCCACGCAGATCGAGACGCGTGAGGCTGAACTCATCTTCCCGAAACCACGTTTGGAGGAACTCGTGCTCATCTCCGCCTCACCGTCCTCGCGCAGCGCACTGCGGTACCGCGCCGGCCTCCGGGCATGGGGGGCAGCCGTCTGCTGCGGCCTGATACTGGGCGGGCCCTCCGCTGCCACCGCCGCCACAGTGCCCGCCGCCCATGCCCAGGCACAGGCCCGGCACAAGGAGCACGACCGGGGCACGCTGATCTCCGCCGAGAAGCTGTACACGCTCGCGACCCCGCAGGAAGTGGCCGCCGAGCTGAGGGCGGCCGGGTTCGCAGACGACACCGTCCGGCACGGCGTGGTCGCGTACCGGCTCGTCTACCGCACCGTCGATCCGCACGGACAACCCACCACGGCGAGCGGACTGTTCGTGCTGCCACTCACCAGCGCGAAGCGTCTGCACGCGGTCTCCTTCGCGCACGGCACCGGCAGCCACAAGGACGATTCCCCCTCCATGAAGCGCCGCGCTTTCGTGTCCGCGCCGGTGATCGCGCATGCATCGGCCGGCGCCGCGGGGGTCGCGCCCGACTATCTGGGGATGGGCACGGGACCCGGTCTGCACCCCTGGATGGACATCGGCTCCGAGACCACGGCATCCCTGGACATGCTGCGCGCGGCCCGCGCCTTCGCGCCGCGCACCGGACACGAGCTGGAACGGAAGGTCATGGTCACCGGCTTCTCACAGGGCGCATCGGCGGCGCTCGGGCTCGGCCGGGCCCTTCAGACGGGTGAGGACCGCTGGTTCAGGCTCGGCGCGCTGGCACCGGTCAGCGGCGCGTACGACTTCGGCGGCACGGAGTTGCCCGCGCTGCTCGAGGGCAGGCTGGAACCCAAGTCCAGCGTGCTGTACGCGGCCTACACCCTGGTGGCGTTCCAGCGGCTCCACCACATCTACGACCAGCCCGGCGAGGTCTTCCGGGCCCCGTACGACAGTACGGTCGAGGCGCTCTTCGACGGCGCACACACGGGGGAGCAGCTGATGCGCGGCACCCCGGGCACGCTCGATGAGCTGCTGACCGAACACGGCCGCCGGCTGCTCGCGCATCCGACGGGCCCGCTGGCGGCGGCGCTGCGCACCACCGATGCCGTCTGCGCCGACTGGAGCCCTCGTGCCCCGGTCCGGCTCCATCTGGCGAGCGGGGACGAGCAGGCCGTCACCGCCAACACGGAGCAGTGCCGGGCGGCTCTGCTCAGGAACGGCGTGGACGCCCCGGTCGTCGATCTCGGCGCTGTCGACTACCACGGATCCCGTCACCTGGGCTCCAATGTCGCGGCCACGTCGGAGATCGTGCGCTGGTTCGGTGAGTTGCGCCGTCAGCCGTGACGGCGCGCCGGAGCTCAAGACGGCCCCGGACGCGGGCGATCGCCCGCCTGGCGGCGTAGGAGCAGGCGGAGAAGTGTTTCCGTTCCCTGCGTTTCGGGAATGCCGCGAAAGCCACGGCCTATCGCGGCGCGCATGGCCGGAACGCGGTCTTTCGGAACCAGTGGTGCGCCGGTTATCACTGGCGAGTGTGCTCCGATCGCCGCAGCCAGGGAGGCGCCTGATGACGGCCCCGCTGATGACGAGCTTCGATGAGGTCTACGCCCTGCCCGACCCACGAGGCTACTTCACCCGGCTGCGCCCCCTCGCCTACCGCACTCCGCAACACGCCCAACACCTGTTCCGGGAACTGCTCGGCGAACTCGGCCCCGGCCCGCACACCGTGCTGGACCTCTGCTGCTCCTACGGCATCAACGCCATCCTGCTCAACCACTACCTGACCTTGGATCAGTTGTACGCGCGTTACTCCTCTCCGGAGCTGGCCGGGCTCAGCACCACCGAACTCATCGCCCGGGACCGGGCCTTCTACGGCGCCAGGCGACGCCGCGACGCGGTCCGGACCATCGGGCTGGACGCCTCCGGGCCGGCCGTCGCCTATGCGCGGGCCGCGGGCCTGCTCGACGAGGGACACTGCGGGAACCTGGAGGCCGCCGAGCCCGGCGAGGCCCTGCTCCGGGCCGCCGCCGAGGCGGACCTGATCACGGTCACCGGCGGCAGCAGCTTCCTCACCGAACGGACCTACGGCCCGCTGGTGGCCGCCAACCGGGGCCGTGCCCCGGTGGCCTCCTTCGTCCTGCGCCAACACGACTACCGCCCGGTCGCCGCATGCCTGGCAGAGGCGGGGCTGGAGGACCGCCGCTCGCCCGTCAGCTACCCGCAGCGCCGGTTCACCGATACCGGAGAGCAGCGCCGGGTCATCAACGCGGTCGTCGCGCGAGGCGAGGATCCGACCGGCAAGGAGGCGGCGGGATGGCACCACGTGTGGCTGCACGTGGCCAGACCCGTCAGACGGGCCGGCCGGCCGAGGTAGCGCGGAACACACCAGGGTCAGGGGTTCGGGCCGTCCAGGCCGGACGCTACCGCGGCGCCCTGCCGGCGTCCTGCGCGCCGTCCGTGGTCGCGGCGTCGTAGCCGAGCAGGGTGCGAAGGACGTCGTTGACGGCTCGGTCGCGCGGCAGCATGCCCATGTAACAACCGCGCCGTACGAGCGGCAGGAAGGGCTCCTGGGTGTCCAGGACCCGGCGGGCCCAGAACATGTCGCTCTTCGCGGACGCGTCCACCTCGGCGGCGCTGTGCCGAAGGACCGAGCCGAACAGGGCCTGGGCCTGGGCGAGGTCCACCGGCGTGTACCGGTCGGCGCCTTCGAGCCGGCCCATGGCCGCCGCCAGCAGCTGCTCCGCGGCGAACGGGTCGAGGGCGTAGTCCGGCGGCTGATGGATCAACCAGGGCTGACCGGGCTGCGCCGTGGCCGGGGGTGCCGGCATGAACGGCAGCACCGGCGGCGCCGGCCCGTCGGGATCCGCACCCGTGCCCGGTTCCGCCAGCTCCCACTGGTGCAGCCAGGCGCGCCCCCGTTCGTAGGCACGGCGCAGTTCGCTCCGGGACAGCAGCCGGTCGCGCAGCTCGCCCGGCGGCGCCCAGCCGAGGAACGTGCCCGGCCCGGTGTCCGCCAGGATGGCCGTGAAGACCACGGCCCGGGGCCGGCCGACCCGGGCAGCCCCGGCGCAGAACACGAGCAGTCGGGTGTCCCACCAGGCGGTCCCATCCGCCAGGTCCACCACCGCCACCTCGGAGTGCACGGCCTCCTTGAGGACTTCCACGGCCGCCCGCGTGCCGGCGTCCCCGAGCATGTCTCCCGGTTGGAGTCCCATCAGCGGCGGCACGGAGATCTCCCGCCCCTCCGGACGGGCCTCCGGGAAGTGCAGGGCGACGCCCATGACCTCGACCGAGCCACCGCCGGTCAGCGAGTCCAGCACCACCAGGATCAGCGGCAGCAGACCCAGCACGAGTGCGATGACGAGCACCGTGCCCTCGTGCTGCTCGCCCGGCCAGTCGGCCGTCGCTCTCAGCACGATCGTCACGGTCAGCAGAATGACCAGCAGCACGACCGAGGAGTACACGGCCCGCCGGCTGGACCAGGGCCAGAACGGCCCGTCCGACCTGTCCACGCCTCCCACTGTCGGACCGGCCCACCTCCCCGTCAAACGCGTGGCAGCGGAGAGACGAGCGCCCGGGCCCGGGGTGATGTGCTCACCCCCGCTGGCAGCAGGTCTCCACGACACGCCCGTCACCGCCGAGCAGAAGTCAAAAAATGTCCGCATTGGTGCGGTAAGTGGGTCTGGCGGTCGCAACAGACGTGCCACCGGGACACTCGAGCCTGGAGGCTGTCGGGATGGGCAAACCAACGGGGCACGATCGGCCCGCGGGAACCGCAGCGCCCGTCGCCGCCGGTGGGGCCGTCGGCGACGGAGCACCGGGGACGCCGGGGCGCCGGGGACGCCGGGGACGACGCCGGGTCCGCGCGTCCGGGCGAGGCCGGAGAGGGCCATCCCGGCGGGGGACGGGCACGGCGTGCTGGACGTTGCGGTCAGGGTTGCCCTCAGGCCCCTTCCCGGTCGACGAGCCGCAGAACCTCGCCTGTCTGCGCCGGCACCGCTTCACCCTGCCCCGGATCGCCGATCCCGGGCTCGTGCCCTACGACCTGCCGGCCGTGAATTGCGGGCAGGACTCCGGATGCAGCCTCCTGTCGGTCATCGAGCGCTCCGTCCCCGATGCCGCCGCCATGGACCACCAGGCGTGGGACAAGATCAAGTCACGGGCCTCGGCAGACGGCCTGGCGCCGCCTACGCCGAACTCGACCCCGCAAGCGGCCGGATCACCGAGCACCGCAGCGACGTCGAAGGCGCCAAGCTCGCCGGGCTGGCCTTCGACTGCTCCGGCAACCTGTGGCTCCAGTACGACCTGCCCGGACTGATCGACCGCGTCCGCCCGGACCTGACCACCAGCCGCTACACGCTGCCCACCGCCGCCCCGGTCGGCCACCGCATCGTCTCCGGCCCGGACGGCTCCATGTGGTTCACCGAACTGGGCGCCGACATCGTCGGCTCCATCACCACCGGCTGCCCGCCCGCACACCGGCGTCCCGAGCCGACTGCGTGAGCCGGGCCTGGTTTCGGCGACCGGGCAGGCCTGGCCGATGACCTGAGCCCGAGGTTCGTGGCCGGTTCGGTGCGGAGCGTCCTGGACCGAGACCGGGGCACCCCTGCAACTGCTCACCATGGGCCGGAACGCGCGGGTGAGCGCCGAGCCCGCCCCGTGCGGCGACTGGCCCGTCGAGGTCGAAGTCGTCGAAGGCTCCATCACCAGACCGCTGGAGTGTGTCCGGGCCTTCGACGGTGTTCCCCGCCGCAGCCCATCCCTCCCACGGTTCAGAAGCCGATGCCACCGGTGATCACGGCCGGGCACGAGCAGGAACCACTCAGACCGTCCGCCCGTCATCTCCAAGGGAGTTGCCACAGAATCAACACCCTTTCGCTCTTCACCACCGAGGTCCGAGGAGTCTCAATGACTGAGTCAAGCCGTCTGCGCGATCGGATCGGGGGTGAAGACCCGGTTGTCGCGCAGGAGGGCCCACAGGACGCTGACCCGCCGACGGGCCAAGGCGATGATCGCCTGGACGTGCTTGCACCCCTCTGCGCGCTTCTTCAGGTAGAAGTCCCGGTTCGGCCCTTCGCGCACGATGCTGGTCTGCGTGGACAGGTAGAAGACCCGTCGCAGGCGGCGGCTGTAGCGTTTGGGCCGGTGCAAGTTGCCGGTGCGGCGTCCGGAGTCGCGGGGGACGGGCACCAGCCCGGCCGCCGAGGCGAGGTGGCCGGCGTCCGCGTAGGCGGACAGGTCGCCTGCGGCGACGACGAGCTCGGCGCCGAGTATCGGCCCCAGACCGGGCAGGGACTCGATGATCTCGGCCTGCGGGTGGGCGTGGAAGGTGTCGCGGATCTGCTTGTCGATCCGCTTGAGCCGGTCGTCCAGGGCCAGGATCTGGGTGGCCAGGTCGGCGACGATCGCGGCGGCGACGTCTTCGCCGGGCAGTACGGTGCGCTGGGCCTCGGCGGCCTCCAGCGCGGTGGCGGCCACCGCGTCGGCGCCGCGCACGCTCCGGTTGGCCAGCCAGGCTGTCAGCCGGGCCCGGCCGCGGCGGCGTATCGCGGTCGGAGTCTGGTACCCGGTCAACAGGACCAGGGCGCCCTTGTGCGCGGAGTAGTCGAAGGCCCGTTCCAGCGCGGGGAAGATGCCGGTCAGCACGTCGCGGAGCCGGTTGATCATTCGCACACGGTCGGCGACCAGGTCCGAGCGGTGAGCGGTCAGCAGCGCCAGGTCGGCCGCGAGCTGGGCAGGTACCTCGATCGCGGTGAAGTCCCGGCGCTGGCGGGAGGTTTCGGCGATGACGTAGGCGTCGCGGGCGTCGGTCTTCGCCTCGCCGCGGTAGGCGCCGGCCATGCGGTTGACGGTTCGTCCGGGCACGTAGACGGCCTGTTGGCCGTGGGCCGCGAGCAGGGCGAGCAGCAGTGCGGAGGACGTTCCGGAGATGTCCACCGCCCAGTGGACCTGATCGGCCAAGTCCAGGATCTCGCCGAGCGCGGTCAGGATCGCCGTCTCGTCGTTGTCGATCTTCTTCGACCACAGCGTGGCGCCGGCCTCGTCGACCACGGCCGCCCAGTGATGGCCCTTGCCGGCGTCAACACCAGCCCAGGCGTGGGCACTTCGCTCGCTCACTCACCCCTCCTCGATCCCACCGACATCCCGTTGGCCCGAGGAACACCCCGCCGTCGTCTCCGTAAACAGCGATCGCACAAAGCGCGCACATCTCAATCAGCAGCCAGGGCGCCCCGGAAGACCGGGCGGCCACTCCTCGGAAGCCACTGAAGGCAGAGACCCATAAGCCACACCCGGCCCTCCCGGGCCGCCTAACAACTTACGGAGATCCATGGTCGACACCGTCAACTCACTGGCCACCCGTCTTCACGAAGTGCTGGTGGAGCTCCTGACCAGGGGACCGGCCGTGGCGGGTACCAGGGGCCTCCATGACGTCGTCGCGCGTGCCACGGCGCTCGGCTCCGACGGTGCGTGGCTCGCCGCCGCGGGCCGCGCGGGTCTCGGTGGGCTGGCGTGCGCACAGGGGCAGACGGAACTGGCCATCCTCCACCTCGAGGCCGCGGTGGCAGCCGGCTTCAACGACTGCGTGGGGCTCCACGTCGCCCCCATACGCCCGCTGCACCACGATCCCCGCTTCCAAGCCCTCTACCAGCGGATGCGCATCACCCAGGCCGACCTCGACGAGTTCTTCTGGCTGCACCAGGAAATGCAGATCATGTCGAGGGACGCCCAGAGAGCGAGCATCGACAACATCGGCCGTCTCGACACCGGGGTGTCGCTGCTCCCGCAGGCCCCCATGCCGACCCGCGAACCGAACACCCCCGGGGTCCTGATCACCCGCATCGATCTCGCCGCGACCCAGACCGCACTCCAGCAGACCGCGCTGAAGTCGGACTTCCAGCGCAGCTCCGGCAACACCAGCCTCAGCCTCATCGACGACTCGTGGGACTACGCCCGCGCCAGGCGCGACGCCTGGCACGCCGACGCGCTGGAATCCCACCGCCTGCAGGCCGCCGCGGCCCGGGCCTTCGTCGAACGCCCCGGCGCCGACACCACGCTCATGCCCTGCCCGCCGCTGGGCTCGATCACCTATCCGGGCTGAGTAGGGGAGAACAGACGGCAGCCTTCCCGACCCTCTGGCCATGAGGGCCCGCCGTCGGTACTGCTCCGCGACGTCACCGAGTGATGCCTCCGGGTGACCCAGACCGTCCTTCGACAGCGGATCCAGTCGCTCCGCCGTCCAACCCGGTCGACGCCGACAACGCCGTCGGCGTCGCCCGGCACACCGGCTTGAGCGGGGTTGTCATGCTGCCTCTCGGCGTTCGCCGGGCCGATGCGGACTTCCACGGAGGCGGGCTGCGCCACCGCCCCAGTTCCCGCAAGGACCTGTGCAAGAGGCCACGTGGACAGGGAAAACGCAACTTCGACATGGCGCGCGGAGGCAGCTACGTTCATCTGGTCTTCGGTGATCGCCCACGGTCGCACGGGGGTTCCTTCAGGCTGGGCCACCGCGACGGGACGAGCCGTTCGCGCCCCACGAACCCTCGCCCCCATCCGTACGCCGCCGAACCGGATCCACGCCAGGCAGCCCCAACCAGGGAGAGACGCATGCCCCATCTTGCTCTGTACACATTCGGCGTCCTGAAGTCACCTCTCGCCGATCCCGCACCCCTCACGCTCGAGTTCTACGAGATGGGTGAGGCCGTCTACCGGAAGATGAGTCAGCACCCCGGATACCTCGCGCGTGCTGAAGCGGCAGACGGTGACCAGGGCGAGCTCTTCGAGGCGGACTGGGGCGCATGGGGAGAGTTCGCCGCACCGACTTGGTACGGCAAGGGCCGTACGCCGGAAACCACCGCCCTGGCCGCGTCCCTGTCGCTCTGGACCGACCTGCGCCCCGCCTTCGACGCCGTCTACACCGGTATGCACCGTGCGGCGCTGAACAGGCGTTACGACTGGTTCGAGAGGTCAGCGCACCCGAATTACGTGTTCTGGTGGGTCTCCGACGGCGTGATACCCACCTGGCGGGAAGGGGTTTCCAGGCTGGAGCACCTCCACGACCACGGCTCCGCGCCGTACGCCTTCACCTTCCACGACTCGTTCACCCCGGACGGAACTCCGACCAGGACCAAAGGCATCGGGCCGAAGAGCGACCACGTTCGCTGACGAGGAAGCCTGAACGACTGGATTCGCTGTCGAACGCCTCGATCGAATGACGGCGAACACAACCCGCCGGGCCGGTGTTCAGGACCAGGCACGCAGCTTGTTCTTTAACCTCGGGCCGGTACAGAGTGCTCGCCGGAAAATGCGATGCGTGGTCACAGCACTGTGGTCAGACTCGCGGTCATGACTGTGAACATCACCCGTATCAACCCCGAGCAGCTGCATGAGACGCCCGGCTATCACCACATCACCGTGGTGGAGAGCGGCCGCACCGCCTATCTGGCCGGGCAGTGCCCGCTTGATCAGAGCGGTGACCTCGTCGGTTCCGGTTCCTTGGAGATGCAAGTCGACCAGGTTGTCGCGAACGCGCTTGCTGCCCTGTCGGCGGTGAGTGCTCGGCCGTACCACGTGGTGCGGTCGGTGATCTACGTGCGGAGCGACGACAGAGATCTTCTGGGAGTCGCGTGGCGTCGGCTCACCGACTCTGCCCTCGGGCCGGCGTTCACCACCGCCAGCACGCTCCTGGGCGTCGCACAACTGGGCTTCTCGGGACAGCTCATCGAGGTGGATCTCACCGTGGCACTGCCGGACTGAGTCTCCTCATGTCAGGCTTCGAACGCGTCTCGAACCGGGTAGCCCACCTGGGCATACGCCGGACGCTGGGGCGGCCTTCGTCTGATCATGTGCTCCGTCATAGAGTGGATCAGCGCGAAGGCCGTGGTCGTGAGTCTGGTGTATCAGGGTGTCCTGCGGGATGCGTTCGCGGAAGTGTCACACTTCCGGTCGGAGCTGTACGCGTGTCTGACCGCGAGGGGCGACGCGTTGTTCGAGGTGTGCGACGCGCTGCTGTGCACGGACGGGCCGGTGCGGACGCTGGTTGATCTCGCGCTCGCGCCCGAACACCGTCGCGGTCACGGGGCGCTGTACGGCGGCCTCAACCATGGCCGGATCGATATCGCCCGGCTGCGCCGGGCCCTGGCCAAGGTGCCGTTGCCCAGGGCGGCGGACGTTCGGCTCGTGCTGGCGGTGGATGTCTCGCCATGGCTGCGACCGGACGCCAACACGTGTGCGACCGGGCCTCTTGCCACACGTTCGGCCGGGGTGAGGGAAAGCACCAGATGGTGCCCGGCTGGCCCTACTCGGTGGTGGCCGCGTTGGAGAGAGGCCGCACGTCCTGGACGGCGGTGCTGGACTCGGTCCGTCTGGAGCCCGGTGCCGACGTCGCCGGAGTGACCACGGTGCAGATCCGTGAGGTCGTCGAGCGGCTGATGGCCGCCGGCCAGTGAAGGCCGACGCCTTCCCGCGAAGAGTTCCTCCCGGCCAACCCCAAGGGCGGCCGACCGCCCAAGCACGGCGCCCAGCTGCGGCTGGCCCGCCCGCTGGCGACCGACCTCCGCAGGCCCTGGGAGAAGCCGGCCGAGCCGAAAAGACTGACACCCGCACACGTCCGCAGAGGTTGTGGTCCGGCCGCGGCTGGCAGATCTACAAGCGCGACATGGCCACCGGCGACCTCACCGGGGACCACCGCCCCGATCTGCTGGCCCGTGACCACGCCGGCGGCCTGTGGCTCTACACCGGCATCGGAAGCGTCAGCATGCCCTTCAACACGCGGGTCAAGGTCGGCTCCGGCTGGGGGATGTACGACCAACTGGCCGGCGCCGGCGCCGGCCTCGGCCACGTCCTCACCCGCACTCTCACCGGCGAACTGTGGTTCCACAAGGGATCCGGCAGCGCCACCGCCCCGCTCAAGCCCCGCGTCAAGGTCGGCACCGGCTGGAACACGTACAACGTGATCAGCGGCCCGAACGACGTCGACGGCGACGGGACGGGCGACCTGATCGGTCGCAGCGGCGACGGCAAGCAGTACTTCTACAAGTCGATCCGCGGCGGCAAGTTCGCCGCCCCCACCTACTACGGCTGCGGGTGGGAACGGAACAAGTTCATGGTCGGCGCCGGTACCACGCGGCTCTACGGCAAGGCACAGAACCTCGGAACCCAGACGAACAACGCGCTCGTCGGTGCGGGCGACTGCTCCGGCGACGGGCGGGCCGACCTGCTCGCCCGGGGCACCTCCGGCGGGCTGTTCCTCTTCAAGGGCACGGGCACGGCCACCGCGCCGTTCGCCGCCCGCGAGCAGGTCGGCAGCGGCTTCGGCCAGTACGACAAGCTGTTCGTCGCGGGTGACATCGACGGCGACAGCAAGAGCGACCTGCTCGCGCGTCTGCCCAACGGCGAGGTGTATCGCTACACCTCGACGGGCAGCGCCCGCACCGCGACCTTCGCCGCCCGGGTGAAGTTCGGCTCCGGTTGGAACATCTACAAGAACCTCATCTGAGCCCGCGGCCGCCTGGTCGCGAAGCAGCCACAGCACGGGCCGGATGCCCGTTCGGGTGCGCGACGGGCGGATCGCCGACCACCGCGCCACCCGTCCCGCTGGGCCACTTGCCTGACGTCGTGGCCCTGTCAGGTCCGCCGGGGACCCGTCTTCCCGCACACTCGGTGCTCGTGGGCCGGGCGGCCGGGTCCGGTCCTCACCGGGCGAGGAGCACCGCGTGGATCTGCATCTCAAGGACAAGGTGGCGGTGGTCACCGGAGCGAGCAAGGGCATCGGCCTGGCGATCACCAGGGCGCTGGCCGACGAGGGCGCCCGGGTGGTCGCCGCCGCCCGTTCGGTGGGCGGCCCGCTGACCGAACTGGCGGCCGGCGGGCGGGTCCGGCCCGTCGCGGTCGACCTGACCACCCTGGACGGCCCGGCGCGCCCGGTACAGGAAGCGGTCGAGGCGTTCGGCGGGCTCGACATCCTCGTCAACAACGTCGGCGCCGTCAGCCCGCGGCTGGACGGCTTCCTGTCGGTCACCGACGAGGACTGGACCTGGGGCCTGACCATCAACTTCCTCACGGCCGTCCGTACCACTCGGGCCGCCCTTCCGCACCTCATCGAGCGCGGAGCGGCGTCCATCGTCAACGTCAGCTCGGTCAACGCCTTCCTGCCCGACCCCGGAGTGATCGACTACTGCGCGGCGAAGGCGGCGCTTACCAACTTCTCGAAAGCGCTGTCCAAGGAATTCGGCCCGCGCGGCGTACGCGTCAACACCATCAGCCCCGGCCCGGTCGAAACGGACCTGTGGCTCGGGGACCGGGGTGTGGCCGCCACGCTCGCGGGCGAGTCGGGGAACACCCCGGACGAGGTCGTCGCGAGGACCGCCGCCCAGCTCGTCACCGGCCGCTTCACGCGCGCCGAGGAGGTCGCCGACCTCGTCCTGCTGCTGGCCTCGGACCGGGCGGGCAACGCCACGGGTTCCGACCACACCATTGACGGAGGCCTGATCACGACGCTCTGATCACGACGCTCTGATCCGGCTCCCCGGGATGCGCGGCGCCAACAGCGCCTGCGCGACGGATCGTCCTGTTCTCGTGGCCCGGCAGGCACTCCGTCCAGCGCCCGCGATGCCCCCGGCCGCCACGCCCTGCGCGGCGCGGCCCGGGCCCGGGGCGGATCGGTGCGGGCGCCGGCCACACGCTGATGCGCGCCGACGATGGTGGAGTCGACCGAGATGTCCCAGTCGACCTCGCCCTCCGGCCTCGGCTGCGGCCTGCACCTGCTGGACCAGGCGTTCCCGGGGGCCGTAGGCCGACGGCTGCCACCGCCCGTCGGGTCCGCCTGCCGACGAAGCGCTCACACCGGCCGACTGAACTGCCCGGCCGCACATTCATCGAACCCGCTTGTAACGTTCGGCCGTTCGGCGGCACTGACAGGTATGAGCCATGAAGACCTGCGTGCGGTGTTCCTCAACTGCACGCTGAAGAACAGCCCGGAGCGGAGCCGTACGCAGGGCCTGATCGACCTCGGCCGGCGGATCACGGAGAAGCAGGGCGCGCAGGTAGAGCACCCGCGGCCGACCGACCGTGAGATCGCCACCGGGGTGTGGCCGGACACGACCGAGCACGGCTGGGAGCGCGACGCGTGGCCGTCGAACCACCAGCGGGCGATGGCCGCCGACATCCTCGCCATCGCCGGGCCGATCCGGCAGCACACGCGTGCTCGGGGAGGGCACGTGGCCGTCTGAGCACCGGCAACGAGGACGGCGCCAGGCACCGCGCCGTGAACGTCCTCCACAACGACTTCACCAACCAGAACGCCACGTTCATGACGTGGAACCCGCTCCACATGGCCCGGCTGCTCAAGGACGCCGGCTGCCGCTCCGACTTCGACAACCCGGAAACCGCTGCCATCAGCACCGAAAGGCTGAGAATCATGACTGTTGAGACCGTCGAGACCGTTCCCACCTGCGCCTACCCGGGCTGCACCCACGCGCCCGAGCCGAAGGCTCCCGGCGCGGAGGGACCGGCCTCCCGCTACTGCGACCACCCCGACCACAACGCGCTCGGCGCGTTCCGGAAGTTCCGCGCCAAGCGGCAGCAGCGCAAGGAGGACAAGCGCGCGGCGAGCGAGGCCAAGAAGGCGGCCAAGGAGGAGGCGAAGGGGGCTGGCCAGGCCGGATCGCAGGTCGCGGGACAGTCGTGGCCCACCTCCGTCGTACCCGGGGCCGAGGTCGTGCCCCAGGAGCACGGACCCACCCCCGTCCCGGCCCCGGCCCCGGCCCCGGCCCCTGAGGAAGCCGTGCACGGTGAGATGGGCTCGATGGAGGAGGCCATGGAGGCCATCGAGGCCATCGAGGCGATGGAGGCCATGGAAGTCATGGGCTCCATGGCGATGGCCGATTGTGGCGACGGCGCCCACTCCCGCGACACCGTCGTCGCGCTCATCAAGCAGCTCTCCGCCGATCTCCCCGCCTACATCGAGGAGTTGGCGATCATCACCGACTCCGCGGCGGCCGAGGCCCGCATCGAGACGGTCACCCGCGCCTCCGCTCAGCGCATCCTCGCCGCCGAGGAGCGCGCCACCCTCGCCGAGGAGGCGGCCGACATGGCCGTCGCCGCGCTCGACGCCGCGACCGAGAAGTTCGCCGAGGAGACCACAGCGATCCGCGAGGAGGCTGCGCACAAGGTCGCCGACGCCGAGTTCATTCGGGCCGAGCTGGAGCGTTACCGCGAGCGCGTCGGCATGCTCGAAGTCCGGCTCGACGCCGTACGCGACGAGGCCGACGAGCTGCGCCGCGCCCGCGTGGCCGCTCCCGCGGCCACGAGCTCCCCGGCCACCCCTGCTGCGCAGGCGCACCCCGCCGAGAACTGCTGAAGCCCGTAGACGGACCGGAGCGGCGGACGTTCATCCGTAACGTTCGCCGCTCTTCCCCTCTCTGAATACCCAGGGCCCAGTGCCCGGGGCGCCGAGGCAGTCGCCGATGCCGCCTCCGCGCCCACGAACACCCGAGAAGAAACGGAAACCCTCATGTGCCGTAGCAAGCGCCGCAGCGCCCTCTGGATCACCACCGCCGCCGTCGTCGTCGTGGCAGCCGTCGGGTTGTACCTCTTCCAGCCCTGGAAGCTGTTCACCACGGACCGCGTGGACGAGGCGCCTCCCGCTGCGGCCGCCGGCCGGCAGGCGGGCCCGGTCAAGCAGCTGGCGAACGGGGCGTTCATCTCGCACGAGCACGAGACCAGCGGCTCGGTCGAGATCCAGCAGCTCGCCGACGGGAAGGCGACCCTGCGCCTGACGAACCTGCGCACCTCCGACGGCCCGGCCCTGCACGTGTGGCTCAGCGACCAGCCGGTCAACAAGTCCGGCGGCGGCAACCTCGACGACGGCAAGCACATCGACCTCGGCGACCTCAAGGGCAACGAGGGCAACCAGAACTATGCGATCCCCGCCGGCACCGACCTGAACAAGTTCTCCACGGTGACCATCTGGTGCGAGCGCTTCAGCGTCTCCTTCGGCGCGGCCGAGCTGAAGCAGCGCACCTGACGGAGCCGGGTCGGACGCACAAGCCGAGGAGCGGGTGGCATGGCGCCACCCGCTCCTCGGCTTTCCCGATCCTCCTGGCCGTGTTGTTCGGGCGAGTTGGTGACGCGGCTGGCGGGTGTTCGGCCTTGGATGCCGGTGTGGCGTCGGTGGTAGGGCCGTTCCTGGAGCGGGATGCGGTCGAAGAGTTCGACCGTGCCGTTGGTCTGCGGGCGCCAGGGCCGGGTCCAGCGCGGTTGGATGCCCGGGGCCGGGGAGGTCTGGGCGACAGGTGATCTTGTTGTAACGTTCAGCAGCCCGGCCAGTGGGCCCGGTTCGAGCAGTTGCTGCCGACGGGCATCAAGCCGGGGCGTCCGCAGGTGTGGACGCGGCGGCAGCTGATGGACGGCATACGGAGGCGGACCCGGACCGGCGCTCCCTGGCGGGACGTGCCCGAACGCCACGGGGCCGTGGGACCGGGTCTACGACCTGTTCCGCCGCTGGCAGCGAGACGGGACCTTTGCTCGTGTGGCCCCATGCCGATCCTGCGTACACGGTGTGCGGCGGCTTTGGCGCGCTGCTCGCTTCAGTGGCCATCGGCTCTTTCGCACCCCCATCAGCCCGCCGAAGGGACGACGAGGTCGTACGGTGACGACGACAGTGGGGCTCTCCCGCCTCACGGTGAGCGGGCCGGGTTCCGGCACCCGTGACGCGGGCGTGCTCGGAGCCGGCGTCCGGGTCCTGGGCGGAGCGCACCTGGATCTGAGCCACGCGGCGGTGTCCCAGATCAAGGACACGCCCATCGCCCGATGTGGCATCGGTGCGACTGGTAGCGGCACCGTGTCGACGAAGACCTTGGGAGACCCGATCCAGAAGTTCGAGGCCCCCGGGTTCACCTAGACGGTGATCACCAAGCCGTAGCCGCCGGCTGGGCGATCCCAGGCCTACGGCCGGGAGCCGGCACGTACACCCTCCGCCCCCGCTGCAGAGCCCGAACCAGCCCCGAACCAGCCCCGAACCAGCCCCGAACCGACCCCGTGGGCCGGTCACATGACCGGCCGGACACGTCCTGGAGCGACAGTGCTGGTCACAGCCATCAATGAATGGCTGTGACCAGCACTGTCACAACGGGCCCTGGCCCACAGCCGCTACGACACCAGGATCGGGACGAGCAGTGCCACGCACGTGGTCAGGCTCCACAGCGCGGGCGCCGTGCTCAGCGTCTGCTCGTGACGCGCCGCCGCCCGCGCCGCGGCCGCCTCGCTTCGGGACTGGTGCCACGGGCCGACCCGCTCCTCCAACCGCTGGTAGACCAGGCCGAGTACGGCGCCGTAGGCGAGGTGGCCGACGAGCGAGGGGAAGGAGTCGGCCAGCGCGGCGGCGTCCCACCGGGGTGCCTCGCCGAGCAGTACCGGAAGCAGCGTCAGATTGCCCAGGACCCACCAGAGGAAGCCGAACGACACCCCCCAGCCGATTCCCGAGGCCGGGTCGAAGCTGCGTCGGCGGAAGAAGACCGCGTACGTGACCCCTACGACCTGCGAGATCAGCAGGTGGATGACGAGGCCCACGGCCTCGGACTCCGAGCCGACCAGGGTGGCGACGGTCGGCAGGAAACCCACGGCGACCATGACCCCGGTGAAGATGGCGCCTCCGGCCAGGCCGGCGATGACGCCGTGCCAGACCGAGATCACCCGCCCCCCGGCCAGGCGCCCTTCCAGCGCGTGCCGTACGTCGTCCGCGAACAGCGCCCGGGACAGGCCGCCCAGCCAGCCGGTGAGCAGGGCCGTGCCGGCGCCCAGCAGCAGGAAGCCGGGCAGGGACACCACCGCGGTACGCACTGCGTCCGGCGTCCACTCCAGGCCCCGGCCGGCCAGCAGCGGCGCGACCGTCACCGAGGCGAGCACCCACCACGCGAAGCCGAAGGCGGCGCCGCGCACCAGGGCCGGGCCACCGCCCTCGCCGGGGTCACCGAAGATCACGGCGTACGAGGCGCCGAGCACCACCCCGACGATCAGCCCGCTCCAGCCGAGCCCGAGCACCGGGGCTACGACCAGCCCGGCGACCGACGCGCGCACGAGGATTCCGGGCCCGATCCGGCGCTCCCGGCGTGCCATCAGGGCGAGGACGGCGGCCGAGACGGCTCCGTACGCCAGGTGGCCGAGCAGGCTGGGGATCAGCGCCTGCGCCGTCGCCACGTCCCAGGCCACCGGCCTGCCGAGCAGGAGCGGTAGCAGCGTCAGCGGCCCGAGGAACCACCACAGCACGCCGTACGCGAGCCCCCAGAACAGAAGTTCCCGCTGGTGCGCCACGAGGAGCCCGAAGACGCCCCCGACGATCGCGGCGATGAGCAGGTGGACGGCGAAGCCCACGACGGACGAGTCGGTTCTGACGATGGCCGCGACGGTGGGCAGGAATCCGATCTGCACCATCACTCCGCCGAAGACCAGTCCTCCAGCGAGGCCGGCCACGGCCCCGAGTCCAGCGTTACGCATGACGGTCCTCCTTCTTCGAAACGGTCGTGGCGGTCGTGGCGGTCGAGGTGGTCGAGAGGGCGATGTCCCTGGGGAAGACGAGGTCGAGCGTCCAGTCGGCGAGGACCCGCAGCCGCTTCTCCACGCCGGGCAGCTTGCTCAGATAGACCCCGCGCCACAGGACCCAGGCGAGGAACCCGGAGACCCGCCGCCCGCCGATCTCGCCGGCGGCCGTACGGTGTCCCAGCGAGACCAGCACGCCGAGCCCGCCGAAGCGGAAGGGGACGGGACGGCGACCGCCGAGGACCGCGGCGATGTTCCGCGCCACCGCCCTGCCCTCGCGGATCGCGTGCTGCGCGGTCGGCGGGTAGAAGCCGCCCGCCGGGTCGGGGATCCGCGCGCAGTCGCCCAGCGCCCACAGCCCGGGCGCGCCGGGGACCTGCAGGGTGGGTTCCACCGCGACCGGACCCCCGGTCCCCTGCGCGACCTGCCGCACCAGCGGGTTCGGTCGGTTGCCCGCCGTCCAGGCCAGGGTGCGGGTGGGGATGGTCTCGCCGGAGTTCAGCGTGATGTCCTCGGCGGTGGCCCTGCTCACTCGCGCGCCGAGACGGAACTCGATGCCCCGCCCGCCGAGTTTGCGCTGTGCGTAGAGGCCGAGCTCGGGCGACAGCTCCGGCAGCAGCCGTTCCCCTGCGTGCACGATCACGAACCTGGGCCGCAGCCCGTGCAGGCGCGGATAGAGGTGGAGCACGTCATGGACGAGGTCGAAGAGTTCGGCCACCAGCTCCGTACCGGCGAATCCGCCGCCCGCCACCACGAACGTCAACAACCGGGCCTGCTCGGCCGGGTCCGGCTCCAGATCGGCCCGCTCCAGTGCGCCCAGGACCTGGTTGCGCAGCGCCGTCGCGTCCTCCACGGACTTCATCGGGAAGGCGTGCTCGGCCACTCCCGGCAGGTCGAAGAAGTGCGGCACCCCGCCGACCGCGAGGACCAGATGGTCGTACGGGACGCGGAGCATCCCCTCCTTGCCGGCGGAGACGTACGCGCTGCGCGCCTGTGTGTCGATGGAGGCCACCCGCCCGTGCAGGAAGGAGGCGTGGTCGAGCCCGACACGCACCGGGGCGCTGACGTGCCTGGCCTCCACCGTGCTGGAGGCGACGCCGACGAGGAGCGGGGTGAAGAGCAGGAAGTTCGAGTCGCTGATCAGCGTCACATGGGCGTCGAGCCCACGGCCGATCCGCCGGTCCAGTTCGCGCGCGGCCCCGACCCCGCCGAAGCCACCACCGACGATGACCACATGGGGCTTGGCCCGCCGGGGCGCCGGGCGCGCCGGGCGCGGCGGGAGCCAGGTTGACAGGGCATGGAACACGAGCCCGGTGATCGCGCCGAACAGGGCGGCCCCGACGAGCTCGGGGAAGCGCGCCACGGCCACCGCGATCGTCCACGACGGAGTGTCCCCCTCGAGGACGGGGGCGAGGGTGAGGGTCCATGTGACCCAGTCGAGCAGGCCGATGAGCAGACCGACGGAGAAGGCTGAGCCGTTGCTCTGCCGGTGCTCGCCGAAGAGGAGGACGAGCACGGCTCCCAGCACCGCCGTGTGCCCGGCCCACTGGATCCACGGCGGGTCCGTCGCGAGCGCGAGGACCGCGCCACCGGGCAGTGCGGCGACGACGCCGAACAAGAGTCTTCTGAGCAGAGTCATGCATGTTCAGAGCGGGCGCGGCGCACGAGCGTTACACGTCGCGCTGCCAGTCCTGGAAGGCGGCGAGCAGGTGCTGCCGGGCGTCCGACGAGATGCCGTCCGGGGTCAGTTCGCCCGTGGTGGCGATCGTCTGACGGAACTGGTCGAGGTAGTTCTCGCACCCGGAGCACTCTGCCAGGTGATCGATGAAGCGCAGCTCGTCGCCTTCGGACAACGCGCCGTCGAGGAACTCGGTCACGAGCTCCACGAAGTCGTTGCAGTTCACGCGCGTCCCCTCCCGCTTGCGACGTCATTGGCACCGGACATGTACGACTCCAGCTTACGGCGCAGCAGTGCCCTGGCCCGATGGAGGAGCACACGCTGGTTCCCGGGCGAGATCTCGAGGAGTGAGCACACCTCGTCGGAGCCGTACCCGTCGACGTCGCGCAGGGTGATCACGGTACGGAGGCGGGGCGGGAGCTCGTCGATGGCCTTCGCGATCACCTCGCGGACCTCGCCGCGCAGCACGTGGTCCTCGGGGATGTGCCAGGGGCTCGGTTCCTGCCCGGCGACCCAGTGTCCGGCGTACTGCTCGCCGGGGGCACGGAAGCGCTCGGCCTCGACGGTGGGCCCTTCCTCCTCCGGCAGCAGGCTGGCGAAGGGAACGGTCCTGCTCTCCTTCGTGCCGCGCGCCTTGGCGGTGTTGACGAGGATCCGGTACACCCAGGTCTTCAGGGACGCCCGGCCCTCGAAGCCGTTGATGCCCTTGATGACCGCCAGCCAGGTCTCCTGGACGGCTTCCTCGGCGGAGTCCTTGGTCGACACGAACGACATGGCGAGCCGGAGCATGCCGCCCGACCAGGAGTCCAGGACCAGGGCGAACGTCTCCTCGTCACCGTCGCGGAGGCGCTGCACCAGGACCTCCTCCGGTGGCAGCTCGCGTGGGCCCGCCATTCTTCTCTCCTTGCAGGACGTCGACTGGAAGCTCCACCCTAGGGCAGCGGGGCAGGTGCGGACGTCCGGGGGTGGGTTCGTTCACTTCTCGGTAAGAACCTTCACGGCCGACGGCCGCTGAGGTCAGTCGCGCGGCAAGCTCCTGAACGCCTTGAGGAGTTGAACGCGTGCCGCGGCGGGCAGGCTCGGGCCGGGCAGCGAGCCCGCGATCGCGACCGTCTTACGGAACTGGTCGAGGTACGTCTCGCAGCCGTCGCACCGCGCCAGGTGCACGAGACAACTCAGCTCGGTCGGCTCGCCCATGGAGCCGTCGAGGAACTCGGTCACGAGCTCCACGAACTCGACACAGTTCATGACACCTGCCTGTTCTCATGCGGACGGACGGACGGACGGACGATGGATCGGTCAGACGGACGATGGCTGGGTCGGACGGCTCCTCGCCGGCTCATTCCGGTGAGGAGTCGACACCTATCATGCTCCTGTCGCGGCGCCGAACCGCGGGGCGGGGCGTCGAGCAGCTCCGCGCGGACTGCGCGGCGTCGCCGGCGAGGAACACGCTGCCCGCCGCGCACCGGTCCGCCACCCTTTTGGCGGCGTGCCTCGGCTCAGCCCACGTCCGGCAGGCGCACCTGAAGGTTGCCGTCGCCGTCGGTGCGGGTGGCGAAGGTCGGCTGCGGGGCGGTGGCCGGTCCGCCCACGTTCCAGCCGTCGGAGAGGCGGAAGACGCTGCCGTGCCAGGGGCAGGTCACGCAGCCGTCGGCGACCTCGCCCTGCGAGAGGGGGCCGGAGAAGTGGCTGCACCGGTCGGCCAGGACGTGGAAGACGTCCTCGGATTCGCGTACCACCAGCACCGGCACCTCGCCGACCATCCGGCGTACCCCCTCGCCCGTGACGAACTCCTCGACGGGCCCGAGCGTGTGCCAGCCGGGCGCCACCAGGTGGGGGACGGACACGGTCTTGTTCGCACCGGCGGCCTGCCGGAAGGCGAGGTGGCCGCCGAGAGCGGCCCCGGTGCCGACCGCCGCCAGTCCCGCCAAGCCGAGCGCGCGCCCCATCCCGTTTCGGCCGCGTGAGCGCACGGCCCACGACGCGCCGTACAGCCCCACCGCGGTGGCGATAGATGCCGCGTGCAGCAGGCCGGTGCGCAACTGCTCCTCCTGCTGCTCGGCCCAGTCGACCCAGCCGGTCCACGCCGCCGGGGCGGCGGTGACGACGCCGACCGCGACAAGCAGGCGCGCGGCACGCTCCGAGCCCGGCACGAGGTCGAGGACGCCTGCGGAGATCCACGCGCCGACCGGAATCTGGACCAGGGCCGGATGCAGCGGGTGGCCCAGGGGGCGACCGTGCAGCACTCCGCGCAGCCGGCCCAGCGGCAGGGCCTTGATGGCGCGCTTCAGCGGCTCGGTGACCGTGTCGAGTTCCTCGGCGCCGGCCACGGCGTCGAGCACCTTCAGAGTCCGTACGCCGATGCCGTCGCTGTCGGCGCCGTCCGGTCGGGCGGCGGCCGTGATTCGGGCGATGAGGGTTGCCATGGGGTTCACGCTGCCCGCATTCCCGTACCGGTGCGGTGCGGGCTGAGCCGGACGGCGTAGCCGGCGCCGAACGGAACCGAAGAGGCGAGCCCGGGAGGGCTCATGCCTGCCACGGACGACGTAGACCGGACGGGAACCGCGGAGAGGGGAGGGGGAGGGGAGGGGAGGGGAGGGGAGGGGAGGAGGAGACGGCTCCCATCCGTCGGTCATCCCCACGGCCTCCACCGGCGGCGACTGCAGAACGCCACGGTGATGCAGTCCTCCGGTAGCGACCCGGTCACTGGTGAGGTCTTCGTCCTCCAGGTGATCGAGGGCGGCCTCAGGCTCCCGGGCGAGTCCGTGACTGGACGACGCCGCTGGCCCGGATCGCCCAGCCGGACGCGAACGGCGTCTCCCAGGGGTACGCCTCCCTCGGCGGCGTCCTGTACATGCTGGTCGGCCAGGGCTACTCGGCCACGCTCAAGCCACCCGGCAACACGTACCTGACCGCCGTGGACCGGGCCACCGGGCGAGCGGCTCGGTGACCTGCAACCTCGCCGTCGACACGAAGATCGCCACGCTGCCGGCCGGTCTCCGCCGGGCGGCAACAGCGGAAACCCGATCACCTGGGTGCAGTTCGATTCCGTCCAGACGATCTGGCGCTGAGAGCGGCGAGCACCGGTCCGCGCGCGGGCGTCGCTCCACGTGTCCTCCGCCGCCACCACCACCACGGACTGCGGCGGTGGCGGCGGAGGAGACGTTCCCCGGTGCGCGGTGCCGCTAAGGGGCCAGCAGGTAGGCGTTGCTGATGGTTTCGGTCATCGTGCTGCCCGCCTTGTCCTTCAGGTCGACACGGAACGACACGGCCTTGGCGGTCTTCGGGTGGGCCGGACTGACCGAGCGGTTGCCCCCGGCGTCCGTGGTGACCGGCAGCGCCGTCCAGGTCTTGCCGTTGTCGTACGACACCTTCACCGTCAGCGACGCCAGCGCGCCCGGCGCGGCGGCGGCACCGGCCACGTGCAGCGGCACCTTCAGGGTGGTGCCCGCCTTGCCGGTGACCGACGAGGACAGGACCGGGGACAGCCGCACGGTGGACAGCGGGAGCCGGACCGGATCAGAGCCCTTCGGCCGGGCCGACGCGAACGTCCAGGCCACCGAAATCCCGGTGCTGGTGGCCGTGTCCTTCGTGGACCGGCTCGCGTGCATGCTCAGCCGGTACGTCGCCGCTTCCGCCGGTACTGCGGCGTCCAGCCAGCCCACCGCACCGGAAGCGGCGATCACGGTCCCGTTGCGTTCCAGGAGCGTCTCGCCGCCGGTGGTCATGGAGTGGCCCGCATGCCCCCAGCCGTCGTTGAAAAGCTGCACCGAGGCGACGATGTCGTTGCCGACACGCTGCGCGCCCTGGTCCTGCTCGGCGTTCAGATCGGGGCCGACCACCCCGGTGTTGAACCACTGGGAGTGCGTCTTTCCCGCGGCGTGCGCCTTCGGGGCGGTGGTGAAGCCGATCCGGGGCTCGCCCGTGGCGTCCAGCTGCTGCGCCGTCCAGATCCAGCGCAGGTCGGCCGCCGCGTTGACGTACTGGGTGGTGGTCCGGGGGAGGGTCACCGGGGTCGGCACCGGGCTGCCGATGGAGAAGCCCGACAGGTCTACGGGGATCCCGGTGAGCGTGCCCTTGGTCTTGGCCACCGAGGCCGCGATACCGGTCTTGACCTCGGCGACCTCGGCCCTGCCGAGGCGGCGGTCCAGCCCGGTGAACCAGCTGCCCGCGGAGTTGAACGCGAGCCGGTATTCGGTTCCCCCCGGCGCCTGCCACACACCGCTGTACTGGGCCTTCAGGTCAGGGGTCGGCGGCCCGAGATGGGCGGTGCGCAGGTGCGTTCCGATACCGTCGTTCCAGGAGCCGCCGAAATCGGAGCGCGAGGCCTGGTACCCGATGGTGTACCCGGTGAGCCTGGCGGCCGGGTCGGGAGGCGTGACGGTGACCGGCTTGGCTCGGCGGGCGTCCAGGGCGACCGTGGTGGCCCGGTCCAGCTTCAGCACCGGCTGGACGAAGGCGGAGACCTCCTCACCGTCACCGAACACCGAACCCTCCACTGCGTACGTGCCCTTGGGCAGACGCAGCCGGAAGGTGCCGTCGGCGTTCAGGGTGGCTTCGCGCCGCTCGGAGGTGACCGGGTCGTACACGGAGGACGCGTAGAAGCCCGCGGCCTCGCCCTTCAGGTCGGTGTGCCGGAGGGTGAGGTCGTACGACTCGACCTCGCGGACCACGACCAGTCCGGTGCGGACGGCCTGCCCACCGCCGGAAGCGAGGACGGTGCCGCCGTAGGCCCCGTCGACCGTGCCGAGCTTCGTGTTCACGGTGACGGAGGTCTTCGCGGTGCCACCCGCCGGAACGGTCAGGTGGGCGTCCTTCACGGTGAACATGCCGGCCGGGGCCGGCCGGCCCTTCTCGTCGACGGCCGCGGCGGACAGGGAGAGGGTGACCGGCTTGGCGCCGAGGTTGCGGTAGGTGAGTGTCTTGGTGACCGGCTTGTCGTCGGAGTGCGGCCAGGACTGGGTGCCGAAGGACAGCGAGCCCGGCTCGCTGACCAGGCTCGCCGTGAGGGCGCGGGCGATGTCGACCCGCCCGGAACCCTGCTGGTGGGCGTGCAGCTTCGGATGGGGCTTCGCGGAGGCGGTCAGCGCCTGCTTGACCTGCTGCCCGCTCCACGACGGATGCTGCTGCATCAGGATCGCCGCGGCGCCCGCCGCGTGCGGGGCCGCCATCGAGGTACCGGACATGGCCGTGTAGCCGTTGCCGGGGCCGTCCGACAGATGACTGCTGCGGGCGGCCGTGATGTCCGTGCCGGGGGCCGTCAGGTCGGGTTTGACCGGACCGGCCAGCGACGGACCCTGACTGGAGTCGTCGGCGAGCGCCTCCTGCTTGGTGACGTTGCCGACGGTCAGGGCCTGCGGGGCGCCGCCCGGCGAGGTGAGCGTTCCGGGCCCCGGACCGAGGTTGCCGGCGCTCGCGACGAACAGGGCCTTGCCGGACAGGCGGGCCACGGCCTCGTCCATCGGCCGGTAGCCCTCCTCCCGCGCGCCCAGGCTCATGTTGACCACCCTGGCGCCCTGGTCGACGGCCCACTGCATGCCCGCGAGGATCCAGGACTCCTGGCCCGGCCCGTCGTTGCCGAGCACCTTCGCGTCGATGATCTGCACGCCCGGAGCCACGCCCCGGTACTTGCCGCCGGACTTGGCGCCCGAGCCGGCCAGGATGGAGGCGACGTGCGTGCCGTGGCCGTAGAAGTCCCTGGCGTCGTCCCAGGTGGTGAAGTTCTTCTCGGCCGTCTCGACACCCTTGAGGTCCGGGTGGGTCTGGTCCACACCGGTGTCGAGGACGGCGACCTTGACGCCCTTGCCGGTGAAGCCGGCCTTCACGGCGGCCGGAGTGCCGATCTGCGTGGTGCTCCTGTCCAGGGCCGGGTACACCTTGGCGTCGAGCCAGATCCGGCTCACGGCCGGGGCGGCGGCTGCGAACGGCCGCTTGCCGCCGGTGTCCGGACCGGCCGCGGTGAGCGCCGACCACAGGGCCGTCGTACCGGACTTGGCCGCGTCGAAGGCCTCACCGCCGATGGCGGGCAGGGCGCGCCGGTCCCGGGCGACGCCGGGAAGCCCGCCGAGCGGATCCGCGCCCCCGGCGGAAGGAACGGGGGAGCCGCCCGGGCCGGGCACCTGCCGGTAGCCGACGATCAGCGGGATCGAGCCGCGGTGCGCGTCGTCGTACTTGTCCGCGACCAGCTGGGTGACGTCGAACAGCCGCCGGTCCAGGGTGTCTTCGGAGATCATCCGCAGGGCGTCCCGCGGCACCACATGGGTGTGGCCGGCGCTGCGGCGCACCGAGACCGGTACGGATTCCCGCCCGGCCCCGCGTATCACCCGGACCACGCCGCCGTCGGAGCCGAGGACCACCCGGTCGCCGGTGATCAGAGTGACGGTCCTGCCCGTCCCGTCCGGGGCCGTGCGTATCCCGGCACCCGGCATGTCGGGCGCTCGCGCCGCTGCTGCCGCTCCCGCTGCTCCGGCCGCGCCAACGGCGAACGGCCCGGCGGCGGTCACGACCGCCGCGAGGACCGCGACGACCGCGGCCCGTGATGTCGTTCTCAACTCAACTCGTCTCTGTACATGTCCGGATGAGGCCGTACGAGCCAAGCCCCGCCTGTCACGCATGCGAGACCTACCTGTGGGACTTGACCGATACACGACAGTGTGTCAACGGTCGCCCCACGAACCCGGTCGAGGACCCGGCAGCGGCGTGTCGGCCACCACACCGGCCACAAGGTCGGATCCGCACCGGTCGTGACACCGCGGTGCCGGCCGCGGCCGCCGGGTTCGTGGGGCGGCCATTGACGGCGGCAGCCATGACGGGCCATGGCCGGACGACCGGACAACCAGGGTGAGGACGTGCGCGGCCCGCTCCGGGGCACCATGTACGCCTACGCCGAAGCGAGGTGCGACGGGTGGCGCGTTCCGCGCCGTGCACCGGAGGGTAGTTGTGCGAAACGCTACCGGGGCAGCTGGTCGAGAACACCGGCCCTGTGCGGTTCTCCAGGCGCTGACGGCCCGCTGCCCGTACCGTCTACTCCCGGCTCTCAGCCGAAGATGTCCAGGACATCCGTCCAGGAGCCGTCGCCCCCGGCGGAGCGGGCCCGCATCGGGCGCGGCTCCGGATAGGTCTCTGCCGCGGCCCTCGCCCGTACGATGTCCGGCCCGCCGCACGCCGCGACCGCGAAGGCGCCGAAAACCTTGGCGAAGGCGGCCGGGTCGCGAAACTCCACGCCGAACGCCCGGCCGGTCCGCAACGGTACCCACACCACCCGGTCGAACCGTGCCCATTCCAGCACCGCCTGGTCGTCCGCGGTCGACCGCCCCTCCAGCCACAGCCGCGCCACGTGCAACAGGTTCACCTCCTCCATCGGCAGCCGCTTCCGCCGTATGCGCAGTTCGCACGTCGTCAGCGTGACTCGCTGGTCCTTCTTCGGATACCAGACGACGCCGATCCCGAACGGCACCCACAGCAGGATCCCGATCATCGGCCAGACCAGACCGTCGCCCCACGATCGGAGCAGCCCGCCGTCCAGCAGGTACAGGGCCCCGAAGACCAGAACCCACTTCGCCGTCATCCGCCAGAACCCGGTGCCCTGCCGGTACAGGACCCGCCGTTTCCCCGTCATCGTCATGCCCTCACGCTAGCCGCCGTTCCGCAGCTCCCTACGAAGCCGGATGCCGGTGCACAGGCGCCAAGGACGCGTCACGGGGGCATCGGGCGCCCAATTGCCCACCGGGACCCGGTACATCACACCACCTCTGCGACGGATAGCATCACGTGCTCCAGCCCTCCCCCCAAGTCCCTGGAGTCCCCCCATGAACCACACCTCTGGCTTTCCCCTCTCCCGTCGCGGCCTCATACGCACCGGTGTCGGCGCTTCGCTCGCCGCGCTCGGGCTCGGCGCCGGCGCACAGACCGCTCTGGCCGATGTGACCGCGACGAAGCGGTTCGACCTCACGCAGCCGTCGTACGACCTGTTCCGGTCCAAGAACACGCACGGTCCGCGGGTCCAGCAGAGCTTCGCCTTCGACTGGGTGAACAAGTACCTCTTCATCGCGACCAAGAGGGACGACAGCCCCGAGTCCGCCGGCGACCTGTGCATCAACAAGATGGACTTCGACGGGAACTACATTTCGTACATGCACCTCAACGGCTTCGGCCACGGCGTCGCCTTCGCCGCGCTGCCGAGCGGTTCCGGCACCGAGCTGTGGATCGAGTGCGCCGCGAACACCAAGGGGTACGGCACCGCGCTCGCCCCCGTCCTTTACACCGCCAACACCACCCTGGGCTCGCCGGCCGCCGCGGCCGCGTATCAGCCGATCGCCGGGGCCACCGAGTACACCTGTTCCGTCGACCCGGTCTACCGGCGCATGATCGTGCGTTACCACACCAGTGCCGGCAAGCGCATCGCCGTATACCCCCTCTCCGCTTTCGAGACGCGCAGCTTCGGCGCGCCGCTGGTCGACTTCGAGCAGCCGACGATCCCCGGCACTCCGCAGGGCTACACCCTCTACGGCTCGTACATGTACTACCTGACGGGTGACGCGTACCCCGGCGACGGCACCCCCACCGGCGACGGCAACTCCTACGTCACCAGCATCGACATCAACACGGGCACCGTGAAGCAGGGCCCCGTCCTCACCAAGGCCGGTTCCACCCTCCACCACCGCGAGCCCGAAGGCCTGGCGATCTACCGCACAGACGCCGGCGAGGCCCGCCTCTTCATCGGCTTCGCCACCGGCGTCGAGGGCGACCGGCGCTCCAGCATCTTCTACAAGAACGCGCTGGTCTGAGACATGTCCGCCCGGCGGCCGTCGTCGGCCGCCGGGCTCGACCCGGTCAGACGCCCCAGGCAACCGCCGGCCGCCCGATCGAGGGTGGTCGCCGGGCGATGACGCCCGAGTGCGGGTGAGGCCGGCTGTGGGGGAGATCGGCGGTGGTCGCCCGTGAGGAGAGGCCGGCGGGGAGCGACCACTCCGCGGACGGTCGGACGCTGATGCGACGGCAGCGGAAGGGGCAGGCCACACCGCCCCGGCTGCTGCCCCAGGACTCGCTCAGCAGGTCCAGGAGCTCGAGGCCGCGGCCGCCCTCGGCACGGAGGTCCGTGGTGCGGCGTACAGGGCTGGCGTCGCAGGTGTCCTCCACCTCGCACACCAGCCGGTCATCCGCCGCCCGCAGGTTGAGCCGGACGGGCCCCGCGCGTGCCGCAGCGCGTTGGTGACCACTTCACTGACGAGGAGTTCGGCGGCGTCGGTGAGCTCGTCCGGATCGCCGAGCTCACTCAGGCCCGATTCGCCCAGGCAGGGCCCGGCCCACCGAGGCGAGGTCCCGTTTCAGGGGCCAGGAGGCCTTCCGGTCGGTCGCCCGGGCGGCGGGCGCGCACAGCGGGCGCAGGGGCTCCAGGCCGCGCGCCCAGAGGCCCACGTTTCAGGTGAGCCACGAGGCCGAGGCGTTTGCGCAGGCCGGCAGGCCGCTTCGGGCCCCGTAGGCGACGAGGTACTCGCGGCCCCGCGCCACGCATGCCGCAACAGACCGGCCAGTCCCCGGACGTCCGCACCGCCAGGGCCCCGCAGCACCCCCGCCCGGGTGACAACGCAGTGTCACCGCGCCGCTTCCGCGCTCACAGCAAGCCGCTGTGCGAGGTTGGGCGCCGACCCGAGCCGGAGCGGAAGGACCGACACCGTGGTTCCGGACATCAGACGTGGCTTCGCCGCGGCGGCACTGCTGACAGCCCTGACCATGACGGCGACGGCGTGCGGGGGAGCCGACCCCGAGCCCGTCCCGACCCGTGGCACCACGACCACCGAGCGGGACTCCGGGGCGTCCCGGACCGCGCCGGCGGACGAGGACCTGGGCAAGGTCTTCCCCGGCACAGACGGAGGCTCCGGTGGTGGCGCGACGGTCGCCGTGCCGAGGGCAGAGCTGGACGAGCCGGCCGGAGGCACCATGGAGCTCGCCAACGACCAGCAGGTGCCCCTGACCGTCCGGCCGCTGCAGGCCACCACCGGCAGCGGGGAGCTCTCGATCGTCGAGGACGGCTGTACCGGCGTCACCCTTCAGCCCCAGGAGACGTGCAGCGTCCGGGTCAGCCACATCGCCCGCGAACCCGGCCCGTGGACGGGGACGGTCATCGCTCCGACCGCCGAGGGGCCCGTGTTCTCGGTGACCCTGACCGGTGAGGCCGTCGAGGCCGCACCGGAGACGACCTCCGGCCCCCCGACGCCTGAGACCCACGACACCCCTGAGACCCCCGAAGACACCCCGGCAACCCCCGACGACACCGTGGAACCCCCCGACGAGACCCCCGACACACCCGTCGAGACCGGAACCCCCACACCCCAGCCCGGGCTCACCTGACAGAGGCCTTCAACTGCACCCGGACCGTGCCGTCGTCGTCCGGGAGCACGACCGTCACGGTGTTCTCGTACCCGCCGTAGTAGGGGACGAGGTAGAAGCGGGTCGGGGTCTTCACCAGGAGGCGAAAGCCTCTGTACTGATAGCGGTAGGGCCCGGCGCCGGTGCCCAGGTCCTTGAACTCGATGTCCTTGGCGTGGTGGACGAGCGGCAGGCGCGAATGGACTTCCACGGCCGGGTTCCGCCTCATGCCGCCGTTCGCGTCCGCGGTGGCCTGGTCCTTGCCCGCCATCGCCGCGTACCTGGACACGCCGTAGAACAGGCTCAACGTCAGCATCCCCAGGAGCAATGCCCCTGCGACGAGCCACAGCCGGTCGGCGTGGCGGACCTGAGGGTTCCGTCGCCCGGGGCCGTGGTGCCCGAGGCGCACCTGGATGGCGAAGAAGGCCAGGCTGGCTCCCAGGGCCACCACGAGCGCGGGCAGCAGCCCGCGCGGCCAGCCCGAGGGGAGGAAGACGAGCAGGTCATCCCGGAAGAACACGGGGTAGCCCCCGACCACCCCCAGGAGCAGCCCCACCGCCAGCAGCGCGCGGTACGCCGTGCGGCGCCGCGCCTCGTTCTCCGGGCGGGCCAGGGCGTGCCCGAGCCGGCCGAGCCCGAGCAGGACGACGAGCCCGCAGACGAGCAGCATCCAGACCGGGAAGAAGAGGGCCTGAGGGCTGCCCGCGAGGACGGCTTGAACGGAGATGGACAGGTCGCTGACCGGGACGCCGAACGCGCGGTAGTAGGCCTCGTTGTACTGGTTGCCGAAGTAGTAGAGCAGCCCGAGGACGACGGTTCCGGGTGCCGCGACGTACGCCACCTTGTCCAGGAACGACCACGTGTCAGGGGCCGACGGTTGCCGCTGCGGCTTCACGGGCATGCGCTCATTCTGTCTGCCTGTCCCGGGGCCTGCACGTCATGCTCGTCCGCCTGCCCGATGCGGCCTGGGTGCTCCACTTCATGTATGAACACGAGGTTGGGCCGACCGGTATGTCGTTCGGCGAATACCAGCGGGCCGTGGCGGCCGACGGCGCCGACGTCATCCCGGGCCTCGACCCCGCGGAGGTGTTCGACTCCCTCGTCGGCGAGCAGCCGGGACCTCGGTGGCGTCGGCTGCGATGTCTGAGCTCGCGCATCGGATCGGCGACCCGACCGTGCCCGAGGGGAGGTTTCCGTGCCACACCTCCTTCCCCTCGATCCCGACGGCCCGCTGGCCGGTCGGGATCCGGGCACCGGCCGAAGGCCACGTGGATCGAGCTGACTGGGACCGCCTGATCGACGTCCTCGCCGAGCACAGCCCACAGGGCGCCGACACCACCTGCCTCGCCTACTACAACCCGCTCCTCCACGGAGCAGAGGACTTCGACAGCCTGCGCATCCGGACCGGATCACTCGCGGACGCGAAGGTGCTCTACGACCATCCCGACGAGGACCGCTGGACCCCGTCCAACCTCTGGCCCCGTGACCGGTCCTGGGTCCTGGGTCCTGTGCTCCGACTACGACCTCTGGGCCACCAAGGTGGCCGGCCCCCGAGCACTCGTCGAGGCCCTCCTCGACGACGCGGAGATCGAAGCCGTACGGCTTCCCTGGGCTACCTGAACCGCCCCTCAACGACCATTCGGGCCGGGGCTTCGGCCCTCCGCTGCGGCGCCGCACGGGCTCACGGGGTTTTCTGTTTTCCGGGCCCGTCCGGCCATCAGGCATCGGCGTACTGGGCGGCGTACTCCTCGCCGGGAGGGACGACGGTGATGACGTCGATCAGTACACCGTCGGGTGCGGCGACGATGAAGTGGCGCTGGCCGAACTCCTCCGTCCTCAGCGGCAACAGTTCGGGCAGGCCGGCCTCTGCCACGAGCCGCCGGTGCTCGGAGTCCACGTCGTCCACCTCGAAGTTCAGCAGCAGGCCGCCCTGGAGCGCAGTTCGGTGCCCTTCGGGGACGGTCGGATGGGCGTGGTCCAGGAGAGCCAGCTCGTACTGAGGGGCGTCGGGGCGGCGCAGGCTGACGTACCAGTCCGCCTCGAAGGTCACTTCGAACCCGAAGTGGCGGGTGTAGAAGTCGCGGGCGGCCGCGACGTCGCGGGTGGCGAGCACCGGGTAGAAGCCGTCGAGCTTGGTCGTGGGCGCAGCCGTACGTTCGTTCGTCATGGTAGAGGCCCTTCGGATCCATTTCGCATACCCAAGGTATGTGAACCGTGGGGCGTTAGCATACCTGGGGTATGCGAAATGGGAAGGGCGGTGCGTGTGCGATGGCGGTCAAGCGGGCTGCGCAACGAGAGGCCACGCGGCAGGCGTTGCTGGCCGAGGGGCAGCGGCGGTTCGCCGCCGATGGGTACCACCACGTCGTGCTCGCCGAGGTGGCGCGGGCCGCCGGGGTCACCAAGGGGGCCGCGTACCACCATTTCGACAGCAAGGCAGGGCTCTTCCGGGCCGTGGTCGTCGAGGTCCAGCAGCAACTGGGGAAGCAGGTCGCGGCCGCAGCCGAGCGGTACGAGGACCTCTGGGAGCAACTCCGGGCCGGCTGCCGGGCCTTCCTGGCCGCGGGGACCGACCCGGCGGTGCGGCAGATCCTGCTCGTCGACGCGCCGGCCGTGCTCGGCTGGGACGAGTGGCGGGCCCTGGACGAGGAATCCTCCGCCCGGCATCTCACGGAGGCAATGACGGCGCTCGCCGCGGCCGGGGTCATCGCCGATCAGCCGGTGGAACCCCTGGCCCGGATGCTCTCGGGAGCGATGAACGAGACCGCACTCTGGATCGCGCGGGGCGGGGACCCGCAGGCCGCGGAACAGGCGCTCGACCGGTTCCTGGCGGGGCTGCACACTCCGGCCTAGCCTCACCCGCAGACGCTCGGAGAGTCCGCCCGACCGCGGCTGGGGCGGTGTCCCACACCCGCGCGTCTCGTGCTGCGTGATCGTCCTTCGGGCTGCAGGGTGACTCGGGCGGGCAGGAGAAGGGCCGTTCCGGCCGGTGTTCAGCCGGTTGAGGTCGGGGATCGGGGGCAACGGTGTTCGCTCCACTGGGCTGTTGGGCGGGCCAGCTCCTCCGGCAACTGCACGATCCGCGTCGTGCCCGTGCCCATGGGTCCCGTACGCCGGCGGTCCCGCGGTGGCGAGCTGCTGGGCCTCGCCAGGCAGCTCACGTGGCGGTCCGGTCGACACCCGGGTCGGGGAGGCGGAGGATGGGTGGAGCGGCGCCTTTCGGATCAGTCCGGCGCCGTTGCTGCGCCACAGCCGTACATCCCTTGTCGTTGTCGCGCTGTGGCTGGAGGGATCACCCCCGGAGCGCTGGCGCGGCGATTTGCCCCGTGTTTCCGCGGCGCCCTCTACTCATCGTGAGGAGGACACCCATCATGGCCCGGTGCATCCGACGCAATGCCGTCATCTCGCTTGTCGCCTCATCGTTCCTCTTGGGGGCCACGGTCGTCGTAGCGCCTGCAGCCACCGCGACACCCGCTCCGGGGACGGGCATGGTCAAGACAGAGGTCAACGGGACGCGGGCACAAACCGTCAACGACGGTGAACCCGCTCAGCCGCGGGCCAGCATGAGGCCGCGGACGGGCGACGGCCCGCTTGAGGTCACCGAGGAGGGGCAGGGCATCGTCATGCGCGTACCACTCGAAGGCGGTGGTCGGCTCGTGGTCGAACTGACCCCGGACGAGGCAGATGCCCTCGCCGACGCACTCAAGTCACCAGCGGAAGAAGCCGAGCAACCGTAACGGCGGCCACCCCCTGCACTCAAGGCATCACCCACACGCGTGGGCAGGGGTAGAACTCGTGGTGCAGGGCGATGCCCAGACGAATGGCATGGTCTGCCTTCCGTACCCACTCGTCCAGAGTGGACCTCATGGAGGCGCCGTAGTCGGTTCCCGACCAGGCCGCCACGTTCAGGAAGACGATCGCCTGCTCTACCGACGCCTGGCCGGCTTCCACTGCCGCGGCAACGATTTCGGCGACGTCGTCGGCACCGTAGGCATCAATCAGGTGGTGCACACGGTCGAACAGCGCGTCAGGGAAGTCGCCGTCATCTCGTTCTGACACTTGCACGACACACAGCCGGTCAAGCGCCTCACCCACTGCTGACGTCGCCATCAGGCCCCCCGTTGCTCGCCACTCGGACGGACAGGAGCCGGGCCGGTCGCAGGGAGCCGCCCCTTCATGACGGCTACCCCGCAGTGATCCGAAAGAGACGGCCTGGTCGCGGTGTCGTCCGCAGCCGCGGACACCTCGTCCGAGGCGGTGACCACCACCACTACGATCCCTCGTGACGCGTCGCGCTGCCGGCGTCCGCGTCGGACTCCACCAACCCCCTCCTGGCGATCGGAAACGGCCTCATGTCTCCCCTTGTCCCCTGGGTACTCACGCTGGTCCTGACGCCGCTGGGGGCGGTCCTGGGCGCCGCGGCGTACATCAGGGCCCGCCGGACCCGGAGGCTGCTCCGGACGGGGACCCCCACCCGGGGCGTGGTCACCCGCCTCAAAGCCAGTCAGATGGGCAACGGCGACTCGGACTTCACGATCACCTTCCGCAGTACCGGAACGATCGTCTACGCACCGGTCATCGCCTGGACCACGGCCGACGGCCGCAGCATGGAGACCGAGGTCGACATCGCCCGCACCAGGGACAAGACACCGGCCGTCGGCACCCAGGTCGAGCTCCTCTACGACCCCGCGAATCCCGACCACTGGACGCGGGCAGGCGAATCCACCGGCCTGTGGTTGCTCTTCGCCGCGCTCGGTGCCCTCGTCGCGCTGACGGGTGTCGGCTTCTTCATCGGAGCCCTCCTCAACCAAATGCCCTGACCAGCCGGACACCGGCCGGGGGCCGGACCCGACACGGAACTTCGCCCGTGCCGGGAGGCTCGACGGGCTTCGGTGGCATCAACCATCACCAGGAACCGCGTGTCTGGCACCAGCTCCGGTTCACGCCGATGCACCGGCGTGAGGTCAGCTGCCTTGATGGCTGTTGACCTGGCCAGCTGCTCAAGGCCGGCACCGAGCCGAGCCTGTTACCAGGTGGGGCCTGAGTGCGGTTCCTCCGCAGCCATCCGCGCTTGCTGCTCCGCTATGCGGGCCTGGTGCGCGGCCTCCTGGGCGGCCTGGAACTCCGCGTGCTCGCGCTCCGCGCGCTGACGCATCTCCTCGGCGATGCGGATGTCGTCGTCACTCAGCGGCATGGTGCTCTCCCTCATCTCTGTGGGTGGTCACGGTCGTCGCGGTGACGGACCGTGGTGTGCGTGGGCCGTGGCCGGGCGGTCATGGCCTCCGACGGGGCCGAACCGGGTGATCACGGCCGCCGCGGCAGCGGCCGGCGCCGCGATGCGCTTGCGCATGTGTCCTCCTGAGGGCACGACCCATGTGGCTTCACTGTGCGTTCCGGTGACCCGGCGCGTCTTTGGCAGGGAGCGCAGGGAATGCGGGGGCGGCCGGACGGAGGCGGGCGGTGGAGCGGAGTTCGCTCGGGGTGATGCCGTACGCCCTGCGGAAGGCCCTGCTGAGGTCGGCCGGGTGACGGAAGCCCCACCGCAGGGCGGTCTCGCCGATCGTGCGGTGGTGTAGTGCAGGGTCGGCGAGATCGGCACGGCAGCGTTCCAGACGGCGTCGACGGATCGTGCCCGCCACGGTTCCCGGTTCGGTCCGAAAGATCAGGTGTAGGGCGCGCACGGAGATGTGGTGGTGGGAGGCGATGGCGCCTGGGGACAGGTTCGGGTCGCCCAGGTGGAGGTCGATGTAGGCGTTGATCCGCTCCAGCAGAGTCGCCCGGGGCGGAGCCGCCGGGCGGACGAGAGTGGTCGTCATCGGTGTCGTCGTCGTCGGTGTCGGCGTCATGTGAGTGGTGCTCCGCGTGATGTCTGCCGGCGGTCGGGTCGGTTGCCGGGCAGCGGTGGGAGGGGCCCGCAGGGGCCTGGTCCGACACCGTCGCTCCGGTGGCCCTTCCGAGTCTTCGGCGGTGGGAGGTTGTTGCGCTGCCCTGGTCAGGCGGTGAAACAAACCGGCTCGGGGCGGAGCAGGGCAGTCCGCGGGTGACCGTCCCGGCGGTCGGTCACCTCTGCCGGATGTCGCCGATGCCGATGCCCTCGCCGCATGCGCCCGAAGACTTCGGCCTCACTCATCCAGGGCTGTTGAGCCGGCGGAGCGCGAGGAGACCGCCGATGCCGGGAAGCAGAGCAGTCGCCTTGATGGTGGTGGTGGCCGCTCCGAGTCGCCAGGCGGCGGCGACGACGAAGAGGTAGGCGCAGCCGTGAGCGGGTCCCATGAGGGAGGCGACGGGCTTGAGGTGGGCGGTGGCCAGGTTGGCCAGCAGGATGATCAGTGAGGCGAGTTCGAGATGCGCGGCGATGCGCAGGTGACGGAGGTCCACGGTCATGCTCCGGTGGTGGAGCCGGGACGGATGATCATGAGGACGGTGACCGTGGTCCAGAGCAGGTTGAAGACGCCCGTGAGCATGGCCAGCCTGCCGGCCGCCCGGGTGGTGAGGACGGTGGCTGAGTCCTGCAGCGCGACGATCGCACCGTTTTGGGCGGGCAGGAGCAGCATGGCCAGGACGGCGGCGGCCGCGGCGGTCAGCAGGATCGAGGTGATCAGCCAGCCGCTGCCCAGAACGCCGAGGCTGCCGGCCGTGGCGAGGCCGAGCACGGGTACGGCGATACCGATGCCCGCATAGACGCGGCAGATCCGGTGCAGGAGCAGCAGCGTCGTGAGCGCGTCCCGGTCGCCGGGGGCGCGGTGGGCGCGGCGCAGGGCCGGGGGGAACATGCTTGCGGCGACGGTGACCGGTCCGATGGCCAGGACGGCGGCCAGGACGTGCAGGCACAGGAGGAGCTTCGTCATGGTCACTGCTCGTCACCGGCCTGGGGGGTGCGGCGTTCGCCGGTGACCTCGGCGGCGGGAAGGCGTCCGGCCGTGGACGTTCCCGTGAGGATGTCGCCGTCGACCGTGACGGCGAAGGCCAGGTTCAGCCGCACGGGCTTGGTGATGGCCTGCTTCCAAGTGAGCTGGTTGCCGTCGAGGACGATATCGGTGAGGGGTACTTCCTCGCCGGCACCGTGGGCGGTTCCGGCCAGGGCGCCGTCCTCGCGCCGGAACTCGGCGACGGCGTCGATCTTTCCGATGGGTGTGGTGAGGGACAGGTACCAGGTGCCTTCGACGGACATGCTGCTCTTCTCTTCCTGTGGGGTCGTGCGTGTTGGTCGTGCAGATTGGTCGTGCGTGTGGCCGTGCGGAACAGGGGTCAGAAGCGGGTGGGCTCCGGGCCGGTGTTCCGCCAGACCGTGCCGCGGCGCTCGTGGGCGAACAGTTCCTCGACGGCGTGGGCGATCCGGGGGCCCACCTCGCGCTCGAGCAGGTACAGGCTCACGTCGAGTCCGGACGTGACGCCGGCGCCGGTGACGAGGTCGCAGTCGTCGACGATCCGGGCACCGACCGCCCGGACGCCGGTGGCGTCCAACAGGTCCAGGCCCATGTGGTGGGTGGTGGCGTGACGGCCCTCCAGCAGGCCGGCCATCGCGAGGACGAGGGTGCCGCCGCACACGGCGCTCATGGTCACCGCGGGGTTGTCCATCCCGGCCTTGAGCAGCGTGGGCAGCCCGGTGGTCAGGGTGCGGCCCAGCAGGACGGGAATGAACTCGTCCTGGCGCCACGGTCCCTGCTCCCCGGCGTCGTGGGCGGGAACCCCGCCCGGCTCTCCGATGCGGCCCGAGGCTCCGGGGACCAGGATCAGGCCGGGACGGGCGGGTTCGAGGAAGGCGGTGGCGCGCAGCGCAAGACCTCCGGTGCCGCTGACCACCTCACCCGGTCCTTCGGCGCAGACCAGCTCCACACTGACGGCGCCCGCTGAGGCCGTGCCGCCGGCGTACAGCACCTCGTAGGGGGCGATGACGTCGAGCGGGTCGAAGCCGTCGAACAAGACGATCTGGGCGTGCATGAGAAGGGTCCTTCGAACGGGGGGTGCCCGTGCCGGGCACGGCCCCGAACGTAATCGGCTCTCGGCCCCTCTCCCAGTGGCGTGAGTGACAGGTACCAACGGAATAGTGACAGCACTGGTCGGATGCCGCTGATCTGCTCCGACATGGATCGTTCGGCTCCCTGGCGCGGGATCTACCCTCCGTCGGCCCTGTACGATCCGGCCATGCACACCGTCGCCGTCCTCGCGCTGGACAAGGTGATCCCGTTCGACCTCTCCACCCCGATCGAGGTCTTCACCCGCACCCGCCTGCCCGACGGGCGCCCGGGCTACCGGGTCCGCGTGTGCGCCGAGCGGCCGGAGATCGACACCGGGGCCTTCACCCTGCGCGCACCCTGGGACCTCGACGGACTCACCGGTGCGGACACGATCATCGTGCCCGGTACCGCCACACCCACCGCCCCGCTCCCCCCTGCCGTCCGCAGCGCACTGCGCGCGGCCGCCGACGACGGCACGCGCATCGCCTCCATCTGCGTGGGCACCTTCCCGCTCGCCGCCACCGGCCTGCTCGACGGGCTGCGCGCCACCACCCACTGGACCGCCGCCGCCCTCCTGGCCGCCACTCACCCGGACATCGAGGTCGACCCGGACGTCCTGTACGTCGACAACGGGCAGATCCTCACCTCGGCCGGCGCGGCGGCGGGCCTTGACCTGTGCCTGCACCTGATCCGCCGCGACTACGGCTCGGCCGTCGCCGCCGACGCCGCGCGCCTGTCCGTCATGCCCCTCGAACGCGAAGGCGGACAAGCACAGTTCATCGTCCACGACTACACGCCCACCCCCCAGGGCGCGGCCCTCGAACCCCTGCTCACCTGGCTCCAGGACAACCTCGCCCGCGACCTCGCCCTCTCCGACATCGCCGCCCGGGCAGGAGTCAGCACCCGTACCCTGATCCGCCGCTTCAAGGACCAGACCGGCAGCACCCCGCTCCAATGGCTGCACCGCGCACGCATCCGCCAGGCCCAGCACCTTTTGGAGACCACGCAGCACCCGGTCGAGCGCATCGCCGTCCAAGTCGGCTTCGGCTCGCCCACCACCTTCCGCGACCGCTTCAAGCGAGCCACCAGCGTCAGCCCTCACACCTACCGGCGCACCTTCAGCTGACGAAGGAAGACGCCGCCGCCGGCGGCCATGGGACGGTGGTGGCACGGGTTGGCGCCGTCGCGCTTCCCCGGGGCCGGACGACTTCTGCACGATCTTCATCCCGTGGCAACCGGATGCTCGCCCACGAACCCCGCAGGCGAGCATCCGGCGTGCCGAACGGCAGCCCGGTCAGTCGGTGTGCAGAGTCAGGCCGTAGCGCCAGAGGATCTCGTTGACCGGCTGGAACCACGTCTCGCCCCCCGACCAGCAGTCGCCCCAGCCCCCCGAGGTCACGCCCTGGGCCTGGTCGCCGGTGATGAACGAGCCGCCGGAGTCGCCGCCTTCCGCGCACACGTTCGTTCTGACCATCTCGTGCACGGCGCCCTGGGCGTAGTGCACGGTCTCGTCGCGACCCAGGATCGTGCCGCAGTGCCAGTGGGTCGTGGACCCCGACCTGCAGACCGACGTGCCGACCGGCGCCTCCCAGGATCCGCGCACCAGCCGGTCCGGAATCTGGCCCCAGCCCAGCACCACGGGGACGGTCCACCAGCCGTAGCCGGTGCTCACCCAGGCGTAGTCGTCACCGGGGAACGAAGAGCCCTGGAACCAGCCCATGTCGGAACCGTCCCAGCCCCGCACGAAGCTTCCCGGCCCACCGCAGTGACCGGCCGTGACGAACCCGCCGTAGACCGCGAAGCCGATGGAGCAGCGTACGTTGCCGGTGTAATACGGGTCACCGCCGACGACTCCGGCGGCGTAGGTGGCCGGGGTCCCGTCCACGGCCTCGACCTGCACGGGGCCGGCCCGCCGGGCCCGGCCGACGAACGCCCTGACCGCCTTGTCGCCGCTCCGGGCGGTGACCACGCGGACGACGACCCGGTTGACCCGGGGATCGACGCCCCAGCCGGCCACACCGGCCGGTGCCTGCTGGCTGCCGATGTCCCGCGCGGCGGCTTCGAGCCGCGCGGCGGTGTGGCTGACGACACGGGCTGCCGCGCCGGTCGCCCTCACGGCATCGGCCTTCTGACGGCTGGTCACGGCGACGGTGAGCTTCCCGCTGTCCGCGTCGAACCAGGTTCCGGCGTACGTGTCGCCGGCCGCGCGTTCGGCCTCGCCCTGTACGGCGGCGGCCTCCTTCTCCTGGGCGAGGCGCCGCCGGGCCTGCTCTTCGGTCAGGCCCAGGTCTCTCTGCATGGCACTGATCAGGCCGGGAGAGACGGGTTCGGGGTTCGGTCCGGCGGCCGCGGCCGGTACTGCGGATAAGGCCGTGGCGGAGGGGGTGAGGGCGGTACCGCCCCAGAGGCCGAGTACGAGCACTGCGGCGAGGGCGGTGGAGAGAGCTGCTCTTGCGCTGGTCCTGTCGCGTCTCACGTCGGTGGACCCTTCGTTCGTTCCAGCAGTGGGGGAGTGCGGGGTGGAACAGGGTGCTGAGAGCGCTCTCATGAGAGTAGGGGCGGCCCGGGCAGCCGCCCAGTACGCGGACAGAATTTTCAAGGGCTCGTTCTCACGCCCCCAGCCGGCGCCCTCCGCCGCCTACGCCTCTGGGCAGGGCGAAGAGGCGGATCAGGGAGCCGGCGACGCGGACGTCGAGCGACAGGGCCTCGTCTGTGAGAGACATCGGTGGAGTTGAGCGCGCAGTTCCCGGTCGCCGAGGAACGGCAACCGGGCCCTGCCCGGCGCTGTGCGGGCCAGGCGTGGCAACCGCGGAGGCGGGCGGAGGCGTCAGGGACTGTGAGACCCAACGTGAAGGAGTGAATTTTGCTCGGCAATCCCCCGCCGAATCCACGCGTCACCGCCGCCTTCGAAATCCCCGTACCTGCCTACAATCCTGGCTCTCGACGGTGGGCGGTCCTTCGGCACTCACTGTCCATTTCCATTACGACTGCAGTCATCGTCATGGCCTTCATGGTCCTCACCCTTCCGATTGCGGCAGTCTTTTTCGTTGACGGAGATTTCATCGCCCGCGATTTCGCCGAGGCAGTTCTGGTTGTCGCCGGCGTGGGGTTTGCCGCAAGTGTTCTTGTTTTTCCTGTGGCCTTCGGATTTGAGCGGTTGGTCATGCGTGGCGGCCGCGCATGGAAGGTGCTGGCGGTGTCTGCACCTGTAGCCTCTCCGGTCGCGGCTGCGCTGTTTTTTGTCTCACTGCTCAAAATTCAGCCATCGGCCGTCGTCGCTGATGCTTTCGGTGTTGCGATCCTGTTCTTCATGAGCTTCTCCGTCTATTGGTCGTCGCTGTGGTCGTTGAGTGCTGTTCGCTACGGAGCTTGGCGCCTTACCCAACGCATGAGCCGAGGTCGGCGGTTCGGCTGAGACTCCGCGACGGCGCCATCGCCAAGCCCGTGCTGCTCCGTCCGGGGTCCGGCCCGCGCGGCTGCCCGCTTTGAGCGCCGCCGGACACCGTCGCGGACCCGCCCGCGCAGACGTGTTGACGCCGAAATGGCGAGCCTGAGCTGACTCTACGTCACATCAGAGAATTGCAGGGGAGTTGGCCGAGTGATATGCGGGCGCGCGCCCCCGGCGCGCAACCTCTCGCGCCGCCCGCACGCTCGCCAGAAGGAGCGGTGGAGGCCCCCGAAAACACGGATCGGACCGCAATCGCCCGATCGGTGTCACCTTTCCTCCGCACGGAGTAGAAGCCCTTGTCGCGCGGGGTGCGAGCATGCGTCCCTATGTCCTGCCGCAGGCCCCGGACCGCGCTTTCGCTCTGCGGCCCGCCGCGGCGCGAAAGGACGCGTGCATGGGTGTCATCCAGGACCGGGCCATGGCCCGGCTCGCCGACCCGCTCTTACTCGGCGCGCTGCTCGAACCCCGGGCGCGGTTCCTGGTCGAGCGGACCCACGAGCTGGAGTACGAGCGGATCGACTCGGTGGCGGCGCTGAGGGTCCGCGGGGTCGCGGCCCAGTGGCCGCTCTTCCCGCTGGACTCCCGCCGGGGCAACTGGATGCAGGTGCTGCCGGGCCCGACCCGGTCCGACTTCTGCTGGGAGGGCGAGACGGCCGAGCCCGTGTGGATCGACGTCCTCGCCGAGCTGGAGGTCGACGTCGTCGTCGAGACCGACCCCGGCGGCCTCGACTCCCTCGTGGTCAAGGCCGTCGACGAGTACGCCACCCTGGACGAGTTCCGCGACCAGTTCCGCTTCCTGGACCTGGACGCGTTCATGCGCAGCCACGGCCTCGTCACCGTGGAGGACCTGCGCGAGTCCGGCGAGTACCTCCGTACCGAGGTGAGGCTGCGCCGGCCACCCGTCTTCGACCCGGAGAGTCCCGTCAACCGGCGGACCGTCGCCGTGGACGCCGCCGTGGTCGTCGGGGCCTCCGACGACGTCGCGGGGGCGGTACGGGCGGCCCGCCTGGTGGCCGCCGCGGCACGCGACCGTCAGCTGGCGCCCGGGCCCTTCGGGGTGCGCGTCGCGCCGTACGCACTCGTGGCAGCGTTCCCCGCCCCCGTACCGCAGCCGCCGCCCGCCGAACCGGGGCTCACCCAGGCGCAGATCGTGGCTCTGCTGGAGGGCGCGGGCATCGCGGCGGTGTTCCTGACCTGACACGACCGCCGTCACCCGCAGCGCCGCCCGGCCCCCGCCCGGACCCCTGGCCCCCGCCCGGACCCCCCGGGGCCGATCGGCGGGCCCCCGAAGACCGTCCCCGTTCCGGAAGGAAGCAGGTCCCATGCCCGACACTCCCGTCCGCTACGTCCGCGTCAAGACCGAGGGAGTCCCCTTCGCCCCCGCCGTCCGCGCCTACGGGAACATCGCCATCATCGGCGTGGCGACACCGCCGGCGCCCAACCCGCCCCCGGACTTCCTCCCGCCGAACACCCCCCGGCTGTTCACCGACGTCAACGAGGCCCGCAGGATCGCCACCGGCCCCCTCGGCGACGCCATCGCCACGGCCCTCGTGCAGGAGCCGGGTCCCAGCGAGGTCTGGGGCGTTCGGCTCGCCCAGTCCAACGCCCACGACGATGCGTTCACCAAGGTGGGCCCGCTCAACGTGCAGCTGGTCGTCGTCGCCGACACCGACCTGGCCCTCACCACCCCGACGGGCGGCCAGCCGACGCCCACCGCGGCGATCGTGAAGCTGGCCGAGCACGTCTCCGCCCCCGCGGCCGACGGCATGGAGCGCATCGGCGTCGCGATGCTCGCCAAGGGCGCCGCCGACCCCGCCGTGGTGACCGGCAGCCTCGTCACGGAGCGGATGGTCTACGTGGCGCACAAGAGCGACGAGGACGTCGCCGCGGCCGTCGCCGGCACCATCGCGGGGTACGAACCGCACGTCTCCCTTCTCCTGAAGAAGGTCAAGGTGCGTTCCGACCCGTTCTCCGCCCAGGACCTCATCAAGCTGAACGGCTCCGAGGGCGCGAACACCGGCGGACCCCTCGGCAAGGGCGTCAACTGGCTGGTCGACCCGCCGCTCATCCCCGGTGCGGGCATCTACCTCGGCGAGGGCTACACCGGCGACCCCGGCGGCAAGAAGTACATCGACATCGTCCGCACCATCGACGACGTCACCTTCCGCCTCAAGGCCCGGCTCATCGGCACCATCGGCAACCTGCGGATCAGCCGCTCGGGCCTGCGCGGACTCGTCGCCGAGATGGAGACCGTCCTCGAACCCCTGCGCAGGGCCGAGGTCATCGAGGAGTACGAGATCGTCGTGCCCATCCTCGCCCTGCTCGACAAGCCGCAGCGCACCCCGGTCGAGGAGGCCCTCGTCCAGGCCGCGCAGACCGACCGCGCCGCCGAGGCCATGGTGCGGGTCGACTACGCGGGAGCGATCCACCGCATCAACATCACGCTCAAGTTCGACTGACTCGACTCTCGACCAAGGAGCCGTCCCCATGTCCGACTGGAACACCCGGCTGGAAGTGAAACTCGCCGGCCGGACGATCTCGCCGATCACCACCTTCTCCCCGTCGTTCAACGTGCCGCACACGGTGATCCACAGCCTGGAGGCGGACGGCGTCGGCTATGTGCGCCAGCCCTTCACCTTCACCTTCACCCTCACCATCCCCGCCATCGCGTCCGCGGTCGCCGACCTCACCGAACTCGCGGTCAACGGAGGTGAGTTCGCCATCGCGGTCGCCGAGAAGAAGGGCACCGACTGGGCGTTCTCCTCGCTCAAGTTCAGCCGTTGCGTGGTCAGCGCAGCCCAGCCCAGCAACATCACCGTGGATGGCGTCCCCCAGGCCACGTTCACCTGCATGGCCCTCAACGTCGGCGTGGAGGACTGACCATGACGCCCGAAGACGAGCCGGCGCTGCAGGCGCCGGACCGACCCGGCGACCGGGTGGAGCGCACCGGCATCGCCCTCGTCCATGAGGGCGAGTACATCGTGCCCGCCCCCGGGAGCGAGGCCGTGGTGTCCCGCCGGACCGACGCCGGCCAGGTCGTCCACTACCACTTCCCCGTGGAGGTGGAGGTGGTCGGCGCCCTCCAGGACCACCATGTCCGGCGGATCGCCGCCCACGTCTTCGAGGAACTCGACCGTGAACTGGGCAGCCGGGGGTAGCCCGTGGCGGACAAGGTGCTCGTCGGCACGATTCCCCTGCTGTACGTGCAGAGCGTCACCATGACCGAGGGGTACCGGGTGGAGCGGATCCTCGGCAGCAGGTTCTCCCAGGCCACCCAGCCGTCGACCAAGACCCTGACCATCGAGGCGGTACTGCTCGGCCCGGACCGGTTCGCGACGAAGAAGGCCCTGGAGGTGCTCGCGCTCACCTCGCGGGCGCTGCTCGCCGCCGCGGGCCCGACCCTGGCCGCCACCGGCATCCCCGTCGTGTGCGGGCTCACGCTCAGCCTCGACATGCAGATCACCGACCTGCGCTTCGCGCAGAGCGTGCAGAAACGGGATGCCTTCGACCTGTCCATGACGCTCCAGTACGTGCCCCGCTCCAGCCTGAGCGCGCTGGTCGGTGAGGCCGCCGACCTGGCGCTCGCCGCCGGCAGCGCCGGCGTCCCCTCCGTACCCGCACCCGGAGCCGTACCCCGCTCACCCGGCCCGCCGCTCCTCTGAGCCGGGCCACCCCCGAACCCCGGGCCACCCCCGAACCCCGGCCCCCGAACCCCGGGCCCCGGGACCGCCCCCCGAACCCCGAGCGCGCCGCCCCCGCAAGAGAAGCCGCCCTGCCCCGAGAGGAGGCCCGATGCAGGCGAGTCTGCCTGTCGACGCCGACGAAGGCTTTCCGCAGTCTTTCCGGCTGCGCTTCGGCGAGCGCGTCTACCGGATCGAGCTGTACGTCAACGCCGCCGAGGAGACGGTGGCCACGGGCGGAGTGCTCGACCTGCTCGGCGGCGGCCCGTTCCTCGTGATCACCGTGGCCCGCGAGGAGCCCGGCGGACTCGTCCCCCTGCTGCGCCGCAAGGCCGTCCGCGACCTGCCCTGCACGGCCGGCGAGCTCCGGCTCGTCTTCCGGGAGGCCCTCGTGGACGTCCGCAACCTCAACGGCACCGGCAGCTACGGCTCGAAGGTCCTCGCGGGGGTGTCCGCCCGATGAGCTTCGCCATCCGCTACAGCCTCACCCTCGCGGAGGAGGGGACCCCCGGCGGGCCCGCGGGCCTCCTCGCCCAGGTCGCCGCGGCGACGGGCCCCCTCGCGGGCCTCACCGGTCTCACCAGCCTGCCGCTGAACGTCTCCAACGACGTCTTCGGCGGCTCCCTCGTCCTCGACGCCGACATCACCGTCACCATGGTCGAAGGCGCCGTCGCGAGCACCTTCGAGGTGGTCCTGGTCAACCTGCCGGGCGAGACCGTCAAGGCGCTGCGCGACGCCCTCACCCGCCGGCCGCTCGCCGCGACCGTCCGGCTCGGCTACTTCGACGACCCCGGCGCCGGCCGCCGGCCCGTCATGGCGGGCCGCGTCGTCAAACTGGCCTCCTGGGTCGCCGAGGACGGCCTCAGCAGGGTCCGGCTCACCGGCCAGGACGCCGGCGGCTACGCCCTGCGCATGACCTCCGCCGGTGTCCACCGCGCCGAGACCGCCGACGCCCTGGAGTTCGCCGAGAAGGTCGTCAACGCCGCCGGGCTCTTCCTCGCCGAGGGCTCCGCGCTGGAGACGCCGCTCACGGACCACACCGTGCGCAACCCCACCGCGCTCGGCGCGCTGCGCGAGCTCGCCGACACCGCCCGCGCCCCCGTCGTCATCCGCGACCGGAGCGTCCTCATCGGCCCCGCCGTCGGCACCGACGACCCCGCCCCCGTCGCCTTCGACCCGGACACCAACCTCGTCTCGTACGGCGACGCGCAGGGCGAGGAGACCCTCGTGGTGGCCCCCGGCGAGGAGCGCCCGCCGACCCGGAACTCGTTGAACGTGGTCGTCCTCGGCCACCCCGACCTGCGGGTCGGCCAGGTCGTCACCCTCCGCGGCCTCGACGACGCCCCCGCCGGACCGCTGCGCGTCAACCGGCTCACGCACCGCTTCGGCGTGCGCACCGGCTACGTGTGCGAGGTGCAGCTCGTCGCCGCGGCCGCCGGGGAGTTCGTCGAGGCCGTCGACGGGGTCCGGGCCTTCGCCGACCGCGTGGACGCCGGCGCCGAGCGCGCCCTGCTCGCCCGCCCCTCCGTCGACGTCGGCGAGGTCAGCGGCTACCGGCCCGCCGGCCACCAGGTCTCCCTCAGCTACGGCCAGTCCCCGCCGCCCTCCATGAGCATGCCCAGCGTCACCGGACCGATCGGCGACGACGTCCTGCTCGACAAACCCGTCGCCGCGCCCTTCGCATTCGGCCCCTGCGGGCTCATGACCCCCGTCTACCCCGGCATGCGCGCCCTGCTCGCCCACAACCGCAATCTCGTCAACGACGCCGCCGTCGTCGGCTACCTCTGGCCCCGCACCCCCGGCGCCCGGGCCCCCGCGCCCGAACCCGGCGACTACTGGCTCGCCCTGCCCACCGGCACCGGCTCCGACGGACAGCCCACCGGACCCGGCGTCAACGACCTCACCGACGCCAGGGGCGGCCGGATCGTCCAGGCCCGCGGCCTGCACATCCTCGTCGGCACGCCGAAGCTCCCGCAGGTCGGCACCCGCCCCACGCCGCCCGACGACGACTCGATCACCATCGAGCACCACACCGGCACCACCATCGAGATCGACCCCGCCGGTGCCGTCACCGTCCGCACGAAGGGAAGCGGGATCAAGCTGACCAACGGGACCGTGAGCCTGTCCCTCGACGGCGCCTCGGTACAGGTGACGTGATGCCCGCAGTCCTCACCACCGCCTCCGTCCTCACCTGCGCCCACGGCGCCACCGTCCTCACCACCGCCTCGCAGAGCGCGCTGACCGTGGCCGGCGCCCCCGCCCTGCTCGTCACCGACCTGCTCACCGCGACCGTCCCCGGCTGCCCCAACGTCGACGCCGCCCACGGGCAGGCGCCCTGCGTGCGGATCACCGCGGTCAGCGAGGGCGCCAGCCGCCTGCTCACGGTCAGCGGCACACCCGTCGCCCTCGCCACCGCGAAGGGCACCACCCAGGCCACCCCCGTCCTCCCCGTCGCCTGGCAGGTCACGGACGCGGGCCAGAACCTGCTCCGTACGGACTGAGGAGCCGCCAGCCCATGCCACCCCCCGCACCGCTCGAACCCCTCGGCCACAGCCTGCTCCTGGACGACGGCGACCTCGTCGTCCGCGGCACCGGCCTCGCCGACGTACGCGGCCTCGCCAACCTCGTCCAGGCACTGACCCTGCGCCTGCTCACCCCGTACGGCAGCGACCCCTGCGACCACCGCTACGGGCTCAGCGCCGGACAGGCCTTCACCCACCCCGGCGGCACCCGCGTCCTCAAGGACCTGCTGCGCCTGGAGATCGTCCGCACCCTGGCCGCCGACCCCCGGGTGCGGGAGGTCGCCGACGTCGCCTTCACCGAGGACCCCGCCGTCCGGGTCCTGACCGTCCGGGTCCTCGTCGAGGCCCTCGACGGCCGGACCACCGGCCTGACCGCCGAAGTGGAGGTGTGAACCATGACGTACGGCGTGACCCCCGACGGCTTCGTCCTCAAGACCCTCGACGTGATCCTCGCCGAGAGCAAGGCCCGCACCAGGGCCGCCCTCGGCGCCGATGTCGACCTGTCGCCCACCAGCCCCCTCGGCAAGATCCTTGAAGTGGTCGCCCAGGAGGACGCCGAACTGTGGAAGCGGATGGAAGCCCTCTACTACGGGCAGTTCACCGCCACCGCCGACGGCGCCGCCCTCGAACTGCTCGGCGACGACGCGGGACTCGCCCGCAACGCCCCCCGCCGCGCCGGAGCCGTCGCGCTCACCCTCACCGGCGGCGTCCCCGGCCGGACCTACGTTCTGCCCGAGGCGACCGTCCTGCTCGGCGACGGCGACCCCGCCCGGGCCTTCGCCACCACCGCCCCCGTCGAACTTACCGCCGCCGCCCCCGCCCGCACCGCACGCGTCCTCGCCGTCGACCCCGGGGACGCGCCGGTCGCCGCCGGAACCGTCGACGACGTCCACCCGGCCCACCGCGCCCAGTACCTCGCCGACTGGCCGCCCGCCGCCCTCGTCGTCACCAACCCCGCGCCCTTCGACGAGCTGATCCCCGAGGACGACGACGCCTACCGCGCCCGGATCATCGCCCTCCCGCGCGCCCTGTGGACCGTGGAGAGCGTCCGGCAGGCCGCCCTGGGCGTGTCCGACGTCCTCGACGCCCGCGTCACCGACCCGCTCGGCGGCATCGACGTCTCCCAGGCCTACTTCGGCGGCTTCGACTTCGGCGGGCGCACCTTCAGCGACGAACGCCGGGTCGGCGAGCCCTACTTCGCCGAGGTCGCCGTAGCCCACCGTGGCCTTCGGCCCTGGCGCACCCTCCCCGCGCCCGGCTCCGTGACCGGGGTGTACGAGCTGGTCGAGAAGGCCGTGGACCGGGTCCGCCCCATCGGCGTGCACCTGAACATCGTCGAGGCCGACCACATCGACGTCGCCGTCCGCGCCGAGATCGTCCTCGCCCCCGGCTTCGACGGCCCCACCGTCGTCGGCCGCATCCGGGCCCGCCTCGCCGCCGACCTCGGCCGGCTCCGGCTCGGCGACGACGTGCTCTACGCCCGGGTGATGTGCGCCGTCGCCGAACAGCCCGGCGTCGACGACGTCCGCAGGCTCCATCTGCGGCGCTGCCCGCCCGCCTTCGGCCGCTTCGGCTTCGGCAGCGTGCCCTACCAGCTCGGCACCGTCGAGGCCGCGATCGGCGAGTCCCTGGCGATGGGCCCCACCGAGATGGCCATCTTCGCCACCGACGCGGCCCTCAGCAGCATCGAGGTGGTCGGCCGATGAGCACCCGGACCGCGCGGGCCACCGTGCCGGAGCCGACCCGACTCGCCGCCGCCGACATGGCCGCACGGCTCACCGCGCCCTTCGCCCGGGGCGCCGACCGGCTGCCGCTCGTCGTGCGGGGCACGGCCATCGCCCCGTACGACTTCCAGCTGCACACCGACCGGTTCGGCGTCACGCCCCAGCCGCTCTACGTCCTCCAGGCCCGCCGGGACGCCCCCGCCACCACCGTCACCTTCGGCGTACGCGGCGGCACCACGCTCACCGTGCCGCTGCCCGACGGGCTGGCCGCCGGTACCTCCGTCCCGCTGCCCGCCGGCACCGGCATCCTCACGGGCATCCAGTCCGGCCTCGCCGGCGGCCAGGAGGACTGGTGGCAGCTCACCGCCCTGCTCGGCACCATGGGCCGGCTGCTGTGGGCCGTCGGCTGGGAACGCGACCACCTGCGCCGCCAGCTCGCCCGGACCGTCGCCCAGCGCTCCCTGCCCCAGGCCCACGGCGCCCACCTCGACCGGCACGGCGCCGGCCTCGACGTCCTCCGCGCCCCCGGCGAGAGCGACGACGCCTACCGCCGCCGCCTCACCGTCGCCCGCCGCTGGACCCTGCCCACCCCGGCCGGGCTCACCGCCGCGCTCAACGACGCCGTCGGCCCGATCGACGGCGTCGCCGACCCGCTCGTCCTCGACGACACCAACGCCGAACTGCGCCGCGGCCTGCTGCCGTTGCGGGTCGTGCCCTCCGCCCTGCTGCCCGGACAGAGCATCGACGTGCTCGGAACCATGGGCACCCTGGGCACCGACCTGCGCCGGCCTCCCGTCGAGGAGGTCTTCCACCCCGACTTCCTCGTCCTCCTGTCCCCCTTCGCCGTCGAACCCGCACCCCTCCCGGGCGCGCCCGACCCCATCCGTGTCCAGCCCGTCGTCGCCGCCGCGATCGGACAGCTGAACCTCTTCACCTCGAAGTCCCGTGTGCACTGGGGGTACGACCCGAGCGCCCCCGACGCCCGCGCCACCGGCCGCGCGGTGCTCCTCAGCCACGCCACCGTCCCCTCGCAACGCCTCGCCGCCCTCGCCCACTGGGCCGGCTTCGACCTCGTCACCCATCGCGCCGACGGGCTCGTCTACGCCGAGTGCGCCCCCGGCGAACTCCTCGGCATGGACACCGCGGGCGGCACCGTCCCCGTGGACGGCACGATCACCCTCGCCGCCCGGCCCGTCCTGCTGCCCCCAGGCTCCCTCGTCCGCTGGTACGTGGTGCCGTGCGGCGCGGGCCGCGGCGAGCTCGTCGGACCGGCCGAAGGCGCCTCCGTCGTCTTCCGGGGCAAGGCCGCGGGACGGGTCGTCGTCACCGCCGAACTCCGCCTCGGCTCCCTCACGCTGTCCGCCACCCGCGAACTGACCGTCCACCCCGTGACCGTCGCCGACGGCACCGCGATCGGCGCCGACGGCACCCTGAACCCGGCCCCGCCGCCCGCCACCCTCCCGGGCGAGGCCCTCCACCCCGCCTTCCTCGTACGGCACGACGACCCCGCCCACGCCGAGTACGGAACGGACGCGGAGAACCACCGGATGCGGCGGGAGGTCGCCGAACACCTCGACCGGCTCATCGCCCTCGTGCCTCCGGCGACCACGGGCAAGCTCGCCGTACGCCGCGACCTCGGCGCGGCGGCGGGCAGTCTCGCCAAGGACGGCCGGGAACTGCGCCTCACCCACCCCGGCCTCGCCGCGGGCCCGCTCGGCGCGCTCGCCCACCGGGCCGGCTTCACCTACGTCCGCGTCGCCGGGGCAGTCGTGACGGTCGCCCAGGAGGACCAGGACCCGGTCAGGGTCACCGCGCCCGGGCTCTACATCGGCTGCCTGGAGACCGGCACCACCGTGCCCCTGACCGTGACCCCCGCGCCCACCGGGATCGGCACCGCCGGAGTGCTCGCCTGGTCCACCGGCGACGGCGCCGCGCAGCTCGTGACCACGGCGCCGGGCGAGATGTCCGTACGGGGCTTGCGCCCGGGCCCCGCCTGGGTCCAGGCCGCCTACCGCATCGGCGACAAGCCCGGCGCCTACCAGTTCACGGTGCGGCTGCGCCCCGAACTCACCGGCCACACCCTGCCGCCCGCCACCCGGGACCTGATCCTCAACCTCCTCGCCGACCTGCGCCCGCTGGGCGTCGAGGTCGTCACCCGCCCCCTGACCGGAGGGAATCCGTGACCGACATCAGCTTCAGCCCCACCTTCAAACACGTGGCATGGGTGGACAACCGCGACCGCGTGGCGGCGAGCGGGCAGAACGGGTTCAACGTGCGCTTCGACGCGATCCAGAAGGACCTGGAGGGTCTGTCGAGGGTGGTGGGTCAGATCGATGCGGGGCTCAAGGCGGTGGGGCAGCGGCCGACGGTGAAGCGACTGCTGTCGCTGCCACCGGCGTTCGTCCCCGTGCAGAACAAGACACCGTGGCTGCTCGACTCGAACGGCGTGGCGCTCCGGGCGAGCGCGACCGACACGGACCTCGGCGGCCTCCTGGCCGTTGCCCCACCCGACGGCGTCCAGCTGCTCACCCTTCGGGCCACCGGCACGAACGCCGGCAACGGCACCCTGAAGGTCACCCTCTACCGCAGCTCGCTCACCGTCACCGGCCCGCCTGAGCAGATCGCCCAGGTGCAGTGCTCCGGTGGCCCCTTCGGTGAGCCGCAGCCGGTTCAGCCCGACAAGGCCCGGGTCGACATGTCCCGCTTCCACTACTTCGTCGAAGCCGGTCTGGTCGACGCCACTCCTGGGGGCAGCGTCTTCATCACCAGCGTCCAGCTCTCCTACAACGTCGACTGAACGGAGTCCCCATGCCCGGAAACCTCTACATCCCCGTGGAAGACGCGGACGACGGGACACAGCGCCCTTATCCCACCAACACGCCCACACCGCCATGGGCCGGGAAGAACGTGCGGGTCCTTTGCAATGGGCAGGAGGGCACCAAGGCATACGCCAAACACGACAACACCATCGTGGTCCGTGTGAAGAACAAAGGCCTCCAGGCCATGCAGAACGTCACGGCCCAGGCATGGGTGTTCGACCCCGGAATCGGGATCGGGCGTCCAGGGCAAGCGGTCCACAGGTGCGATACCGACCAGACCGTTCAGGACATCGCGGCGGGCGGCGTGGCCACCTTCTTCATGAAGAAGCCCTGGAACCCCAAGACCGAGGAACTCGGTGGGGCGTCCGAGAAACACTTCTGCCTCATGGCCAACGTCTACCAGAAGGGAGGTGAGGGTCAGGAGTTGGCGTACACGGACCCGAACGCCGTGCTCGACGTCGACAACAACCAGCATCACGGCCAGTGCAACATCATGCTGTTGCCCGCCGAGCAGGCGCCGCCCGGCAGTGGGGGCACCAACTCCAAGGTGCCCACGACGACGTATCCGCCGCGGGGCGGGAACCCCGAGTACATGATCCGCGCCGAACACGTCGCGACGAAGCCCGAGGAGAGCCAGCTCTCCCTCCTCAGGAGCCATCCCGGCGTCGTACCGGGCGGGGGATCGGTTCCCGGGGGCCTCAGCCTGATGACCTCCAAGGGACCCGTCCCCATCACCCTCGGCACCGAGACTCCTGGCTTCGACCTGCGGTCCGAGCTCATTCCCGGACTCGACACGCCCTTCCGCTTCGCCGAGGACCGGCCCGACAAGATCCCCACCGACATCGAGGTCCGCCTCCCCGAAGGCGCCCCGATCGGCAGCCTGCACATCTTCGACCTCGGTCTCTGGACCGACCGGGGCGACCTGGTCGGCGCAGGGCTGCGCGTCATGATCCTGGTCACCGAGTAGCCGCGGCCGCATCCCCTTGGAGATCCACGTCCACGTCCCGGTGAGGATCACCCTCACCGGCGAGCCCGGCCCCGACGAGCTCGCCGCGCTCGCCGGGCGGCTCGCCGCGCTCGTCGCCGGGCGGCTCGCGCAGGCCGAACGGGAGGTCGGGCGGGGACGTCGGGCGTGGGCCGTGGCGGATGGTGCAGGGGTGCGGGAGGTCCACGACCCGGGCCGGGACGTGAACGGCGGCTACGCGCTGCCCTCGTACGCCGACGCCGGCCGCCGCACCACGATCCAGGTCCGCGGCAAAGAGCCCTGGACCGTCGTTGCCACCGCGCGGGCGCGGATCGAGGTCGGGCGCTTCCTCGGGTACGTGGCGGAGGTGCTGCACCAGCCGCTCCCCGAGGCCGTGCTGTACGCCTCGCTGACCGGCACCGTCCGCGCGGTCGACGTCTGGCTCGTACGGCAGAACAGGTCGCTCTTGACAAGGGAGTTGGGAGAGGAGCTGGTCCTCAGGAGTACGCGCCCGGCCGAGCGGAGGACCGAGGCGGCTTGGGCGGTCGCCGGGTGGGACGACGCGCTGCACCGGCTCGTCGAGGCCGACGAGAGCGGGACGGTCGCCGCCCGGATCCCGCAGATCCCGCCGCACCACCTCCTCTTCGCCTCCATGCGCCTGCCCCGCCTCGACATCACCGACTTCGCCGCGCTCGGCCCCGGCGTATGGGTCGCCATGACCGTGCGGGAGGCCCGGTTCTGCGTCGACGAGGACGTCTTCGAGCGGGCCACCGGCGTTCCATGGAGCCGGTACGCCGAGGAGTACGCGCGCGAGACCACCATGGTCTGGATCCAGCCGGCCGTGCTGCACCCCGCCTCGAACCCGCTGCGCACCCCGGCCGGCATCGCGCACGACGCCCTCTTCCTGCTCCTCGACCGGCACGCAGGCGTCCACTCCGCACACCACGAACCCGCCGCCCGAGTCCTCGTCGCCGAGGGCGACGCCTTCCCCGGGGTGCCGGAAGCCGTAAGACGGCACGCCGAATGGCCTGACGCGGCGGGCGACCGGGTGCTCTACTGCCGGGCCTCCCTCGACCTCGCCCCCGAGACCCTCGGCCTGGCGTACTTCGGCCCACGCGCCCGGAAGCTGGCCGCCGAACTCGTACCGCTGATCGGGGAGTACGGCTTCGGCGCCGCCCTCGAGACGCTGCTCGACGAGACCACCTCGCAGGCGAGCGGGAAGTTCGGCGGACTCTTCGGTTACGTGCTGGGCAGCATCGAACGGCACGGAAAGCTGGGGGAGTTCTTCGACGCCGCCGACGCCACCCGCCGGTTCGCCCTGCGGCTGCGCCTGCTCCAGCAGTGCGAGGCCACCCCGTACGCCCGCCATGAGAGGGTGCGCGCCCTGCGAGCCGCCCTCGGCCGGGAGCGGGCGGCGACCACCGCCCACGCCTACACGGTCGGCGGCCCGGGGCGGGGGGCCGTGCAGCTCCACCGGGAGCCGGGCGGGTCCCTGATCCCGACGGGCGGGCCCGTGCTCGCCGGACAGGTCCTCGGGGACGTCGCACCCATCTACCGCAAGAGCGCCACCGTCATGCGCCCGAAACCCGGCAGGGCCGAGGCGCTGCGTGTCGCACTTCTCGACCAGCGGGCGCGCATGGTCGAGGACATCCTCGCCGGGCGCGACCAACGCGTCTACAGCGACGGCGAGTTCGCCGCCGTGGCCGTGGAGAGGGCCGCGCGGGCGGCCGGGATCACCGCCGCCGACTTCGAGAGCGTCGAGGTCGAGTACAGCATCCGGCTCCTGGCGGTGGACGACGCCGAGGAGCAGGGACTGCCCTCCCACGCGGTGCGGTTCGAGATCGTCTCGCGCGTCGAGGGCAGTGGAGAGCAGTGGGGGACCGCCCTGGGCCCCCTGCGGGAAACCGTCGGCGAGTTCGAGGCCCGGCTCGTGCAGTGGCGGCTCGGCCGCGCCGGCGAGGGCTACCGCATCGCGGGCTTCGCCGTGCTCGCCATCGGCGGACTCGCCCTCGCCTGGGAGGCCGGCGTCGTCGCCTCGCTCGTCCGGCTGGGCGGCGGAATCCGCGCGGTGAGCGTCGGCATCGGCGTCTCGGAGGCCGCCTACCTGGTCAAGGTCCTGCTCCACCGGGAGGAGCTCACCGTCGGCGGCTTCCTCACGGCCGCCGTCGACGGCTATCTCGGCGCCCTCGGCTACCGGATCGGCGGCGGGCTCGGCAGCTGGGCCGGGGAACGGATCGGTACCGCCACCCTGCGCGCCCGGATCGCCTCCTGGCTCGCGACCAAGCTCGCCACCGGTCTGGTGGGGGGCACCTCCGCCGCCGTCCTGGAGACCTTCGCCCATGACATCGTCGCCGGACGGTGGTCGGGCATCGAAGCGTACGTGGACAGGGTGGAGTACTCCGCGCTCGTCGGCATGGCCGCCGCCTTCACCGTCGACCCGTTCCTGCGCGCACTCCTCACCCGGGCCGGGCCGACCCTGGTCAAGGCCGCCCTGCTGACCCGCCTCCTGGCCGGCGAGGGGGTGACGGCCGAACGCTGGGCCGAATCCGTGGCCCTGACGCGGCAGCGGATGGAGCAGGCCATGGGCCAGGGCCTTTCGGCCGCGGAGGCGCGGGCCTGGAGCCGGGCCCTCGGCTCACGCCTCGACGAGGCGGGCGAAGGGCTCGCCCACGCCCAGGTCCGCCCGACGGGTACCGCGTCCCGCGTCCCCGCGCGCATCGAGTCGGCCCGCGAGGCCCCCGCGTCCGCGCCCGCGCCTGCCCCCGCGCCCGATCCCGTACCCGCCGCCACGGCCGCGCGGCCCGGACCCGCCATCCCGTGGCACAGCTGGGCGCAGCTGAAGCAGGCGTCGCTCACCGACCGCGAAGCGGCCCTTGACCGGAAGTGGTACGAGACGGCGCGCCCCGAGGAGCTGCGCGCCCGCGAGGCCCACGACCCGGTGGCCAAGGAGGTCCTGGACGAGCGGCCGGCCGCTCGGGCCGGCAGCGGCGCCAAGCCGGACCCCTACCGGCCCGAGCGCCCCACCGACCCCGCCGTACAGCAGCAGCTGCGCGAGGACCTGCGTGCGACGCGTGCCGCCGTGGAGGCCGAGCGGAAGCGGCTGGAGGCGGCGGGGCTGCGCACACCGTCGCAGCGTGAGCGCGCCGGATACGTGAAGCGCAAGACCCGGGCCGGGGTGCAGTGGGTGGAGCCGACCGACAAGGCCGCCGCCGGGTACGAGGGCACGGTCGCCGTCGCCCGCTCGGACATCCCCGCCCTCGCGGGGGAGCTGTTCACCGGCGGGTCGCCGCGTGCCCTCGGCTCGTACGACCCCGAACACGCCATCAGGCCGCCGGAGAACGTCGTCGTGCCGCAGGCCCACGGCCACGCCGAGCAGGACATCGGCCAGAAGCTCGACGCCCGCCTCGCCCGCCTGACCGAGGAGGAACGGGCCGCCGCGCGCGGGCGGACCGTGTACATCCGGATCGACCAGGAGGTCTGCTCCATCTGCGCCGCCGCGCTCGGCAGCGGGCCGCGCGGCGGAGTGCTCGCCCGGCTGAGCGCCCGGCACCCGGACATCGTCTTCGAGGTGACCGCCGACGACGTCAGCACGGTCTACCGGATCGTCGCCGGAAAGAGGGTGCAGTGAACACCGACCGTCCCGAACGCCGTTTCCACCTGCCCGAGGCCCTCGCCCGACCCGAGGGGATCGCCCCGGAGACCTTCCGGCTCCTGGAGGCCGCCGTCCTGCAGGCCCTCGCGGACGCGGTACGGGCCGCCGGAGGCGGGACCGTGGAGCCGGAGCCGGAGCCGTACCCGCCGGCGACGCGCGACGGGGCCCGCGACGCCGGGAGGGAGGAGGGAACCGGCGACGGGTACCAGGTCCCCAGCTACGACGACGCGGGCCGCCCGGTCACCCTGCCGCTCCTCCGGGGTCCCGGGGCCGGCCTGGCGACCGGGTCCGCCGGCGGCCTCGGCCTCCGCTCGGGCGCCGGAACCGGCGGCCGGAACCTGGGCGCCGGCGCCCGCACCACCCCCGCGCCCCGAAGCGCCCCCACGGCGCCGCCCGCGCACGAGCGGCCCTGGACGCCCGAACGGCTCGCGGCCCTGCGCACCCGCATGGGCCACGCGTACCGGCACGCGCTGCTCGGCCGGATCTCCGCCGACAGCCTCGTGGTCGGCTCCACCAGCGTCCGGCTCGTCCCCGCGCTCGGCGGAACCGACCGGGAGCGGACGGTCGCCGTGCGGCTCGGCGCCGGGGCCTTCTACCTCGAACCGATCGCGCGCGAACGGGTCGGTCTGGTCGCCGCGGCGGTGCCCGGCGCGGGCTTCGCCGTGCACCGCGTCGACGCCGGCGGGCGCCGTCACGACACCGGGCTCCGTGTCATCGCCCGGGATGCCGACACCGTGCCGGCCGGCCTCCTCGCGTACACCGCCGACTTCACCACCCTCCGCGAGATCACGATCGTGGGCCACGGGCCCGGCGACTTCAGGGCGGCCGCCGCCGCGATCGCCGCCGATCTCGCACGCGGCCTGGCGTGGGCCCCCGGCTCCGTCGTCACGGCCACGATGAAGTCCCACCTCAGGGGGCTCGACGACGACGAACTCATGTCGTGTTTCGAGGAGTTGCGCAGGCTCGGCAAGCTGGGCGACACCCTCGCCCTCGTCCGCGTGCGGGCGTTCCGGGCGTATCTGCGCGAGCGGCGGGTCCCGTGGTCGTTCATCTTCGGCAACTGGGAGCCCAACGCCGCCGACGGGGTGCAGGTGTTCGCGGGCATCCTGTGGGGCGCGGGCGAGTTCGAGTACCAGGTCCTGGAGCTCCTCGGCACGCTCGCCGGCTCGTTCTTCGACGCACGCCTCGCCCGGGAACGCAACCAGCTGTGGGCCGCGCTCGTCACCTGCGTGGAGCATCCGGTGGTCACCGCGCGGCAGGGCCTGAGCCAGCTGGTGGACGCCTTCAAGGAGAAGCTGGAACAGCTGGAGTTCTTTGACGCCGGGCGCATCATCGGGCAGCTGGTGATGTCCCTGCTGGCCCTGCCCGAGGCGGTCAAGTCCCTGCCCAGGATCGGCAGGGGCGCCGTCCGCGCGGTGATCGCGGTCAACCGGATCGGCGTGGCCGTCCTCGACCGGATCGGCCTGCGCCTGCTGGACGTCGTCCGCCTCCTGCTCTCCGAGCGGCCCTCGATGGTCACCACGACGGGGGTCCTGCTCAGCGTCGGCGAGGGCGACGAGATCCTCGCCGCCGGGGCCAAGGCCAAGGGCACCTCGGTGATCTCCAAGGCCGAGGTGGTGAAGGCGCTGGAGGAGGGAGAGCGCTTCTTCACCCCGGCGGAGGTCGAGGAGCTGGTGAAGATCCTCGACGAGGCAGAGCACGCGGCACCCGCGACACCACCCGTGGGCACGGCCGGCACGGCCGCCGCGGGCGCCGCCGCCGTGCTGAGCGTCGACGTGCTGGAGCAGCTGGTCGCCCAGGCGATCGCCGAGGTCGGCTCCGCCATCCCCTCGTACGCCGAACGCGGCACCAAGCTGCACTCCGCCTTCTCCCGCCTGGTCCGAAAGCGCTTCCCGAACAGCGGCCTGACCGTCATCAGCGAGACCAAGCTACGCAAATTCGCCAAGCTCCCCACTTCGGTCCTCGACATGCCGATCGAGACCTACGTGAAATCCACGCCCGGCCTGGCCGAGCTGGAGCAGCAGCTCAGCCCCCTGTTCACCGGCGAGCGCGGCCCGCGCCGGATCGGCGACCTGCGCCCGGACCTCGTCGTGCAGGCCCCTGGACGGATCGTCGTCTTCGATCTGACGGGCACCCAGCGGATCGCGCACATGGCCAAGAACCTCCTGTACACGCACCTGCTCCGCGAGGCCGGCGAGGCGGCCTTCGTGGGGGAGACGTACTGGCGTCACTTCGCCATGTCCGCCGCCGAGTTCGCGGAGGTGTACGAGAAGCAGATCGAGGCGCACAGGCTCCAGTGGGAGGCGGCGCGCAAGCGGATCATGGCGCGGCACGGCACACCGCCACCCGGCGGGCCGGCCACACCCAAGTGACCTCCGCCTGCGCGAGGAACGGATCGGTGGACGGCGCACGACGGCGACGCGGACCGCCTCTGCTGCTCGCCGCCGACGCCCCCGCGCGCCGCCGCTTTGGCTCTTCGTGGTGTTTTCGTGGCGCGTTCGGTGCGTGACGTGTCAGCCGGGCACCCCCGTGCTGACCGGTGGCCGGCCGTCCGATTTCAAGATCCCCGGCAGTACAACCGTTCCCCCGCTTTGTTGGTCGAACAGTCCGACAAGGTCCCGCCCGGCGCACGGCGCGGGACCCAACCGTTCCCCCGGCGTTGCCCGCGGAGCGGTCGAACACTTCAGGGGGACACATTGCTGCGTAGATCCGCAGTTGCCACTGCCGCGCTGGCGGTAGCTGCCACCGCATTGCCATGGACAGTTGCCTCCGGCGCGGCCGCCGCCCCGATGCCGGGCGAGCTGGTCGTTCCGGTCCGGCAGGTCGCCGATCCGCTGGCGCACTCGATCAAGGCCGCCGGCCACAGCGGATACCTCCGCGAGGTCCGGGGCGGACTCGCCTGGTTCAAGTACGGCGCGACCCAGGGGACGCTGATGCCCGGCGCCGAACTGGGCGACCTGCACGGCTTGGTCGGCGACAATCTGGCGTACGGACCCAGGAGCTCGGGCACGTTCACGTTCGTGTCCGTCATCGACGGCTCGCACAAGACCGTCACCGCCTCCGCAGGTGACTACTTCCTCGGCGTGCTCGGCGACTCGGTCGTCTTCAGCAACGGCACGCAGAAAGTGGTCTTGGTGAGTCCGGAGGGCGCAGGCCAGCGCCGGCGCGAAGTCACCGGTCTGGCCGCACAGTCCGTCGTCGGCATCCGGTCGTTCAACCAGGGGATGCTCGTTACGCAGCGGGACGCGCAATGGAAGGACACCCACTACTGGGTGGACGCGGCGACGGCAACCGCGCAGCTCGTCCCCGGCCTCTCCGACAAATACGACTACACGGGCGTCCAGAAGGGCAGCGACTGGCTGATCCGATGGGACGCGGGCACCCAGCGGACCCAGGCCTGGGACACCCGGGCCCCGCTCACCGGGCCGACCCACACCTACGCGCCGTACAGGAACCCGACCGGCATCCACCGGGATCGGGTGGGGCAGGGCGTCGTCGGCAAGGACCTCGTCGGCTGGGACGACGACCTGCTCTACGTGATTTCCCCGGAGGACACCGGTCATCGCGAGCTCATGTCCGGTGTCAAGGGCGTCGGCTTCACCCAGGACGGCCGGGTCATCGTCATGACCGAGGAATCGGGCCGGACCACCATCCACGTCGTCGCGCCGGACGTGGCCGGCAAGGCCGTGGTGAGCGAGCTCGCCTCGTATCCCACCCAGCACTTCCCGCAGACCACGCTCCGCATGGCCATGCAGGGCGGCCGCCTGCAGACCATCGACACGGCACCGCAGCTGACCACCGGGGTCAGCAAGTACACCACCTCGCCCCATGGTGCGCCGACTCCGGGAACATGGGAGGTCGAGTACGCGGACCCCGCGTGGGACCCGTACGCCGGCCCGGACGAGCAGCCCGATCCCTTCTACGGCAGCTGCACTCCGCAGGCGTGCGCGGATGTGTGGCCGACGGGGACCGGGAAGTTCGTGCACGTCTCCGGTGGGATGGCCAGCACGTACTTCCGCTGGGACACCTTCCCCGTTCCGGGCTACGTACAGGGTTCCCTCCGGGCGTCCGGGCGCCACATGGCGTACGCGCGGTCCGCACAGCAGGCCAAGGTGGTGGCCGTGGTGGACCTGGAGCAGGAGAAGGAGATCGGCACGCACCCGGTCCCGGACGGCACGTTCGCCCTGTCCGGTTCGGCGCTGTGGCGGGAGACGAAGACCGCGGGCACGGTCGAGGCGGTGAACGCCCGCACCGGCGCTCCGCTCCAGACCGTGAAGGCCGCAGGGTGCGACATCCGGGAGCTGGAGGCGTACGGCAGCGCGCTGTACTGGAAGTGCGAGAAGGAGTCCGGGGTCTACGACACCGGGACGAAGGCGAACGTCAAGCTGCCCGCGCACGACCAGGCCCGCCTCGGCAACGGCGTGATCGTGCTGGAGGCCGGCGGGGCCCTGAAGTCCGTGGCGCTGAAGGGCACCAACAGCATCGTGGAGCTCGGCCGCCCGAGCAACCCGGTGGCCGAGCACGGCTGGACCCTGGACCGTGAAGCGGGCCGGGTCGCGTACGCCGATGACGCGCGGGCCGTCCACATCGTCCCGCTGCCGGTCGCTCCGGCCGCGGCGTTCCTGTACGACTCGGAGGTTCCGGCCACCGCGGAACTCACCGTGGGGAAGACCTGGAGCCCCGCCTTCTGGACATCGCAGCCGGTGGCCTCCTGGACCCTGGAGCTGAAGCGGAAGGCCACCGGCAGCGTGGTCCGGACCTTCACCGGAAAGGTTTGGAACGGAAAGGTCCAGCCGTCCTGGGACGGCACGGACGGCGCGGGCTGGAACGTGCCGCGGGGTGACTACACCTGGACCCTGACGGCGAAGCCCGACGACGGCCGGAACACCTCGCTGACCCGCACGGGCACGCTCGCCGTCGCCGGCCGGCCGGTCTGGCGCGACTTCGCGGGCACCAACGGCCAGGCGGACCTCGTCGTCCTCGACAAGGACTCCAAGGCCCGCATCGTCACGGGCGCAGGCAAGGACGCGTACCCGGCGTCCGTCTCGTACGCGCTCACCGGCTGGGACCCGAAGGCGACGCTCGTGCCGTTCGGGGACCTGGACAACGACGGCGTCGGCGACCGACTGGTCCGGGACCGCAACGGCACCCTCCACGCGCAGTTCGCCCAGCCGGGCAAGGTGGTCCCGGCCCGTTCCAAGGCGATCGGCCCGGGCTGGGGCCAGTACGACGTCCTGACCTCCCCGGGCGATCTCACCGGTGACGGCCTCGCCGACCTGATCGCCCGGCAGACCACGACCGGTGACATCTACCTGTACGCGCAGGACGGCAAGGGAGCCTTCAAGCCGCGCGCGCGGATCCAGCTGAACTGGAAGGTGTACAAGACGATCGTCGGGGCCGGCGACCTCAACGGCGACGGCATCGGCGAGATCATGGCCGTGGACGGCAACGGCACCGTCTTCCGCTACGACGGGGTGAAGACCGGCACGGTCAAGGCCCGCGTACGCGCCTCGGCCGACGGCTGGGCGAAGGGCCGTACGGCCTTCACAGTGATGGACATCGACGGCGCCGGCGGCAAGCCGGCGGGCATCGTCACCCGCAACGCCGCGGGCGACCTCCTGTTCAGCCCGGCCGTGACCGGCACCGCCCTCCTCACCCCGGGCACCCGCTTCGCCACGGGCTACGCGGGCTTCAAGGCCATCCTCTGACACGAGCGGAAGGACAGGGGCCCCGGAACGTTCTCCGGGGCCCCTTCGCCACCGCCATGCGCACACTCCACCGGCACGACCGGACCGAATGGTCGTGTCGTCGGACAGGCCGTGTGTTCACGTGGCTCCAGCACGGGGGTTCCCTCCATGAGCGGGGCATGGGGACCGTGAGGTTGATGCGCGGCCGGCTCGAAGAGATCCTGCCTGAGCTCACCGAGGACGACAGCCCGCAGATCTGGCATCGGCTGCACCGGATGGCCCAGCTCATCGTGGATCACAACACCCCGCCGACCGAGACGGCCTCCGGATCCGTATCGCTTCGATGCGTTGGTCAGTTGATGGGCCATACCTGTCCGATTAGCGATCACTGATGCGATGTGGGACCGGATCGAGCTCGTTACGCCGACCGATCCGGCCCGTGGACGCGGGTGGGCAGACCCGGTTCGGCGGGCCGGATCGGCCGGCCTCCAGCTCGAAGAACTCCGCTCGATCGACAACGTCGGCAGCCACTCCGCAGCCGCCAGGCCGGCGTCGGAGGCATCGGTGACGAAGAGCTCGGCGACGGAGGCGGTGCGGCCCCGTTGCGGCCCACCGGCAGCGGCGCAGCTCACGCTGTTCGGTGTACTGGTCGGCGTTCTGAAACAGAGGGGGATCAATGAGCACGGGTCGGTTCGAGCTGGCGTACACGGGTGGAGTCCATGGGTACGCAGGGAGGATGGCGACGCACATGTGGTCCGGGATGGTGGACGGGTTCGATCCGGTGGAACTGCGCTACCCGGTGGAGTCCCTGTACGACGGCACGTACTACGCCGCCGAAGTGGTGGGACAGGGCATACCCTCCGTGATCTTCCGAGGCAACGCGTTCCGCGGTCGGCCGCGCCTGGCCGACATGGACCTGCACACCGATGGCTGGCAGGCCAAGGTGAAGCGGCGGAGTCTGGCCGTGACCCCGCAGGGCCGCGCGTTGCGGATCGAGGTCGCCGGACGGTCGTACCGGTACCTGTCCGTGGGCGGCCGGCTGAGGCACGAGCTGTGGCGTGACGGCGCCGCCGTCACGGTGACCCGCTCGGAGTGGCACCTCCCACGCAATATCACGGGCACGTGGCAAGGACGGGCGGACGGTATGGACGTCGGCCTGGCGATCCTGCTGGAGGCCGCCTACAGCAGGAACCTGACGTTTTGCGGTGCGCTCTACTCCTGGCCCGGCCGGTTCCTGAGCCGGCTCTTCCAGCTCCCGCTCGGCTGACGCTGGGGTAGCCCACCGGCCGGGTCGCTGCCCTCATCGGCATTCACCCTCTGGGCACGTGGCTCGAACGCCGTCGGCTGAGCTCGCCCCGAAGCCGTCCCCGGGACCGTTCCAGTCACATCGCTAGGACCGGCCGAGCAAGGCCGCGAGCCCGCCGAAGACGACGAGGAAGATGGTGAAGAGCACCGCGCAGGTGAAGAGCACCAGCCAGCCGCAGAAGATGCCCACCAGAGCCATGCCTCGCCCGTCCCGTCGCCGCCGCAGGCGTCCGACGTGGCCGGCGACGACGGCGACCAGCCCGCACACGACCGCCCCCGTGAAGGTGAGCTGCGGAAACACCCATCCGGAGAGGGTGAGGAAACTCAGCAGGAGTGCGACCCCGCCCAGGGCGGAATATGAGCTGAGCCGGGCCGCTCGGTTGACCCGCGGTCCGCTCTCGTCGTGCCCGGCCTTGTCGTTCACGCCGGCACCTGCCGGCGCCCGCCGCGGCGGGCCGCGAACAATCCCGCGGATACCAGCAGTGCCAGGGCGAACAGCGTCCCTCCCGTGACGAACGTCCAGCCGGGCCACGCGGGGGCCTTGTAGCCCGCCTCGTACGGGGACGCGGCACAGCTCGTGGTCGAGTCGCACACGATGTGCTTGCCGGCCCTCGCAGCCAGACCCCACAGGACGCCGTAGAGAGAGACCAGTAGCGCGCCGAGCGTCAGGCCGGCCGGTACGGCGTACCAACCGCCGTGCGGGCGCCGCCGGGGCGCCGGCGGACCGTTCGGATGCGCGGGCACCACCCGAGCCGGGTGCATCGGACGCATCAAGGGCCTCCTGCGAATTGAGGTCAGGGACCTGCACATCCTTGCCCGTCAACCAGCCGACGTCATGAGTGCGGATACTCAGAGGCCCCGGCCGAAGAGGGCACGATGGAACCGTCGCGCAGGGCGGCATGTGCGCCGACCATGCGGCTGGTGGGAGCGCAGTGGGAAGGCGGCCCGCAGATGGTGTTGTGGCCCCCGGCTGTGCCGATGTTGGCGCAGGCCGCGGAGTCGGTGCCGGGCCCCGCCGTGCCGCGGGCGGGCGTCGCTTTTGAGCAGAACGCGTTCGGCGCCGCCCCCAGGGCACGGCGGGGTACGGCGGCACCATCCTCCATGCCCTGCACCACCCGGCCTGGCACGCCGTTCCGGACGGACCGCGGGTGTTCGCCGATGCTGCCCGGTCGCGCTCCGCGACTGACTCCGGGCCCGCGTCCCGGCCGGCTGGCCCCGTTGAACCCGTGCGGCGACACGGGGCAGCCCACACCGGTATGGCCTGCTGTGACCGTACTGCCTGCTCAGTGTGCGCCTGCTCAGTGTGCGCCCGCCCCGGGTGCGTCGATCCGGGTGCGCGCCAGCCAGGTATGTGCCCGGGGCAGGTACAACGGGATGACGGCGGCTGCCGCCAGCAGGTCGGGCAGTGCGTTGGTGGCGGTCCACCACAAGGGGCCGATGCCGTCCGTGCCCAGTCCTCCTGCCCGGAACGCCAGAAAAGCGACGCCCAGGACGGTCAGGACGATCCGGGCCCAGGGGCGGCCGGCCCGTAGCCGCCCGGCGATGCCCAGCCAGCCGGCCAGGAGCACGGCCGTCACCCCGCCGGACAAGGCGAGTTGTGCGTAGGCGGCGCTCCGGCCGGAGGACGCCGTCAGCTCCGCCAGCCCGGTGGGAGGCACCACGAACACTCCCAGCAGCCACACTGCCGCCTCCGACGCGACGGCTGCCAGGGTCAGTCCCCACGCCACCGAGATCTCCGTCGGCCTCTGCGTTGTCATCGCGGTCTTCCCTCCCTGTCCAACGGGAAGGAGGTGGATCCGGGCCCGGCGGTTCCACTCGATGCGTGAACGGGGTGTGATTTCGTGAGTGAGCACGGTCAGGCCGCAGGTGGGCGGCGAAGAAGCGGGACCTTCGCCGCGGTGAACGAGAGCTTCAGTGGCCGGCGGCGGCCGCCCGCGCGAGCCTTTCGTCGAAGTCCTCGGCGATCGCTTTCGGCACGGTGCCCCGGTATTTGGTGATCACACCACCGGTCCGGACGAACGTGGTGAGTCCGCCTGGTTCCTGGAGCGGACCGGGTTCCAGTGGAATGCCGGAGCCCTGCAGGTCCACGTGCCCCTCCGGCGGGCCCAGGACGCGGTAGCTGACCACATCGTCGCCCACATCGAACTGCGGCTGCGCCGGTCGCGTCCCGAACCGCAAGTAGAGATCCGCGAAGTAGGTGTTGTAGTGCCCGCAGGCGGGAATCGAGGCCCGCAGCTCGTCCATGATCAGTTGCGCGTCGGCCTGCGCATAACTGAACGAGGTCACATGGTGCTGGTCCTGGCCGCCTTTCGTCGGCGTCAGTACGACGCGCGTCGATGCGACGGGCATCCGGTCACGCGACCACAGGGCGGACGCCACCTTCCCGCAGTAATGGCTGGGGGAAGGCTCTTCGCCGGTCTCCGGACGTTCGAACAGCGCCCGGTACCCGGGAACCTCCTTCCCGCGCGGCAGGACGGCCATGAGCTGCGCCATGGTGACCGGCTGCCCGTTCCCGCCGGCGGGGGCCAGGCTCACGATGGCCAGACCGGCTCCCGCACTCACCAGGACGATCGAGGTGAGCAGGAACAGCAACGGGCGACGACGCATGGGCGACTTCCTTTCGTGGGGGCCGGGGGAGTGCGGGCAACGGGGGCGTGGCGGTCCAGGACGGGCTCGGCGCCGCACGGCTCCACATTCTCGCTCTCAACGGATGAGCTGATGTCGCTGAAGGTCACCCCTGGCGGCCACGCCCGCCCACACCTCCAACTGGGCCCCTCATATCCGTGACGGCGAGGTCCTCGACACGCTCAGCACACTGACGTGCCGGGCTGAAGGGGGCGAACGGGGGTGACGGCGCGCAATCCGCACGTCGGCCCCCGGCGGTCACGGGGCCGCGTGGCCGACGGGTCAGCGTACCCCGATGGCGAAGGCCTGGCCTCCGCGCCCCGCCTGGACCCAGCCGCTCTGCGGATTCCGGCCGGGGCCGGGATGGCGGCGGAGAAACCGACGGAAGTGTTGGGTTCGAGTACGCCGCGGCCCGGTTGTGCCTGGAGGCCGCCAGCCGCCATCTGGGCCGGCCCCCGACCAGTGTCCTGGACGCGGGCTGCGGAACGGGACGGGACCTTGAGCGGCTCGCGGAACGAATCGGGAGGGCTGTGGGTGTCGACCATCAGGAGACGATGACCGACTACGCCCACACCGTGTGCCCCGGCCTGGACATCTGCGTCGGGGACATGCGCCGGATTCGTCCGGGGGAGCGGTTCGAGACGGTCCTCTGCATGGGCATCGCGATCACCAACCTCCACGAGGCCGCTGACCTGGATGCCGAGTTCGCCACGTTCGCCGTCGACACCGAGCCGGGCGGGGTACTGACTGTGGAGAGCACCGACCCGGCGCGCCTGGATAGGCGCCCCCGGCGCTTCTCCTTCAAGGCCGGCCTCGGGTCGGCGCATGCCCGCGCCGAGTACGCGCACGATGCGGGTGCTCGGGCTGTCGGACGGCACCGGACGTGCGCTCCCGCACACCAGAGTCTGGGTGTCCCGACGGCCGACGGCACCCTGCGGGGCCGCGCCCGGGCGGGGCCCGCAAGCGTGGGCCCGGTGCCGGCTCAGAAGCAGGACGGGCTTTTGCGACGCTTGCGCGGCACGGTCGGCCGAGCACCGCTCCCGCTTCGAGGGCCCCGGCCATCCACGGCCGGGGCCCTCAGTCGGTTGCGGCGAGAGCGTGGCGGCGCTGCCCTCAGGCGCAGGCCGCTGATGGTTCACCGGGACCATGCTCCAGCAGGGCTCGCGCGGACTGATCTGCTGGACCTCGCTGCACGTAGGGCCTGGTATGACCTCAGGGGGCTCTGCGCCCAGGGCAGCACGCCCAGACGTACCTCGCCGCCCGGCGCGGCGTGTACCGATGCCCGGAGTGATTGCAGAGAGTATGCCTCTGTTAGGAAAGTGGTCGTCACGGGGGCATCGACGTGCGGTATATGCGGCTCGGTATCTGGGTGACGGCGTTGATCATCACGGCTGCCGTCGTCATCGTCGCGGCGCGGAACGGGAAAGGTCTTGCCGAGCCCCAGATCCTGATTCCGTTGCTGGGTTTCCTGGTGGCTGCTGGTCAATTGGTGCGGACCCTGCTCCATGACGTCGCCGACGCCGAAGACGAGGCTTCATCCCCCGAGCGGCTGGACCGCCTCGCCGGGCGACTGGCCGACGCAGTCCAAGTCGAATGGAAGGCGGAGTGGCGGCTGCGTCGGCTGCAGGACCCCAATCCGCTGCCCGTGCCCTGGACCTTGCCGGAACCGTGGCTGTCCGACGCATACGGTGACTGGGACGACACGGTTGACGCCGGGGACTGCTGGGAGAACTTCGCCGGGGTCTTCAGCCGGGTGCCCTCCAGGCGGATAGTGGTTCTTGGTGCTCCAGGAAGCGGCAAGACGGTCCTGGCAGTGCGCTTTACTCTGGATGTGCTGCTGCAGCGCCAAACCGGCGACCCAGTGCCGGTGATTCTTTCGCTTTCCAGCTGGCGGCCGGATCGCGAGAGCCTCAGCACCTGGGCGGCGGCCTCGATGGCCGCGATGGGGATTGCGCGAGTCCGGGAGCTCTTGGCCAATGGCCGGGTGCTGCTGGTACTGGACGGTCTGGATGAGGTTCCCCCACCCCTGCGCACCCGTGCAGTGAGCAGGCTGAACGCTGAGCTGGATATCGCCACCCCCGTCCTGCTGACCTGTCGGACTCAGGACTATGCCGAGCAGGTCCAGAGCGGAGATGCCTTCACCTCGGCCGCGGTATTGGAACTGAGGCCGCCCTCCTTCGACGACGTGAGCTCCTACCTCGTTCGCACCGCACGACCAGTGAGAGGAGATGCAGGACAACGGACCACACGCTGGGATCCGGTCGTCGCCCACCTGCGAGATCATCCGGAAGATCCCGTCTGCCAGACACTGCGCCACGTCTTCCAGACGCCGCTGATGGTGGCCATGGCGCGTGGCATCTACAGCGATGGCGGGGCCGACCCCACGGAGCTACTCGATCTGCGCTTCACCACCCCTGCCGACCTTGAACAGCATCTGCTCGACGGATTCGTGCCGGCGGCCTTCCGCGATTCTCCTGACGCTGGCCGGGTTGGTCAGTGGCTCGGATTCCTCGCCGCACACCTCGAACGTCGTCAAGCCCGTGATCTTGCCTGGTGGCGCCTGCGGTTGGCGCTGCCGTGGCCGCTGCGCCGCCTCGGGCCGATCTTGCTTCTGGGAGCGGTCGTCGTCACGATCAGCTCCGTCCTGGTTCCAACGGTGGGATTGTTGGCACCCATGGAGGCTACCGCCTTGCTGGTCGGCGTCTGCCTCGGATATGCCGTCCTGTCGAGTGGTCCAGGGTTGACGCCGATACGACAAGGCCGCGTCCTACGTGGGCTTCTCCTGGTTGCAGGAACGGCCGTCGTCCTTGGCGCCATCGTCGGGGCCACAGGAAGCCTCAGAGGCCACGTGTTCGGATACCTGGACCGATACGGCGGATTGGGTTTGACGCAAGACTGGGGGGATCGGGCCTGGCTGGCGATGGTCGCAGGCCTCGCCACCGCCGTGGTCCTGGCTGTGATCGGCATCGTCGGCGAGCCGCTACCCTCCACTGCATCCTTCAGTGGCCGTCGCCAGTCCAGGACGGCCTTCGTTCTCGCCGCGGCCACGGTGCTGACCACGGTCGGCTGCTACCTCATTTGGGGTAGCAGCAGCGCCCCCTTCGTTGCAGGCGTCGCCGTGTCGGTCATGACACTGCTTTATGCACTGACAATTGCCCGCGGAGCGAGGGCCAACCCTGATGTCAGGAGCGCGGAGGCGGTCCGCTCAAGGAGAGGCAGGAGGTGGCAAGAGCTGGGTCAGTCGGTCGGCAGGGGTCTGGCGACTGGGCTGATTGCCGCATTCTGTCTCAGCGTGCCCTTCGGGCTGGCGGCGGGGACCGCGCTAGCCATCCGGGCCGGTACGCAGCATGCGTTCCCTCCGGGCTCCAATGTGTTCACGTTGCGTGCGGGCACTCGCTGCGCGGCCACCCCAGGTGACTGGAGCCTCTGCCGGTCGTCGCACGGCGAGCGGTTCGTGCGCGCCTCACGTGAGGTTGAGGTTTGGGTTATCCGCGGCGATGGAGTGGACAGCAACTGGGCATATACGCCCGAGGAGGCCAAGGAGGTGTGCGCAAGAGGGACAGGGAACCGGTGTACCACCTTCCGTGAGCTCATCGAGCTTCACGTTCAACGAAACCGCTTCGGCTACGACTTGGTGGTCGTAAAGCTTCCCGACGACACCAACGCCGACGGCGTGGGCAAGATGTACCGCCTGCCCCCTCAGACAGCTCAATGGCTTTACGTCCCGGCCCCGGGGCTGTTGTTCAGCAACGCCGTAGCCTTCGGCCTTGTAGGTGGACTGGCCGTGGGCGTGGTCAGCGGGACCGTCGCGGCACTGCACAGATGGTTGTTCTCACCAGTGGACATCGTCTGCGCACTGAGCCCGCGAGCGAGTCTGCGCACGGACCGAATGACAGCGATCGCCCTGGGCCTCATCGTGTTCCTCTTCGGTATCGTCGCCACCGTTTTGCCACTCTCATTTGTGCCAGAACTGGTGAGGAGGTTTCAGGTCGGCTCCGTCTCGCCGTTCTGGCCGCTGGTCGGAGCCCTCGCCATCGCCTTGAGTGCCTGGGGTTGGTTCCTCACCACACGCTTGTGGCTGTGCGGCACCGGCAGGCTGCCCTGGCGTCTGATGACCTTCCTGGACGACTCGCATCGTCGCGGAGTTCTTCGACAAGAAGGCGCGGTGTACCAGTTCCGGCATGCCAGGGTGCAGACACAGCTGGCACAGGCCTACGAGCAGCAGGCCACCGACACGACGCGACGCGGCTGAGCCCTTCAGCCGGCGACACTCGCCGGCTGAAGGGCTCAGTCACAGTGATCGTGGAAGAAGGTGATCTCCCTGGATGTCCCTGAAGACCTGGTCTGGCTCAGGCAGGCCCAGATCAGCCTCCACAACCGCATGGTCGGCGATCCCGCTCTGCGCACCGCTCTGGCGGGCGAGCTGACCCGCGCGGGCCTGGCCGTTTCTGGCCACCCGCATTGGCGCGATAACCCGGCCACCGAGCAGGCCCGCCTGGCGCTGGAGGACGCCGCGGCCGCCGCCCCGGCCAGTGAAGCGGCGAACCGGTACATGCGCGAGGGCTACTCCTGGGCGGACATCAAGAAGACCGACCGGGCGATCGGCCGGGGTGAGCCGTCGGTGACGTTGGTGTCGGCGACCCGCACGGTGACGAGCACGTTCCGGCAGGACTGACAGCCGGCCCCGCCGGGCGCGGGCCGGGACTGTCAGTGCCGGGTGGTGTGCTGGCGGCATGGACGCGTACGATCCGATAGCCGGGAATCGCGGGGTGCGGGCCCGGGTATCGGTGAGGCTGAATGTGTGGTCCTTGGTCGGAGCACATGTTCCGGCGAAGGCCACTTCCGTGTCCGGTGGATACCGAACCGAGTGATCAAGTACGACACGTCGTTCGGAGAATGGCCCTACAGCTGGCGCAGAGATCCCGGTCCGCAACGAGTGGACCAGTCGCCGGCCAGTGACAGCCGCTCTCCACTGGCCCGCAGGACGAGAAGCCTGCCGTCTTCGAAGGCGATTCGATCATCGGCAGCCAGGAAGAGCGGACTCGCCAGCTCGAAGGCGTATCCGTCGTCAGTCTCGAGGTCCTTCACCAGTACCAACCGCGAGGTCGGTGTGGCTCCGTCAGCTACCAGGCGCATGTCGAAATGGTCCCACGCAGCCTGAGGTCAACGGCCCAGACGTTAAAGATCAAGCTAGAGCCGTTTGCCCCCCTTGATCCATCCCGGATGGCGGATACGCCAGTACACAGGATGCACGGCTGTTTCGGAGACGGTGTGTGGCGGCGCGGCGCATGCTTAGGCCAGCGGCGTCGCAGGGGCTGGGGGTCGGCGTGAACTCGGCAACGCATCGCCGTACTCCGCCACCGTGGCCGGCGACAGGGCCGACAGGATGCCGCCTCCGGCCCCGACCGACCTGAGCTCGTACGCACAGCAGGACCAGACGCAGGTGTACTGGAAGATGTCCGCCGCGAACGACTTCGACATGGCCAACGGCGGGCACTTCCGCGTCACCGATCGCCGGGGAAGACCTTCGATCCCGCCGCACTCACCCTCGTGACCTGCGCGGCCACCGAGTTCAATGGCGATGACCCCGATCGAGGGCAGGTGCGCGGAGCGGGACATGGTGCCGGGCGCCTACCACACCCATGTGGCCACGGCGGTGGACCTGGTGGGGAACGAGTCGGCGCGGTCCGCTCCGCTCACCCTCCGCAGCAGTGACGCCGTGGTCCCCGGCCCGGTCACCGGGCTGCGCGCCACCCCGCGCAGAGACGGTGTGCCGCTGAGTTGGAACGCTTCACCGGAGGAGGACATCGCCTCCTATGAGGGTGCGTCCGATCCGCTGTCCATGCTCTGCCAGGGTGTCTCGGACGGTGAGACGTACGTCTACGCGGTCGTTGCCAGGGACCGTTGGGACAACTGGCTGATACCGACCCGCCCGGGGCCGCCACGGTGAGGGCCACCGAGCTGGACCTGCGGCCGTCCGTGACCGTCGAACCGGGGCCGCCCGTCCTCTCCGGCGGTACAGCGGCCTCATCTCCGACGGGAGCCCGCCGACGGTCACGTGGACCACACGTTCCAGGCCGTGCGGGCGGATGGCACCGCGGTGACGACGTGGTCACCCGTGGGCGCGCCTCAGCTCACTGCTTGCTTCACCAGTGCGGCGATCCGCGCCTCCACCTCGGCCGTCACCTCGGTCAGGGCGAAGCCGGCCGCCCACATCGGGCCGTCGTCCAACTTCGCCTGGTCGCTGAACCCGAGCGTCGCGTAGCGCGCCTTGAACTTCTCCGCGCTCTGGAAGAAGCAGACGATCTTGCCGTCCAGTGCGTAGGCGGGCATCCCGTACCAGAGCTTCGGCGCGAGGACCGGGGCGGTGGCGGTGACGACGGCGTGGACGCGCTCGGCCATGGTCCGGTCTGTGTCCTGCATCTCGGCGATCTTCGCGAGGACGTCCTGTTCCGCCTGCGCCGCCTTCTCCGCCTTCGAGCCGCGGCGAGAGGCCTCCTTCTTGAGTTCCTGCGCGTGGTCCTTCATCGCGGCCCGCTCCTCGGCCGTGAATCCCTGGTGCGCGCTGGTGCCGGTGCTGTTCATGATGGATCTCCCTTGAGGATCTGGATGTGGATGTGGATGTGTGGATCGTGCGAAGAAGGGGCTGTCCGGCCCTCTGTTCGGGGCGTGTTCCCGGCCCGAGGCGTGTTCCCGGCCCGGGGCGTAGCGCCCCGGCCGTGCGGCGGGACCGGGCCGGCCGTCAGGCCAGCCAGCGACCCTCGCGCATCAGCTCGCGGCCGGCCAGCTCGTTCTCCTCCCGCCAGGCCTGGACGCGGTGAGGAGTGATGCGGAACCAGCGGTACGACCTGGTGAGGGAGCGCGGGTCGAAGCCGGTGCGTGCGGCGAATCGGTCGCCCAGGTGCGGTGGCAGTGCGTCGATGTCGAGGACCTCGACGTCCCCCTCGATCATGGTGACGTCGCGGGTGTGACCCAGGGCGAGCCGGGCGGTCCGGGTGGCGGCCAGGTTCAGGCCGGTGGGGCTTCGTTCCGGGGTGGCCGCCAACAGCGCCTCGCCGTCCCAGTCGAAGGACAGCGGCACCAGATGGGGTGCGCCGTCCGCCGAGGCGCTGGCCACCCAGACGTCGACGTCGTGGGTGAGCCGGTGCTCGGTGTCGCGACGGCGCTGTGCGCGGGAGCGGGGCGGGGTGCTCATCGGTCCTGCACCAGCCCGAGGAGGTTGCCGTCGGGGTCGATGAGGGTGGCCACCCGGCGGCCGCCGCCGACGTCGTGCGCCGGGTCCTTGACGGTGGCGCCCGCGGCGGTCACTTCGGCGATCTTCGCCTCGATGTCCGAGACGTGCCAGTAGGCCAACGACGTGGTCAGGCCCTGCGGTCCGCCGCCCGGGAGGAGGCCGACGTGCTGGCCGGCGGCCTCGAAGCCGACGTAGTGGGGCCCGTCGATCTGCGGCGCGACACCGAGCAGCGCGGCGTACACCGCCTTGGCCTGGGCGAGGTCGGACACGGGATGCAGCACGGTTTTGATCCCCTGGGTGGAAGAGCTGGTCACGGTCACTCCTGTCGTCGCGGGTCCGGATCCCGGCCCGGTGGTTCGCCGGGCTCGTTTCCTGTGCTCACAGCTTCCCCCGGCCGGGGTACGGAGCGCCTCCGTGCTGACCACGGAAAGCACTACGGATCACGGAAGGCACTACGGATAATGACCCGGTGTCCACTCCAGTGATCTCTGCTCGGGAAGCCGACGTGCTCGCTCTGCTCGGGGAGCACCTGAGCAACGCGGAGATAGCCGCACGGCTGTTCATCTCCGTACGGACGGTCGAGTCGCACGTCTCCTCGCTGCTGCGGAAGTTGGAGGCGCCGGACCGGCGGGCACTGTCCCGACGGGCGTCCGGACCGACGCGTGCCGACCCGTCACGCGCCGACCTGTCACGCGCCGACCCGTCACGCGCCGACCCGTCACGCGCCGACCCGACGCGTGCCCACCCGACGCGTGCCGAGAAGGCGCGCCCGGCCCCCGCGCTTCCGGCACCGCTGACGGCGTTCGTCGGTCGGACCAGGGAACGCGGGGAGCTCGCAACGGCAGTGATGGAGCGTCGGCTGGTGACGGCCGTCGGTCTGGGCGGGGTGGGCAAGACTCGGCTCGCACTGACGGTGGCGGCCCAGGTGGTCGGCGACTTCGCCGACGGGGTGTGCTTCGTCGACCTGGTCCCGGTCACCGACCCGGGGCGGGTGGGCGCGGCGGTCGCGGCGGCCATGGGCGTGGGCGAGCAGCCCGGGCGCGGCATCGACGACGCGCTGATGGCCGCATTGACGGACCGTCAGACGCTCCTGGTGCTCGACAACTGCGAGCAGGTGCGCGACGGGGTGGCGCCCTTCCTGGAACGGCTGCTCGTGGCCTGCCCGGGGATACGGGTGCTCGCGACCAGCCGGGCCCGGCTGATGGTGCCGTTCGAGTGGGTCTTCCCGGTTCCGCCGCTGTCGCGGGTCGGTGGCGGCGGGTCGGAGGCGGTCGCCCTGTTCCTGGAGCGGGCGGCGGCGGTCGGCAGGGCTCCGGCTCCGGCGGAGCACGACCGGATCGCGGTCCTGTGCGAACGGCTGGACGGCATGGCGCTGGCCATCGAACTGGCAGCGGCGCGGTGGTCCACGCTCGGTCTGGACGGCCTGACGGCCGGCCTCTCCGACCAGCTCCGGATCCTCGCCGGCGGCCCCCGTGCCGACGGCAGGCACCGGTCGGTACGGGCCGTCCTCGACTGGAGCCACGACCTGCTCGAACCGCAGGACCGGGCACTGCTGCGACGGGTGTCGGCGTTCGTCGCCCCGTTCACCGCCGAGGCGGCCGCCGAGGTGGCCGGGTTCGGCCCGCTGGAGGCGGCCGCGGTCGCCGACGGGCTCGGCCGGCTCGCCGAGCAGAGCCTGCTCGCCGTGACACCGTCCGCGACCGGCACCCGCTACCAGGCGCTGGAGACCCTTCGCCAGTACGGCACGGAGCGGCTCGCCGACGCCGGTGAGCTCACCGACGTCCGATCGCGCCACCTGGCATGGTGCCTGGTCGGTGCGGCCGGTCTCGAAGAAGGCGGCGGCCCGCAGTGGCGAGCCCGGTTCGACGCGGTCGCGGAGGACCTGCGGGCCGCCTTGACCTGGGCCGCGGGCCGGCCGGAGCAGCGCGCGGACGCGTGCCGTCTCGCCCTGTCCATGGCCGAGCTGGCCTTCACCCGCAACCTGCTGGGCGAGGCCCAACACCGGTACGAGCAGGCGGCCTTGCTCGCCGCCACCGACGCCGACGCCGCCGCGGCACTGCGGCAGGCCGCCGGGGTGGCCGGGTGCCACAGGCTCGGCGACGACATGTACCGCCTGCACCGGGCCGCCGCCGAAGCCGCCCGCCGGGCCCGGGACACCACCGGGGCCGGCCGCGACCTGGCGGCCGCCGCCACGGCCGCGTACCGCTTCTCCAGCACGTTCATCCGGGTCCCGCCCGTGGACGAGGTGACCGGCCTGCTCGCGGAGGCGCGCGAGCTGGCCGGTGAGGACGACCCGGCCGCCGTGGCGGCCCTCGCGCTGGCCGAGGCGGCGGTGGTCGCGGACGCGTTCGGCGCGGTCCAGGGGGCCCCGGACAACGCCGCGCCGGACACGGTCGCGTGCGCCGAACGGGCCGTCGAACTCGCCCGGCGCGCGGGCGACCCGGTGGCACGGTCCGCGGCCCTCGACGCGCTCTCCGGCGCCCAGAGCTGGGCCGGTCGGACCTTCGCCGCCGCGGCCGCCGCCCGGGACCGGCTCGACGTCCTGGCCTCGGCACCGAACGCCCCCGCCCGGACGCACGAGCTCATCGACGCCCTCGCCATGGCCGCCGCGACCGCCGTCGGTGCGGGCGACCTCCCGGCGGCCCGCCGGTGGGGCGCCCGGCTCGCCGACCAGCCCCAGCTGGCCGACGTGGGTGACCACGCCACGTCCTGGCTGCTGGTCGCGGACGCTTTCGCGGGCCGTGCCGACGAGGTGCTCACCGGCAGCGTGCGCTTCCTCGACGCGTGGGAGCAGACCGGCCGGCAACGCTCGTTCTCGCTCGGCCCGGCCGCCGCGGCCGTCGCGATGATCCACGGTCTGCGAGGTGATCACGAGGCCCGGGCGACGTGGCTCACGATCACCGACCGGGCGGGCAGCAAGGAGGACCACCGCCACGGCCACGGCGCCGTCTTCGACGCCATGGTCCTGCTCCATCACGGGGACGCACAAGCGGCCCTGGACCGCGTGGCGCCCGAGCCGGAGCAGGTGTGGAAGTGGGTCTGCTGGGTCTGGCTGCACTGGTACGAGGCCCTCCGGGCGGAGGCGGCGGTCCTCGCCGGGCACCCGGACGCCGCGGCCCGGGTCGCCGCGGCCCGGGCCACGGTCGACGGAAACCTGGTCGCCACCGCCCTGGTGGACCGGGCGGAAGCACTGCTCGGCGGCGACCTGCCGCGGCTGCTGGCCACCGCGGCGGCATTCGACGCGGCCGGCTGCCGCTACCAGTGGGCACGCACGCTGCTCCTCGCCGGAGGCGAGCACACCACGACCGGGGCGACCGCGCTCTCCGCCCTCGGACTCGCCCCCATGACCGTCCGGTAGCCCCGTCAAAGCCGCCCCTCACCGCCGTCCCCGGCGTGTGACGAGGTCTTGAGCAACCGGGCGAGTCAGTAGCGGCTTCCCGCCGAGCCCGCCGGCTGACCGGGCGCAGCCTGGGCCGCGCCCGGCCGGATCCCGGAGGCCCGGCATCTCACGGCCGCGCGGCGGCCCGCCTGGCGCCGCTGACGGCGGACAGAACGGCGTGCACCGACGCGGAGAGGATCGAGGTGTCCCAGCCGGCGCCCCAGGCGGTGGCCCCGTCCACCTGGCACTGGGCGTAGGCGACTGCGGGGCTGCCGGGGCCGGCGGCAGTGGAGTGCTCGGCGTGGGTGAGGATGTCGACGCTGATCCCCGCAGTGCCCAGGGCGTGCGCGAAGGCCGACAGCGGCCCGTTCCCGCTCCCCGTCAGCTCGCGCTCGCCCCGCGTCGGTGACCAGAGTGCAGAAGAACTCGTGCACGCCCGGCGCCCTCCACCCGCTGCGCACCGGCCAGAACGGCCATATCGGGCTGAGCCCCGACAGGCACGATCAGCGGTGGCCGTCGGCGCGAGCAACCCAGCGTACGAATTCGAAGCGGTCAGCGGGAGCCGATGGACAGCGGCTGGTCATGAAGCGGACCGTAGACGGGATGGCACTGGCCGGTCCAGGCGCCGCATGACCGTCTGTGCCCGTGCGGGAAGAGGCGGAGGGCGGGTAAACCCCGTCCCGGACCAGCCTGCGGACGGGACGGCCACCGCGCTCGCTGAGGCCGCGGCCATCGGGACAGCCGACGGCCCCTACTGCCGCTGACATGCCGCCGCCGTACGGCCCGTCACCGACGGCGCGTCGCTACCGGCTTCGGCGCGGGGCGCCGGCCAGAAAGGCGTCGTGGAGCGGGACGGAGTGGGTGAAGCCGTGCGTCTTGCTCGTCAGGTGCCATACCCGATCGTCCGCCTCGCACCGGTAGAAGCGGGTCTCCGGCGGCCGGGAGGCGCCTTCCAGAGCTCGTACGGCCTGGACCTGGGTGAGCGCGGCGGCGGCAGCGGTCTGGGTCGGATATTTGCACTTCCCGCACCGGCACTTGGACTTGATGAGCCTGGGGCGTCCGGCGGGTGGGAGCTCGAGGTGTGCCGCGTAGTGCTCCAGGTGCGCGGTGTCGATCCTGTGCCACCAGCCGGTTCCCGGGGCCGGCAGCGCGTATACGTACACCCGTCTTCCGCCGACGGCGCGGCGCCGGTCGGTGGTGATCATGATGGCAGTGCCGGTCGGATGGAATGCCTCGAGGCGTGCGCGGACGTCGTGGTAGACGCTCTCCACCCGCCAGCCGGCGTTCCGCAGCAGCATTTCGTAGGGGGAGACCTGTTCCGTGGGGGTGGGCGTCGGCGAAGCCCCAGCGGTGTCGGGCCGGGGCACGCCGTCCCGAGCCGTCCGTTCCTCCGCATTGAGCTGCTGGTCACGGAGGAGCGCCTGGGAGAGGCGGAACGCGGCACTGGGCGGGCGGGGGAGAGGCGGTCTGCCCGTCACCTTGCGCGCTCCCTTCCACCCCGGCCCGGCACCCGGCGCCGTACCGACACGTGTTGCATCGTGGCACTTTGAGCGGGTCGTCGCCCGCCTTTCACATGATCCGGCTGCCGGCCGAGCAGCCTTGTGGGGTCGGGTCGAACGCCTTGCGCAGGTGCCGGTAGGTGGCGGCCGCGTCCTCCGGGTCGCGAGCGAGGCTCGGGTCGGGATGGCCAGGGCCGGTACGCCAAACTCCCGGCGGGGGCGTGTGGCCCTGGGCCTGAGAGGGCCGGCCTGCACGCTCGGCTCGCCAGTGGTGTCTTCGGCGAGCATGCGGCGGCGCACCCCCTGACGGCCCGCCCGCCCCGACAGCGATCAGTGCTCGCAGAGGGAGAATTCCCGTTCGTAGAGCTGGTCGTTGTGTTCGGCCACGAAGAACTTCCGTTCCTGCATGAGCTGCTCGCGGTACTCCTTGGCCTGCTCAAGCGTCATCGTGGAGGTAGCGGACCACGGTTGCTGCGGCGGGACGTCGGAGGTCGAGACGATCGACGTCGAGGGGTCGACCAGGAAGAACGCAAGGATCTTGCGGTGCCCCGGGCGGGTGGGGTCCGCGAGGCGGAACGAGCCGACGCGGTGTTGCAGGACGTTCGGGAACGCCAGGCAGCGACCCGTCGGCGTCGCTGCCGATCCCAGCACCTGGTTGAGCGCGTCTTCGTTCTCCAGGCCGTAGACCTCGCGCACCCCCTCGTCGTCGTTCTGCTCGTAGTCCGGGTCGTCGAGCGCCGCGCGGAAACTCAGCCGGCTCTCGGTGATGTTCTCGTTGTCCCAGTAGTAGATGCCGGTCGAGACGATCCGCTCGTTCAGCATCCCCTCGACGTGCCAGGAACCGCCCGTGTACTCGGGCTCTTCCGGGGTGAGATGAATGGTGGCGAGCTTGACGATGACCTGGAGGCGGCGGCCACGCAGGTCGACCCGTGCGGCTTCATCGGGCAGCTCGGGCGGTGTGAAGTCCGGCGCGTCCGGGACGACCGGGCGGCGGGTCTCCCACCACGCTTCGTGGGCCTCCGCCCATGCACTGCGGGCCTCTGCGTAGGCCGCGTCATCACTGAAGGAGGACTTGACGGGATACTCCGGCTCGGAGTCATACCACCCGTAGGGATCGGCCTCGATCCGCAGCGGCCGCGGATGACGCAGATCGGTGAGCACGTTCTCCCACAGCGGCCGCATGCGCGCGAAGACGTCCGGCAGGACGGCGGCGAGTTCGTGATGGGTCTCGGGATGGACGTTGTTGACGTACGAACGGAAGGCGACGTCGCCCTCGTCACTGACGTCGACGTCCGTGGGCAGCCACTGGAACTTCTCCGAGAACTCGTGCTTCGAGTATCGGTCCGTCGGGTTCCGCCAAGCATCCTCGGGCCCCCCGCTCACCTCCCGCACCAGGCAGAACAGCGAGGGATGCACCAGATCGAGCACCTGCCCATCCGATCCCGGATGCCAGTCCCGTTCCGCTTCGGGGACCTCTTCCAGCGCCCGGACCGCCTCGCGCAGCCGGGATGCCAGCTTGTCGTCGACCAGCGTGTCCGACTGCCACACCCCGTCGACGGCGGACACCTCGATGCCAGTCCGCCCGTCCCGCAGCGCGGCGTAGTGCCCGAGTTCCGCGAGCACGTACCGGACCTGCGCCTCGGTGAGTCCCTGGGAGACCGCCTCCTGCGTCCACCGCGCGACGATGCCGGCATCGTTCATCTTGTCGAACCACCCCGGCTTCGCCCGGATGTGCGCGCTGCACTCCATCATCTCCAGCTCCCGCAGCGTGCGGGGACGCGCGAACGTTATGGAACGCGACGCTTGAAAGGGCAGCGGGAAAGCAGACAGGCCGGTCAACTCTGATGATCCCTACGTTCGGCGAGCGGTGCCGGAAGGATAGCCCGGCGCACTGACACCACAGCCGCGACCCGGGATCTGTCATGTGACGCGAGGTGTGCAGGCCATGTGCGGCGGGCGTATAGGTCCTGGTTGTCTCTACCGCCGCAGTCCTGTGACCAACGTCGGCAGCCGGCCGCACCACCTGCGCTCAGTCGATGCCGAGCTGGGCGAGGGTTTCGAGTCGGTCGGGCTCCGTGCACCGGCTCCTGACCGGGTGCGGCCTGGCCCGCCTGACCCACCTGGACCGGGCCATCGGCCGCGTCGCCCCCGTCCCTGCGGTAGAACTCGCCCAGCAGGATCGCCGTCCCCGTCGTCGCGTCGTCCACCAGGTACAGGGCCGGCCGGGCCCCGGTGATCGCAGCATCAACCTCCGCCGCGCTCGGTCCTTCGGACCGGCGCACGACGGTGACCCGCATCGAACGACAGGCCCCGGAGACCTGGTCCGCAAGGCGTGGTCCCGGTGTCCGTATGCCGGTCCCGGCGGATGGACGCGCGGCGACCGCGTCATGCTGGGCACATGATGCACAGCGACGACAAGCACACGGACTCTCCGGCGATGGCCCTGCTCAAGGAGTTGGGAGCCGAGACCACCAAGCACTCCGGCGGTACCCTCCTGACCCACCTGCTGCGCGTCGAGGCGCTGCTCGCCGCCTGGGGTGCACGACCCGCCCTGCAGACCGCCGCCTTGTGCCACGCCTTCTACGGCACGGACGGGCTGCCCCTGAGCCTTCTGGAACTCTCCGAACGCGCCCGCCTCGCCGAGGCGATCGGTGCCGAGGCGGAAGAGCTCGTGTACTTCTACGCCAGCTGCGACCGCAAGGCCTCCTACCCCAGCCTCGCCGCCCCGGACGAGGCGTCGGTGATCTTCCGGGACCGCTTCACCGGTGAGGAGTTCACCCCGTCGCTGCAGCAGCGCCGCGACTTCGCCGAGCTCACCGTGGCCAACGAACTGGACCTGGCCAAGGTGAACGCGTCCTTCCGCGAGCGCAACGGGGCGGACCTGCTCGAGCTCTTCACGCGCTGGACTCCGCTCCTGTCGGAGGCGACCCGCCGAGAAGTGACGGCGGTCCTCGGCTGAGCAGGCCGGGCAGGGCTGAGCAGGCCGGGCAGGGCCGAGCAGGCCGGGCAGGGCCGAGCAGGCCGGGCAGGGCCGAGACGGGGAGAACCGGGCACGGCCCCCCGGAGGCGGCTACCGTGCGTAGTGGAACGTCTGCGTTGAGTTGATGATGATAAAAATAGTGATATGTCCGGAGGTTTTGGTCGGTCTGTGACCCCGTCGTCTCCCGCGCCCCCGGGGCGTCGGGGGCGCTCCTACCTCGGGGTGCGCAGCGTCGCCGGTCAGGTGCTGCTGCTGCAGCTGGTGGTGGTGATCCTGCTGGTCGCCGCAGCCGTCACGTCGCTCGTGCTGGAGGCGCGCAGCGAGAACACCCGTGCGGCCCGGGACCGGTCGATGGCCGTCGCCGAGACGTTCGCGCACGCCCCCGGGACGGCGGCGGCCATGACCGGCCCCGACCCCAGCAAGCTCCTGCAGCCGCGTGCCGAGCAGATCCGCAAGGAGACGGGGGTGGACCTGATCGTCGCCTACTCCCCGACGGGCATCCGTTACACGCACCCCGACCCGGACCAAATCGGGAAACCGGTCCTCGGTGCCGGCAAGGTGCCGGAGCAGGCCCAGACGAAGGTGGACGACACCACCCAGGGCCTCTCCGTGCTCTCGCTGGTACCCGTCATCGCACCCGACGGCTCGGCCGTCGGCACGGTGGGCGTCGGCATCACCGTCGAGAGCGTGAGCGGCGTCGTCAACCGCCGGCTGCCCGCCCTGCTGGGAGGCGCGGCGGTCGTGCTCGCACTGGGCGCCGTCGGCTCGGCCCTGGTGGGCAGGCGGCTGCGGAGGCAGACCCACAACCTGGACCCCGCGGAAATGGCCCGCATGTACGAGCACCACGACGCGGTCCTGCACGCGGCCCGCGAAGGGGTGCTCATCGTGGGGGACGACGGCCGGCTGCTCCTGGCCAACGACGAGACGCGGCGGCTGCTCGACCTGCCGGCGGACGCGGAGGGCCGGGGCATCACCGAGCTGGGCCTGGACGACGGCCTCGTTGCGCTGCTGACGTCCGGCCGTTCCCCCACCGACGAGCTGCACCCGGCGGGGGAGCGGCTGCTGGCGGTCAGCGTGCGGCCGACCGGCCCGTACGGCGGGCTGGCCGGCAGAGTGGCCACCGTGCGCGACACCACCGAGCTGGAGGCGCTCGCCGTCCGGGCCGAGGCGGCACGCTCACGGCTGAGGCTGCTGTACGACTCCAGCCTGCGCATCGGAACCACCCTCGACGTGGTGCGCACCGCCGCGGAGCTGGCAGAGGCTGCCGTCCCCCGGTTCTCCGACTTCGCCAGTGTCGATCTGCTGCAGCCCGTACTGCGCGGCGAGGAACCGGTGGGGCTGGAGATGCGCCGCATCGCCCTCAGCGGCATCCGCGACGACCACCCCCTCTACCCCCTCGGCCGGCTGATCAGCTTCGCACCGAACACCCCTCAGGCATTCGGCTTCACGAGCGGCCGGACGGTGCTCGAGGCGGAGCTGCCCGCGTTCTCCGGATGGCAGGAAGAGGACCGCGCAGCGGCCGAGGCGATCGTCGGTTACGGCATCCATTCCATGATCACCGTGCCGGTCCGGGCCCGGGGCATCATCCTCGGAATGGCCTCCTTCTGGCGCTCGGAGAAGCCCGAGCCCTTCGACGAGGAGGACGTCTCCCTCGTCGAGGAGCTGGTCGCCCTCGCGGCCGTGAGCATCGACAACGCCCGTCGCTTCACCCGCGAGCACACCACGGCCGTCACGCTGCAGCACCACCTGCTGCCCAGCACCCTGCCCGACCAGAACGCCCTGGAGGTCGCACACCGCTACCTGCCCGCCAAGGCCGTCGGCGGCGACTGGTTCGACGTCATCCCCCTGCCCGGCGCCCGTGTGGGCATGGTGGTCGGCGATGTGGCAGGCCGCGGCCTGCCTGCCGTGGCCACGATGGGCCGTCTGCGCACAGGTGTCCACAACTTCGCCGCCCTGGACATGGCTCCCGACGAGCTGCTGGCCGGCCTGGACGACCTGGTCATCCGTACCGACGAGAACCAGGCGGCCGTCGGTGACAGCGTCCAGATCACCGGGGCCACCTGCCTGTACGCCGTCTACGACGCGGTCACCGGCAGTTGCACCATGGCCAGGGCCGGGCACCCCGGGCCCGCGGTGATCCGCCCGGACGGCACGGTCGACTTCCCCGCGATCCCGGCCAGCCCCCCACTCGGCCTGGGCGGCCTGCCGTTCGAGACGACGGAGCTGCACCTGACCGAGGGCAGCACACTGGTCCTGTTCACCGACGGTCTCCTCGCCGGGCCGGACCAGGACATCGACGCCGGCCTGGGCCGGCTGCGCGACGTGCTCTCCGGCATGGGGGAGGAGCGGGACCCCGAGGCGATCTGCCGGGCGATCCTCGCCACCGCGTCGCCCGCCGCGCCCCGGGACGACGTCGCGCTGCTGGTGGCCCGTACCCGGCTGCTCGCCCCGGAGCGGGTCGCCCGCTGGGAGGTGCCGAACGACCCCGCGCAGGTCGGCCGGGTCCGGGCCGAGTGCGCCCGGCAGCTGGAACAGTGGGGCCTCGGCGAGGTCGGGTTCACCAGCGAGCTCATCCTCAGCGAACTGATCACCAACGCCGTGCGCTACGGCTCCGACCCCATCCGGGTGCGCCTCCTGTACGACCGGAACCTGATCTGTGAGGTGTTCGACGGCAGCAGTACCGCACCGCACCTGCGACGGGCGGCCATGACGGACGAGGGCGGGCGCGGCCTGTTCCTGGTCGCACAGATGGCGAAGCGGTGGGGTACGCGGTACACGGGCGACGGAAAGGTCATCTGGGCCGAGCAGGCCCTGCACGCCGGTTCGGCGGACGACACGGACGCCCCCGGCAGGCCGGGCGCGGAGGCGCCGCTGCCGACCGCGTGGGACGACGTACCGGCCCTGTGAGAGCCCGGCTCGCGCACCCCCCGGACAGGGCCGGGTGCCACAGCCGCTTTCCCGGCGGGACCACTACGCCGGCCGGTGGCCCCACGGCGAGCAGGGCCGCCGCACGGACGACCCGGACCCGCGGATGCCGGACGATCGGAATCGGCTGCCGGGCGCCCCTGTGGCCCTCAGCTGCGGTGGAACACCACCTCGGGGTCGGCCGCCGTCGGACCGTCCAGGCGGGGCGCCGGCATCCCCCGCAGGTGGAGGTCGAAGAAGGAGCCGACGTACGCGCGCGTGATCTGCTGCGACCGGGTGCCCGACAGAGGGGTCTCGGGGTGGGGGTATCCCGCCTCGTCACCCAGTACGGGCCAGTCGGTGAAGGCCGGGTGGCCCGCTCCGGTGACGGTCAGCCAGCGCTTCCAGCCGTCCAGCCGGGGCCAGTTGTCCTTCCAGGAGGTGTCGGGGAAGTCGGGCGGAAGCAGCGCCGGGTCGCCGGCGAGCATCAGGAAGGGACGGCCGCCGAGGCCGCCCTCGGGTATCGGCGTGAAGATGGTGCCGTCCATGTTGGCGCCGGCGTCCACGCGCGGGTCGACGGCCATGGCGGCCGAGGCGGCCGCACCGCCGATGGAGTGGCCGGCCATACCGATCCGCCGCTCGTCGATCAGCCAGGAGTAACGCCAGGCCGAGCGCGGTCCGGTGAGGCGGTCGAGGAGGAACCGGACGTCCTGGGCCCGGCCGTCGGAGACCCGGTGCAGCGACCGGTCGGGGAAGACCTGCTCGCATGCCTTGCAGGTGAGGACCCGTCCGCCGGGGAAGGTCGTGCCGTCCGACTCGTACGCGTGGTCCACCGCGGCGACGACGTACCCGCGGCTGGCGAGGTCCTCAGCCAGGCTGGTCAGGGAGGCGCGCGGCATCGTGAAGCCCGGGGAGAGCACGACCAGCGGGTACCGGCCGGCCGCCGGCCGGGGCAGCGCACCGGCCTTGGAGTGCGTGCGGGTGGCCGCGACGCGTTCGGGGGTGACGTGGTCGCCGAGCTGTCCCCGGCCGGTGAGCAACGCCTTGGCCTCGGCGACCGCCATGTAGGGGGCGGGGCTGCCGGTGTGGGCGAGGGCCGGGTAGTACAGCGACAGCAGCAGTTCCCGGTCCGCGGTCGGCACCCACGGGTCCTTGCGTAAGCGGTCCACCAGGTGGAGGGTGTCGCGTCCCACCGCGAAGGCGCCGGTGGGACGCGGGAGTTCGAGCCGGAGGGCGTCTCCGGCGGGCGCGGCCTCAGCGGCTGCGGGCGTGGTGAGGCCGCCGGGCCCTGCAAGGACCAAACCGACGGCGACTGCCGCCAGCACACGGATGATCTTCTTCATGCCCCGCATCCTAGGTCATTTTTAGGCAAGCCTTACCTAACTTCAAGGCGGTGGGTGCGGGTTGTGGGCCGCGACGTACCCTTCGCCGGCGTGACCCCGTCGGAACGACCGTGCCGGCCCTGCCCCCGAGCCGTTCTCGGAGCCTGCCCTCCCCGGAACCGTGGGGTTCACGCCTTCCAGAGGGCACCCCGCGGGACACCGTGAGCCCAAGGCGCAGCGCGGCGGTGGGGCCTTTCGATTCCTGACCGGTCGCGGGGACGTCAGCCTGGTTCCGGGGCGTCCGAGGTCGCGAGGAGCTGACACGGCAGGGCTTCTTCCTTGACTCCGTTGCTCCGGTCCGGCTCCACCCGGTACAGACGGGCCCGGGGCGTGCGCGTCACCGCGTGCGTCAACTCACCATCCGCGAAGAGGGCACCCACGCCGTCCTCCACTGCCCAACCGGCCGGAAGCGCGCGGGTCGCCACGGCGGCCCGATAGGAGGAGCGGCGGCCCGGCTCACTGTCGTAGTGGGGGCAGACGGAGCCGGACAGCAGGCCCAATCCGTCGGAGAGATGGGTCAGCGGACCGAAGGAGTCGGTGTGCGAGCCCTCGGCCCAGCAGTTGGCGCCGGCGCTGATGCCGCACAGCAGAGTACCGAGGTCGAACGCCTCGCGCAGGAGTCGGTCCACGCCGTGCGCGCGCCAGACCGCGAGCAGGTTCGCGGTGTTGCCCCCGCCCACGTAGATGACGTCTTGGGAGAGCAGGAACGTTCGCAGGGCGTCGTCATCGAGTTCCCGCCGGAACAGGTGCAGGACGCCGGCCTCGCAGGCACGTGGCCGGAATGCGGCCAGGAAGCGCTCGACGTAGGCCGGGGCATCGCCGCTGGCCGTCGGAACGAAGCACACCTTGGGCCGCGGAGCGCGCACTTGATCGAGCACCCAGTCGTCCAGCAGACCATCGTCGTCGGTGGAGAAGCCGCCTCCGAGGAGAGCCAGGCGACGATGTTCCGGAACGACAGCCACGGGAGTGTCCTCCTCGGTTGACGACTCAGACGCGGACGATGCTCCGAATCGTGCCGAACCATGAGCCGCGTTCGCAATCCATGAGGCGGCCACTGTCGCGGCACCGGTGCAACAGCGAGGAGGGGGTCCGGGCGCGGCGGTTCCTCCGTGACGGGGATCGGGGCGTGAGCGCGTGGTGCGTTGGGGACGAGCGGCCCGGGTGTACCGGCGGACCGGAGCAGCGGTGCACCGCCCCGTCCCGGACGCAACAGCGGGCGCTCCGCCGACCGTCGGCCCACCATGGCACGATGCGATCATGAAGCAAGAGATCCGTGACCACGGGGAGGCGCTCGTCGCCGCCGCCCGCGCCGGCGACGACAAGACCACCCGCCGGCACACCGACTTCTTCGTGCTGAACAAGCACGTGGATGAGGGCATTCCGTACTGGGAACAGGCCGTCGCGGCCGGTGACGCCTTCTCCCACTACACACTCGCCCGGTACCGGAAGATCCGGGGCGATCGGCGGGCCGCCGAGGCGCTGTACCGCGCCGTCGCCGAACGGCATGCCGGATGCGCCTACGGTCTGGGCGTACTGCTCCGTGAGGAAGGGGATCAGGAGGCCGCCGACTGGTTCCGCCGAGGCTGGGAGCAAGGACGCAACCTCGACTGCAAGATCGAGCTCGGCAAGCTGATGGCGGCCGAGGGGCGACTCGACGAGGCGGCCGAGTTCCTGATGAGCGACATCGATCTGGGCGACATCGCGGTCTTCCGCTGGGTGCAGCTCTTCGAGTCGATCCGAGAGGACTTCAACCGCGTCGCCGCGGACCTCGACACCGCAGAAGCCGCCGCAGCAGCCACCAGAGAGGATGCGGGGCACGGCGACGGACCCGAAGGCGACGCCCCCGCAGACCTCGCCGCCGAAGCGCTGCGCCCGCTCTTCGCCCTGAAACAGCACGTCCGCGACTACCCGGGCCTGACGGCCGAGGCCGTCGGCTACTTCCGCCGGGCGTCCGCCCTCAGCTCCCTGGCCCGAGTGCAACACGCCGTCTTCCTGTCGGAGACCTGCGACGAAACCTCCTGGTCCGAGTCGCGCGACCTGCTGCTCCAGGCCCACGAGGAGGGCTGCGAAGGCGCCGCGTGCATGCTCGGCGTTCTGTACGAAGAGCGCGGCGACCTCGGCGACGCCGAACACTGGTACCGGATCGATGCCGCCCGGGACCACGTCCCGGCCCAGTGGAACCTGGCACTCCTCTGCAGGCGGCAGCGGCGGTACGACGAGGCAGAACGCTGGTTCCGGGCGGTCGGCGAGGACGACGAAGACGTCGTCGACCAGCTCGCCCGGATAGCCGCGATCCGGAAGGACGGCGCGGTCGGCCCCGGCAAGGACCTGCGCCGGCTGCCCGGGCTCCGCGAAAGGGCCGAGGCGGGCGACGTACACGCCTCGTACGCCTACGGAAAGATCCTCGGCGACTGGGCCGGCGCGCACGAACGCAACCTGGTCCGCTGGATCGAACCCGCCGCCCTGGCCGGGGATCCACAAGCGGCCTGTGAACTCGCCAGGTTGTACGCCGAGCTGCGCAGGCCGACCCTCCGCGACCAGTGGTACCGGACGGCCGCCGAAACGGGCCACCACGACGCGTGCAGCCACATGGGCTGGCTCTCCGAGCACCACCGGGACTACCAGGAGGCAGAGCGCTGGTACGTGCGTGCGGCGGACGGCGGCTCCCCGCTGAACGCGATGCTCGCGGGCAAGCTGAAGGCCCAGCGCGGCGCGTACGCCGACGCAGAACCGTTCCTCCGCACGGCCTGGCAACAGGGCGGCGACTCCGCGTACCGGACGGAGGCCGCCGGTTACTACGGCCTCGTCCTGCACCGGCTGGGCCGCCCGGCGGAAGCCGTCGAGCCGCTGCGGACGGCAGCCGCCCGCTGGGAGGAGGACGTGAGCAGCCGCTACAGCCGCGACGACCTCGACGTCCTGTCGCGGACCGTCGACCCGCACCGGGAGCTGGCCGAGGCACAGGCGTCCCTCACGGCATGACCGGGCCGGCCGGTGGCGCACGCAGGGCGTACCGGATCCGGAACGGGCTGGGCGCCGGGTCGCGTGGGCCCGGCGCCGGGGACGGTCAGGCGTGCTGCCAGACCGGAGCGGTCTGACGGGCGACACCGTGGACGAAGTTCGACAGGGTGCCGTTCGCGTTCAGGACGACGATGGTGTTGTCGTCCTGGAGGATCACGGACTTGCCCTTGGCGAAGTAGGTCCAGTTGCTCCAGCTGCCGCGCGAGGTCATCTGGACGCCGTAGAGACCGTCCTTCATCACCAGGCGGACCTTCGTGCCGCCCGCGACCTTGTAGACACCGAGCTTCGGGGAGGCGGTGGTGGCGCCGGTCCAGCTGTGCACCTCGCCGTCGATGGTGAGGCGGACGTAGCGCTGACCGACCTTGCGGACGTCCTGGTACGCGGTGGGCCCCGGGCGCAGGAAGCCGACGCGCTTGCCGTTCTCCACGAGGTGCGAGCTGAAGGCCTGCGGTCCCTCCTTGTACGTCTTGACGGTCAGCCCGCCGTACGTGGTCGTGGAGTGGAGGCGGCCCGCGGTGCTGCACTCCTTCGGCAGCTTCGGGAACGCGGTGGCGGTCCACGGCGTGTCGCCCCGCAGGCGCTGCTTGAACACGGGAGCAGCCGACAGGACGCCGTCGATCCGCAGACCGGCGGCGGAGTCCAGCGGCTTGCCCTGGTTGACGGTGTTCCTTGGCCGGCGATGTCGTCCGGACAACACACCTAGCGCAGTACCGCCGCCAGCAGATCGGTGCCCAGCGCTGTCAGATCCGACAGGTTGAGGCTGTAGCGGACGTACCGCCCTTCCCGCCGTGCCGTGAGGAGCCCCGCCTGCCGCAGGAGGGCCACGTGGCGGGACACCTCCGGGGGCGTCAGGTCCCAGGCGTGGGCCAGTTCGCCGTTGGTGTGCGGGCCGCGGGCCAGGGTGCGGAGCAGACGCAGCCGGGCCGGGTGGGCGAGGGCCTCCAGCCGCAGGGTGACCGTTTCCAGGGATACGGGCTCCGACGGGCCGGGCCCGTCCACCGGGTACTGGACCACCGGCTGCCAGCCGGGTGCGTGGACCATCGCCAGGTGCGGCCGGCCGAAGACGCTCGGGATGAAGGTGACACCGCTGCCCTGGGCGGTCGTCGCCTTGTCCAGCAGCTTGTCCACGAGGATGGCGTCGCCTTCCGGCGCCAGGGTGACCGAGCCGGAGACCGAGGCCAGGGCCGCCCCGAGGCCCTGGCGCTTCAGCAGGTCGTTCTTCAGCCGCAGGTCCGTGGCGATCCGGACGGCGACGTCGGCCCAGGCCGCGTCGAAGAAGGCGTCGGCGCAGGCCTCCAGGGTGTCGCGGACGCGTGCTCGCACTGCCGCCGGGTCCGCGAGGAGCCGCTCCGCGAAGGCTTCCTGGCGCGGGCCCCGGGCCTGGGCCAGGTCGAGGGCCAGATCGCGCGCGGCGGCATCGGTGAGGGGCGAGGGGGAGGCGAAGTGGATCCGGTTGCCGCACGTGGTGACCAGTGCGGCGGACACGTACCGCTCGTCGTCGATCCGGTCCACGTCGTCCAGTTCCTCCCCGAGGGACCGACGGGGCCGGGCCGGCAGCATGAAGTCGGCCTGGGACGTGCGCCAGAGGAACTCCGCCTCCCGCAGCCGCTCGGCCAGCGCCGGCCGCAGGCCCGCCCACACATCGGCGGCCCACGCGGCGAAGTCCGGATGGTGGTCCGGTTCGGCGAGCACGTGCAGCATCGCGGTCAGCTCGGCCAGCGGGGACGCGGCGAACCGCAGCCCCTCGGACGGCACACCGCCGATGTCGATCTTCAACGTCATCCGCACATCATCCCCGCCCCGCCCGACGGCGCCGACGATGGTTGACGATCTCCGTCAACCGACGTGCCCGGCCCGGCAGCCGGACCCACCGTTCACCCCATGCCAGTCACGAGCGCCGCCCCCGCCCGCACTCCCGCCCCGGCTCCGAAGGTCCGGCCGCGCGCCCTGCTGCGCGCCTCCGGCGGCCCGCGCTACGCCGTCGCCCTGGCCGTCGACGCCCTCGGCACCGGTCTGCTGAGGCCCTTCCTCCTCCTCTACGGAGTCACGGTTCTGGGCCTGTCCGCCTCTGCCACCGGCCTCGCCATGACCGCCGGCATCGTCATCGGCCTGCTCTGCATGCCCGCCGTCGGGAGATGGCTGGACCGCGGCGCCCGCAGCACCGTCGTCGCCGCGTCGATGCTGATCCGCGTGCTGGGCGTGGCCGTACTGGTGGCGACCCCGCCGGGACACGTCTGGCCGTTCACCGCCGCGGCCCTCCTCCTCGGCATCGGCAACCAGGCATGGCCGGCCGCCCACGCGGCCCTCGTCGCCACCATCGCCCACGGGCGGGAACGCGACACCGCCCTCGCCGCGGGACGCTCCCTGCGCAACGCCGGCCTGGGAGCCGGGGCGCTCCTCGCCATGGCCTGCCTGGCGGGCGGTACCTCCGCCCTGCAGGCGCTGGCCGGCGTCACCGCAGCGGCGTACCTGGTCGCCGCCGCGCTGGCGTGGTCGGTTCGCGTGCGCGCGGGCCGGCCCGGGGACACGGAGGCCCGGTCCCTCACCTCGGCGGAGCAGGAGGGACCCCCACCCCGCATGCGCGCCCTCCTGGCTGCCAACGTGGTCTACGTCTTCTGCCTCAATGTCCCCGAGATCGCGCTCCCGTTGGTCCTGCTCACGCAACTGCACGCCTCACCGGTGTGGTCGGCGGCGATCTTCGTGGCCAACACCGTGCTGGTGGTCACGCTCCAGGTCCCGGTCACCGTCCTGATGGCCCGCTACTCCCGGCGCACCGCGCTGACCATCGCCGGCGTCGTCCTCGCCGCCTCGTACCTCGGCTTCCTCGCGGTGACGTCCCCCGGCGACGGGGACGGGCACGGCTGGGCCGCCGCCGGCGTCGCGGCCGTCTCTGTCGTCTGCACCCTCGGCGAGATCATCTACACCGGCAGCGCCACCGCCCTGGTGACGGCCCTCGCCCCGCCCGGGGCCCTGGGCCGCACCCTCGCCCGCTTCGAGCTCTCCTCCGGCTTCGGCCTCGCCGTCTCACCGGCCGCCATCACCGCCCTCGCCCCCCACGGCCCGACCGCCCTCTGGGGCACCCTGGCCGCGGCGACCCTCCTGTCCGCCTCAGCCGTCGCCACCGAAGCAGACCCCGCAGCACCGGGTCAATACACCTAGGGATTCGCCTGATCGACCATCTCCACCAGGCGGTCGATCAGGGATCGCAGTGCCGGATCGGGACGAACCGCCCCTCTCGCGTCCGCTTCAGCGGCGGCAGGAGGAGGAGGAGGAGGAGTGTGTCGGGCGCCGGCCGCGTGCTGGTGGGCACGGACAGAGGTGGAATCGACCGCCACGTTCCAGTCCACTCGGCCTGCAGCGTCTTCCCCGGCCTGCAGCCGAGTGAGCAGCTGCCGCCAGGTGCCGTCCGCTGACCAGCGCCGATGCCCTTTACGAACAGTCAGCCAAGGCCGGTAACCCTCCGGCACATCCCTCCACCGGACCCCGGTCCGCTCCCGGTACAACACCAACACCCCGTTGACCACCCGCCGATGATCAGCCCACCGACCACCACGCACACCCGCCGTGGGCAGCATCGACTCAAGACGCCGCCACTCCGCATTCGTCAGATCACCCCGCCCCATCCCCCAGGGTGAAGGCCGGCAGCGACATTGCAGGAGATCCGAAAAACAGCCCTCACGGGTGGTGGTGCGGGGGCGGTCCCGCTCCGGGGCCGGCCGTGCCCGAGCAGGCCGCCCGGCTCGCCGCCCGGCACGGCGGGAGGCCGGATCGGAGCCGACCGGCGCGGCTGCGCCCGCCGCAGCCGTCACCGCCCGCTCGCCGGCGCAGCCGGCATCGACGACCGCTTCGACCGCGAGGCCTACGAGCAGCGGATCACCGTCGAGCGGTGCATCAGCTGCCTCAAGCAGGGCGCGGCCTGACCACACGAACCGATGAACTCGCCACCGCCTACCAGGCCGCCCTCCACCTCGCCGGCATCCTCATCCGGGCCCGACACTGACCAAAAAGACAGAGTCTGGCCGGGGGACCGGCGCTCAGCGCCGGCGGACCTCCAGGAACGTCGACATGAGCCGGTCCCGCACATACGGGTCGAGGTCCGCGACGTCCCCGGTGGTCAGCCGTCCGGCGAGCGCGGCCACCGTGCGCCACTGTGCCAGCGCCGTCCGGCAGCCCTGGCACAGGGCCAGGTGCGCGTCGACGCGTTCCCGGTCCCGGGCCGCCAGGGTGCCGTCGAGATAGGCGGTGATCATCTCGACGAAGTCATCGCACCGCTGATCGGCCGCGTCCGACTCCCGCTCGTCCGGCGGGTTGGGACCATCTGCCATCAGGTCCGCCTCCCTTCGGCGTACCGCTCCAGCCGGGCGCGTACCAGCCCGCGCGCACGGTTCAGCCGGCGCCGCTCGTCCGCGGGGCTGATCCCGAGGGACCGGGCCACCTCGGCGGGTGGCCGGCCCCGTACATCACGCAACACGATGACCTGCCGCAATTCCGCCGGCATCTCCAGGATCGCTCCCCGCACCTCCTCGCGGACGGCACCGCTGCCCAGGTCCACGCCGAGCGTCTCCCAGGGGACCGGAGGGACCGCCCAGTGGCCCGGCCATTCCGGGTGGTCCTCGGGCAGGAACCGGTCCGCCGGAAACGCGGGCTCCGGCGCCTCCCGCCCCGGCACGGCCACCGGCTCGACGGGCGCGGACGGCAGCACCACGACCATCAGCACCCCGGCCAGGACCGCGACCGCCAGGAACACCCAGCCCGCTTCGCGGACCCCGCCCCAGTTGCTGACGAACCCGATGAGCAGGGCGAACGGCACGAAGGTGAGCCAGGTGAGGGTGCCGACGCCGGAGGCCACCCCGGCGCGCACCGTGGACGGCACCGCGTCGTGCAGGCGGTGCATCACCGGAACGCTCACCGCGACGACCGCCGTCGTGAGCAGCACCTGGGCGATGATCACCAGCGCCGCGGTGGTGCTGGTCGCCAGTACGGCGCAACAGCCGACCAGCAGCGCGGCCATCGCCGCCACCGGCCGGCGCCGTGTCATCCAGCCGTGCGACCCGAGCAGCCCGCCGATGCCGAGCGCGGCCGTGAGGCCCGCCCAGTGCGGGCCGTACCAGAGCGCCGGGACGGCCAGTGCCACCAGCCACAGCGGGCCGAACTCCAGCATTCCCTGCATCAGCAGCGCACCGACGACGGTGAGCGTGATCACCGTACGGAGCTGGCCGCGCCGCAGGACCACCCTGTACGTGGTCGCGATCTGGCGGCGCAGCGGTTCGGCCTCCCCGGCCTTGTGCAGGCGCGGTTCCCGGAAGAGGAGCAGTGCCAGACCCGCGGCGACCAGCGGTGCCACGGTCAGGAAGTACGTGGCCCGCAGCGAGAGCAGGTCCGCCAGGGCGCCGCCGGCCAGCGCGCTCGTCACGAGGGCGATGCTCTCCGTCAGCCGTACCCGGCCGATGACCCGCTCGAAGGCGTCGCTGGACCCGGTCTCCTCCAGCACGGTGTCGTAGACGATCGACTCGAACGTCCCGGACTGCATGGCGAAGAAGACCCCGAGGAACATCGCCGACACCATGTACATCGCGACGTTCCGGCTCAACCCGCCGATGACGACGCTGAGTACGGCCGCGGCACACGCGAGGGCCAGCACGCCACGACGGCTCCACCGGTCGGCGAGCACCCCGGACGGCAACTCGAACACCGGCACCACGACCGAGTACACGGCCGCCATCACGCCGACCCCGGCCGCGTCGAAGCCGATCTCGGTCATGAACAGCTTCTCGATGGGGACCCACAGGGCCAGGTTCTGGAAGAAGGCCACCGCGTACAGCGGAGCGAGCCGCCGACGCAGCCCGCGGCCCGCCGTGTCCGTCATGCCAGGGTCGTACCAGCCGGGGCCGCTCCGGCGGGGTCCGCCCTGCCGATCGGTCCGGTCCGGTCAGCCGGGCGGGTCAACCATGAACCGGCCGGCGGCTGTCGGGTGGGCGGCCGCCGTTGCGGCCTCGCCGCAGACGGTGGCCGATCTGGTCGGAAGGCTGCGGATGGCGCGGAGAAGTAGGCCCGGTCGGCCGGCACGGCGGCGGGCCGGGGTTCGTGGCCTTCCGGGGCCGTTGCGGGGCACGCGGACGCGGGACATCACGCGCTCGAAAGCGGGTGCGACGCGAGACGCGCAGGCTGCGGGGCGAGGACTGCCGGTCTCGGATGAACTCCTTGCCCCTTGCCCTCGATTGTGAGCCTTGGGAAGTGCTCGGTCAGTTCGTGAGGATTTCCGTGCGGCTGGACACATAACTGATCGGATCACCCTGCGGCTTCCCGATGAGCAGCTCCAGCACGATGCAGTAGCGGGAGCCCGGCCCGAACGGGTCGCGTATGGCGTTGGCGGCGTCGGTGAGCGTCGCCCGGATCAGGTTGCCGAGCGGTACATGCTCCGGGTCGAGACCGCGCCAGGCGTCCTCGTTGGACACAAGGGCGAGCGCCATCTGCTCGCGGCACTCCGCGTCGCACAGTTCCTCGTACGTTGCGGTGACCGAGTACTCTTGGCAACGGATTTGAGAGAGACCATCACATGTGTGTGCAAGTCAATTCTCGCCACGACGGCCCCCGTACGATCGCTCCCATGGATGTTCACCCGACGCGCCGGGATCCACTAGATCATGATGCCGGAGTGACCTTTGATCAGTCCATTCTCGGTATCACCTGCCGCAGCCCGGATCGTCGCCGGTGTTCCGGTGTTCCGGTGTTCCGGTGTTCCGGTGTTCCGGTAGGACTTCGGTACTCGGCGTTACACGGTTCCCCGCCAAGCCCGCAGCTGGCCCCCGCCCCCGCCGGGGCCGCGGCCGCCGCGGTTCCCGGCGCACGGACCGCCGTGGCGTCTTCGCGCCCGCTCTGCCTGACGGCGGACTCGGTAGGAGTCCGCCGGCCACCGCGGAAAATCCACGGTGGCCGGCGGACGCGGGCGGCCTGCTCGCAACCCGTTACGCGTCAGCTTTCTCGGGGTTGCGCACGGTGTGGAGACCGGTGACATCTGTGCGACCTCGTCGGCCCCCAGCATGGACCGCGGAGCCGAGTGTCCCGGTGGGCCGGTCCCGCGGGCGGCGAGGTTCCCGTGGGTGCCTACCACGCCTTGGGACGCCCGGCAGGGGAGCGGCCACGACCGCGGCGCCGTCACCCGGCGGTGTCGGGGGGTGGCCGCAGCATCGCCCAGCGGATGGCGGCCGTGATTGTCGCCCCTGCGGGCTGTACGCACCACCGCTCGGTCCGCGGCAGGAGCGGTAGGCCCAGCGGTCGCCGGGCCCAGGGCGGGAGCAGCGCGCACGCGGCCGCCGCGAGCATCGCGTACGGCAGGCGTGCCGGCCAGGGCAGCGGCGGCCGCAGCAGGACGAACCGGGCCGCGGCGCGGGCCTCCTCGGTCCCGCGGAGTTCCGGCCGGTAGGCCTCGATCCGTTCCGCCAGCTCGTCCGCCGTGAGGGGCGGCCGGATGACGCCCAAGGCCCGGCCGACGCGGGCCGCGGCCGCGACGTACGCGTCGCGTCCGGCCGCGTCCAGGGGCCGGGGGCCGTACCGCTGGTAGGCCCGCAGGAAGCTGTCCACCTCGGCGATGTGCACCCACTCCAACAGGTGCGGTCGTCGGCCCGGTACGGCTCCCCTTCGCGGGTGCGCCCGCGCACGCGCTCATGGACGGCCCGTACGCCGTCCACCGCGCGTTGCGCGTCCTCGGCGGTCCCGTACGTGGTGAACGCAAGGAACGTGCTGGTGCGCTGGAGGCGGCCCCAGGGATCGCCCCGGTAACCGGAGTGGGCCGCCACCGCAGCCATGGCACGCGGGTGCAGGGACTGCAGCAGGAGGGCGCTGAGCCCGCCGACGAACATCGAGGCGTCGCCGTGTACCAGGCGGATCGGCTCCGCGGGGGAGAACCACCGGGCTCCCGGGGTGCCGTGGATCCTGGCCCGGTTGGCCGCGCCGTCAGGACCGGCGACACGGCGGAACAGGGCGTCGCCCAGGCGGTCGCGCGCCCGCGACGGCACCAGCAGGTCCAGCAACCGCGGCCGGTTCACAGTTCAAGTATCGCGCCAGCCGGGCGGGCAGCGCGACCAGGACCACGACCAGGCTCATCGCCTTGTTCAGATTGACGGCCGACAGCGCAGCGAATCCGAACGGGCCGATCAGCAGCGGAAGGCGAAACTCAGCGCCACCCAGCCCGATCATCCCGCCCGGAACGCCGATCGCCGCTCCCGCACCGAATACCGGAGGTACCGAGTACGCCGGCCGGAGGGGATGGGGGTCTGGTCCGTGCTCATGACCGGATCCTCGCCGGTTTCCGGACCGAGCCGGGTTCGGTGGGCGCATGCTTCCCGGGCAGCTCGCTCCCCGGCAGCGCGGACGCGCTGGTGCCCGCGCCGGCGACCCCTACCGGCATCCTCGCGATCGGGACCCCGAGACGGCGCTCACCGCGCGGAACGTTCGGTGTCCGGGAGCCTTTCGGCGGGTCGTGAGAGTGGACACGGCATCCTCCAGTAAGGCTCAGGACCGTTTGCCCGGGATCGTAGGCTGGCGATGACTGGCGGATGATCGGACATGTCCGATGGATCTCCTGATGGACGCCCCGGGTTGCCGGGAATCCACCACCCGCGCATGCTGCGGTAGGGGACGTCATCGACATCCGAAGGATGGGACAGGCTTATGACGGCCAACACCATAGAGCCGGCGATCGCCCCAGGGCAGACTTCCAGCAGCGGAGTGACCACGCACGACGAGGAGGAGGCCTGGCAACAGCCCGAGTTCGCGGTCGTGGAGACCGCGCTCGAGGTGACTGCCTACTCCCTGGCCGACCGCTAGCGGGCCCAGGTACATGCTGCTCAAGGTGCTCGGCACCGCAGCCGGCGGCGGCGTACCGCAATGGAACTGCGCCTGCAGGGAATGTTCCGCGGCGCGCGCCCATCCGCGGCGGCGCCGCCGCCACGCCTCACTCGCCGTCATGGCGGCGGAGGGCCACTGGTACGTGATCAACGCGACACCCGACATCGCGGCCCAGATCGAGAACTGTCCCGAGCTGCATCCGGGCCCCGAGCCGCGCCGCACACCGCTCGCGGGAGTCGTGCTGACCGACGCCGAACTCGACCATACCCTGGGCATTGCCCTGCTGCGGGAGGCCGAGCGGCTGGAGTTGCTCGTCACGGCCACCGTACGGGATGCGTTGCTGGAACGGCAGCGACTGGGGTCGCTGCTCAGCCCGTACACCGAACTGATCTGGCGTCTGCTTCCCGTGGGCGGCCGGGCCGAACCGCTCGCCATGGACTCGACGATTCACATCAGTGCCATCCCCGTGTCCGGCAAGCAACCGCGCTACGCTGCTGCCGGGGCGCCGGCCGGGGCAGGCGGCCACTGGGTGACGGCCTTGCGGCTCACCGACCACACCACCGGCCGCACTGCCGTCTACGCGCCCGCGCTCGATGCATGGCCCGACGCCCTGGAGGAGGCCGTCTCCCAGGCCGACTGCGTCATCCTCGACGGCACCTTTTGGGACGACGACGAGCCACGGCGCCACACGTTCTCGGCCCGCACCGCGACGGCCATGGGGCACCTGCCGATCGACGGGCCGAACGGCACGGCACGACGGCTCGCCACCTTGTCCTCACACCGGCTCTACACGCACCTCAACAACACCAACCCCCTTGTCGGCCCCGACGCACCCCAGCACAAGGTGCTGGCCAGGCTGGGCATCGAGGTGGCCGCTGACGGAACGGAGATCGTGCTGTGACCGATGCGGAATCGGAACGGCCCTGGACACGAGCGGAGTTCGAGGAGCGGCTACGGACGGTGATCAAGCTGCATTACCATGATCGCCATCCGTTCACTGTACGGATGCACGAAGGCACGCTGAGCCCCTCCGAAGTGCGGCGCTGGATCAGCAACCGGTTCCACTACCAGCAGCAGATTCCGGTCAAGGACGCCCTGATCACCGCAAAGCTCGGTTCACCGGAGCTGCGGCGTAAGTGGATGCGCCGGATCCTGGACCACGATGGACATGAGGGCGACGAGGGCGGGATCGAGCGGTGGCTGCGCCTGGGTGAGGCGGCCGGTCTGGACCGCGCAGGTCTCCTCGCCGGCCGGGACGTGCTGCCGGGGGTGCGTCTCGCCGTCGACGGGTACGTCAACTTCTGCCGGCTACGGCCCCCGCTGGACGCCGTCGCGGCCTCGCTCACCGAGCTGTCCGCCCCGGATCTCATGCGGCTGCGTATCGACGCCTTCGAACGGCACTACCCGTGGATCGGCGGCGACGGGCTGGCCTACTTCCGGGCACGTGTGTCCCAGGGCCGGCGGGACAGCGGCGAGGCATTGGCCCTCGTTCTCCGGTGGGCACACGGCAGGGCGGAGCAGGAGCGGGCGGTCGCGGCACTCACGTTCAAGTGCGAGGTGCTCTGGTCGCTGCTGGACGCGGTGGACCACACACGGCGGGAGGATCCCCGATGACCACCGCCCTGCAGTCGGAGCCACGATGGCGCCCGGGGCTCGCCCCGGCCGTCGTCCTGCGACACGACAAGGTACGCGGTACCGACCTGTTGGTGATGCCGGAACGCGTGGTGGTCCTGCGGGGGCGTGCAGGCGACGTCCTGCGGCTGTGCGACGGCGAGCGGGATGTCCGCCGGATCGTCGGTGAGCTGGCGGCGCGCTTCCCGGGTGCCCCGGTGGCCACCGACGTTCCCGAGTTCCTGAACCGTATGCGCGCCGAGGGCTGGCTGCGGTGACGGGCGTGCCGCCCCCCTGGGCACTGCTCGCCGAGCTGACCCACATGTGCCCGCTGCGCTGCCCGTACTGCTCCAACCCACTGGAGTTGTCCCGCCGTAGCCAGGAACTGTCCACGGTCCAATGGCAGGACGTCATGCGGCAGGCGGGTGACCTGGGAGTGGTACAGACTCATCTGTCCGGCGGGGAGCCGCTCTTGCGCCCGGACTTGGACGCGATCGTCCTCGCTGCCGATTCGGCGGGGCTGCACACACAGCTCGTCACCAGCGGAGTGGGACTCGATGCCGTCCGGCTGGGGGGACTCGTGAACGCCGGGCTGCGCAGCGTGCAGTTGTCGGTGCAGCACTCCGACGCGTCGGCCTCCGACCGGATCGCGGGGCGCAGGTCGTTCAGGGCCAAGGAGCGGGCCGCAGCGGTGGTGCGGGAAGCGGGACTGCCGCTGGGGGTCAATGTCGTGCTGCACCGCGACAACCTCGACGCGATCGACGCCATCGTGGAACTGGGGCTGGCGTGGGGCGCGGACCGCATCGAGCTGGCCAACACGCAGTTCTACGGCTGGGCCCTGCAGAACCGTGCGGCGCTCATGCCGACCCGCGCCCAGCTGTCCCGGGCCTCGGACGCGGTGCAGCGGTGGCGGGAGCGGCTGGACGGACTCACCGAACTCATCTGGGTCGTGCCCGACTACTTCGAGGGAATCGCCAAGCCGTGCATGGGTGGCTGGGGAGCGGTCTCGCTCACCATCACCCCCGACGGCACGGTGCTTCCCTGCCAGGCGGCCGCGACACTGCCCGGGATCAACGCGCCGAAAGTCGGCGACCGGACGCTCGCCTGGATCTGGGAGCGCTCCGATTGCTTCAACCGATATCGCGGCACCGACTGGATGAAGGCACCGTGCCGCAGCTGTCCGCGCCGCGACGAGGACTTCGGCGGATGCCGGTGCCAGGCCTACGCGATCACCGGCGACGCCACCCGTACCGACCCCGCGTGCCGGCTGTCGCCCGAGCACGGACTCATCCGTGCCGCGGCCCTGGCCGACGCGGAGGCCCCCGGCTACGTGTACCGGGGACCGGGCCCGCCGCGCGCGTTGCCAGAACGGTCCGTCCCGTAATCGGTGGTTGCGCGGGAGGGTGAGGCCGGCGTCGACGGCCGCACGGGCGGCACCGCCAGATGCCGGACGCGATCCGCTATCTGGTCGCGGGCGGGATCTCCTGGCGGATGCCCACGGATTTCCCACACTGGGCCCGGTCCATGCCTTCACTTCGCCTGCCCGCGCCGCGAGGTCTACGAAGAGGTCTGGGGGCGGCCGGATTCGGCAGCGTGACCCGGGTCCCGCTGGTGCAACCGGCCGCGTCGCTGGGCTCCGTCCTGGGCCCGGTTCTGGGCGGTGTGTTGACCCAGCTCGACCTCTTCGGACCCTCGTGGCGGCCGATCTTCCTGATCAACGTGCCCGTCGGCCTGGCCGTGATCCTCCTCGGGAGGAGGTTCGTCATCGAGCCGATCGTCCGAAGGCCGAGCGTCTGGACGTCAGTGGCACAGCTCGGCCATGTCCGTGGCCCCGGCACCCGGCACGGGTTCCGGTCGTACGGGCCGGTGCGGTGTGGGCGTGCGGCTGCTGGAGTGAGCCTTCGCCTTGCACCCGCGTTACGGAGAACTCAACCGGCCTTGGGTGAGGGCGGTGCTCAAGCCCCTCATCAGCGGTCCGTCGATGCCTCCGGACCCGGTGACACCAACCCCCGGACCCGAAGGCCCGAGGCGCAATTGCGGAACCACGAGAAAGGTAACCGGGGGCCTGTTCGACTGCTGCTGCTGCCGACGCACGCACCGGGCGCCCCCTGTCCGGGAGAACTTCTGGACAGGGGGCGCCTCCGTTCACGGCTTGGCGAGTGTTAGGTGCGTGGGTTTTCGGTACGGGCCTTCCGGGGCCCGACGCCAGGGACCGGTGGTTTCCCCGACGTTCCGGTACGGGTGTCGGGGACCGGGGACGCGAACGCTGCCGAGGGCGCGTTCGCCAATACCGGCCACACCGGCCAGATGCACGTCGACAAGCTGAACATGGTGCAGCAGCGCACCCCCCGGGAGCCGGCCGCCTGGCCGCACCAGGTCGGCGTGATCCCCTCCCGGGCGAGGTCCTTCCAGCAGCGCGCCGAAGCCCATCGCCTGCACCTGACGGGGCCGGCAGGGGCACAGCCGTGCTGTGCCAGGTGCTGACTGGCATGGGCACGGGGTGGGCAAGACCCAACTGGCCGCCGACCACGCGCACGCCGCCTGGCTGGACGGCGTGTTGGACGCGCTGGTGTGGGTCAGCGCCGACGCCCGCTCGGCTGTGGTGGCCGGGTACGCGAAGGCTGGGGTCGAGCTGTGCAGAGCCGACCCCAATGACGCGGAAGGCGCCGATGTACCGCGTCGGCCGGAGCCTCGGCGAGAGCGGACAGGTCGCCGCCGCCCGCGACCACTTCCAACACCTCACCGCCCGGTACAACCTTGCATGGTGGCCCTGGGAAGCGGGGGACGGGCAGGCCCACAGCAGCGTCTCCCGCCGCCTCGAACACATCGGCCGAAGCCTCGGGATGGACCTCACCGCGCCCGCCGGACCGCTCCGGGCAAGGCCCGCCCTCAGGCACGGCGCCTCACCGCCGACGGCCCGCCGGCGTAGCCGGAGGACCGGACCTGCAGGTCCGCCGGGGGAGCGGGGTCAGGTGGTGCGGCGCCGCTGGTCGCTGTCGGCGCGGAGCCGGTCGGTCTGGTGGACGAGGGTGTCGATGCGGTCCGCGAGGTCGGGATGGCCCGGGCGGAGGTGGGGTGCGGCCGCGGCGAGGGGGCTGACCAGGGTCGCGGGGTCGTTTCCGCCGAGGGCCTGGCGTACCCGGCCGACGGAGGCGAGGCCGGGGGCGTCGAGGCCGGTGAGCGCCGTGACCTGTCCGGCGAGCTGGCGCAGGTCGGCAGCGTTTTCGCGCGCCCAGGCGTTCACAGTGCGCTGGGCGGCCCGGGAGTCGCGGGTCGCCTGGACCCGCTGCTCGCCGGTGGCCCCTTCCGCTCCGGGCCGCAGCCGTAGGTAGCGGCGCTCGGCGGCTTGCCGGCTGGCGACGCCGAGAGGGCCGGCCAGGTCGGCCCAGCTGGCACCCGCTGCCCTGGCCGTCTCGATGAGTCCGGACTCCCAGCCGGCCAGCTGCTCGCGGACCTCGCGGAGCAGCAGCAGTGCGGCCAGCGGTTCCTGCGGATCGTCAGGGGCGTCCGTACCCGGTCCGTGAGTGCTGCTCAGTGCCTGGTCGATGGCGGCCAGCGCCGCCGCGGCGGCGAGGAAGGACGCGGGTGATCCCGGGGGTGCCTCGTGGGGCGGAAGGTCTGGGGTCATGTCGCCTCCGGTGGGTTTCGCGCCGGCTGGATGGCCGACCGGACAGTCAGCCTTTCATTGACGGCCGACAATGTCACCCTTTCGATGTCATGTCTGCTTGTCATCGTTCGGATGACATGTTACAACGGAAACACCTGAAGCGCACTGGCACCCACTGCAGACACATCAGGAGGTGTTCTCCCATGCTGATGCGCACTGACCCCTTCCGAGAGATCGACCGCCTCACCCAGCAGCTCATGGGCCCGGGTACCTGGTCGAAGCCGTCCCTGATGCCGATGGACGCCTACCGCGACGGCGACGCGTACGTCATCGCCCTCGACGTCCCCGGCGTCACCAAAGACGCGATCGACATCGACGTCGAACGCAACATGCTCACGGTCAAGGCCGAGCGCCGTCCCGCAGCCAGGTCGGAGCAGGCCCAGATGGAGCTCTCCGAGCGGCCCCTGGGCGTCTTCTCCCGGCAGGTCATGCTGGCCGACACGCTCGACACCGAGCGCATCGACGCCGATTACGAGGCAGGCGTGCTGACCCTGCGGATCCCGATCGCCGAACGCGCCAAGCCGCGCAAGATCGCCATCGGCGACGGCAGCCGGAAGCAGCTCAACGCCTGACCGGCCGGCTCCGCACCGCCGCGACCACGCCCTACTGCGGAGCCCCAGCTCTCCGCCCCCACGGGCGGCGCCCCCGGGGGAGGACGGGAGCAACCCCTCCCCCTCCCGTCCTCCCCTCGACCGCCGTTTCCCCGTCCGCCGCGCGCACCACGCACCGGCGCGCGGGCCGCCGAGCGCCCCGGAGGCAACGCCATGACCCTGCGATGGGACGCGTTCATCCAGCACGTACGAGAACGCGGCGAGTACCCCTCACGCCAGGAAGCCGACCGCGCCGCACGCGTGGTCCTCGCCCTGCTCGGAGCGCACCTCGTCGGCGAGGACCGCGCCAAGGTCGCGGCCCGCCTGCCCGAGACCTACGCGCTGATCCTGCTCAATCCGCTCCAGGCCGCCGAACCCCTGGACGCGGAGCGGTTCGTGCGCGCGACCGCCGCCTGGATCGAAGGCGCGACCGAGCGCACCGCGGCCTGGGACGTCAGCGCCGTCCTCAGCGTCGTGGCCGACGCCGTGGACGAGGACCTCCTGCACCGGGTCCTGCTCCAACTCCCTCCCGGGTACGACCTGCTCTTCGGGCACCCTCAGGCCACCTGACCAGCGCCCACTCCCGGACTCCGATCGACCGACCTCTCATGTGAAAGGCAGCCACCGTGTTCCACCGCGCCCCCACCCACCGGCCGATTCCCGGCATGACGTACGAGCAGATGCTGGACGTCGTGAGGTACGAGGGTGCCTATCCCGACAACGAACGTGCGGCGGAGTCCGTCCACCGGGTCCTGGCCGCCCTCGGCCGTCGGCTGACCGGCGAGGAACGGGTGGATCTCGCCGCCCGCCTCCCCGTCGAGGCCGCCCGCACCCTCACCGCCCAGATCCCCGAGCCGGACCGGCTCACCGGCTGGGGCTTCGTCAAGGACCTCGCCACCCGCACCGGCATCAGCCCGGCCACCGCCCGCTGGGACACCGGCGCCGTGCTCGCCGTCGTTGCCCGCCTGGCCGGCCCCGACCTCCTGGCCCGCATCCTCCGCTCCCTGCCGAGCGGCTACGCGCTCCTCTTCGGCAAGGCCGACCTCACGGTAGCCCGCACGCACTGACACGCGACCGCGGGACGCGATCGGTGAGGGCGGAGTCCCCGTCACGGGCGCCGTGACCCGGGACGAGTACACCGTGGCGGCCAAGGCCGTCGGCCTGTTCCGGCGAGGGCGGGCGGTCGCTGCCCTCAGCACGGGGCTTCTCGCCGCCGCCAGCGTGTCGCCGTCCCCCGACAGTCTCACCGTGCACCCCCTCGCCCCCGGCATCGCAGCGGTGTGCGGCCTCGTCGTGCTGCTGACTCTGCCGCGGTGGGCGGTCGCCCGGAGCCACCGCACCGGCCGGGCCGCCGAGGAGCGGCGGGCCGTGGCGGACCCGGAGACGCCCGAACGTCAGACCCGCACGAGGCGGTGGAGACGGAACTCACCTCGGAGAAGACCGAGTTCGAGGGATTGGACGCGGTAGTCGCCATGGGGGATCTCCACGCGGAGCACGCACTCCTCTTCCGTGCCGCAGCCGGAACCGGCGCGTCGATCAGGGTGTAACGTCCCCCCCAAGGAGATCCCCACGGTGTCCTGCCACCCCGGTGCGTCCATGGCTCGCGCCACCCCCACCGGGAGGTCGACGCCCTCGTACCGGGCGAGTTCAGCCGGGCCATGTACCGGTCACCCGTCGGACGGTGACGGCTCCGGCCCGGTCCACGGCAGCCTTGACGGCGGCGAAGATCGCCCCGTGCAGCGCAGCGGCGAGCAGCACCTCCTGCCAGGAGCGGTCCTCATCGGTGGCGTCGGGTGCGGCGTCGTGGCCGATCACCTTCCACGCCCGCTTGAAGACCGCTCCGGCGATCCAGCCGCCGGCAGCGCCGAACGCCAGCCCCAAGGGCTTGTAGGCGACGGCGGAGGCTTTCACCGGTGCCTCCGGCCACGACGCACGAGCAGGACGACCAGCAGGGCCGCGGCCGCGGTGGCGGCGATCAGGGGAGTGTGGTTGGCCCGCGCCACGGTCGCGGCTGACGCGGCTTTGCCGCGGATCTGATCGGGCGTCCTGGCGGCAACGAGGTGACCCGCATGGGCCGCGCCGTCGCGCACCTGAGCGGCCGCCTGGGACGCCTTGTACCGCATCTGTTCGGTGGCCAGGACCGCCTTCTCGACGACTTGCTCCTTGATTTCGTTCGCCTTCTCCTTGGCCTGCGCTGTGACGTCCACCTTGGCAGCCAGCGCCTCCACGGTCTGGCCGAGCTCTTCGCGGGTCTGCTCGACCTGCTCGCGCAGCTGGTCAGGAGTCGGTGCGGACCGGTCGCCCGGGGACTTGTGACTCATCGCCGTGCCCTCTCTTTGATCTCGGCGGTCAGGGCCGCCGCCCATGCGGGCAGGACCAGCACGCCGGCCGCGATGACGGCGCCCATCAGGAACTGGGAGGCCGGAATGCCGACGAATCCAGCGCCGCCGAACAGACCGCCACCCGTGCCGTAGCGTCTGCCCTTCCGGGCCGTCTCCGCCCGCGCCGACTGCGTTTCTTCCCGGACCAGCTCCGAGATCTGCTGTGACGCTCGCGAGACCAGCTCGCCCACTGCCTCGTCCCTGCCGTGGCCGGGGCAGCGTTCCACGGTATGCACGGCCCTTCCCACCCTTCCTGTCTCGACGTGCTCGCCGACGACCGGTCCACGGCCGCGCGGCGCGCCCTCTGCTGCTACGCCTACCCGTCATCCCGCCGGCCACCCGTCGCAGGCCTCGGGCCGGTCCTCGCCCGCTGCCCGCCCGCCCACGTCCGGAGGCTTGCGCAGGAGGTGCCGTACTCGGACCGGCAGCCGGTTGCGAACACCCACCCGGCCCCTGACCTGGCGTTTCGGAATGCAGTCCGGCCGTCGCCCTCGCCCTCGGCGCGATGAGTCCACCGCTCACCGCGGCCCAATGGCGCGGCCGCGCCGCCACGGATCCGAGAACCCTCACGGCCGGATGTGATCCGGCGCAGCGTGGAGCGCCCCGAAGCCTCTCCAGGATCAGCAACCTGCACCGCCTTCGTCGGGTAGCTGCCGGGCAGGCTCGGACTGGACCCGTACGCGCCCGCGGCCGGTCCCTGGCCCGGAAGCTCGCACCCGAACCGGCTTTGACCGCCTCCCGAGCGGCCCTCCTCGTGCGGGCGATCGACCTGCGGGCAGCCCAGCCCGGAGTGCTCCGCTCGCTCCGCGAGCTCAGTGTCGCGGTCGAGGGCCGCCCCGTCCTCGCGGCCCGGGTGGCCGAGGACCTGGAGGATGCGCAGATCCGCGAGTCGGCGTACGCCAACGCCCTGTGCGGAATCCGAAACCGGGATCCAGCGGCCAGGCCCCACTCGCCCCCGCCGACGCCACTTCCGGCCTGGTGCGCCGGCTGGCTGCCGGCGGCGGGGGGTGCGCGGCCACGCCGTACCGGAGTGGCGGACGTGCCGGACACCGGCCGGCGTCAGGCCGGGCGCGGTGGTCGGCGCGGGACGGACCGGGCGCAGCGGACACAGGTGGTCGCGCGGACGCCGATGTGGGGTTTCCTGATTCCCTTGGCCAGCCGCGGTGCCGCTGAGTTGCCGCCCAGCCTGTGACCTGGCCTCAGCCGACCGGTCCTCGCCAGATGTTGTCGAAGGCGGCCTCCTGGATGGCCCGGCGTTGTCTTTCGGATGCCAGCTCCACCACCGCGTCGTTGACGGCGGCCAGCACGGCCGCTACGGAGTCGTCTGTGACGTCAGGTGCGTCTCCGGTCCGCTCGCCTTGGATCCCGGCGGCTTCCGCGAGGGCGGCGAGGACGGGTTCGGCCGCAGCCTGCCGCTCCAAGGCGCGGTGGCGGGCCGGAGAGTCGATCGGCACCGGCTCACCCGCGAGCCCGAAGAGCCCGCGGCGGCGGTCCTCCCTCACGAGGTGTCCCTCAGCCTCCAGCGCGGACCGGTAGGCGGTGGACAGGCCGCGGCCCCTGCGCCACAGCCAGTCGGTGAGCGTCTCGTGGGGCGCTTGCCGGACGAGCGTCGCGGTTGCCTGGGCCAGCAGCCCGTCCTCGGGGGCCGGTTGGACGGCCGGCAGGATCCTGTCGCCGTCCAGCCGGACGGTCCCCGCCTCCACGAGGTCGATCAGCTCGGCGCCCGCGAGTGCGAGCGACAGATCGCCCTGTTCGGCGGCCCGCTCGGCCCCGTCATCCAGTGCGATGATCAGCAGATCCCGTGCCGTGGTCATGAGGCCGCCGTCCCGTGCCTTGGAGTGTGTACGCATCGAGCACGCCGGGTGCCCCGCGCGCGAGAGCCTATCTGGCGGAGGCGGCCCGTGCCCGCGTTCCGGAACGGCGGAAACCTCCCCGTCGCCCTCTTCGTCCGGCTCTGCCGGTGGGATTCAGCCCCCTGCAACGCCGGTGCCCGAGCTCTCCGATTCGAGCCGGGCCCCCGACCCGACTGGTCACCCTCTGTGTTTATCAACCGCGAATTCGGTAACAACAGGTAGTGACAGACAGGCAGTACCGGACGAAAGGCGAGACCATGAACCTCGTGACCATGCTCATCCTCGTCGCGGTCCTCGCACCCATCGGCTTCCTGCTCGCGGCCCCCAGCGCCCCGGTGCGGCGCAACCCCTTCCCGGGCCGTCGACTGCGTGGTCGCCACCGCAGTTCGGCCGCGCCCCGGCTGACCGAGGTCCCCCAGCAGCGGGGAATCCAGCACCGCGCGCGTTGACTTGGGCCAGCCGAGCCCCGCGGTCCAGACGGCCCGTGGCACGGACGAGGCGCCCCATCCGCTCCAGAACGACGGGACGACGGGACGACCGGGTATGGGTCCCCCACACGTCGCTCGGGCCGCGAGTTCGCCCCGGCCGGGGGCTCCAAGTCGGCTGGCCGCACTGGCCGTTGGGACATGGCGGCAGCGGCGCGGCTCTGCAGACGGTGCATGCGCTGCACCGTCCGACCCGCCCACGCGCCCGAGGCCCCCCCTGCGCGAAGACGGCCGAATGCGCCTCCGCCAGAACAACCGAGGCGCGTAGGAACGCGGATGTGGCAAGAGGCGCTGAAAGTCTTCGCTGTCCCCGTCCGGAGAGAGGTCACCATGCCGCGCCCCGCAACAGTTGCCGAGTCCGTCCGCCCGGCCGATCTCGAGGCGGCCCCGGGAACGGGCCCCGTGTGCGGGGCGATTGCCGACACGGCCGGTCTTCCTCCGCTGACGACACAGGCGCGTGAGGTCGCGCCGACGGACGCCCGGGAGCTGACCAAGCTCTTCCTCGTCAGACTCCGCTCGCTGGAGGAGGGCACCCGCGAGTACCAGTACGTACGCGGCACGCTGATCGAGTTGAACATCTCCCTGGTCAACTACGCCGCGCGGCGCTTCCGCAACCGGAACGCCCAGGCAGCCCGGAGTGCTGTGGACCGTGATCCGTGCCCGCAAGGCCCTCACGGCCGCCACCGCCACCGGAGCCGCCGCGCTCGTCGCCGTTTCGTACGCGGCCGGCCGCCGCGCTGGCCTTCGCCGCCGGGGTGCCCTGTCCCGGCTGACCGGCGGCCCTCTCTGACCCCCGGCCCCCGACCTCCGGCTCCCTCCTCGAGCGGAGCCGTTCATCCGGGGCGGCGCTCCCGAGTGGGTTTCGACGAGGACGGCGGACCGCACGAGGAACGCGAGGCGCGCGCCCCGGGGGAGTTCGACCGACCGGCCACCTCACACCCTGCGGGTGATGGTGACCAGGACGATGACGGGCCCAGTCGCGCGCTGCGGGTCGTGACCGGCGGTGACCGCGGTTCGCACGGCTTCGCGGACGTTCCGGGCGACGTCGACCACGAGGTCGCCGGCGTGCAGGACGCAACGCGCCTCCACGTGCCGGCCCCTTCCGGTGCGTGGTCGCAACGGATCCCGCCCGTGTCGGGAGGCCGTTCCCGCGGCTTGCTGATGAGCCGGCTCCACGAGGCGTATCAGGAAACCCGCGCCGCCAAGGTGATCGACGCCTGGCACGAGTGGCGGGCCGACCGCCCCCTCTTCCCGGTCGGCGGTTACGAGGACCGGCCGACCGTACGCACCCCGACGCCAGGCCTGGTCGTGGCGGGCGACGCGGTACGCACCCCCTCCTGTCCGTGGACGAAACACGCGGCCCCTGCGCAGAGCCAGGAAAGTCCGGTATCCGCCTCCCGGCGCGGAGCGCTGAGCAAGGCGGATCGGCTACAGCCCCTTCACACAGTCTTCGAACTCGGGAAGGGTGACCAGTCCGTCGCCGTCGACGTCGGTCCTGTGGAACAGATGCCGCAACGATTCGCCGCTGAGGCTCTGCCCGGTCAGCCGGTTCATGGCGCGGCCGAATTCGTGTACGTCGAGCATCCAGTCGTCGTCGGCGTCGGCGGCCCCGAACACCGCTCGCACCTCCGGCCTCGCATCGGAGTCGCCCATGCGGTCCCTCCCTGGCAGGTCCGACCCGGCATTGCCGGACCTGACTCGGCTGCCCGCTCCGAGCTGGGTCAAACAGTGTCAGCGGCCGCCTCGAGGCCCGGCGATCGCCTCACGGGCAACTCACGCGTGCAGCGGCGTCGGTGCGAACCGCTGGCGCCTGGGCTGAGGGCGCGCTCTCCGGGATCGTCTTCGGCATCCACCAGCACCATCGCGCGCTCGGTGTCGCCGATGCCTGCCGGTGAACGCCACGTGAACTGGTCAGCCGTCTCTCGAGCTGACCGGCAGGGATCCGTACTTGCGGCACGTTCAGCGCCGCGATCATCGGCGTCCGGTGGCCAAGGAGCCGCCACGCCTTGGCCATCTTGCCGGTCGCGGACACGATCGTGTCCCGTGCCCCTTGCCGGTGCGGCACCGATGACCTTGCAGGCAGACAGCTGGCTCGCCTCAGCCCGGCTTTCGACTTCACCGGGGTGGACTTGATGAGCCGGCACCGCTACCCCGCGGACACCACCGACGCCGAGTGGGCCCTGATCGAACCCCTCCTGCCGGTCCCGGCCTGCGAGACCGAGGCCGGCGGAGCCCCGGATAAGCACCCTGGACGGGAGAGCGTCGACGCAATCCGCTACATCGTCGGCACCGGCTGCAAATGGAGAGCCCTGCCCGCCGACTCCCCGCCCTGGCGCACGGTTCAGTGACAGGCCGTGCACCCGATTTGCTGTGGGCGGGGACGGGCTGGTTCGGCCGAAAGCGGGCACGACCGAGAGACGATCTTCAGTACAGTGAGGGGAAGTTGGCCTTCGTACTGTTTCAGGTGGGAGAACCATGCAGATCGCCATCACGGCGCGGGACGACGGCGGTCGGGTCGGTACGGACGATCTCAGGGGCTGGCTCGGGAAGCAGCGGGAGCTGCGCGGGCGCGTGCGGCGCGGGGCCGGTGAGCCGCCGGCGCCCGGGACGATGGGGACGGCAACCGAGGTCGTCACTGTGCTGCTGGAGCCGGGAGGCATCGTCACCGTGCTGGTGGCTGCGGTGGTCACCTGGGTGCAGAACCGCAGCGGTAGTCAGACCGTGACCATCACGCGGCCCGACGGCACCGAGGTGACCGTGACGTCCGACCGGGTCAAGGGGCTCGACGCCCGGCAAGCCGGCGCGCTCGCCCAGGAGATCGCGGGGCAGCTGGGCGTCCCGGTGCAGTGCCGGGAGCGGGCCGAGCGGGCCGAGCGTGAGGTCCAGGCCGAGCCGTCCGCCGCCCCGGCAGAACCCGGGGCGGCGGACGGAACCGCCCAGGCATCCGGTGACGGACGGGAAGAACCCGGGCCCGACCCCGAGCCCGGCGGTGACGGCCGCCGTCCGTGACTGCTCCGCCGCGCCGTACCAGCGACCTCGCGGGCCCCGGCGTCCGCGCCGTGCTCGTCGGTACGAGCGTCCACGGCCCAGGGTCCCAACTCCCCGACCTGCCCAGCGTCGAAGCGTCCGCCCGCGACCTCGCCCGCGCCCTCCACGCGATCTGCGGCATGGAGCCCTCGCAGATCGAGCTGCTCCTCGACCCCGCCGACGGCGCCGCTGTCGTCGAGGCCGTCGAGCAGGCCGTCGCCGACGCCCGCGGCCTGGTTCTCTTCGCGTTCATCGGCCACGGGCTGTTGGGCCCGCAGGACCAGCTCTACCTCGCCACCGCCACCAGTACCGCGCAGGGCATCGCGCGCTCCATCCCGTACCAGGTCATCAGGGACACGCTCGGCAACAGCAGCGCCCGCGTCGTAGTCCTGCTCGACTGCTGCTTCTCCGGCATGGCGCAGGCCGCCTCCCGGGGATCCGTCCGCGACCCCTACGTCACCGCACGGCCCGACGGCAGCTTCCTGCTGACCTCCGCCTCGAACTACGCCGTCTCCTTCGCCCCCGAGGGCGAGCGTCACACGCTCTTCACCGGGAGGCTGCTCGACCTTCTGCACGAAGGCGATCCCTCCGCACCCGCCTGGCTCACCCTGGACGGCGTGTACACCCACCTCGACCGCCGGTTACAGGACGGGCCCGTACGTCCCCACCGGCAGAGCGAGGACCGGGCAGGCGAACTCGTCGTCGCCGCCAACAGGGCCTACCCCGCCGCCTCCGTACCGACGCCCGGGCCCGCGCACCCTGCCGACGGCACGGCCTGCCCCTACCCCGGCATGGAACCCTTCCGGGCCGAGGACCACGAGCGGTTCTTCGGCCGCGAAGCGCTCGCCGGCGATCTGATCGCCGAAGTCGTGCGGCCCGCACATCCGACGGGCGCGCCGGAGGCGGCGGCTCCCGCGCCGGTCGTCCTTGTCGGCGCCTCCGGCGTCGGCAAGTCCTCCATCCTGCGGGCGGGTCTGCTCGCAGGCCTCGAACGCCGGTACGAGTCCGACCCCGCCACGCCCTGGCCCGCGCTGCTGCTCGCGTCCCCCGGACCGCACCCGCTGCGCGCCCTCGCCGACCTGTGGTCCCGGGCCTCCGGCACACCGCGAGCGGAGGTCGAGCGGCAGCTCGGCGACGGCCGCCTGCCCGACGACGGGGCCTGCCGGGTGCTGGTCGTGGACCAGTTCGAGGAGGTCTTCACCGCCTGCAAGGACACCGACGAGCGCGCCCGGTTCATCCGCGCCCTGTGCCGCGGCGCGATCGCCGCCACGGACGGCAACAGCCCCCGCGTCGTCCTCGGCCTGCGGGCCGACCACTACGGCAGCTGCCTCGAACACCCCGAACTCCGTCCCGCCCTCGAAAGGCAGTGGAACGTCTGGCCCATGGACGAGGACTCCCTGCGCGCCGCCATCGAGCACCCGGCCCACGACGCCGGACTCCGGCTGGAGACCGGACTCGTCGACCTCCTCCTCCGCGATACCCGCGAGGGCGGCGGCCGCGACCACGGCTCGGCGCTGCCGTTCCTCGCCCACGCCCTGCGCGAGACCTGGATGCGCCGCAGCGGCGCGATCCTCACTCTCTCCGGATACGCGGCGACCGGCGGGATCTGGGAATCCGTGGCCCGTACGGCCGAGGACATCTACGAGGGCTTCGACGAGCCGGGCCGCGAAGCCGTCCGCGAACTGGTCCTCGCCATGGTCTCCCTCACCGGCAGCGGCGACGAGGCCGTCCGCCGCCGCATCGGCCTCGACGAACTGCTCGAGGACCGCTCCGGGGCCCGGCGGCGCACGGTCACCGGCGTCCGCGACCGGCTCGCCCGGGCCCGCCTCATCACCCTCGACCAGAGCACGGCCCAGATCTCCCACGAAGCGCTCCTGCGCGCCTGGCCCCGGCTCCGGCGCTGGATCGAAGAGGACCGGGCCGGGCTGGTGACCCGCCAGCAGCTGACCGACGCCGCGGACGCCTGGAACCGCGCCGCGCGTTCCCCCGAGTACTGCTACCGCGGTACGCGCCTGGTGGCGGCCGTCGACTGGCTGGGCGAGCAGCGGCACGCACGGCTGGTACGCCCCCTTGACCGGCAGTTCGTCGCCGCGAGCCAGGCCCTCGACCGCTCCGAACGACAGCGCGAGCGGCGCCAGCTGGAGCAGGAGAAGCGCCGTACGCGCGAGCTCCGGGAAGCGCTGGCACGGGAGCAGGAGCAGGCGGAGAACATCCGCCAGGCGGGGTTACGGCTGCAGCGCCAGGCGCGCCGGCTGAGGCAGTTCGCCGGGGTGATCGGCGGGATACTGTGCCTGGCCCTGGTCGCCGCGGGAGTCGCGCTCCAACAGCGGTCGAACGCCCGGGCCAACGGCGAACAGGCACAGAACCGCCAGCTCCAGGCAGCCGCCCGCGCCGGCATCGGCTCCGATCCGCGCGCGGCCCTGCTGCTCGCGGTCGCCGCCCACCGCGAGGCCCCGTCGTCGCAGACCCGCGACACACTGATGGACGTACTGAACGGAACACAGTACGCGGGCTCCCTCGACGCCGGGGGCTGGGTCGAAACGATGGCGTACAGCGACGACGGCCGGACCCTGGCCGTGGGTCAGTACGACGGGGTCGTCGGCCTGTGGGACGCGGCACGGGCCGGCGGGGAGCCGCGCAAGCTCGCCGAGGTCGTCGCCAAGAAGTCGGGCTTCCAGGGGAAGACCGCGCTCTGGATCGGCGACGGCACGTCCCTGCTGCTCACCGGCGCGGACGACGAGAAGTCCGTGGGCGCGTTCTCGCTCGCCGCCGACCGCAGCCGCCCGCAACCCCGGGGCAGGAACGCGCTGCCGATGGAGGGATTCGTGGAGCAGGCGGAGTTCAGCCCCGACGGCCGGCTGCTGATGACGTCCTCCTCCTACCAGACGAGGCTCTGGTCGGTGGACCCGGGACGCGGTGCCGTCCACGCCCGCGCAACCTTCCCCCAGCGCGAGAGCAACGTCCAGGCCGCCGCCTTCGGACCGGGCGGGGCCTCCCTCGCGCTGGCCTGGCAGGACGGCACGGTGGAGCTGTGGGACGTCGGAAACCCCGGCCGGCCGCGCAGCCTGGGCACGCTGGAGGGCACCGGCGGCCCGGCCCGCGCCATGGCTGTCAGTTCGGACGGTAACACCCTCGCCGTCGGCTCCGGCGACGCCCAGGTCCGACTGTGGGACATCTCCGCGGCCGCCGGCCGAGGCCTTGCCGCCGCGGACCGCCGCCCCACCGCTGTGGTCAGCGGCCACGGCGGCCCCGTGGAAGCCGTCGCACTCAGCCGGGACGGCCGCCACCTCGCCCTCGGCAGTACCGACCACTCGGCGACGGTATGGGACCTCTCCGGGGCCCGTCCGACCCGTTCGGCCGTCCTGTCCGGTCACGCCACCACCATTTCGGCCCTGGCATTTGCGCCCGACGGCCGTACGCTCGCCACCGGCGACCGCGACGGGGAAGTGAGGCTCTGGTCGCTGACGGACCGGCTGCTCCCCACCGTCGCCGCGCGGCCGTTCACCCTACCCGCACCGGACTACTACCGGTGGCTGCAATCGGTGGTCCCCCACGTCCTGTCCCCCGACGGGAGCCTGCTGGCCGTGGCCACCGCCGACGATCAGCTCGGTCTGATTCCGCTGACGGGGCTGTCCGCGGGCCACCGGGCAGGAGCGGTCCGCCTGGAGGCGGGCGGGGAATTCCGGAACACGGCGATGTGGTTCTCGACCGACGGCGGTCGGCTGGCGGCCGAAGGCCCGGCGGGCGTCCTGACGGTGTGGAACGTACGGGATCCCGCTCGCCCGAAGCAGGAGTTCCGGTTCCAGGCGGGCGCGGCGGGCGACACGTACGATCTGAAGGTTTCCATCCGGGACGGCCTCATGGCGACCGGCTCCGAGGCCGGAGCCACCCTGTGGGACCTCTCCCGGCCAGGCCGGCCGGAACGGCTCGGGTCCGTCAAACGGGATTGGAAGCACGTCCCGGAAGTCCTGCTCGCCCCCGAGGACCCCCTCCTGGCCGTCGACGGCGCACTGTACGACGTCGGTGACCCGCGCAAGCCCGACCGGCTGTCCGCCTTGCCCTCCGCCGACGGCAGCCGTACCTATCCGACGCCGCGCGCGTTCTCCCCCGACGGCACTCGACTGCTGGTGACGGAGTTCGGTGGCAGGGGAGGCTTCCTCTACGACGTCTCCGACCCGGCCCGGCCCCGGTTCCGGAGCCACCTCTCCCAGGGCAGCGAGACGGGGCCGTACGCGTTCAGCACAGACGGCCGACTCCTCATGGGCGCCGCCTCCGGCACCCGGCTCCTGGCCTGGGACGTGTGGGACCCCACCGCTCCGCACCCCGTAGCGACCCTCACTCTGGACGACGAGGCGCGCGCCCTCGGCATCTCCTCCGACAGCGCCACACTGACCACCTACAACTACCCCGGTCAGGCCGTCCGCTGGAACATCGCCCAGCTCGGCGCCACCCTGCGTGACCCGGTCGCCCGCGCCTGCCGCCTCGCCGCCGCCAACCCCACCCTCGCCGAATGGGAGCGGATGGCCCCGGGCGTCCCCTTCCGCCGCGTCTGCCCCACCCTCACCCCCGCCCCCTCCCCACCCCCCACAGGCATCCTCCCGACCTTCCCCGTCCGCTCGACTCCGCTCCCTGCGGGGGAGTGAGGACGGCGGGCCCCCGAACCGCTGGACCTGCCTGCCGACCCCGACCTGCGAGCAGCAGGCGGAAAGACGGGAGTAGGGGGGACGCTGCGCTGTGCACGGGTCCCTCCCACCATTCCTGGTGATCAGGGGCGCGGCTGCGGGCTGACCGGCACGTCATCGCCGGAGCCGGGGCGTGGACATGGCTCCGGCGGAGTCGCGTTCGTAGCGGCGTATGACAGTGCCGGTGGCCCGGTCCAGGCGGGCCAGGCCGAATCGGGTCAGGACCCGGTGGACGGTCGAGGGCACCAGGTCCAGCAGGTGCGTGATGCGGTCGGCCCACCGCCGGGCGGTGGTGTGGCGTTAACGCTCTGATTCGGCTCCACTTTCCGGCTTGAGTTGGCCCCGCCCCTGGGGCGTACGGAAGCGTTCGGGGGTTGTTCCGGTCTGATCTGGCCCCACCGGGTGGCGGGTGGTGGGACGGTCGTGGTGGGCCACCGTGTGGGGGCGATGCCGGATGGAGTTGTCGAGGGAAGAGCTGTTCCTGCGGATCCGCCGTGACTCGTGGCAGGAGGAGCTGTCGATGCGGGCGCTGGCCCGCAAGTACGGCGTGCATCGCCGGCTCGTGCGCGAGGCTTTGTCGTCGCCGGTGCCCAGGCCGCGGAAGACGCCGGTGCGGCCCGCGCCCGGGTTGGATCCGTTCAAGAAGACGATCGACGAGTGGCTGCTGGGGGATCTGGAGGCGTCGCCGAAGCAGCGGCACACGGTCCAGCGGATCTTGAACCGGCTGCGTCAGGAGTGCGGGGCGGAGATCGCCTACACCACGGTCTGGGACTACGTCTCCCGTCGCGTGCTCCTGCTGCACCGCCACCTCGAACACCGCGACGTGATCGCCGGAATCCGATCCGCCCTCGCGGCCGGCGCCCACACCGCCGACATCGTCGCCCTCGAAGCCCGCTAGGCCGCTCGGAGCGATGGCCGTTCCCCCACGGTGACGGTCACCGGGCCGGCGCCAGCTCTGCCTGGGCCGGAGCCCAGCGAGGTGGTCAGCCTGAACGCCCGCCGGGCCGTCCGCCTCCCCACGACCAGCGTCCCCTGCCCTCTCTCGACCGCTGGGACCAGCTTCTGAACCGCTCCAGGAAGGACGCGCCATGACCGGCCCGCACCACAACCTGACCGAGACCGCCTCCGACGCGGCGATCGACACCGCCTGCCGGGTCCTGCGGCTGCCCACCATGCGAGCCCAGTTCCCCGACCTCGTCGCCCGCGCCGAACGCGAACAGCTCTCCTACCGAGGGTTCCTGGCCGAGCTTCTGATGTCCGAGTGCGAGGACCGCGACCGGCGACGCTCGGAGCGACGGATCCGGGCGGCCGGCTTCCCCCGCCAGAAATGGCTCTCCGACTTCGACTACAGCGCCAACCCCAACGTCGAGCCCGCCGTGGTCAACAACCTCGCCACCTGCGACTGGGTCAAGAAGGGCGAGCCGCTCTGCCTGATCGGTGACTCCGGCACCGGCAAGTCGCACCTGCTGATCGGCCTCGGGACGGCCGCCGCCATGGCCGGCTGCCGCGTCCGCTGTGCCCTGGCCGCCAAGCTCGTCAACGAGCTCGTCGAGGCCGCCGACGAAAAGCAGCTGTCCAAGACGACCGCCCGCTACGGGCGCGTCGATCTTCTCTGCATCGATGAGCTGGGTTATCTCGAGCTCGACCGGCGGGGCGCCGAGATGCTGTTCCAGGTTCTGACCGAGAGGGAGGAGAAGAACAGTGTGGCCATCGCTTCGAACGAGTCGTTCGGAGGCTGGACCAAGACCTTCACCGACCCGCGGCTTTGCGCGGCCATCGTCGACCGGCTCACCTTCAACGGCACCATCATCGAGACCGGCACCGAGTCCTACCGGCTCGCCCAGACGAAAGCCGACCGCGAAGGCGACCGCCCGCTCAGCCTGACGAACCGCCCCGTCCCGATCAAGACCCGGGCACCTACCATCACCCCCATGAGCGACCGATCAGCCCTGGCCCCGTTCCACCTGGACGAAACCGGTGAACCCGACCCCTCCTACTGCCTCTATCTCTTCGACGGCGACATGGAGCAGGTCGCCGACGTCTTCGAGGAGCACAACGCCGAGAGCCATGGTCATGGCTGGGAGGGGCTGGCCGAGTCCTTGGTCAATTCCCGCATGCCCGCCAGCGCGGACAAGCTCCACTTCGGATCAGAAGCCGGCACATTCGTTGTCTCGAGCAGCGACCTCAAGGCCCTCACAGAGCTGGCCATCCTCTTGCACTCCGCCTTTCACAACCGCGAACTCCTCAGCCAGTACATCCTGACGGCCGGCCCTCGCTTCCTGCACCGATAGGGCCCGTGAGTGGGGCCATAACTGACCGGAACCCGGGGCCACATCAGACCGTTCCGACAGCACCCAACTCCCCTGAATGGAGCCACCCCAGGCCGGAAAAGTGGGGCCAGAACAAGGCGTTAAAGCCAGCATCTCCCTCGAGGACATACACGACATGGCACCAACCGCGTTCGAGCAAGCAGTGGCCGCCCTGGCCAGACGCGACGGTTGCCACATCCTCCGAGAAGGCGGCGGAGCACGCGACCTCGGCGCAGATGTAATCGCGGTGACGCCCGACTCCCGGCGCATCGTGTTCCAGTGCAAGCATCGCCAGGTGGGAGTGAAAAAGGTCGGGTCACCCGAGATCCAGACCCTCAATGGCACCGCCCGCCCGCAGCATCGTGCCGACATCGTCGTGGCCGTGACCAACGGAACGTTCACCAAGCCAGCCGCCGACTTCGCACGTGATCACGAGATCCACCTCGTAGACCAAACTCGGCTCAACCGCTGGGCTCACTGGGGCGAACCCCTGCTCGCCGTACTCGGCCTCGAGGAGACACCACCAGGCATCGCCCTGGCACACACCGCTTGACCAGACCGCCGCTCCCCACCCAGGCACACCCGGCGAGCGCCACGAGAGCGAGCGTGGGATTGAGCGCTGTGGGGATGGGGAGCTGTACCTGGCCGACAGCCACGTAGGGGGAGGGCCAGATCATGGGAACAGGCACGGTGGTGCTGGTGTTGTTAGCCGTCCTTGGCGCGGGCGGCCTGGTGGGGGTCCTGGTTCGGTCTGGGCGTCGTGAAGCCGAAGCGGAGAAGGCGCGGCTGGCAGAGCAGGCGAGGATCCAGGCCGTACGGTCGATGGAGGCGCTCTGGGCGATGGACCCGCTGCAGTTCGAGGAGTACGTCGCGGAACTGTGCCGCCGGGACGGATGCGCCGAGGTGCGGCGCGTGGGTGCGGCGAACGATCTGGGCGCCGACGTGATCGGCAGGCTGCCGGACGGCCGGAAGCTCGTGGTGCAGTGCAAGCGCTACGCGAAGCACCGGACCGTCGGCAGCCCTGACCTCCAGAAGTTCAACGGCACCGCGCGCAGCGAACATGGAGCGGACGTCCCGCTCTTCGTCGCCTCCTGCAAGTTCACCAAGCAGGCCCGCGCCTTCGCCGCCCGCCACGGCTTGGTCCTCGTCGACGTCGACCTCCTCGGCTTCTGGAACAGCGGCACCGCCCTCACCGCGCTGCTCGACCTGGACATCAACCGGTCCGGCACGAACCGGAAGCTGTCCCCCGACAACTGAGCTCCTGCCGCTCAGTAGCCAGCGTCGATGCCTTCCAGCCGTTCCCGAGCCCGCGGCGCCGGGGCCGCGATGCCGGGGCGGCGGGCGCCGGGCGGGTGTTCAGCGCAGCGGTCACCTGCACGGCCGCTGTCGGCGTGAGGCCGGCGGTGACCTGTCCGGAGGCGAGGACCCGTGCGTATGTCCCGGGCCCGGAGGCGGCCAGAGCCACCGCGAGGGCGGCTGCCGCCGTCTCGGCCGGCCCTGCGCCCCACCGGGGTTCGTCCGTGACGGTCAGCAGGGCGGGTCCAACTGGTCGACCCGGTGCCCGGTGAGGCTGTGCGTGGTGAGCGCCCGTCGCAGGCCGGTGCTCAGCACCGCCGGGTCCTCCGCGCGGTCTGTCCGGCCGGACGGCGGGAAGCGGCCGGGGCGTGCTCGACGCGTTCGCGGAGTGCGGGGACTGCGGCTCCAGGATCGCGGCCGCCTCCCGGCTGAGCTCGGACAGGGCTCCAGCGAGGACCTCCAGCGCTGTGGTCGCGTCCTCGATGGTTCCAGCGCTCCACCGCTCGGGCCAGCAGCGCCGGCGAGGGCACACACCACGATCACCGTGCTCTCGGCCAGCGGGTGGAGTGCTTCATGTCCCGCCCAACGAGTCAGGTGCGGCTGTCCCGGGGGCGAGGCTGCTGTGGTTACGTGCTCCGCTGGTCGCGGGTGTTCTGGCGGAGCTGGTCGGTGTGGCGGGTGAGGGTGTCGATGCGTTCGGCGAGGTGGGCGTCCTGGGGTCGCAGGTGTGCTCGGGTAGCGGCCAGGGGCTGCACCAGGCGGGCGGCGTCGTTGTCGGCGAGGGCCTGGTTCAGCTCGCCGACTGCGGGGTCGGCGCTGGCGGGGAGGCCGGTGAGGGCGGTGATCTGTCCGGCGAGACGTCGCAGGTCGGCTGCGTTGTCTCTGGCCCAGGCGGTGACGGTGCGGTCGGCGGCGCGGGTGTCGCGGGTGGCCTGGACGCGCTGTTCGCCGGTGCTTCCGTCCGGACCGGGGCGCAGGCGCAGGTAGCGGCGTTCGGCGGCCTGCCGGCTGGCCACGCCGAGGGGGCCGGCGAGGTCGGCCCAGCTGACGCCCTGCCCGCGGGCGGTTTCGATCAGTCCGCTCTCCCAGCCGGCCAGCTGTTCGCGGACCTCGCGCAGCATCAGCAGCGCGGCCAGCGCCGGGTGCGGGCCGGAGGCCGCGCCGTGAGGCGCTGCGGTCGGGGCTGCTGTTGAGGGTTGCTGTGCCTGCTGCACGGACCGGTTGATGGCTTCCAGGGCTGCTGCGGCGGCCTGGAAGGACACGGGTGCGGGGGGGGGTATCTGCTGGGGTCGCGGCATGCTCCGTCGTCTTGTCATCCTCCAGATGACGTCCTGCTTGTCATCGTTCCGATGACATGTTACAACGGGAGCACGTTGAAGCGCATTGGCAGTTTCTGCCTGAACCAACTGGAGGTGTTTCGCGATGTTGATGCGCACCGACCCGTTCCGCGAGATGGACCGGATCGTCCAGCAGCTCTCGGGTACGTCGGGGACCTGGTCGAAGCCGTCGGTCATGCCGATGGACGCCTACCGCGACGGCGACGCGTACGTGATCGCGTTCGACCTCCCCGGTGTGAGCACCGACGCGATCGACATCGATGTCGAGCGGAACATGCTGACCGTGAAGGCGGAGCGCCGCCCGGCCCTGAAGGCCGACTCCGTGAAGGTGGAACTCTCCGAGCGGCCGCTGGGTGTCTTCTCCCGCCAGATCATGCTGGCCGACACCCTCGACACCGAGCACATCGAGGCGGACTACGACGCGGGTGTCCTGACCCTGCGGATCCCGATTGCCGAGCGTGCCAAGCCGCGCAAGATCAGCATCCGCGCCGACGCCGGCCCCAAGCAGATCTCCGCCTGAAGCGCACCCGCAGCCAGCGGAGGGCGGGGAAGAGCCGATCCCCCTCCGGCACCCGCCCTCCGCCCCCTTCTTTGACCTGCTTCACCCCTCCCCGGAGGTGATGTCGATGTCGATGCGCAGGGAGTCGTTCCTGGCCCACGTGCAGGAACGCGGCGAGTACGAAACCGCTGGGGAAGCCGACCGTGTCGCCCGCGTCGTCCTGGCCCTGCTCGGCGCACACCTGGTCGGCACGGTCCGCGCCGAGCTCGCCGCCCGGCTCCCCGAGACATACGCGCTGATCCTCCTCAACCCGCTGCAGGCCGCCGAACCACTCTCCCCCGAACGGTTCGTCCGGGCGACCGCGGCCTGGATCGAAGGGGCCACCGAGGAGACCGCCCTGTGGGACATCGGCGCGGTCCTGTCCACCGCGGCCGCTGCCGCGGGCGATGTCCTCATCCGCGAGGTCCTGCTCCAGCTCCCGCCCGGCTACGACCTCCTCTTCGGCCGCCCCCAGCCCGCCTGACCGGCAAGTCCACCTGACCGCCACCGGCCCATGGCCGGACCTTCCGCACAGAAAGGCAACCACAGCCGTGTACGACCAGCCTCGAGCGAACGCCTCCCAGCCGGCCATGACGTTCGACCAGATGCTGGAACGCGTGCGCTACGAGGGTGCCTACCCCACCCGCGAACGCGCCGCCGAAGCCGTCCACCAGGTCCTGTCCGCTCTCGGCCGCCAGCTCACCGGCGACGAACGCGTCGACCTCGCCCAGGTGCTGCCCGGCGAAGCCGCCCTCACGCTGACCGCCCAGATCCCCGAGACCGAACACCTCACCGGCTGGGGCTTCGTCAAGGACCTGGCAGCCCGCACCGGGGTGAGCCCGGCTGTCGCCCGCTGGGACACCGGCGCCGTACTCGCCGTCGTCACCCGACTTACGGGCCCCGACCTCCTCGCCCGCATCCTCGGCCAGCTCCCCGACGACTACGCCCTCCTCTTCGGCCAGGCACAGCTGCGCCGGCCCGAGCCCGCCGCCGCCTGACGGGGGCCCGGCCCACGGGCACATACGAAACGGGTCCGGGACCGCAGCTGCGGTCCCGGACCCGTCGTCTGAGGCGGAGTCTCAGTGCTTGAAGGTGTCCTTGATCTTCTCCTTGGCCTGGCGGGCGTCGCCCTTGGCCTGCTCCGCTCGGCCCTCGGCGGTCAGTCGCTCGTTGCCCGTCAGGCGGCCGGCGGTCTCCTTGAGCTTGCCCTTGGCCTGCTCGATCTTCGCCTCGGCCTTCTGCTCACCAGACACAGCTGATCACTCCCTGCTCCGTGGAAAGGTCCTACAGCGCCGCGTATGACCGCTTGGCCCCTTCCTAAACGAAGGGGCGCGCGCCATCGCGTGACCCCCGTGGCCGGCGGGCCCGACGGTGTTAGGCCTGCTGCGTCAGCACGTGGCCGGCGTGGGGCAGTTCCTGGATGTGGGCGGCTGTCCCTTCCAGCGGCAGAAGAGGGCGCACAGGGCAGGCAGCCTGGGTGTGGTCGTGGTCGACCTTCCAGGTGGGCAGGGATGCGGCACCGCCTTGGGTGGAGACGCGTAGAGGGTGCCGGAGCAGCCTTGACACACCAGCGAAGCGTGGATCACAAGAGGGCCCTTCCGTCGGTGCAGACTCGGCGCGCTCCCATGATCGGCCTCACGTCAGCAAAACGATTCTCCTGCTCCGTGGGCACCACGGTGCGGGGCATCCAGACGATCTTTGCTCTGCCTGCTCCCTGGACAAGGCCGGAGACAACAGAGAGCGGCGCCTCGCTGCAGCTCGCCGCCTCGACCGCCCAAGGGGGCGGCATCTCGAGCTTCATGACCCTCCTCTCGCCCCGGGCCCGCACCTCGGCTCGCCGATCGCGGGACGGCTGGGGGCGGGTATGCGGAGACGGTGATGGTTCTGGCCTTGGGATGGGCCGGGGTACGCATGCGCGGCGCCCGTGGGCTCGGGTCGTGCACGGCCACCTCGATGCTGTCCGGGTGGGCGGTCAAGTCCAGGGTGCAGGTGCCGCCGGCATGGCGCAGGGCGTCGGTGACGAGTTCCGAGACGACCAGGACCACGGTGCCGGCGGCCTCGACTCCGAGCCGGGGTGCCAGGACCTCGAGGAAGTCCCGGGCTCGCTCGCGAGCGTCGGCGATGGCGGGGGCGGAGGGGGCCGCCGCCACGCGGAGGATCATCGTGTCCATCAACTTCACCTCGGTCTCCTGGGGCGCTCCGCGCGGGGCATTTCCGCCCAGTGCTTGTGCCCCGGCCAGGGGCGGGCTACCCGGTAGCGGCCGCCACTGCGTCCTTCGGTGTCGCTGCTCGAGGCCGATTACCTCATCTTCGAATCCACAAAAATCTATGTTGGTCAATGTAGACATTGAGGTGTGGCACTGGTATGGTTTCGTACGTAGCCCGAAGAGATCGAAGGGCCCGGCAGAGACGAACTGCCGGGCAGCAAGACCGCAACAACCGCAGTTGCAGTGCGCAGGACGGTGCGGTGGCGGAGTTTCGAAGCCAGGTTGGTTGCAGGACGGCGACGGGACTGGTGACCGCACCGGGTGGCCCGCAGTGATCAGGGGCCGCCGCAAGCAGTACCGCAGTTAACGCAGTGGCAGTACCCGCAGTGAATGCAGTTCGCAGTACCCAGCAGTGAAGTCAGTGAGCGGTACCTCGGTGAAGGCGTCGGCTGCGGGCGCGCGCACCGGGAGGTTCGGCAGTGGGGTTCCAAGCCCGAGGAGACGCAGGATGGGCGACAGGCCGGCTGCCGGAACGTGGCGCTGGATAAGGCCACGAGCAGTACGCAGTATCGGCAACACAAGTAGTTCGTAGTACCCATAGTTGAAGCAGTTGATCACCGAGGGAAGAACGGAGGAACGGGACGCCATCAGGATCGCCCGGGCGGAAGTTGGAGCCCGGGTACCGCAGGACATCGATAGTGAGGTGGTCTCCGGTCAAGCAACCGCGATCCCCGCAGCCCCGACAGCATTCCGGTCGGGCCGGCGGACACAGAAGGCCGACGCAGGATCAGGGTCGGCAGATGGTGTAGCAGTTCCTTCGGGGCCCTGGTGCCATAGGCGCCAGGGCCCCTCAACGCGTTCCACGAGAGAGGTTCCATGACAGCACCGGATCCGACGGGCCCGCTCGACGGCCACCTGGACGACGACGACTACCCCGCCTACACCATGGGCCGGGCCGCCGAGATGCTCGGCACCACCCAGGGCTTCCTCCGCGCCATCGGCGAAGCCCGCCTCATCACCCCGCTCCGCTCCGCCGGCGGACACCGACGCTACTCCCGCTACCAGCTGCGGATCGCCGCCCGTGCCCGGGAGCTCGTCGACCAGGGCACCCCGATCGAGGCCGCCTGCCGGATCGTCATCCTCGAGGACCAGCTCGAAGAGGCTCAGCGGCTCAACGCCGAATACCGCCGGGCAGCCGAAGAAGCGAGGCCACCGGCCGCCTCCTGAAGCGGCCTGCTGCCGTCCGAGCCCGGCGCGGGGGCGCTGCCGTGACGCGACCACTCTGCTCTGGTGACAGGGCGTGTGTGCGTGTACCGTCTGGGTTAGCTGTCGTGGTTCGGATGTTGCCGTTGTGCCCACGCCGAAGGCGTGGACATTTTGCTGTGCCGTGTCGCAGGAACCAGGGCGATCACCTCCGCCTCCGCACGTCGCGGAGGCGTACATCGACTGGAAGGCTTGGCTATGGCTACGGGCACTGTGAAGTGGTTCAACGCGGAGAAGGGCTTCGGCTTCATCGCGCAGGACGGTGGCGGTCCGGACGTCTTCGCTCACTACTCGGCGATCAACTCCTCCGGCTTCCGTGAGCTCCAGGAGGGCCAGGCCGTGACGTTCGACGTCACCCAGGGCCAGAAGGGCCCGCAGGCGGAGAACATCAACCCGGCCTGACCGTCTCCACCGCCGCCCGCAGATTCGCGGCGACCGCGCTCGAAGCGTCAGTCGCGGGCGGCGGTCGGAAGGTAGGAAGACGAGATCGGGGCGCCGGCATCAGGGATGTGCTTGCCGCGCCCCAGCGACGAGGACGCAGCGTTGTCGGGTCCCCAAGCGCAGCCAGGCCAAGCGGCAACGGGGCCCAGGTGGCCACCCCGCGGCCCATAGGTCGAGGCCGGCACTGATCTGGGGAACCTGTCGGCTCCCAGGGACGGTAGTCCGATGTCCAGACGGGTTCCACTGCGAGCAGGCGCAGGAATCGGGGAACTCACGCGTTTCGCGGAGGCCGGCGCGGAAGCGCCGGTGCGCAGGTCCTCGACGAAGGCGGTCACGGTCTGGTGGAAGCGGCGGCGCTGCTCGGGGGTGAGGCGGTCCAGGTCGGCGGTGAAGCGGGGCAGGGCCTTGTACGTGGGCACGTTCCGTCTCCTGCCGGGAGACGCTTGTCCGCTTCCGGCAGCGCGGGCAGCCCTGCCTGCCCATGAACACGTGCGCCACCTGGGCGAACCAAGGCTCGTGCCCGGCGGGGCACAGCCACCAGACCGGCACGTTGGCCCCGGCGGTCTCTTCCGCCGGGTGAGGGCATCGTTCAAGGACGGGTGACACAGCGTCGCGAGCTCGGGGCTCTCGCTCGACAGCGCCTGGTAGCGCACCCGGCCGGAGCAGGAGGGGCACGCGCCGATGCCGCGGACGCGGTGGAACACCTTGGCCCGGAACTCGCCGGCGCACACGGTGCACTTCCACCAGACCAGGCGGTGCGAACCGGCGGTCACAGCTTCGGCCTCCAGTCCGTCGTTGCGCTCGGGGTGCCACTGCACCGCCAGGTCCGGCCGCGCCTCGGGGAGAGCGGGAGCGCGCTTCCTCCGGGCGCAGGCTGGGCAGCCCGATCCGGCGACGGTCCTGTGGCTCACCTTCGCCTCCCAGCGGTGTCCCCGGGAACAGCGCCATCCCAGTCGTACGCGGGAGTTGACCAGCAGTTCTGCCACGTCGGCCGGTGCGCTGTCGGGGTCCACCTGGGCGAGCAGCTCGGGCATGTCGGCCAAACGCCTGTCCGGTGCATCGAGGCCGGCCCTCGCGCAGGCCGGGCAGCCGGTGCCGCGGCTGCGGTTGGATATTCGCGCCGGGTACTCGTGCCCGACCGGGCAGTGCCACCAGACCTTGCGCTGTGAGCCGGGCCCGAACTGGTCAGGTGCAGCGTCGTTGCGCGGGTGCCACTCCGCTACCAAACCGGGCGAGTGCTCGCTGAGCGTGGCCCGGCCACGGGGAACGTACCCGGCACACTGCGGGCAGCCGGTCCCAGCGACACGGGAATGGACCTGGGCCTGCCAGACGTGCCCCGTCGTCGCACCGCCAGAACACAGCCTTGTGAGAGCCGGGACCGATCTGCGCCAGGTCCAGGTCGGCGTTCAGCTCCGGGTGCCACTGGGCGGCGACGGTGGGGTGCTCGTTGACGAGGAAACGAGTACGACGTGTCATAGCACGCACCGTAGGACGCGTCACTGACACGCCTTTGCCGAGGTCATCAGGCTGGAGCGATTCACCGTCGGATGGCCCGGCCGGACGCCCTGACGATGATCGCCGTCACTCTCCGGCCCTTGTCAGTGGGCGAGTAGAGAATCACCGGATGGCCGATGAACCGACGGAGGCCAGCGAGTACGAGAGCCTCGCCATCTCCTTACGCACCTACCTGTCCGAGACCGGCTTCTCCTTCACCGGCCTGACCGGCAAAGAGGCGACCCAGTCCATCACCCGGGCGGTGGTGCAGTGGGTGGGAGCGTCCGGGTGGAGGTGCAGGACAGAGGCGCAGATGCGCTACATCGACCCGCCCCGCCTGAGCTTGTTCTTTAAGGTCGGATCGGGCCAGCCGCGACGTGCGGCACCGGGTCGCCAACCGCCCCGAGCAAATCCGTTGGCACCGCGAGCCTTCAGACGACAAGACTGCGCTGGTGAACACCCTGCCGCCGCTGCCCGGCCCGCCCCCTCTGCCAGTAGCGGACCCGCGTGTGCGCGACGTCGTTCTCGACTATGCGGGCATGGACGCCTTGGTGGCCGACCTGGTTCTGCCCGGCGGCGCGTCGATGTACGTCATGAGCGCGATGGAAACGTCCCGCGAGCTCATCCGGCACTCCTACTACCGGTACGAGTTCGCCACCGTTGCCGTCACGCATTCCCTGTTCGCTCTGGAGCACGTCCTTGCCGAGCGTCTGGCCATCGACGAACCGGTCCAGGACCTCGTCGAGCGGGCCGCCGATGCAGGGCTCATCCCGGTCGAACTCGCTGCCGAGCTCGACCGCAGTCGACTACTGCGCGACAGTCTCACGCGGGGCACTGTGACAAGTGCCGCCCTCGGCCCGGTCAGGGCCATCACCATGTTGCGTGCTGTCTTCGATGCTGTTTCCCTGCTCCTTCCCCCACCATCTGCGGCAGAGGTGGGAGCTGTCGACATGAACGGAGCGCAGCCTGAAGATCGACTCGCCCGGCTGTGGGAGGAACACCGGCGCGCCCTGTACCCGGACAGCTTCCGCGGTATTGACGTTGAGGGCGTAGAGCTGATCCTCCTGGACGCCGACGTCGCCGGCCTCGTTCAGAGAGAGCTGAACGGTGGGCTCGACGACAGTGGCATTGCCATCCTGTGGGCTTGCATCGCCGACCTCGACAAGGTCCTGACCCTGATCAACTCGGAGTACTGCGCCTCCTACTTTGCGAGACTTCGGACGATGGCCAAGCTCGCAGCAACCCGCTACATCCCCACCGCGATCTGACACGTGGAGCCCAAATTGGGATCCCCCACGACACTCGTCAGGGTCTGGCCCGGTCGCGTTCGATGATGGTCTCGGGGCGTCGGACGGTTTTGCCCACGTCGTAGCGGGTGGCAGGCTGCCGGTTCTTGGAGCCGAGCGGCCTGCCGGGGCCGGGCCGGTTGGGTTTGGGCGCACGGGCCGGACACGGCAAAGTCGGGCGGAGGTTTCTGAACCCGCGTCGGACTCGGGCGGGGGTAAGCCTGTTCGGTTCGGCCGGCCGCTCCCAGGGCCGGCGGATGTCCTCGGCGAGTGGCCTGGCGAGCCGCAGCTGGGTGTGCGCGACGATGATCAGCCATGTCCACCGGTCTGCTGCTGCCGGGGTGCGAAGCTTCGGCCGTGTCCATCCGAGGGTCTGCTTGATCATCCGGAAGGTGCGCTCCAGATCGAAGCGCCGCAGGAATACCTGCCAGCGCAGATCGACGTCGGCGCCGTTCATTCCGGTGGCAGAGGACCACAGCCACAGCGGCAGCGGATCTCCCCCGCCGGGCAGGCGGTCGACCTCCAGGCGGATCAGCGTCCCCTCGATGATCGGGAGTTCGCCGTCGTGGTCGATCCATGCGGAGCGGGTGGTGAGCCTGGGGTGGAGACGGTCCCAGGCCATCGCCCGGGCTGTGCCGTAGCGGTCGGCGACCTGGACAGTCGCGGCGTACGGCTCACCCCAGGTCTCAGGCTTGGCAAAGCGCAACTCCTCGCCGTGCTTCGGATACCGTCCGCCCCGGGGATAGGCCTCGGCGTACTCCTTGAGCGAGGGCGTCGGCCGGCGCATGACGCGGTCCGAGCGCAGCCTCCCCAGGACCTCGACGGGCAGCCCGTAGAGCCGGTAGGCCATGCGCGGGGCGTCGTAGCCGGCGTCGAAGACGACCAGGACGTCCGGGTCGCCCTCGCGCCACCGTCCGCCAGCGATCAGATCCTCGACGACACGGCGGACCTGGACGGCGGTGACCTCGGCGACGTCATCCTCCGGGCCGAGCCGCACCGCGTCCAACAGCTGGCACCATGACGTACGGCCGCTCTCCAGCGCGGCAACGAACGAGTAGGGCCATCCGGGGATCATCAGGTGCTGGTCCCGACCGCGGCCGAAGGTGTGACAGAACAACCGCTCCGGGCTGCACTCGGCCTCGGGCCGGAGCCAATTGCTCACGTCCACCGCCAGGACGAGCCGGCCGTCGGCAGCCTGCGGCTGTGACAGCGCGGCAAGCGTTCTCCGTAGCCGTCTGGCGTCGATCCGGCCGTCACTCAAGGACGCGTACAACGCGCCATGCCCGCGGCGGTGCTCAGCCAGCAGAGTCAGATCCACCGGTGTCTTCACCGGCCCGTCCGCACATAACAAAGCGTCCGTCAGCTCGAACAGTTCGTCACGGTGTCCGTGCAGGCACGAGTAGAAGTCGACCCTGAAGCGTGACGCTTCCGCGAACGCTTCCCGCTGGGCATCAAGTTGCGGCACGCTCATTCCCACGGCCTTCGTATGGTTCGGTGCATTCCTTGGTCGGAGCACAGAATCGGGCGAAGGCCGCCCATGTGTCTGGTGAATCCCCACGTGGGGGAGTCAGTTCGACGGACTGTTCGAGCGAGGGATGAGGCCGGGCTGGCGGGCTGCACTCGTGGCCCTCAACAGAGCCTGGACGCCGGTTGGGCCGTAACCACCCCTGTGCAGACCAGGGAGGCTGCCGTTCTCCAGTGCTGGCGGCCCCAGTACCGGCCCCATCAGCCAGGACCCTAAGCACCGGGTCTGACATTCGCGCCGGACCATAAAGAACAAGCTGAGTGCCTGTGTCTGAGCCGCCCATGACAATCAGCTGTTGCGGTGGTGGTTCACTGGGTGGAGACCTTGAGGTGGCTGGGGAGGGTGTATGGAAGAGCCAGGCTTTCGAGTCCTGCTGACAGGGGCTGTGACCGGAAGGTGGAGGCGGTTCGTGCGATTCGAACGGTCACTGGCCTCAGCCTCTGGAACAGCAAGGTTCTGCTCGACAGCGCGCCCGTAGCGGTCACGGAACCCAACTGGCTCGAAGTCGCTGATGAGGCGGCCAGGGCCCTTGAGGACGCGGGCGCCCGTGCCGCAGTGCTGTGCGATTGGTGCGACTGGACCATCACTCGAGGAGCCGCCCCTGTCGACCCGGCCCCGTGCAAGGGGCCATGGCCTGCGGAGGCCTGCCGGGCGAGTCGCCCGCCGGCTGCGGCCGAGTAACGGCCGGTTCAGGCTGCCTGGGTGAGGTGGGAGGGGCTGAGCTTCTTCTTCTGAGTGATGCGGCGGGTCATGAGGGTGATGGCGGCCCAGACACCTCAGGGCTCTAACGCGTCAAGTCCTCGTCGGTGAGTTCATGGTTTCCCCAGCGGTTCCAGAGCGTGTGATGCCAGACGTCGGCGTCGGGGCCGGGTCGTGTCACCGGCGGCAGCGGTCCTGGGCTGGTCTCGATCAGGTGTAGCAGCGACCAGGCGATGCCGTAGCAGTCGTCGGGTCCGAAGCAGGCAGCCAGAGCATGCGCCTCGTCGGGTGTGACTGGCGCGGAGATGGCTTCCAGTTGCCTGAACCGCCGGTCTACGAGCTCCTCGTCGTCGGTGTCCCAGTCGGGGAGGGGGCCGCCAGCGACGAAGGCCTGAACTTCGGGTCTCATCCGTGAATGATCGACTGCCGTGGGCGATCTGGGCAAGGTGCGTTGGCGCAGGTCAGGCGGCAGCCGACTCGGTCGCCGAGGGCGGTGGGGGGAAGGCGGCCAGTTCGTCGAACCGTTCGCCGTTCTGGAGGCAGTGGTAGAGCTGGCCGATCATGCGGTTGAAGAGGTTGCGCTGGGCGGCGGCGTGCCAGTCTGCGTGGTTGTCGCGTCGTCGCCGGTAGTGGGCTTTGGCGCCGGGCGAGGCGGTGATCGCGGAGAACGCCCAGAGGTAGCCGGCGTGGTTGAGGCGGTCGTTCTTCACCCAGCGTCGGGTGATGCTGGACTTTTTGCCGGACGCGCGGGTGATGGGCGAGGCGCCGGCGTATGCCTTCAGTCCGCGGGCGTCGGCGAACCGCCGCCGGTCGTCTCCGATCTCGGCGAGCACCCGGGCGCCGAGCTGGGTGCCGAGCCCGGGGAAGCTGAGGATGATCTCAGCGTCCGGGTGCTGAGGGAATGCTTCTTCGACCGCCTCGGCCAGGTGGTCGGTTGCGGTGCAGGCGGCCTCCAGCTGAACGAGGAGGGCGAGCATCTGCTTGCCGAGTGCGTCCTCGACGAGCTGCGGCTGGTGGGCCCAGTCAGCTCGGAAAATGTCGCGGAGCCGCTCGGCCTCGGCTGCGATACCCCGCTGGCGACCGGCCCGTTTGAGCGCGGCCTGTAACTGTGTGCGGGTCAACCGAGCCGCCTTGGTCGGCGTCGGGGCGGCCTTCAAGAGCTCCAGGGCCTCGGGCCGGCAGAGCCCGTTCTTCCAGGATTCGAAGGCTGCGAGAGCGGCCGGGTAGTACTCGCGCAGCAGCGATCGGAGCTGGTTGGAGATCTGCTGCCGGTTCCACGTGGCGTCCTGCTGGGCGCGTGCGAGGACAGCGAGGGCGCGGGCCAGGTCGCTGTCCTGGGGAAGTGGCCGGTGGGCATGAATGTCGGTCCGCAGCACGTTGGCCAGGACCAGGGCGTCGCCCGGGTCGGACTTCTTGCGCGAGACGGAGTGGCGATCGCGGTAGCGGGCGGCGGCCATCGGGTTGATCGCGAACACTTGCCGCTTGCCGGTCCGCAGCACCGCGACTAGCAAGCCCCGGGATGTCTCGATCGCGACAGGGATCGGGGATTCTTCGGTGTCGCCGTACTCGGCGAGCAGATCCAGCAGGATCTTGTAGCCAGCGGCGTCATCGGTGATGTGCCGCTTGGCCAGTAACTTGCCGCTGTCGTCGACCAGGGCGATGTCGTGCGTGCGTTCCGCCCAGTCGATGCCGCAGTAGATCAAGATCTTTCCCCTCCCAATGTTCGAGCGTTTGTACTGGTCACGAGCTCATGCGGGACCACGCAGCGACCTAATCCCAGGACTCGACGCGAGGGTCGGTCCGCCACCTCAGTAGCCGTTCGTGGCACCAGCTCACTCCACGGGCCTCGGTCTATGCGGGAGCTCAGGTGGCTCGGGCGTTACGAGAGGTCACCGTGGCGCGGGCTCGCACCACCAACACCAACGAGTGATCAAGGTGATGGGTGTTGACGGCCGAAGGTGCCGGACGCCGTCCCTCTGGGCAAAGGCCTGAGCGGCCTGGTGATGAGAAGACATCCGTCCGGCACCTGCGGGCGCCAACACCCATCAAGGTGGCGGAGGCCGGGGAGACGCCGAGACCCGCGCGATCTCCGTGGAGGCGTCGCATGCCCGGCTAACGGAAGGCGTTGTCTCGACCCCCGCCGACCGCCGCCGCCAAGAGCGCCAGGGGCCGTCCACCGATCTACGGGAGGCCTCGCGAGCCCAGGTGGAGACAGATGTGACAGCCCTGATACTCGAACAGCCCGCACGGTTCTCATCCGGCCGGACCGCTCTTAACCACGGATTAGGTGATGAGGGCTTCACTGTGCTGGACGAGTCGTTCGTAGTCTCTTGCGTGCCGCCGGGCTTGCGTGATCCACGACAGGGTGCGTTCGACGACTCCGCACTCACCCACCCAGTGATCACCAACGGATTTGTCATGCGCCTCGGCCCGTCCGGCCGTCTCCGCGCTGCCGACCGGACCATCTCCGCCCTACCGTGCGTTCAACACGGACGCGACGACGTCGCCCGCCGGCCCGCTGCCGTAGCCGCCGGACTGGACGACCGAGCCGGCGGCCAGGTCGTCCGCGTAGCCGGTGAACCAGCTGTTGGAGTCGCTCTGCCCGTCGACCTCGGCCGACCCGGTCTTGGCTCCCTTGTCGCCGCTGACCGCGGACATCGCCTTGGCGGCGGTGCCGTCGGTCGCAGCGGCGCCCATCACGCTGCGCAGGGTGGCGGCCATGTTCCCGGGCAGCGGCTGGGCTGTGGTCAGCTCGCCCTTGATCATCTCCCTGGGCACGATCACCGGCTGGCGGAACGCGCCGTTTTTCACGGTCGCCGAGAGGGAGGCGACGCTGAGGGCGTTCATGGTGACCTTGCCCTGGCCGATGTAGGAGGCGGCCGTCTCGGGGCCTTTCGAGACCGGGATGTCGGCGTCGGTGGATACGATCCCGATGGACCACACGCCGCCCAGGCCGAAGTACTTGCGGGCCGTCTGGCTCAGGGCGCTGTCCTCCACGCCCTTGGCGTTCAGCGGGCCCAGCGCCTTCATGAAGAAGGTGTTGCAGGAGCGGCGGAAGCTGTCCCGGAAGGTACCGTTCGCGATGGAGAAGTTCTTGTTGTTGTGGAAGGTCCGGCCCGACCAGGTCACCTCCTTCGGACACTCGACCGGGGAGGTCGGCCCGCCGACCAGGCCGTGCTCCAGCATCATCGCCGCGGTCACGACCTTCATTGTGGAGCCGGGGGCCTGCGCCCCCTCCATTGCCACGTTGAACCCGCTGACCGGGCTGTTGGCGACCGCGCTGATCTCGCCGGTGCTGGGCCGGACGGCGACCACCGAGGCTCGGTCGTACTTCTTCACCGCCCGCTCGGCGGCGGCCTGTACGTCGGCGTCCAGCGTCGTCTGGACCTTCTTCGTCTTTCCCTTGACGAGGGTGAGCAGCGTCCGGTTCGGCGCGTCGGTGTCGGCCGGCTCGATCCAGGTCTCGACGCCGGGCTCGTCTGCGGCCCCGTCCGCGTACCGGGTACGCAGGGTGTCCAGCACGGGGGCCAGCGACGGGTACTTCTCGGCGGTCAGCTCCCGGCCCTCGCGGTCCAACGCCTGGATCGAGCCCGTCTTCGCCTCACCGGTCCGCAGGATCGCGCCCTCGATCAGCTTCGGGTGCAGCACCGCCGGCCGCCAATCCACCAGCGCCCGCCCACTGCTCTTGCCCCGCACCACGGTCAGCTCCGAGGCGTACGCCAGCTCCTTCTCGTGCCCCTCAAAACTGATGGTCGCCTTCACCGTGTACGGCACCGTGGCGCCGCTCGCCACGCCCGGCGTGACCACGGCGTTCTCCACATGCCCGGTCTCCCGGAAGCCGCGCAGCGCCTCCGCGGCCGCCGCCGGGTCGTCGGTCAGCGTCCCCGCCGCGTCCGCGTCCCCGCGGGCCCACGCCGCCAGGAAGTCCCGCGATGTCCGCTCGACCTCCTCGGCCGTAACCTCCCCGGACGCGTTCAGCGGCGCGGCGTCCGTGTCACCGAGGCCCGCACCGTCCGAGTCCCCGCCCAGCATCTCGTAGCCCGCGAACCCCACCCCGCCCGCCACCAGGGCGAACACGCTGCCGACGAAGGCGGTCTTCACTCCGCTGCGCATGGTGCAGTCCCTCCCCAAGAGCCCCATACGGACGACCCGGCGTAAGAACGATGCTCACTTGAACATGTTTAAGACATAGATACGTATGCACTCTACGGGGGCCGTATATCACCCCTGAGCCGCCAGAACCGATCGTTACCCGACCGGAACGCACACCGATTCGTGCCATACGCGGACTCAAGCTGCGAAGCGAGCGTCCGCTGCGATTTCTCGGTTTCGTGTCAGTGCAACGCCTGCATGAATGCCGCCCCGTATGGAAGAACGGAGGCTGCATCGCCTACTGGTCACCGTCCTGGTCCGCCTACCTGGACCTGCGCGTGATTCGCAAAGACGGCTCACCGATCGCCGTGGAGATCGACCGCGCGGACGAGAGCACCGCCGTGGACAAGCTCCGAGACGAAGCACTCCGCGGGCGCCCCGCGCTGTGGATCCGCTGGCACGGAGCGCTGCGTGCCGAGCTTCCGGCCGGTGTGGCCCGTCTCCACCTGCCTACGCGGTCCAGTAAATCGCCCCTCCGGTACTCGCTGGCCCCGGTGGCCAGCACCGAGGCGATCACCCTCGGCCCACCCGTCACCCGGAGGCCCGAGCAGACGCTCTGCGGCGAGACCAGCAGCGGATCGCGGACGAGAAACGCGCTGCTGCCCGCCCCCAGGAACCGGGCTCCACTCGCTGCTACTGGTGACCCCGGCCTTCACGGTGAGCAAGCCGGGATGATGACGACGTTGCGTGATCTTGCGTGACGGATCAGTGTCGGGGGCGGTGAAGTGTGTGTGGGGGGGTGCCCCTATGTCTTTGGTCAAGCTGGTCGGGTGTGGGTTCGGGGCGTCTGGAACGATGTGTCCGTGCATGCTGATGATCAGATTGGCGAGGGTGTCTCCGAGGCGGCGAGGCTCGGGACAATCAGGGCGGCAGCCTCGGTCCCCGGGACGGTGACGGTCTGCTCGTCCAGGGCGGTGAAGATGTCCTCGACCAGCCGTTCGGCCATCCGTGGCGCCTTCGGGCGTATCAGGGTCACGAGCCTGCGGCGTCCTGCCTTGCGGATCTGGGCGGGGGAGCCGAACTGGTCGAGGAGCTTGAGCACGGCTGGGTGCTGCACTCTCGGGCCCAGGACTCGTTCCAGCGACGGGCGGATCTGCGTCAGCAGACCGCGCAGGCGGTTGCTGATGCGGGTGGCTTCGCCGGCCAGGTCGTCGTCGAACCCGACGATCATCTCCAGCTCGGCGATGGCCTCGTCCTCGAGGTCGACCGAGCGGAGCGTGTGCGGCATGACGCGGGCCGCGTCGGCGATGACGAACGCGGCGCGGGCGTCGGTCTTGGCCTCGCCGGGATAGAGATCAGCGATCCGCCGCATCGTCAGTCCGGGCAGATAGGCGACCGGGCAGCCCATGTCCCTCGCCGCCGCCAGCGGCAGGGCGCCGATGGAGGCCGGCTGGTCGACCACCACCAGGACGTTTCCGTGCTTGGCCTGCAGTTTCCCGAAGACCTCGCGGAGCCTGGGCTCGCTGTTGGGCAGGCGCTTGTCGAAGGCTTTCTTCCCGGCCGGGGTGACGGCGGTGGCGTGGTGTTCGCCCTTGCCGACGTCCAGGCCGAGGAAGGCGCCGATGTCGCTGACGTCGATCACGTGCGTCCTCCGGTCGTCCCCTCTCCCGGCCGTCCCAGGCACCGATCGCCACATCCACATTACGAAGAGCCTCCCGACCTGCGGAAAGGCCGGTGGTCATGCCCCTAAGGGTTGTCCCGCAAAACGATCTCGGCCTCAGGGGCGTCGGGGGTAGTCAGGGTGATCTCCGTAGGGTGACGCGAGGTCGAGCAGGTCATCGCAGGGCCAGGTCTCGCCGTCGTAGCTCTCGTGGCGTGGTTGGTGAGCGAGGAGAACACCGTGTCCAGGCGTGTCGTGTCCAGCATGGCCTGTTCCCCGGCCTTCAGCGCCATTGTGGGGGTGAGGGGCGGGGCCGGGCTGGCCGCGGTTCGGGCGGGGCGGCCGGGTAGCTCTCTTGGGTCGGCCACCGCGCGCATGAGCTGGTTGAACGTGGACACCGGTGGCAGCAGCATTTCGGCATCGGGGCCGTGGGTCTCGGCCAGGACCTGCCGGGTGAGTTCCCGCAGCCCGGCGAGTGTGCCCTTGGAGTGCCCGCGCTGACGCCGCAGCGCCTCCAGCACTGCTGTGATCACCTGATCTTCGGCGCGCCCGGTGCGGCTGGAGGGTTTGGTGGTGCGGTGGTCGACCAGTCCCCACAGGCCCTGGCGGCGGTAGCGGGCCCGCATACTGCGGATCGTTACCGGGCTCACTCCCGTCCAGCCGAGCGACGCCAGCTCGGCGGCCTTGGCCTCCACCCGCTCGCCCATCGGCCGTTCCAGCGCGTACGCCGGCCGGGGCACCCCTTGACTGCCTGGTCCGCCGGGCAGGCCGCACTCGATTTCCTGAAGGTGCCGCTGCCAGGCCAGCGCCCGTTCCTGCTCCCGTACCGGAACTGTCTCGAACAGCCCCGCTGCGGCACCCCCGCCGCAGGCCGGGCCCCGACCACGGCGAAGTCGGCAGCCGCACACAGATAGCCGGCCAGCACAGAGGTGACGGTGCCGTCCTCGGCAACCAGCCGTACGACAGCGCCGTCCATGGCCACCACCTGCCACGTGCGGCCTTCGAAGACCACGTGCCCGCCGACCGCGACCGTCGGCCGCCGTTCAGCACTGCGTCCCATCACGCCTCCTCGCTGGCGACACCGGCGCGGCCGTCCCAGTGGGCCAGGACCTGCTCGTGTAGAGGCTGGGACAGCGGCACGGTCAGGCGCCCGGACCACAGCGCGTGGAACACCGCCGGCCATACCGCGATCGGATCACCTGCCGCGTGGACGCCTTCGATCAGCGGCCGCGGCTCCCGGAAGGCGCTCTCGACCGCTGCGACCCGTTCCGGCCCGCCGGCATTGCGCGGGTGCCGGTAGCCAGCCCAGCCACCGCACATTGGCCGCCAGCACCCGGTCCACGGGCTCCAGCCGCTGGTAGGACCAGCCCACCTCCGCGCATACCGCACCCACCCACTGTGCGGCCAGGAGCGCCCGTTCCCCGCCCCCGCCGGCGGCCGCGGGGCAGTCGGCCAGGAGGGCTGTTCCGTCGGTGTACCGGGCGAAGAGTTGCGGCACCCAGGACCGCACCGTGCCCGTCTTGTCGCGCCACACCACCCGTACAGGCCGCCCGGCCAGCCCGGTGACCCCGGGGTCGCGGTCGGGCAGCATCAGCTGGGACAGCATGGCCGCAGACCCGTGCACCACATGCCGCCCGGTGGTCGCCGACTACCACCAGCCAGGCGCCCACCGCTTCCCCGGGATCACGGGAAAAGCCGCGACCGGCGGCAGTTCCTCGAAAGAGACGGATGCGGCGGCCTTCTGCCAGGGAAGCTGCTGCACACATCCCGACACATCCTTGAACACTGCCTCACAACCAGCCCCGGGCCGGCCCTCTACGTCTGCGCGACTGCTCACAGCGTTAAGCCAAGTACGTGAACCGTGCTCAGAAACACTGGTCGCCAAGGAGCGTCACGCGAATGAACGGGCTACATCCCATGAGCGGGACACGGCCGGTGCTTTTCTGTTGCAGCCGGAGCCAGACCAGGCGAGACAGCGCGGCCACCAATGCGTCGGGCAGCCGCCTACCAGCCGTCGTCTTCCATTGCCCTGCGGTGTTCGGCGATGTCGCGTCTGAGTTCCGGTGAGGGAATGCGGGTCCAGGAGCTGAGGTGTTCCAGAGGGACGCCCCCGGTGTGTGCGGTGCTGGCGATGGCGACGATGGCCTGGTCCAGGTCGTGCATGCCCTGGTGGAGGGTGTCGATCAGGTGCCGGGTGACGGCGGCGAGGTGCCCGGTGTCGTGGAGGTCCAGCGCGGTCAGGAGCTCGATGGCCTCGCTGAGCCGGTGCTGGATCCAGGCCCGCTCCCCGGAAGAGACCGAGGCCCGCCAGCTGATGGTGCCATCGGCGCGTGCGGCGAGTTTCCGCAGCTGCGCGGTGACAGAGAGGGGCTGGTCTTCACGCCCTACCTTCCAGGGGTCCCGGTCCCATCCCGGCACGCTGGTGCCGCGGTGCTCGCGCAGGACCGCGCCCATCCAGGCCAGCAGCGAGGGACTGCTGTTGGCGGCCGCTTCCTCACTCAGCCAGGGCCGTCCCAGGCGGCTGCCGAGCTCGTGGCAGAACCCTCCGTCGGCCGGAATCGGCCGGACCCGCTTGCCGCTGCCATCCTCCCGGACCAGGCCGGGCATCACCGGATCCAGCAGTGAGGCGGCGACCGTGACCAGCTCGGGAAGGTGGCGGCTTCGCGGGCCACGGCACGCCACCACCAGAACTGCTGGCCGGCGTCACCTCCGGCGAGCTGGTGCAGACGGGCCGGCCAGATCCGTTCCCCGGGCCATTCCAGGGCCTGGTCCCACCACTGGCACACCACCGCCCGGGCCAGCGCGAACACCGCGCCCGGCTCCCACCCGGCGCGCCGCGCACGGCGGGCCACCGCGGCCCACCGGGCTTGCGCTGTGATGATGTCCGGGCAGTGGCGCAGGTCCAGGTGCTGCAGCCCGTGACCGTCGCTGGCGTCCGGAGCCCACTGCCGGTGACGCCCGCACACCCGCTGCCAGCCGTCGCGGTACCGCATGGCGGTGGCCGGCCGGCCGGTGCGCCGGGCGGTACAGGACCGCAGGCGTACGCGACGGAGGCGTGAACGGGGGAGCCCGCGCGCCACAGGCCCGCTGGCTGAGGGGCTTGGTCGTCCGTCCCGAACACTTCTGGTGCTCTGTTCCAGGCGGGCAGGGCCTTGGCCAGGTTCTGCGCACTGGTGCGGCACAGTTCGGCCAGGACGCGGCGTCCGGCCTGGTTGAGGAGGATCTCGGCGTCGGGGCGGTGGCCGGCGACCCCTGGTACGCGCGGGGCCTGGTTACGCCACTGCCAGCAGGAGCGCAGCTCGCCCGCGTCGATGGCGCAGGAGTCTGCTATCCGGCCGAGGAACGAGGACACTGTCTCCTGGGCGAGCGGCGCCACCCGCAGCACAGGTCCGGTTCCGATCACCAGTGGATGCCGAGTGCGGCCAGGGCGGTGAGCTGCGCCCCGGTCCGGTGCTCAGTCCCGTTGGGGAGGTGTTCGATGTGGGCTCGGCTGACCACGGTGGTCATTCCTGCTGGATGTACTGCCGCACGGCCTGCAGGCCACGTGGAAGGGCTTCCGCGCCGCGCCTGCTGTAGTAGCCGTAACCGTTTGCGGAGGCGGCTCGGCGAGCTCGGCGTGAATGATCAGCGGGTTCGTGCCGCGGGGACGGCACGTGGCCGCCGTCTTCGCAAGGACTTGGCCGCGGCCCAGCGGGAGCTAAGGAGCTCAGGCTCGGCTGTTCTTCCTGGCGCGTGCGTCGGCGATGGCGTAGGGCACTCCGGGGAGAAGCAGGAGCGGCGCTGCCCACAGCGGCAGTTCGAACAGCACCCCGTCGCCGGCCAGCCATTGGGTGAGGAGCGCCGCGGGCAGGGCGGCGGCGAGGGCGATGGCCCAGCTCCGGCGTATGCCGAGGCTGCCGCGCCGCAGCCGCCAGGCGACGGTGGCCGTGCCGAGTACCGTCCAGAAGGCGAGGTAGCCGGGGGTGATGTCGAGGGTGGTGGTCCACCGGGTCAGGTACGAGAACAGCAGGAGGCAGCCGGTGATGAAGCACCCCAGGGATGCGGTGCGCAGCATGCGGCGGGGGAGGGGGGTGCGTGCCCGCGCCCATGCGGCGGCGAATGTACGGACGTTGCCCCCGATGACGTCCTGCGCCGTGCCGCCGGCTGCCTGCGCGTCCTCCAGGTGGGCGGAGAGCTCGTCGAGCATCTCTTTCACGGAGGCGTCGTCGATCCCCCGGTACTCCCAGTTGCTGCGGCAGGCGGCGAGGATCTGCGCGTTGGTCATGGTGTGGTTCCCCCCGGTTCCGTGGTGGTCAGGATGCGGCTCACCTGCCCGGTGAAGGCGAGCCATTCGGCCCGGCCGCTGCTGAGTTCGGCGTGTCCTGTCTCGGTGAGGCGGTAGTACTTGCGCGGGGCCCCTCCGCTCGGCGACGGAGCGCGGTACGAAGAGATGAGCCCTGCCCGCTCCATCCGGGCGAGCAGCGGGTAGATGCTGCCGTCGCTGACCAGCTCCAGCCCGCCGGCGGTGAGCGCCTCGGTGAACTCGAAGCCGTACCTGGGGCGTTCGGCGATCAGTGAGAGCAGGCACAGGTCGAGTGCGCCGCGCAGGAGCTGACTGCGCCGCTGGTCACCGGCTGCGGACAGTTCCTTTGTCATGCGGTACAAGATACTCGGCAAGTACCTTGCATCACAAGAGACTTGGGACGTGCCGGGAACTCCGAGCAATCGAGCCTGCCAGGCGGCGGCCGCGCCGCAGGCCGTCGACCACCCGCCCACTACGTGTCGACCGAGACCAGAAGGCCCGCACGGTAACGCGCCCAAGCCGCGTCCGGCTACCGTGCCCAGTCGATGCCGAGGGCGGCGAGGGCCTGGAGCTGGTCGGCGTTGAGCTTGGCGCGGCGTTGGCGCTGGTTGGTCACCCACACCCCCAGCCGTACTTCCACCTTCTGTCCGCTGTGGTGCACGGTCTCCATGTGCGATCGCGGAATCCTCATGAGCGAGCCCTCCCGCGCCTGGTACTGCTGCAGGGCCGCCAAGCCCTTGTGGAAGGCTTCCGCGCCCGCCCGGACGTAGTGGTCGTGCCGGGCTCGGCGGCCGCCCTAGGACGCCCTACGGCCCGTGCAGGCTTTACCCCGAGCTCGGTCAGCCGGCGCTGCTGCTCCTCGTTGAGCTGGCGGAAGTCGCGGCGTTGGGTGGCGAGCCACCGGCCGATGTCTTCGCCGTGCCAGGTCTGTGAACGGTCAGCGATTTCCCCAACTTCTGAGGCTTCGTGGTCACGGAATGGGCCAGGGTCGTGGTCACGAGTCCCCAAGGGGAAGTTGACCAC
>NZ_JBWKDJ010000017.1:0-178312 GCF_056436025.1 Streptomyces sp. NPDC043853
ACCGACCGCGCCTACCGCATCGGCCAGACCCAGCCCGTCCAGGTCCACCGCATCATCGCCGAAGGCACCGTCGAAGACCGCATCGCGGAACTGCTCGACATGAAGCGCGCACTGGCCGACGCCGTCCTCGGCTCGGGCGAGACCGCGCTGACCGAACTGACCGACCGGGAACTGGCCGACCTCGTCTCCCTGCGCAGGCCGTCATGATCACCGCGCGGGAGGACCGCCGCCGGACCTTCGGTTCGGTGCCGCCCGGCGCGGAACCCACCACCTGGTGGGGCCGCGCCTGGACGGAAGCGCTGGAGCGGCTCGCGGACTCCGCCCGGCTGGCGCGCGGCCGCACCTACGCCGCGTCCGGGCAGGTCGACGCGATCACCGTCACCCCCGGCCGGCTGGTGGCGTACGTCCGGGGCAGCCGCCCCCGCCCCTACCGCACCGAGCTGGCCCTGACCGAGTTCACCGACCCCGAGTGGGACGACCTGCTCGGCTCCCTCGCGGCGGACCCCTCCGCACTCGCCGCGCTCGTGGAGCGCGAGGTACCGCGCTCCCTCGCCGACCGGATCCTGCCCGGCCCCCGGGAGCTCCTCCCGCGCTGCTCCTGCCCGGACACCGGCCGTCCCCCGTGCAAACACGCGGCCGCCCTCTGCTACGGCGCGGCCCGGCTGCTCGACCAGGACCCCTTCGTGGTGCTGCTGCTGCGCGGCCGGGGCGAGCGGGAGCTGCTGGACGAGCTCACCCGCCGCAACGCCGCCCACGCGGCTCGCGAACGGCCCTCCTCCGCACCGGACTTCCCGGGTGTCCCGGCCCGTACGGCACTGACCCGGGCACCCGCCCCGCTGCCCGCACCGCTCGGCCCGCCCCCGGCCGTCGGGACACCCCCGGCCTGTCCGGCCGACCCGGCCGCCCCGGACCCGATCGCCCTCGACCAGCTCGCCACGGACGCGGCGGCGCGCGCCCACGCCCTCCTCGGGACCGGGACGGATCCCCTGGCCGGGCTGGACCTGTGGCAGGACGCGGTCCGGCTCGCCTCCGCGCACCCGACAGCCGGACTCACCGGCACGGCCCGCCGCCTCTACCGCGACCTGGCCCGTGCCACCGGCCGCAGCACCACCGACCTGGCCCGCGCGGCGGCGGCCTGGCGCCAGGGCGGCCCCGCCGCACTCACCGTCCTCGAAACCCCCTGGGACCCGCCCGCCGGCCCCTTCGACCGGGCCCGCCCGGCCCTGCTCGCCGCCGGCCTCGGAGCCTTCCGCCCCCACCGCAACCGCCTGACCTCCCTCACCCGCCAACTCCGCCTGGGCCGCGACGGCCTGTGGTACCCGTACGAGTCCCGGCCCGCAGAAGACGACTGGTGGCCGGCCGGCGAGCCGTCCCCCGACCCCCTGTCCGCCCTCGGCCACCCCGTACGCAGCTGACCGCGTCGAACGGAATCAGCCTTATGCGAAAGGGAATTGACCGGGTGTGAGCAACGGTGCGCATGCGAAGCTGTGGCCATGACCTTCGAGGAAGAGTGGATACGCGCCAAGGGCGAAGCCGTCATGCGGCTCGCCTCCACGGACGGTCCCGACCCCGCCCCGGGGCCTGCGCCGGGACCGAGCCCGTCGGCCGGTGGAGGGGAGCTCGGCCTCGCCGACGGACCGGTCCGTTCCTCGGCCTCCGGCATCCGCGCGGCGAACGCCGAGGCACGGGGCAAGACCTCCCTGGACGACGCGGAGGCGGTCGGCAAGGCACACACGGGCTGGGCCGCCGGCCCGGCCAGCGATGACTGCGTCAGCGCCTGGCAGCGCCGGCTGCGGGACCTCGCCGACCTGGTCGATGCCGCGGCGGACGCCCTGACCGGCGGCGCGAACGCCACCACCGCCCAGGACCAGGACATCGCGAACCGGTTGCGCGCGGCCGGCGGAGTACTGGAGGACGCCTGATGGTCTCGGTACCCGAACTCGACCGGGCGGACCCGCAGAAGTGGCGTACCGCGGCCGATGACGCGGTCGCAGTGGCGAAGCAGTGCGACAGCCTCGGCACGTACGCGCGCGAGGACGTCGCCCGAACCGTCGACCGGTGCTGGACCGGCGAGTCCGGCCGCGCGGCCACTGCCGCCTTCGTCAAGCACGCCGACGACTACGAGGCCGCGGCCGTCGCCCTCCGCGGCATGGCGAAGGCCTACGACGCCCTCGCGGACGCGATCTCCGCCGCCCAGGGAGACCTGCGCAGCGCCCTGGCGTACGCGCGCAGCCACGAGCTCAAGGTCGACGACAGCGGCAGGGTGCAGCTCGCGAAGCCGGTGATGGTCCCGGCGGGCAGCACGGAGCACCTCGTCCCCGTCAACCACGCCCAGGGCATCATCACGGAGGCACTGCGCAGGGCCACGGAGGCCGACACCGAAGCCGCCCGCGTCCTGCGCACCGTCGAGGGCCTCACCGCCGTGTCCGATCCGAGGCTGGCCAGGGAAGCCCTCACCCCCGGCTCGCCCCTCGCCATCGCCCTGGCGCTGTCGGGCGGCACGGACGGCCTGCACCCGATCAACGTTTCCCCCGCGCAGTTCCGGGCGGTCGACCTGGCGGCCGCCGAGACCGGCATCAGCCGGAAGCTGCTGCTGGCCATCCTGTGGCAGGAACAGCAGTGGTACCAGAACTTCAGCCCCGGCCTCGGCGGCCCGCTCGCCCAGGCCGGCCGCATCTTCGACTGGGCGCTCCAGCAGACGGTCAAGCCGGACAAGTCCCTCGGGATCACCCACATGAAACCGGACACCGCGCGGGAGGTCATGAACGCCAACCGGCGGGCGTTCCTCCTGAAGGACGGCACCTTCCTGGGAGACCTCGATGACGCGCAGCTCACCAAGTACATCGAGGAGAACCCGAACGAGGACATCCGGCTGAGCGCCTACCACCTCAAGGGCCTGCAGCAGAACTCCTACGGTTCCGACACCGACAAGCAGCTGTTCGTCCTCTACGCGGCAGACACCCCGGACGTCCGGGAGAAGAACGAGCGGCACGGGGACGAGTCCGGGCCCCGCGGGGGCGACATCAAGGTCCGCGGACAGAACTGGGACCGGCTGGAGCCCCATCTCGACGACGCCATGGCCTGGCACGCCCTCACCGACGAACAGCGGGCCACGGCCCTTCGGCAACTCGAATCGCAGACCCCTGCCGGACACCACGTGTCCGTCGACCCGATCTACCACGAGGGCGGCGGCCCGCACACCGGGACGGGCACGGGCGAGCCCGAACCCGGAACTCCCAGTCCGAGCCCGGGACCCGCACCGACACCGCCGGGGAGCAACTGATCCATGAAGCGAACGACGGGCCTCGCCGCCGTCCTCTGCGTGCTGTCCCTGCTCGCCGGGGGATGCTCCCTCGGCCGGGACGGAGGGCGGCCCCCGTTGCGTCCGATGCCGGCCGAGGTGCCCACCGCTCCGGAGTTCGCCACGGCGGAAGACGTCGTCGCGGCGATGGAGAAGGGCGGACTCACCTGCTCGGTGCTGCGCCACAACGCGAACGACTTCGGCTCGGACATCGACTGCCTGGTGAAGTACGAGGGCATCGAGGTGGAGAACCAGATCTCGGTGCTCGGCACCGGGCGGTTCAGCCGTGACGAGGTCGGGGATTCGATCCAGAGCCGCCGTTCGGGACCGTACGGGCAGACGCTCGTCGCGGCAGGCAACTGGTACATCCGGGTGCTCCCCCGGGAGTACGCCTGGCACGTGGCCCGGTCGCTGCCCGGGGCCGTCGTGCTGGGGCCCCTGGACCGGAAGACGGCGCCTGGCGTTCAGTCATGAAGTAGGCGCGGCTCCGTACACGATGGAGTGAAATGCGTACCGGCCATATAACCCATTCGTGTCTACGGCGTTGTTTCCGGTGCGGGTGAACGCCCGCGAACTCGTGCAAAGGCAGGGAAACATGCGTCAGGGTCGTCGGAATGGCTTGATCGCGGCGGTCGTCGTGGGTGGTGCGGTCTCGGTCGGAGCCGGCGGGTTCGCCTTCGCCGACGCGGAGGCCGGTGGCAAGACGGAGCGGTCGCCGGGGCTGCTGACCGGAAATCTGCTGCAGCTGCCCGTGGATGCGCCGGTGAACGTGTGCGGCAACACCGTGAGCGTGGTCGGGCTCCTCAATCCCGCGGCGGGCAACCAGTGCGCCAACTCGGGCGGCGGACAGTCCTCCGGCGGATCTTCGTCGGGAGAGGCGAGCAGTACCTCCGGCAGGGCCGGCGGAGCCGTCGCCGAAGGCACCGCCAAGGATTCCCCGGGTGTGATCTCGGGCAACGCCCTCCAGCTGCCGGTCCAGCTGCCCGTGAACATCAGCGGGAACTCGGTGAACGTGGTCGGAGTGGGCAACCCGGTCTTCGGTAACGAGTCCGGGAACGTGACGACGCCCGCCAAGCCGGAGCAGCCCGTGCGCCCGCCCGTCGTCGTGCCGCCCAAGACCCCGCCCAGGACCCCGCCCACCCCGGTCGTGACGCCCCCGGTGACCACGCCGCCGCCCGCAGCCACGCCCGAGCCGGTGCGGCCCGCGGGTTCCTCGCTCGCGCAGACCGGTGGCGAAGGAGCCGGCTACCTGCTGCCGGCCGGCGGGGCCCTGCTGCTCGGCGGGACGCTGCTGTACCGCAGGTTCCGGGTCAACCAGGTCCCGTAACCGGGGGATTGCGCCAGGCGCCCAGGATCGCGTCGATCCGGGGCGCCAGCCGGGCCCGGGCCTGGAACCGCGGCACTCCGGCCATCAGGAGCTGGTCGTACTCGGTGTCGTCGTGCCTGACAGCCGCCCGCACGGCGACCGAAACGGCGAGCTCGTCCAGGGCCCGGCCGGCCGCGGTGCGGCCCACCCGGCCGCTGCCGCGCGCGGAGGCATGGGTGGCGATGGCCAGCGCGCGGTCGGCCGGGCAGCCGGGGAACAGCCGGAGTATCTCCGCCGTGAACGCCAGGGTGAACCGGCTGTCCTCGGCGGCCCGCCGGAGCCGGGCGCGGTCCCGCTGCCGGGCCCGGACCTCCGCGTCCGCACGGCAGGAACGCTCGGCGCGGGCCAGCGCGGCCGGCTCCACCAGAAGGCCCTGGCGCTCGTAGCGGCGGCGCCGCTTGTTGAAGCGCACCACGACCGCCGAACAGGAACTTCCCTGCCGGGCCCGGCGGGTGAGCGCGGCGTTGCCGCGCGGCAGGTAGACGAGGTGCCCGAGGCGGGCGCAGCTCAGGCAGCGCGGCACACCGGACTCACGCACCAGGTGCGGCAGCGGGCCGTGCCGGCACTGAGCGCAGTGGATCTGCTTGAGCGCTTCGAACACCACGAGGTTCATGGAGAGGTGATACCGCCGAAGGGTGCCTATATCACCTCGACGTGGTCCCCGGTGGGATGTTCGGAAAGTCGGCCGATACTCCTGGTGGTCGTCGTACGGTGTGACGATGCTCAGGACGATGTGGTCGGCGGACGTGGTGGTCGACGAGTTCACCCTGCGCCCTGGAGAGTCCACCGGATGGCATTACCACCTGGTCCCGATCCTGGCGGTCGTCCGCTCGGGAACGCTGACCCGGGTGCTGCACGACGGCTCCGTCGAAGTCAGCCCCGCCGGCGCGATGTTCGTGGAAGCCGCGGGTCGCGATCGCGTGCACATCGGCTGGAACCACGGTGCAGAAACCATCCTTCTCCAGGTCGCCTACGTCCTCCCCGAAGGCACCCCGCTGACCGTGGACGCGCCGCCCCCGCCGTGCTGCACCGCTGCCCTCCCGCCGTCGCGCCCGCCCGAATCCCCGTGGCCGACGGCCCGTACGGCATGACATGCTGACCCGGCCGGGAGGGGCGTAGCTCAATGACCAGAGCGCCGGTCTCCAAAACCGGGCGATGTGGGTTCAAGTCCCGCCGCCCCTCCCGGTCCAGGTCCTCGACGCGGACCGCCGCTCAGACCAATCGGCGTATCTCCCCGCGCACCCGGTAGAAGCCGCCCGAGGCCGCGTGCAGCCCGTCGACCACGTACCGCGCGCCCGCCTCCCGGATGCCCCGCGGGAACTGCACGTTCCACCCGTGCTCGAAGCCGTCCGAGATCACCTGCACCCGCAGCCGGCCGCCCTGCTGTACACACTCCACCACCACACCGCCGGCCGGCGCCGCGGCCGCCCGCACCGTGGCCACCGCGGCGGCCGAGGCCGCCGGCCGGTACACCGGAAGAGCCGCGGCCGACTTCACGTCCACCGCCGTCGGTACGGAACCCTGCTGCGCGGCCGCGATGGCGGCCTCGCTCGCGTCCACGCACAGCAGCGAGCCGTCCGTGGTGACCAGGTACAGCCGCTCGTCGAGGTACTGCATCGACAGCGCCGATCCGCTGCCCGTGCCCAGCTTCCACAGCCGGTTCCCGGCCGCGTCGAAGCAGTACACCGAGGAGGAGTAGTCACCGGCGAACACGTGCCGGCCGTCGGCGGAGGTGGCGCACGAGTACACCGCGGCGTCGCACCGGTACGTGGCCTCGATCGCACCCGTCGCCTTCGAGAGCCGCTGCACCTTGTTGCGGCCGGTCCCGGCGAACACGCTGTGCTCCTCCTGCCACCCGAACAGCACCCCGCCGTCGGTCGCCGTGTGCCACACCGTCGCGCCCCCCTCGGCGGCATACGCGGTCACCCCCTGCGAGTGCCCGTGGTAGACGGCCCGGTCGTCGGCCCGCACCATCCAGGCGTTGCTGCCGGCGGACTTCCGCGACCACTGGAACTCCTCCTCGTGGTCGATGACGGTCAGACCGCCGCTGCGGTCCGACACGTTCAGCACGCCCTCGCGGATGTCCAGCCAGAAGATGTCCACGTCCGGGGCGATGTCGTAGGCGCCGAACGGCACCTTCGCCGACAGGTCGTAGACGGTGCCGTCGTCGCATCCGGCGTAGATCCAGAAATCGTCGGCGACCAGGCACTTCACCCCGTCCGGCAGCGAGTACCGGGCCAGCACCTCGCCGCCGTGGCTCAGCGTGTAGACGTCCCCGGCCTGATTGCCCACCCAGCAGCGGTCCTCGTCCACATGGATGCCGAAGGCCGAGGCGCCGGTGCGGAACCGCCACAGCACCGGGGCAACCGCCCCGGCCGTGGAAGGCGCCGAGGTCACCTGCCTCCGCGTCACCGCCCGGGCGGAACGCTGCCCCCGCACCGCCGGCGCGTACCCCTTGCGGACCTTCTCGCCGATCTTCTTCGCGGCGGCCGCCCGCGCCTTCTCGGCCGTCGGGAACGAGGAACTCTGCAGCTGGCCCGCCGCGCCGATGCGGCCGTAGCGCACCGACACCGCCGTGCCGTCCACGGTGACCTCGTAGAACTTGTGGGCCCCGCCGCCGTCCTGCGACAGCTCCAGATACGTGGTCTCGCGCGCCATGACAGACCTCTCCCCAATGGCCGGACCCGACGGCCCTTTCCCGTCGGTGATCCCTCGTCAAGAACGCTAGGGGCAGGCACTGACAACGCCCGGGCTTGCGGACAATGGGGGTGTGCCGACGTTGGAACCGATCACCTGGGAAGGGCTGGCCGAGCGGATCGCCGGACGGCTCGCGGACCGCCTCGACCGCGGGGAGGCCGAGGGCGGGCGGCTGTGCGTGGCCGTGGACGGCGCACCCGCCGCCGGCACCGGACCGCTCGCCGAACTCCTCGCCGGAGCCCTGCGGCTGCGCGGACGCCCGTCCCTGGTGATCCCGGCCGAGGGTTTCCTGCGGCCGGCTTCCCTCCGCTTCGAGCACGGCCGCGAGGACGTCGACTCCTACCTCGGCGGGCGGTACGACACGGCAGCGCTCTGGCGCGAGGTCTTCGGTCCGCTGGAACCCGGCGGCAGCGGCCGGGTCCTGCCCGATCTGTGGGACCCGGTCACCGACCGGGCCACCCGCAGCCCCTATGCCGAACTCCCGCCGGGCGCCGTGGTGATCCTGCACGGCCCCCTGCTGCTGGGCCACTGGTTCCCGTTCGACTTCGTCGCGCACATCGCGCTCTCTCCGGGTGCCCTGGCCCGCCGTACTGCCGAGGCCGACTGGTGGACGCTCCCCGCCTTCGCGCGGTACGAGGCCGAGACCGGTCCGGCCGGGACCGCGGACACGCTGATCCGCGCCGACGACCCGCGCCGCCCGGCCTGGACGGGCCTGCCGGACTGACCGGCCGCACCGGGCGGACCGGTTGAACCGGCTGAAACGGCTGAAACGGCTGAACCGGCCTGCGGCGAGGGCCCGTCCGTGACGAAGGTCCGGGCTGGGCAACAGCCCGATCCCGGGTCGGTGACGAACGGGATCCGGCCATCGACCTGGCCGATTACCGCCCGTTACCGTGGTGGTGACGATTCGGTGGGCGAGTCGGTCGGCGATGCGGCGGCGGGTACCCGCCGAAGGCTTGGCAGAGGGAGACGGCAATGCGCGGACGTGGTGGAAGAGTCCTGGCCCGGAGCGGGTCCCGCCGGGCGGCGATGGCGGCCCTGGCCCTCTGCGGAACCCTGGCACTCGCCGGCTGCCAGGGGGACGACGGCGGCAACGGCGCCGGCGCCCCGGCCCCGGGCGCCGCCTCGCCCTCGGCCTCGGCCCCGGCTTCCGCGGCGCCTTCGGGCGCGCCCGCGCCGTCCGTACCGTCCGCGCCCAAGGGGACCCCGACGGGGACCGTCTCCAAGCCCGTGCAGGCGCCCAAGTCGACCGCCACCCCGGCCGGCAAGCCCAAGTCCCCGGCACCCGGGGCGAGCTGCGACCACAAGATGCCCATCTCGCCCGACGAGATCGCCGTCCACCGCTACACGCCCGAGGGCGGCTTCCACAGCCTGATCGTCCGGCACGGCAACTGGGGCTGCGGGACCCCCGACTCCGACGGCGCGCCGTTCGAGGAGGTCGGTGTGGAGACCTTCCTCCCGATCGCCGACGGCGCCGCCATCACGGCGGTCACCCCGATCGTGGAGAGCACCGAGAACCAGAAGATCACCCTCCAGCAGCTCATCGACTGGCTGGATGCCCACCCGAACCAGGGCCTGGTCTTCCGCTACCACCTCGGCGCCAAGGGCGCGATCGACAAGCTGGACCAGGTCTTCACCCCGTAGTTCCGCGCGCGGCTCACACCGGGCGGCCGCCCAGCCGGGTCACGGCGAGGCCCCCGGCCCGGCAGCCGGCCCGGGCGGCGGCCACCGGTGAGGCCCCGGCCAGCCGGGCCGCGAGGAAGCCCCCGGTGAACGCGTCCCCCGCGCCGGTGGAGTCCACCGCGCGGGCGGGCTCCGCCGGGACCTCGGCCGTCACCGCACCCCCTTCCGCCACCAGTGCTCCGGCAGCCCCCCGGGTGACCACGACCAGCGGGAACCTCCGGCTGAGCGCGGCGGCCGCCGCCGCCACGTCCTCCGTACCGGCCAGCAGCCGGGCCTCGTCCTCGTTCGGAAGCAGGACGGACGCGCCGTCGGCCGCTGCGAGGAAACGTTTCGCCCCCAGGGTGGCCAGGAACCCCGCCGAAGCCGGGTCCACACTCACCGGCACCCCGCGGTCCCGCGCCGAACCCAGTGCCCGTTCCGCCAGTGCCCGGCTGCTCTCCCCGAAGTACAGGTACCCGGACAGGTGCAGCTGGGCCGCCCCGTCCAGCAGGGCCGGGTCCCAGTCGGCCGGGCACAGGCGTAGCGCGGCCCCGCTGTCGGTCAGGAAGGTCCGCTCACCGTCCTTGTCGACCAGCGCCACCACCGTCCCGGTCGGCTCCACCGGATCGACCAGCAGGTGCGCCCGCACACCGGCCGCCGTCAGCGCCCGCTCGTGCCACGCGGCCCACTCCTCGCCCACCCGGGCCAGCAGCCGCACCTCCGCCGCGCCCCGGCCGGCCGCCGGATCCCCGCGGGCCGCCCAGCAGGCCGCGTTCGCCCCCGCGCCGCCCGGCAGGATGCGGATCCGCGCGGCCGTGTCCGTGGCCGGCGCCAGGGGGTCCGTGTGCACCGCCACGACGTCGGTCACCACATCCCCGACCACCACCAGGGACCCTCCTGCCGCGGACCCGTCCACCGGGGAACGGTTCACCGGGCCGCCCAGGCCGCCGCGATCCGGGCCCCGAGGCGGACGTTGCCGCGCACCGCCGCCAGGTTCGCCTCCAGCGAGGCGCCACCGGTCGCCCGCACCAGGAAGTCCAGCAGGAACGGGGTGACCGCCTGCCCGGTGATGCCCCGGTCCCGGCAGGCGCCGAGCGCCTCCGCCAGCACCCGGTCGTGGAGCGCGGGGTCCAACTGCTCCGGTTCCGGTACCGGCCGTGCCACCAGCAGCGCCGAATCCGGGCCGCCCAGCGCGTCCTGAGCGGCCATCACCCCGGCCACCTCCGCCGGGCCGTTCACCGTCCAGTCCACCGGCAGTCCCGAATCGGCCAGGTAGAACCCCGGGAACCGGTCCGTCCCGTAGCCGAGCACCGTCACCCCGAGCGTCTCCAGCCGCTGCAGCGTGGCAGGCACGTCCAGGATCGACTTCACCCCCGCGCAGACCACCGTGATCCGCGTCCGTGCCAGCAGCGGCAGGTCAGCCGACTCGTCCTGGGTCTGCGCCCATTCCCGGTGTACGCCGCCCAGCCCGCCGGTCGCGAAGACCCGCAGCCCCGCCCGGGCGGCGAGCAGGGCCGTCGCCGACACCGTCGTCGCCCCGGTGACCCCCGCCGCGACGGCCGGCGCGAGATCCCGGTGGCCCAGCTTCCGTACGCCGTCCCCCGCCGCGATCCGCTCCAGCTGGTCCTTGTCCAGCCCGGCCCGGGGAACCCCGTCGAGGACCGCGACGGTGGCCGGTACCGCGCCCTCCGCCCGTACGAGGTCCTCCAGTTCCAGGCCCACCGCGAGGTTGCGGGGGCGCGGCAGACCGTGCGCCAGGATGGTCGACTCCAGCGCCACGACGGGCTGCCGCCGCGCCAGTGCCTCACGTACCTCTTCGGACAGGACCGGGATCTCGGTGTGCTGTGGCATGTCCCCATCCATGGCACGGCGGCCCGGCCGCCAAACGCCCCCCGCGGCGGGCTGTCCGAGAATGATCAGGGCGGAGGTGGGCCCCGAACGCCGGCGGCATCGACAGGGTGACGTGCCCGGCACGCCGATCGTGGACGAAGTGGTCACCCTGCCCGGCGGTGCGCCCCGGCTAGGGTGACGCGCCATGAGCACCAGTGATCACACCGCACCCGCCTCCTTCGCCGTCACCGTCCCCGACCTCCCGGACTCCGAGCTGGAGACCGAGGAGCTCGACCCGGCCCAGATCGTCTCCGGCAGCCCGGTGGTGACCGGGAAGGTGCTGTGGGAGTCCGCGGACGGCACGCAGGTGCGCGGAATCTGGCAGATCACCCCGGGCGTGGTCACCGACACCGAGGCGGACGAACTGTTCGTGGTGGTCAGCGGGCGGGCCACCATCGAGGTGGAGGGCGGTCCGACGCTGGAGGTCGGCCCCGGTTCGGCCTGTGTGCTGCGCGAGGGCGACCGGACCACCTGGACCGTCCACGAGACGCTGCGCAAGGCCTACCACATCAATCTGTGACCGGCCGGAAGCCGTGACCGGCCGTCAGTCCGTGACGGGCCGCCGCCGTCCGGTGAACAGCAGCAGGGCCGCGAGCGGGACGAGCAGGGACGCTCCGATGACGTTCAGCCAGCCGTAGCCGGCCTGGGCCACGACCAGGCCGGCCGCCGCACCGCCCAGTCCGGCGGAGGCGTTCATGGTCAGGTCGGAGAGGCCCTGGACGGCGGCGCGGGCGGGTTGCGGCACCGAGTCGGTCAGCAGGGCGGACCCCGCCACCAGGCCGGCCGACCAGCCCAGGCCCAGCAGGAACAGGCCGGCCGCGGCCTGCCCGTGCGAATCCCCGGCCGTTCCCGCGAGGAGGGCCGCGAGGCTCAGCAGACCGGCCGCCAGCCCGATCACGGACAGCCGGCCGATCCGGTCGGCCAGCCAGCCCCACACCGGGGAAAACGCGAACATGCCCGCGATGTGCCCGCTGATCACCAGTCCGATCAGATCCAGCGAGGCGCCGTGGTGGTCGCGGTCCAGCGGGGTCATCACCATGATCGACACCATGGCGGTGTGGCACACCGCGACCGTCAGCAGCGCCAGCCTGGCCCGCGGCGACTCCTTGACGGCCGCGAGTCCGGCCCGCAGCGACCGGGCCTCGGCGGACTGTCCGGCGGGCCCCGCCAGGGCGCGGGCGGTGAGCAGCGGATCGGGCCGCAGCAGTACGGCGACCAGCGTGGCGGTCAGCAGGAAGATGCCGGCGGCCCACAGGAACGGGCCCGCCGTGCCGGGTATGGAGGTCCCCTCGAAGCTTCGGCTGGCCGGGGCCGACAGATTGGGGCCGAGGACGGCCCCCAGCGTGGTGGACCAGACGACCGTGGAGATCGCGCGCGCCCGGTGGTCGGGCGCGGCCAGGTCCGCGGCGGCGAACCGGGCCTGCAGGTTCGCGGAGGACGCGGCGCCGAAGGCGGCCATGCCGAGCAGCAGCAGCGGGAAGCTCGACGCCATGGCGGAGAGGACCACCACCAGCGCGCCCGTCGCGCCGATCAGGTAGGCCAGGACCAGCCCCGCCCGTCGGCCGCGCCGGGTCATCAGGGCGGCGAGCGGCAGGGACAGCAGGGCCGTGCCGGCCACCGACGCGCTGGAGGCCAGCCCGGACAGCGCCTCGGTGCCGCTGACCTCGGTGGCGAGGACGGGCGCCAGGGCGATGCTGATCGGGACCCCCAGGCCGCCGATGATCTGGCTGGCCATGAGCACGGCCTTGGTGCGGCGCTGGAGCCGGGGGAGGTCCTCGGGCGTCACGGTTACGGCCTTCCGCGCGCCGGCTGCTGCTGTGGTCACCCGGGCAGTCTCGCAGCCATGGAGCCACCGGCGGAACGGGATATCCCGCTGCCGCTGCCGTCGGCTGCGCCCGTGCCGGTGCACGCCCGGCGTCGGCCCGGGGTCCTCGCGGGGTCGGGGCGGAGGGAGGCTGCGCGCGCCCTCGCGGGACCGGGGTGCCGTGTGCCCACCCGTGCCGCCCTGCGGCACGCCTGCCCACACGGTGGCACGCCTGCCCACACGGCGGCACGCCTGCCCACACGGCGGCATGATTGCCCGCGCGGCGGGAGGGGTGCGGAGCGGCCGGTCAGAACAGTGGTTGTGGCAGCACGCCCTCCAGCGCCAGCAGGGCCCGCTTCGTCTCCAGGCCGCCCCCGAAGCCGCCGAGCCCGCCGTCGTTCTCCACGACCCGGTGACAGGGGACGACCACCGGCAGCGGGTTCGAGCCCATGGCCGCGCCCACCGCCTGGGCCGCTCCCGGCTGCCCGACCCGTGCGGCCAGCTCGCCGTACCCGACGATCGACCCGTACGGCACCGAGCTCGCCAGCTCGCGCAGTACCAGGCGGTTGAACCCGGCCGAGAGCCGCCAGTCCAGGGGCAGCTCGAACCGCCTCAGCGACCCCGCGAAATAGGCCGCCAGCTGGCGTATCGGCTCGGCGAGCAGCACCTCCCGGCCCGGGTCCGGACGCCAGGCACCGGCGCCCAGCCGGGACACCAGCGGACCGGCGAGGTCCGGCCGGTCCGGGTCGGCATGGAACTCCACCCGGACCAGACCCTCCTCGGTCGCGGCGAGGAAGAGCGGACCGATGTCACTTGGGACCACGGTCCATTCGAGGTGCGGCCCGCGGGGCCGCTCGGTGCTGTCCACGCCTCCACCGTACGGCCCGCCGCCGACGGGCCCGCCGCCCTGTGGACACCGGTCGGCGGCCCGCCCGGCCTCAGGCACTCCCCAAGGCCTCGCGGATCACGTCCGGAGCGTTGGTGATGATCCCGTCCACCCCCAGCTCCCGGACCTTCCGGGCCACGTCCGGCTGGTCCACGATCCAGGTGTCGATCTCCATCGGCCGCCCGTGCGCCCCGAGCAGGCCGTGCACCGCCGACACCCACTCGGCCGAGATCGTGGTGTGCCACGGGTTGATCCGGTCGGCGAACGCGGCGTACCCGGCCAGGTCGGCGACCGCCGGGGTACCCAGGAAGGCCGTGATCACGTCGGGCCGCAGCCGGTGCAGGGTCCGCAGGCAGTCCGCGTTGAAGCTCTGCACCACCAGGCGTCCGCTCACGTACCGCTGGTCCAGCCAGCCCGTCTCTTCCAGCACCCGCAGGGTGTCCTCCTCGATGCCCGGGTACAGCTCCGGCTTCTTGATCTCCAGGAGCAGCCGCTGCCGGTTCTGGCGCACCCGGTCGAGGTACTCGCGCAGCGTGGGCACCCGGGCCCCGGCGTACTCGGGGCGGAACCAGCTGCCCGCGTCGAGGCCGGAGATCTCCTCCGCGGTGAAGTCCTGGACCCGCCAGGGGCTCCGGTCCGGGAACAGCACCTCCACGTCCGTGGTACGGGCCAGGGTCTCGTCGTGGATGACCACCAGTTCGCCGTCCTTGGTGCGCTGGACGTCGTTCTCCACCCAGTCCACGCCCATCTCGTCGGCGAGGTCCACGGCGGCCAGGGTGTTCTCCGGGGCGTACGCCGAGGCCCCCCGGTGGGCGTAGAGCACGGGGACGGCCGGCTGGAGCCGTGCGGCGGCCTTCGGGCCCGCCGCCGGGGCGGTCCCCGCGGCGCTGCCCCGGGAGGAGGCGGTGGTGGTTCCGCCCGCCAGGGCGAGGGCGAGCCCGAGCAGGGCGGCCACCGCCGTGGCCACGGGTCGTACGTACATGCGCGATCCCCTCCAGACGTGACTGGTGCACTTGATCCGGATCATGGGGTTGGTGATCAACGGGCCGCCACCGAACTACGACAAACGGCCCAGAGTGTCACCGGTGGGCCGGACCCCTCCGCACAAACGCCTGAGTGTCAGTGGCGGGTCGTACGGTGGAGTCATGCGGCCCGTATCGAAGATCCAACGCACCGTGGCGCCTTTCGAGGTCGTCAGCCCCTACCGGCCCAGCGGCGACCAGCCCACGGCCATCGACGAGCTGGAGAAGCGCGTCCGCGCCGGCGAGAAGGACGTCGTGCTGCTCGGCGCGACGGGCACCGGCAAGTCCGCGACCACGGCCTGGATGATCGAGCGGCTCCAGCGGCCCACCCTGGTGATGGCGCCGAACAAGACGCTGGCCGCCCAGCTGGCGAACGAGTTCCGCGAACTGCTGCCCAACAACGCGGTCGAGTACTTCGTCTCGTACTACGACTACTACCAGCCCGAGGCGTACGTCCCGCAGTCCGACACCTACATCGAGAAGGACTCCTCCATCAACGAGGAGGTGGAGCGGCTCCGCCACTCCGCGACCAACTCCCTGCTCACCCGGCGCGACGTCGTGGTGGTCGCCTCCGTCTCCTGCATCTACGGCCTCGGCACCCCGCAGGAGTACGTGGACCGGATGGTCCCGCTCAAGGTGGGTGAGGAGATCGACCGCGACCAGCTGCTGCGCCGGTTCGTGGACATCCAGTACACGCGCAACGACCTGGCCTTCACCCGCGGCACCTTCCGGGTCCGCGGAGACACCATCGAGATCTTCCCGGTCTACGAGGAACTGGCCGTCCGCATCGAGATGTTCGGGGACGAGATCGAGGCGCTGTCCACCCTGCACCCGCTCACCGGCGAGGTGATCAGCGAGGACGAGCAGCTGTACATCTTCCCCGCCAGCCACTACATCGCCGGACCGGAGCGCATGCAGAACGCGATCCGCGGCATCGAGACCGAACTCGCCGCGCGGCTGACGGAGCTGGAGAAGCAGGGCAAGCTGCTGGAGGCCCAGCGGCTGCGCATGCGCACCACCTACGACCTGGAGATGCTCCAGCAGATCGGCTCCTGCTCCGGCATCGAGAACTACTCGCTGCACCTGGACGGCCGCGAACGGGGATCCGCGCCCAACACCCTCATCGACTACTTCCCCGAGGACTTCCTCCTCGTCATCGACGAGTCGCACGTCACCGTGCCGCAGATCGGCGCCATGTACGAGGGCGACGCCTCCCGCAAGCGCACCCTGGTCGACCACGGCTTCCGGCTGCCCTCGGCCCTGGACAACCGCCCGCTGAAGTGGGAGGAGTTCCAGCAGCGGATCGGCCAGACGGTCTACCTGTCCGCCACCCCCGGCCCGTACGAGCTGTCCCGCTCGGACGGCTTCGTCGAGCAGATCATCCGCCCGACCGGGCTCGTCGACCCCGAGGTGGTCGTCAAGCCCACCGAGGGTCAGATCGACGACCTGGTGCACGAGATCCGCACCCGTGTCGAGAAGGACGAGCGCGTCCTGGTCACCACCCTGACCAAGAAGATGGCGGAGGACCTCACCGACTACTTCCTGGAGCTCGGCATCCAGGTCCGCTACCTGCACAGCGACGTGGACACCCTGCGCCGGATCGAGCTGCTCCGCGAACTGCGGGCCGGCGAGTACGACGTCCTGGTCGGCATCAACCTGCTCCGCGAGGGCCTCGACCTGCCCGAGGTCTCCCTGGTGGCCATCCTCGACGCGGACAAGGAGGGCTTCCTGCGCTCCGGGACCTCCCTGATCCAGACCATCGGCCGGGCCGCGCGCAACGTCTCCGGCCAGGTCCACATGTACGCCGACAAGATGACCCCGGCGATGGAGAAGGCCATCGAGGAGACCAACCGGCGCCGGGAGAAGCAGATCGCGTACAACACGGCGAACGGCATCGACCCGCAGCCGCTCCGCAAGAAGATCAACGACATCGTCGCCACCATCGCCCGCGAGGAGGTCGACACCGAGCAGCTCCTGGGCACCGGGTACCGCCAGGGCAAGGACGGCAAGGGCGCCAAGGCGCCGGTGCCCTCGCTCGCCGCGCACGCCCCGAAGGGCGGCAAGGGGGCCGCCAAGCGCGGCAAGGCCGCCGCGGAGCAGGTGCTCACCGACCGGCCCGCCACCGAACTGGCCGGACTGATCGAGGAGATGACGGAGCGGATGCGGGCGGCCGCGGCCGACCTCCAGTTCGAGGTGGCGGCCCGGATCCGGGACGAGGTCAGCGAACTGAAGAAGGAGCTCCGGCAGATGAAGGAGGCGGGCCTCGCCTGAGTGAGCGCGGCTTCAGTAGGGTGGCCCGGTAGGTGGCGAACGAGAGGGGACAGCGCGTGACGGTCAACATGACCAAGGGCCAGGCCATCAGCCTCGAGAAGTCCGACGGGGGGTCGCTGAGCGCGGTCCGGATGGGCCTGGGCTGGCAGGCGGCGAAGCGGCGCGGACTGTTCGGGTCCCGCACGCGGGAGATCGACCTGGACGCCTCGGCGGTGCTGTTCGCCGGCCGGGAGCCGCAGGACGTGGTCTTCTTCCAGCACCTGACCAGCAACGACGGCTCGGTCCGGCACACCGGTGACAACCTGGTCGGCGGTGTCGGCCAGGGCGGGGACGACGAGGCCATCCTCGTCGACCTGGCACGGGTGCCGGTCCACATCGACCAGATCGTCTTCACGGTGAACTCGTTCACCGGCCAGACCTTCCAGGAGGTGCAGAACGCCTTCTGCCGGATCGTCGACGAGGCCAACGGCCAGGAGCTGGCCCGGTACACCCTCGACGGCGGCGGCCAGTACACCGCGCAGATCATGGCGAAGGTGCACCGGGTCGGTTCGGGCTGGAAGATGACGGCCCTGGGCAACCCGGCCAACGGCCGGACCTTCCAGGACCTGCTGCCGGCGATCATTCCGCACCTTTAGCGGCACCACCCGGTCACCACCGGAACCTGATGACCGGAACCTGAAGCACTCGAGGCAACACCGGCACCACCGGCACCACGGCACGGCGCGGACGAACGACGGGGGAGGGGCTGCACGATGACGGCCGAACTGGTCCGGGGGCAGAACCACCCCTTGTCCCGGACCGATGTGGAGATCACGGTCACGGCCGGCACCCCGGTGCTCGCCCTGGCCGCCTTCGGTGACGGGGCGGGCCTCCTCCCCGGTCCCGGCGGGCTCGCGCACCCCGGGGCCCGGTCCCTGGCCGGACTGGAGGTGCCCGAGGCCGCCGGTGTGGGACACCGCTTCACGGTGGACCTCGACGCCGTGCCCGCCGCGACCGAGCGGGTGCTCGTCCTCCTCGTGCTGCCCCCGGGCGGCCCGGGGAGGTTCGGCGCGGTCGCGGCACCGCACGTGCGCGTCGGGGAGCCCGGCGGGTCCGGGATCGCCGAGTTCACCCTGACCGGGCTGGACAGCGAGTCCGCCGTGGTGGCCGTGGAGCTGTACCGCCGCCAGGGCGCCTGGAAGGTCCGGGCCGTCGGCCAGGGCTACGCCGGGGGGCTCGGGGCGCTGCTGGCCGACCACGGGATCGGCGGCGGCGCCGCGGCCGAACTCGCCGCACTGGTGGAGACCTCGGCCGGAGTCCCGGCCGCCGCGGACCCGGTGCCGGTCTCCGGAGTCCCGTACGCCGGCACGCCCGGACCCGTGCCGACCGGGGCCCAGGCCGGCGTCCCGGCCCCGGCCGTACCGCCGGCCGCGGAGCCCCCGGCCGAGGGGCCCACCCTGGTCGCGGACGGAGGGAACGGCTCCGGCAGCAACGGATCCGGTATCGACTACACGCATCCCGGCCGTACCCGCACCCAGCCGCCCCCGCCCCCGCCGCAGGCCCCGTCCGCGGCCCCCGGGGAGCCGCCCCACCCGGTCGCCGGGGACGCCACCGGCTGGTCCATGGACGAGCGGCTCTACAACCAGGTCTGGGGGATGTTCGAGGACCTCGCCCGGGCGGTGGCCGCCTACCGCAGCGCGATCGACTTCGCCGACTCCCGGATGGACCGCGAGCTCGACGAGGCCCTGTCGGACCCCCGCGACCGCCTCGGCGGCTCGGGCAACGCGGCCCAGGACGCCGCCCGCGCCCGCCGCGAGGAGCTGGCCGAGCAGGCCCGGGCCGTACTCGACCGCGATCTGGCCCAGCTCGCCGCCGAGCTCGAAGTGGTCGAGCCGGCCCTGCCCAGCGCGTACGCCCGCTGGGACAATCCGGTCTGGCACGCCCACCGGATGACCGCCCCGGACGGGGACGGTGCGATGGCACTGCGCCTGGGCGACCTGCACCTGCCCGAGCGGCCCGACCTGCGGATCCCGATGCTGGTCAGGCTGCCCCTGCAGCGCGGCCTGTGGATCGACAACGGGCGGACGGGCTCCGAGGCCGCGATGGCCATGGACACCGACCGGCTGCGACGGGCGGCGCTGGACGCCGCCGTCGCCCACGTCGCGCGGGTGCTCGCCGTGCAGCCGGGCGGCCGGCTCTCCGTCCACGTCATCGACGCCGCCGGGGCCGGTGCCGCCGCGCTGGAACCGCTGGTGCGGTCCGGGGTGCTGGCGACCCCGCCCGCCGCGGGTGCCCAGGCCGTCACCGACACACTGGAACGGCTCACCCGGCGGGTCGACCTGGTCCAGATGGCCATCCGGGCCGGTGCATCGGAGTCCCTGCCGCCCGACGTCGACACCGACGAGCAGCTGCTGGTGGTCCACGACTTCCCGCACGGTTTCGACGACCGGTCGGTCACCCGGCTGCGCTACCTCGCCGACGAGGGCCCCGCGGTCGGGGTGCATCTGCTGCTGGTCGCGGACCGCGACGAGGCATCGGCGTACGGACCGCTGCTCGATCCGCTGTGGAAGTCGCTGATGCGGCTGTCCCCGGTGCCGGACGACCACCTCGCCGACCCGTGGGTCGGCCACGCCTGGACCTTCGAGCCGTCCCTGCCGCCCCGCGGCAGCGGCATCCTCGACCAGGTCCTGGCGGAGACGGCCCGGGCCCGGGGGTGAGGGTGTAGCGGCCAGCCGAGGGCGGTTCTCCGTGGCTGTTTCCGGCCGCGCCTGACCGATCGCTGACCAGTCCTTGGGTAAACCTTTACCTCGGCAAGATCCTCCCGTAAGCTTGTGCGTGCGGAGGGGAGTATTCCTGCTGTTTCCTGCGCGGCGTTCCCGTCAGTACGGACCGCTTCCGGCCGAATTCGAACGAATTCCGCCGGGTCGGCCCCGGGGCGCCGGCCCGCGGTCCCGATACGGGCCCGGGGTGGAAGAGACCTCCGGCAGCGATGACGCTGACCTTGTTGAGCCATCTGCCGGAGGCGTGAGCAGTAGTGGACGTTTCGTGGACCCTCTGGATGCTGACCATCGCCGGTCTCTGCATCCTCATCGGCGCCGACTTCTTCATCGGCCGCAAGCCCCATGACGTATCCATCAAGGAAGCGGGCACCTGGACGGTCGTCTGGATCGTCCTCGCCGTCCTCTTCGGCCTGGGCCTGCTGGTCTTCGGCAACGCGCAGGCGTCCGGCGAGTTCTTCGCCGGCTTCATCACCGAGAAGTCGCTCAGCGTCGACAACCTGTTCGTCTTCGTCCTGATCATGGCGAAGTTCTCGGTGCCCTCCCACCTCCAGCAGCGGGTGCTGCTGGTGGGCGTACTGATCGCGCTCGTCCTGCGCGCCGTCTTCATCGCCGCCGGCGCCACGATCATCACCAGCTTCTCCTGGGTCTTCTACATCTTCGGTGCGTTCCTGATCTACACCGCCTGGAAGCTCATCCAGGAGGCCCGGGCCGACGAGTCGGAGGAGGAGTGGGAGGAGAACCGCCTCCTGAAGTCCGTCGAGAAGAAGTTCGGCGTCGCCGACCGCTACCACGGCACCAAGCTCTTCATCCAGCAGAACGGCAAGCGCATCCTGACCCCGCTGATGGTGGTCATGCTCGCCATCGGCACCACCGACGTGCTGTTCGCCCTGGACTCCATCCCCGCGATCTTCGGCCTGACCCAGGACCCGTACATCGTCTTCACCGCCAACGCCTTCGCCCTGATGGGTCTGCGCCAGCTGTACTTCCTCATCGGCGGCCTGCTCAAGAAGCTGGTCCACCTCAGCTACGGCCTGTCCGTCATCCTCGGCTTCATCGGCGTGAAGCTGGTGCTGCACGCCCTGCACGAGAGCGGCGTCCACGTCCCGGAGATCTCCATCCCGGTCTCCCTCGGCGTCATCTGCGCCGTCCTGGTCGTCACCACCATCACCAGCCTGATGGCCTCGAAGAAGCAGGCGGCCGCAGAGGCCGCCCGCGAGACGGACGAGACGGGTGAGAAGGCCGAGAGCGTCGAGGCGTAACCGGCGCGACGGGCCCGACACGCCTGACAGCTCCACCGGCCCGCGAAGCGCGGGCTACGCGGGGGCGGCCGCTTCGGCTGCCCCCGTTCGCGTTGCCACGACGGCCGGACTGGTCTCCGGCAGCAGGGCGAAACAGCCGAGGCTGAGCAGCGCCACCCCGGCCAGGTACGCGGCCACCCCCCACGGCGGGCCCGAACCGTCCGCCACCGCCGTGGCCACGATCGGGGTGAGCGCACCCCCGATCACCCCGCCCAGGTTGTACCCGACGGCCGCCCCGGTGCAGCGGATCCGGGGCTCGTACAGCTCCGGGAGGTACGCCCCCACCACGGCGAACATGGTGACCATCCCGAACAGTGCGCCGGTGAAGCCCAGGGTCATCAGCAGTGGGTCGGCGGTCCGCAGCAGGGCGACGAACGGGAACATCCACAGCGCCGAGGCGGTGCAGCCCGCCAGGCACAGCGGCCGCCGCCCGTACCGGTCGCCGAGGACCGCGATCAGCGGGGTGGCCAGACCCTTCAGCGCCACGGCGATCATGATGCAGGCCAGCACCACCGTCCGGTCCACCCCCAGATGCTCGGTGGCGTAGGCCAGGGACCAGGTGGTCACGGCGTAGAACACCGCGTAGCCGACGGCCAGCGCGCCACCGCTGAGCAGCAGCAGCCGCCAGTGCCGGCGGAACACCTCGGCCAGTGGCGCGTTCGCGGTCTGTCGGCGTTCGGCGAGCTCGCGGAACTGCGGGGTCTCCTCGACGGCGTGGCGCAGCCAGAGGCCGGCCAGTGCCAGCAGGCCCGCCGCCCAGAACGGCACCCGCCAGCCCCAGGAGGCGAACTGCGCGTCGGTCAGGCCGGCCGACAGCCCCAGGGTGATCCCGTTGGCCAGCAGGAAGCCGACCGCCGGGCCGACCTGGGGGAAGCTCGCCCACAGCCCGCGCTGCCGCTCCGGGGCGTGCTCCGCGGTGACCAGGACCGCGCCGCCCCACTCGCCGCCCAGACCCAGACCCTGCACGAAGCGGAGCAGCACCAGCAGGACGGGTGCTGCCGCGCCGATGCTCGCGTAGGTGGGCACGCAGCCGACCGCGACGGTGGCGAAGCCCGTGAGGAGCAGCGAGACCAGGAGGACCGGGCGCCGCCCGTAGCGGTCGCCGATGTGGCCGAAGACGGCCGAGCCGAGGGGACGGGCGACGAAGCCGACGCCGAAGGTGGCGAAGGCCGCGAGGGTGCCGGCCAGCGGCGAGAAGGTCGGGAAGAAGAGCGGGCCGAGGACCAGGGCGGCGGCGGTTCCGTAGACGAAGAAGTCGTAGAACTCGATGGCGGTGCCGGCCAGTGAGGCCGAGGCGAGCCGGAGCATCGAGGGGCGGGGCGCGCCGGCCGGCGCTGCGGACCGGTCGGGCGGGGCGGGGGAGCCGGGTGCTCCGGCCGACGGGAAGTGATCATCGTGCATGGAGGTCCACTTACCCCTTCCCCCGCGCCCTGGCGGCAGGTTCGGTCGTCCTCGACCGGAAGGAGTGCACCGTATCCCGGGGTTGACGGGGGACCGTCGGCTTCCCGCCATGCCCGGTGCGGTGGCGGCCGGTCCGCCCGCCGGGTGGGCGGGGCGGACCGGCCGGGGCGGATCACCAGCCGCGCTCGTGCCACTCCGCGAGGTGCGGACGCTCGGCGCCGAGGGTGGTGTCGTTGCCGTGGCCCGGGTAGACCCAGGTCTCGTCCGGGAGCTGCCCGAAGATCTTCTCCTCCACGCCCTCGATCAGGCTCGCGAAGGCGGCCTTGTCGCCCCAGGTGTTGCCGACGCCGCCGGGGAAGAGGCAGTCGCCGGTGAACACGTGCGGGTGCCCGTGCGGGTCGTCGTAGACCAGGGCGATCGAGCCGGGGGTGTGGCCGACCAGGTGGCGGGCGGTCAGGGTGACCCGTCCGACCGTGATCGTGTCCCCGTCCTCCACCGGGACGTCGGTGGGCACCGGGATGCCCTCGGCGTCGTACCGGCCGGCGTAGGTCCGCGCGCCGGTGGCGGCGACCACCTCCTGGAGCGCGCCCCAGTGGTCCCCGTGCCGGTGGGTGGTGACCACGGAGGCGATGCCGTCGTCGCCGATCAGGTGGAGGAGGGTGGCGGGCTCGGCCGCCGCGTCGATGAGGAGCTGCTCGCCGGTGGTACGGCACCGCAGCAGGTACGCGTTGTTGTTCATGGAGCCCACGGCGACCTTGGAGATCATCAGGTCCGCGAGCTCGTGCACGTCGGCGGGACCGCCGACCTTGACCGCTCCGCTGTACGTCATGTCGGAATCCTAGAGCGCGGGGAGCTCGGGCAGGCCGTCGCCGGCCTCGACGGCGAGGTGGGCGCCCTTGGTGCCGCGGCCGGCCAGCCAGCCGAGCAGCTCGTCCTTGGGGCCGCTGAGGGTCACGGGGGTGCCCTCGGACCCGCCGGTGCGCGCGATCGGCCCGCCCTCCGGGAGGGTGAGGGTGACCGGCGGGACGTCGGGGCGTCCGGACCAGCGGTCGGCGAGGAAGGCGATCTCCCGATCGGTGAACTCCTCCGGGAGGTCGGAGAGCTCGTAGCCGATGTTCAGGTCGACGTGGTGGAGCTCCACCTCGACGAGCCGGCGGAAGGGCACGTTGGCGGCCAGGTCGGTGACCCCGTTGCGCAGCTCGACGGTGCGCTGCCAGTCCTGGTCGGGCTCGGTGGTGGCCAGGAAGCGGGCCCCGGAATCACGGAGGTCCCCCAGGTGTTCTTCCAAGGACCGGCCGGAGTCGCGCTCGATGTCCGCGTCGCGGGCGGCGGCGCTCTCGTACATGGGGCGGCCCTCGAAGACGTTGACGAGGGCGTCGGCGTTGCGCGCCAGGTGGGCCAGGATGTGGCCGCGGGTCCAGCCCGGGAGATGTGACTCCTCGGAGAGGGAGGCGTTGTCCAGTTTCGCGACCGCGGTCAGCAGTCGTTCGGTGGCTTCACGTACAGAGGCCAGGTCGTGCACATGATCAGTCATGGATCCGAGCCTAGTGGTCGCGAGGCCCCGGCCACACGATCGGGTGAAGCAGTCTTGCGCGTGCCGTAAATCGAATGTGCGTGCTATACGCTCGGAAGTCCAGACCCTCCCCCAGCTACCGCTGGGGGTGCCCCAGCGCAGAGGCGCCCCCCATACCCTGGACAGCCGGGGGCCCGTGCCCCCGCTCTCTCAAGAAAGGTGCGGACCGGCGTGACCGACCGTCTCATCGTTCGTGGCGCTCGCGAGCACAACCTGAAGAACGTCTCGCTCGACCTGCCCCGCGATTCCCTCATCGTCTTCACCGGACTCTCCGGCTCGGGCAAGTCCTCCTTGGCCTTCGACACGATCTTCGCCGAGGGCCAGCGCCGCTACGTCGAGTCGCTCTCCTCCTACGCCCGCCAGTTCCTGGGCCAGATGGACAAGCCCGACGTCGACTTCATCGAGGGCCTCTCCCCGGCGGTCTCGATCGACCAGAAGTCGACCTCGCGCAACCCGCGCTCCACCGTCGGCACCATCACCGAGGTCTACGACTACCTCCGCCTGCTCTTCGCGCGCATCGGCAAGCCGCACTGCCCGGAGTGCCGCCGCCCGATCTCCCGGCAGTCGCCGCAGGCCATCGTCGACAAGGTGCTCGCGCTGCCCGAGGGCAGCCGCTTCCAGGTGCTCTCCCCGCTGGTGCGCGAGCGCAAGGGCGAGTTCGTCGACCTCTTCTCCGACCTGCAGACCAAGGGTTACAGCCGGGCCCGGGTGGACGGCGAGACCATCCAGCTCTCCGAGCCGCCGACGCTGAAGAAGCAGGAGAAGCACACCATCGAGGTGGTCGTCGACCGCCTCACGGTGAAGGAGAGCGCCAAGCGCCGCCTCACCGACTCCGTGGAGACCGCGCTCGGCCTCTCCGGGGGCATGGTCATCCTGGACTTCGTCGACCTCGCCGAGGACGACCCCGAGCGCGAGCGGATGTACTCCGAGCACCTCTACTGCCCCTACGACGACCTGTCCTTCGAGGAGCTGGAGCCGCGCTCCTTCTCCTTCAACTCGCCCTTCGGCGCCTGCCCCGACTGCACCGGCATCGGCACGCGGATGGAGGTCGACCCGGAGCTGATCGTCCCGGACGAGGACAAGTCCCTGGACGAGGGCGCGGTCTCGCCGTGGTCGCTCGGCCACACCAAGGACTACTTCCAGCGGCTGATCGGCGCGCTCGCCGGCGAGCTGGGGTTCCGTACGGACATCCCCTGGGCCGGGCTGCCGCAGCGCGCCAGGAAGGCCCTGCTGTACGGGCACAAGACGCAGATCGAGGTCCGGTACCGCAACCGGTACGGCCGCGAGCGGGCCTACACCACGGCCTTCGAAGGCGCCGTGCCCTTCGTCAAGCGACGGCACTCGGAGGCCGAGAGCGACGCCAGCCGCGAGCGCTTCGAGGGCTACATGCGCGAGGTGCCCTGCCCCACCTGTGAGGGTTCCCGGCTGAAGCCGATCGTCCTCGCCGTCACGGTGATGGAGCGGTCCATCGCCGAGGTCTCCGCGATGTCGATCAGCGAGTGCGCCGAGTTCCTCGGCGAGCTGAAGCTGGACGCCCGCGACAAGAAGATCGCCGAGCGGGTGCTGAAGGAGGTCAACGAGCGGCTGCGCTTCCTGGTCGACGTCGGCCTGGACTACCTCTCGCTCAACCGCGCGGCCGGCACCCTGTCCGGCGGCGAGGCCCAGCGCATCCGGCTGGCCACGCAGATCGGCTCCGGCCTGGTGGGCGTGCTGTACGTGCTGGACGAGCCCTCGATCGGCCTGCACCAGCGGGACAACCACCGGCTGATCGAGACCCTGGTGCGGCTGCGGGACATGGGCAACACCCTGATCGTGGTCGAGCACGACGAGGACACCATCAAGGTGGCCGACTGGGTGGTGGACATCGGTCCGGGCGCCGGCGAGCACGGCGGCAAGATCGTGCACAGCGGCTCGCTGAAGGAGCTGCTGGCCAACGGCGAGTCGATGACCGGGCAGTACCTGTCCGGGAAGAAGGAGATCTCCATCCCGGACATCCGGCGGCCGGTGAACGGCGAGCGGAAGCTGGTCGTCCGGGGTGCCAAGGAGAACAACCTCCAGGACATCGACGTGGCCTTCCCGCTGGGTGTGTTCACCGCGGTGACGGGAGTCTCCGGGTCGGGCAAGTCCACCCTGGTCAACGACATCCTGTACACGCACCTGGCGCGCGAGCTGAACGGCGCCCGGTCGGTGCCGGGCCGGCACACCCGGGTGGACGGCGACGAGCTGGTCGACAAGGTCGTGCACGTGGACCAGTCGCCGATCGGCCGTACCCCGCGGTCCAACCCGGCGACGTACACCGGTGTCTTCGACAACGTCCGCAAGCTGTTCGCGGAGACGATGGAGGCGAAGGTGCGGGGCTATCTCCCGGGCCGCTTCTCCTTCAACGTCAAGGGCGGCCGGTGTGAGAACTGCTCCGGCGACGGCACCATCAAGATCGAGATGAACTTCCTGCCGGACGTGTACGTCCCCTGCGAGGTCTGCCACGGGGCGCGCTACAACCGGGAGACCCTGGAGGTCCACTACAAGGGCAAGTCCATCGCGGAGGTGCTGGACATGCCGATCGAGGAGGCCCTGCACTTCTTCGAGGCGGTGCCGACGATCGCCCGGCACCTGCGGACGCTGACCGAGGTCGGCCTGGGGTACGTGCGGCTGGGCCAGTCGGCGCCCACCCTCTCCGGTGGTGAGGCGCAGCGCGTGAAGCTCGCCTCGGAGCTGCAGAAGCGGTCCACGGGCCGCACGGTCTACGTGCTGGACGAGCCGACCACCGGTCTGCACTTCGAGGACATCTCGAAGCTGATCAAGGTGCTGTCGGGGCTGGTGGACAAGGGCAACTCGGTGATCGTCATCGAGCACAACCTGGACGTCATCAAGACCGCGGACTGGGTCATCGACATGGGCCCGGAGGGTGGTTACGGCGGCGGCCTGGTGGTGGCCGAGGGCACTCCGGAGGAGGTCGCCGCGGTCGGCGCCAGCCACACCGGCAAGTTCCTGCGGGACATCCTCGGGGCGGACCGCGTGCTGGACTCCGTCCCCGCCGCCCGCCGCGCCCCGGCGAAGAAGGCCGCGGCCAAGGCCCCTGCGAAGAAGGCGGTTTCGGCCAAGACCCCGGCCAAGAAGACGGCTGCGGCGAAGAAGACGACCACCCGGTCGCGCACGGCCTAGCATCCGGCCGGGGCGGTCGCGGACGGCGGAACACCGTCGGCCCGCGGCCGCCCCGTTCGCGTGTGCGGGCGAGGCGGGCGAGGCGGACGCGGGCCGTCTCCCGGGCCGTGCCCGGGGTCGTGCCTCAGGTGGCGACGCCCACGGCCTGGCGGGCCGTGGCGGGGTCCGTCAGCGCGGTCAGCAGGGCGTCCGCGACGTCCGCGCGGGCGATGGTGCGGCCGCCGCGGACATTGGCGCCGATGGCCCGCCGGTAGGTCCCGGTGCGCGGCTTGTCCAGGAGCATCGGCGGGCGGATCACCGTCCACTCGGTGGCGCTCGCGCCCATCGCCGCCTCCATCACGGCGAGGTCGGCGTAGAGGTCCCGCAGCAGCCGGCGCAGCAGCGGGTAGACCAGGGCGCGGGTGAGCACCGACTCGCCCTCGGGCAGGACCCCGACCGGGGCGGCGCTGACCGCGGAGACCCGGCTCACTCCCGTCCGGTCCATCGCCGAGACGATGGCCCGCAGCGCCGGCCCCGCGATCGGGGCCGCCTTCGCCTGCTTGTTGCTCGCCGCCCCCAGCGCCGAGACCACCGCGTCCCGGCCCGCGAGTACGGGGAGCAGCGCCTCCTCGTCGGTGACATCACGCACCACGGCCACCTCCAGGCGCTCCTGCGGCGGGATCTCCAGCCTGGCCGGGTCGCGGACCACGGCCGTCACCTCATGGCCGGCGGCCAGTGCCTGTCGTACGACCTGCCGCCCGACACCGCCGGTGGCCCCGAACACGGTGAGCTTCATGGTGGTCCATCCCTTCCCGGGTGGTGAGTGAGTACTCACTCACCCCTGTGGAAGGTATGGTGAGTGAATGCTCACCCCCTCGTCAAGCCCGCAGCCGCAGCGTCCGACCCCCGAGCGCCTGCTGGACGCCGCCGAGAAGCTGATGCGCACGGTCGGCCTGGCCCACACCACCACCAAGGCCATCGCCCGCGAGGCCGGCTGCTCGGAGGCGGCGCTCTACAAGCACTACGCGAACAAGGAGGAACTGTTCGTCAGGGTGCTGATGGAGCGCACCCCCAATGCCGGGCCGCTGCTCGCCGCACTCGCCGCCGATCCGGCGGAGGGCGCCGTCGAGGAGGGCCTGGCCGAGATCGCCCGACACGCCTCGCTGTTCTATGCCGACGCCATGACCATGGCCGCCTCGATCTTCGCCGAGCCCTCCCTGCTGTCCCGCCACCGCGAGGGGATCCGGGCCCGGGGCGTCGGCCCGCACATGGTGCGGGAAGCGCTCGTCGCACACATCGAACGGGCCCGCGCCCGCGGGGTGGTCGGGCCGGACGCCGATGTGCGCACGGCCGCCGCGCTGCTGCTCGGTGCCTGCTTCCAGCGGGCCTTCTTCCTGCACGCCGCGGGGGAGGAAGTGGTCGATCCGGTCGAGCGGTTCGCCCCGGCCGTGGCCCACGGGGTCTGGGCCGCGATCCGCTGAGCCCGCTGCGATCCCGCTGAGCCCGCCGCGCCCGCCGGGGGAGGGGCCGGCCGCGAGCCCCGAGGACCGTACCCGGGCCCCGCGGGCCGCACGCCCCTACACGCGGGCGGGGTCCGCGAGTTCCTCCGCGTACGGCGGCTCCGCGCCCGGACGGGTGCAGGTCAGGGCCGCGGCGCGGGCCGCGTACGCCAGGGTGGCTGGCCAGTCCACCGATTCCGGGCCGTCGGCCAGCCGGTGCAGCAGGGCGGCGTTCACCGTGTCCCCGGCCCCGATCGTGTCCGCCACCGCGACCCGCTGCGCCGGAACGAAGTGCTGCTCACCCGACGCGGTGCGCACGGTCAGCCCCGCCGCGCCCCGGGTCAGTACCACCGCCGAGGCCCCGGCCGCCAGCCAGTCCTCCGGCCGACCTCCCAGCCAGGCAGCGTCCTCCTCCGACAGCTTGAGCACCGACACGTACGGCAGCCAGGACCGGAACCGGGCCCGGTACGCGTCCGGCGCCGCGATCAGCGCCGGGCGGATGTTCGGGTCGAGCAGGGTGAGCAGGCCGCGCGCCGACTCCCGGCGCAGGAGCGCCTCGTACGCGCTCGCGCCCGGCTCCAGCACCAGCGAGCAGGTGCCCAGTGCCAGCGCCCGGGTCCGGGCGGGCAGCGAATCCGGCAGGGTGAACAGCCGGTCCGCCGTGCCCTCCGTGTAGAAGCCGTACGCCGCCGACCCGTCCGGCCCCAGCGAGGGCACGGCCAGCGTGGTCGGCTCGGGCCCGCGCTGCACCAGCGACAGGTCCACCCCGGCCGCCCGCAGTCCGGACAGCAGGGTCTCGCCGAAGCCGTCGGTGGACACCCGCGAGCAGAAGGCGACCTCGGTGCCGAGCCGGCCCAGGGCGAGCGCGGTGTTGTACGGTCCGCCGCCCGGCCGGGGCAGCAGCGCGCCCGCCGGCCGGTCCACCGGTACCAGATCGATCAGGGCCTCGCCGGCTACGACAATCACACCGGGGAACGTACCGCACGGAACGGGCGGAGCGGAGGGATAGGTACCGCTCGCGTCCGGCGTCGGCGCCGCACGTATCGTCGGGGTGTTCGCGCACCACCGCCGCACCGTTCCACCGGGAGATCCCATGCCGTCGCAGCCCGCCGCCCGCCGTACCGTGCTCAAGGGCGCCGCCGCCCTCGCGGGGGCCGCCGGCGCGGGCGTGACCCTCTCCGCCTGCTCGACCGCGACCAACAGCGGCGGCCGCACCCCCGCCACCCCCACCGCGCCCGTGGAACTGGGCGCGGCGGCCGACGTCCCGGTCGGCGGCGCGAAGCTGTTCCGGGAGGAGAAGCTCCTGGTGAGCTGCCCGGCCGAGGGCCAGTACAAGGCGTTCAGCGCCCAGTGCACGCACGCCGGCTGCGTCCTCGACAAGATCGAGGACGGCGAGGCCAACTGCCCCTGCCACCGCAGCCGCTTCGACGTCACCACCGGCAAGGTGCTCAGCGGCCCGGCGAGCGACCCGCTTCCCGGCGTCCCGGTCCGGGCCGAGGGCGGCACGCTCATCGCGGGCTGACGGCCGGCACCCCCGACGGCTGCCGCTCCCGGAACGCCCGCTCGTCGGCGTCCGCCAGCCAGAACAGGACCGGCGGGAGGACGAGCTCGATCACGGTCAGCACCACCTGGAACGAGTGCGGCCACCCGTGCACGGCCAGGGACAGCAGCCGCCCCGCGGCGCCCAGCAGGAACACCGCCGCGAGCCACCGCACCACGCGCGCCGGAACGGGATCCTGCCGGGCCGCCCACAGCCAGGCCAGCCCGTACCCGGCGAAGACCGCGCCGAAGAACCGGCCCAGGCTGTCCAGGGTGGGGCCGGCGTCGGCCCCGCCCGGAACCGCGGCATTGCCGGCGACCACGTGGAACAGCCCGATCGCGGTGCAGGCGAGGCCCATCGCCCACGCGAACAGCCGGAGTGCCTTGGCCATGACTCCACCCCACTTGGTTGACGTGTGTCTACTTAGGCTCAGGGTAGGTCCCCTTGGTAGACGCGTGTCAAGTAGTCTGGGCGGGTGCCGCCCCGCCGACGCCTCACCCCCGCCGACCGCCGTGCCCAGCTGCTCGCCGTCGGCGCCCGGTTCTTCGCCGCCGCCCCCTACGAGGAGGTGCTGATGGAGGAGGTCGCCCGGGAGGCCGGTGTCTCCCGAGCCCTGCTCTACAAGCACTTCCCGAGCAAGCACGCCCTCTTCGCGGCGGTCTACGGGCAGGCGGCCGACCGGCTGCTGGAGGCGACGCTGTTCGACCCCGGCGCCACGCTCGTCGAACAGCTCGCCCAGGGCCTGGACGCCCACCTCGACTACTTCACCGCCAACCGCCACGCCGTCCTGGCCGCGAACCGGGTGCTGGCGGGCGACCCGGTCATCCAGACGATCATGACGGACGAGCTCGACGCCCTGCGCTCACGCCTGCTCGGGGTGCTCCCGCTCGCCGACGAACGCACGCACGACGCCGTCTCCGCGGCGCTGAAGGCCTGGCTGGTGTTCGTCCAGGTGCTGTGCGTGGACTGGCTCACCCAGGAGACCTGCACCCGCGCCGAGCTCCGGGACGCCTGCATCGGCGCCGCGGTGGGCGCCCTGCGCCCCCTGCTCCCCGCGGACCCGGCCCCGGACTGGCCGCCCGCCGGTCCCGCATAGGCCGGCCGCAGGCCCTACTCCCAGTCCCAGCCGATGCCCAGGATGCCCCGCCGGACCGCCTGGTCCACCAGGTGCACGCTCCGGTGCGGGCCCGTCGCCGTGAGCTCGGCCAGGCCGGCGCGCGGCGCGGCCGGACCGGTCTGCCGGAAGCGCACGCAGCGCACCGGCAGCGCCGCCTCGTCGAAGCGGACCTGGAGCACGTACTGGCCGCCGGCGTAGCCGAAGCCGCGCAGGTACTCGCCGCTCACCCCGCCGGTGCCGTCCTCGAAGCCGTAGCCGAAGACGTACGTGTCCCCACTGCGCAGGCGGGTGTCGAAGAGCAGCTCCGCCACCACCACCCCGGCCTCGGAGTGCCGGCGGACCCGGCCCGTCCGGCAGTTCTCACCGGGCCGGACCCGCACCCGGGAGGGATCACAGCCCGGGTCGCCGTGGTGCACGGCCAGGTAGCGGTCGACCCCGTCGCGGTGGGCCCGTACGACGTGCCGGGAATCGCGCTCCCGGAGCTCACGGAGCGGACCGATCCGCACCCGCTCGTGGTGCCCCAGGGTGTGCAGACCGCCGTCGGCGGGCAGCCCCAGCCCGTCCAGCAGTTCCTCCACGGCCGCCCCGACCCCCAGCAGCGCGCGGTACGGGCGGGCGGTCGGGCGCCCCGGGTCGGCGGGGGCGACCGCCGGGGAGAGCAGCCGCACCAGCGAGCCGGCCGGCAGCTCCAGGATCTCCTCCAGGGCCCGGACCGCTTTCAGGGACTCGGGGCGGTGCGGCCGCCGGGCGCCCTGTTGCCAGTAACTCAGGCTGGTCACACCGAGCTTGATGCCGCGCAGGGCGAGCCGGTGCTGTACGCGGTGCAGCGGCAGCCGGCGCGCGGCGATCGCGGCGCGCAGGGCCGCGTGGAAGGGGCCGGCCCGGAGCAGCCGGGCCAGTTCGCCGCGGTCTCCGAGCCGGTGCTCCGGGGTCCCGGCTGTCCCTGGCATGGCGGCTCCCGCCCCTCGTGTGAACGTTCACGCCGGGTGGTGCGGGAGGGCGCGCCGGTGGCACCCGGTACCCAGGTGGCGGGACGGCCCGCGTTCACACCGCGGGCGGCTCGTTCACAGTGCGATGTCACGGCGTATTGAAGCGTGTTGACCTGATCGCGACAACACCCTGATGCTCTCGTGCACAGCGTCCGGACGCGCTCCTCCATCCCCGACTCCCCCGGCCCCACCCGGGGGACCCCCACACGGGAGGAACGCCATGCGTACCCGAAAGAGGCGGCTCTCGCCTGCCGCCTTCCTCTCCGTCCTGCTTCTCGCCCTGTCCGCGGGCACGGCCACCGCCACCGCCACGACGACCGCCGCCGAGGCCGGTCCGGACGGCGCGCTCGCCTGGAAGCGGCTGAACATCACCATGCAGGCCCAGCAGAAGACCAACTGGTGCTGGGCGGCCGGCGGCAACACCATCGCCACCTGGTACGGCCGCAAGCACAGCCAGAACCAGTTCTGCAACGCCGCCTTCAACCGGCAGCAGGGCACCGAGTGCCCCAACAACCAGGCCACCCTCGGCAACGTCCAGAACGGGCTGAGCTGGGCCGGCATCAACCCGGGCTCGTACGTGACCGGTTGGCTGCGTTACCCCACGGTGCAGACCGAGATCGACGCGAACCGCCCGGTCGAGACCCGGATCCAGTGGTCGGGCGGCGGCGGCCACATGCACGTCATCTACGGCTACGACACCGCCGACAACCGGGTGTACTGGGGCGACCCCTGGCCCTCCAGCGACCGCTACAACTGGGCCTCGCACGCCTGGTACGTGAACAACAGCTCCTTCTCCTGGACCCACTCGCTCTACCGGATCGGGGCGTGACCGCCATGGGCCTTCGTGCAGCCGTTGCCGGCGCCGCCGTCCTCGGTGCGGTCGTCCTTCCGGCGGTCGCGGTCGGGCAGGCCGCCGCCGCGCCCGTGCCGCAGCCGTCCGCCGTCACCGTCGAGGACCGGGCCGCGGCCCGGGTGGCGGCCGGGGCGCCCGGCACCCTGGACACGCTGTCGCGGTTCTTCGCCCGGGAGGGCAAGGTCTCCCCGGCCGGGGCGCGGCCCAGGATCGAGGGCGAGACCATACCCGTCCACTACCTGTCGCCCGAGTTCGTCGCGGGGCGGGCGGGCGCGCCGGTGTCCCGGCTGGAGTTCCTCGTCAGCGGGGCGGTGTCCTCCGACGGTCAGCAGGCGGCGCTCTGGACCGCGAAGACCGGGGCCGGTGCCGCGGCCGGGTGGGAGGTGGTCAACATCGCCACCGGCGACGACGAGTTCCGGTACGCCCGCGCGGGCGCGGAGCGGTTGCCCGGCGGGACGGTGTTCCGCGAGCCGCAGATCGACGCCTGGTACGTGGCCGGGGCAGGGCGGATCCTCCCGCTCGACGAGGACGCCGTACGGGCGGTGGGCGAGCGCGGCACCACGCTGGACGCGTACCGGGCCAGGGTGGTCAAGGCGTACGGGGACAAGCTGCCGGGGTCGGCGTACGCGCGGAGCGGTGAGGCGGGCGGGTACGGCGCGGCCGCCGGTCCGGCCGCAGCTCCTGCCCCGGCCCCCGCCGCGGTCCCGGCCCCGGCGGCCGGGCCGGAATCCGGCACGCCCTTCGGCGCCGGTGCCGGTGCTGTCTCCGTCGGAGCGGCCGTGGCGGCCGGGCTCGGTGCGATCGGGATCCGCCGCAGCCGCCGGGCCCGGACCACGGTGTAGCCGCGGGGCGGGAGAGGAGTGAGACATGCCCCTCCCCGCCCCTTTCCCGGAACCGGGCTCCGCCCGGACCCGCAGCCAACCGCCGGCAGGGCCGACAGGAGTGCCCGCCGGGCCGGGCGAAGGATGCCCTGCACCATGGCCCCACAGCCCGAGCGGGGTTCCGCAGCCGCGAGGCGGCTCCGCCCGGCACCGATCCGACGCCGCTCGGGCCGGAGTGCCGGGCACTCCCACCCGGCGGGGTGGCGGAAGTGCCTTGGTCCGGGGATCCGCGGCGCCCGCGGTGGCTCTGCCCGGGCGGAGCTCAAGCGCCGCTCGGGCTGGGATCGCTCCGCAAGCCGGCCCGGCGGTGCGCCCCGCCGCGGCCCGCGTGGGAGGGGCAGCGCCCGCCCCGCATGCTCCGCGCGGGCTCGGGACGGCGAAAAGCGGCCCGCCGGGCAGCCGCGGTGTCGGTGCCCGCCAGTAGGGTGGTTCGCATGGCCGACCCTTCCAGCTACCGTCCCCAGCCGGGGCAGATTCCCGACTCCCCGGGGGTCTACCGGTTCCGCGACGAGCACCGCCGGGTGATCTACGTCGGGAAGGCCAAGAGCCTGCGCCAGCGCCTGGCGAACTACTTCCAGGACGTGGCCGGGCTGCACCCGCGGACGGCCACCATGGTGACCACCGCCGCCTCCGTCGAGTGGACCGTGGTCTCCACCGAGGTCGAGGCACTCCAGCTGGAGTACTCCTGGATCAAGGAGTACGACCCCCGGTTCAACGTGAAGTACCGGGACGACAAGAGCTATCCGTCCCTGGCCGTCACGCTGAACGAGGAGTTCCCCCGGGTCCAGGTCATGCGGGGGGCCAAGAAGAAGGGCGTGCGGTACTTCGGGCCGTACGCGCACGCCTGGGCGATCCGCGAGACCGTCGACCTGATGCTGCGGGTGTTCCCGGTGCGGACCTGTTCCGCCGGGGTGTTCAGGCGCTCCGCGCAGATCGGCCGGCCCTGCCTCCTCGGCTACATCGGCAAGTGCTCCGCGCCCTGCGTGGGCCGGGTCAGCCCCGAGGAACACCGTGAACTCGCCGAAGAGTTCTGCGACTTCATGGCAGGCCGGACCGGCGCGTACCTCTCCCGGCTGGAGAAGGAGATGCACGCGGCCGCCGAGGAGATGGAGTACGAGAAGGCCGCCCGGCTGCGCGACGACATAGGGGCGCTGCGCCGCGCCATGGAGAAGAACGCGGTGGTGCTGGCGGACGCCACCGACGCCGATCTGATCGCCGTCGCCGAGGACGAGCTCGAAGCCGCCGTACAGATCTTCCACGTCCGCGGCGGCCGGGTCCGCGGCCAGCGCGGCTGGGTCACCGACAAGGTCGAGGCCGTCGACACCGCGGGCCTGGTCGAGCACGCCCTCCAGCAGCTCTACGGGGAGGAGAGCGGCGAGAGCGTGCCCAAGGAGGTGCTGGTGCCGGCGCTCCCGGAGGACGACCAGGCCCTCGCCGAATGGCTCGCCGGGCGGCGCGGCTCCCAGGTCAGCCTCCGCATCCCGCAGCGCGGCGACAAGAAGGCGCTGATGGAGACCGTCCACCGGAACGCCCAGCAGTCCCTGGCCCTGCACAAGACCAAGCGGGCCAGCGACCTCACCACCCGCTCCCGCGCCCTGGAGGAGATCGCCGAGGCCCTGGACCTGGACGGCGCCCCGCTGCGCATCGAGTGCTTCGACATCTCCCACCTGCAGGGCGACGACGTCGTCGCCTCCATGGTCGTGTTCGAGGACGGGCTGGCGCGGAAGAGCGAGTACCGCCGCTTCCAGATCAGGTCGTTCGCCGGGCAGGACGACGTACGGTCCATGCACGAGGTGGTCTCCCGGCGGTTCCGGCGCTACCTCCAGGAGAAGCTCAAGACGGGGGAGTGGAGCCCGGAGGAAGGGGAGGAGGCCCTCCCCGAGGACGACGGCCGCCCCAAGCGGTTCGCGTACCCGCCGCAGCTCGTCGTGGTCGACGGCGGACAGCCGCAGGTGGCGGCCGCCCAGCGGGCCCTCGCCGAGCTCGGCATCGACGACGTGGCCGTGTGCGGCCTGGCCAAGCGGCTGGAGGAGGTGTGGCTGCCCGGCGAGGACGACCCCGTGGTGCTGCCCCGCACCAGCGAGGGGCTCTACCTGCTGCAGCGCGTCCGTGACGAAGCGCACAGGTTCGCCATCCAGTACCAGCGCAACAAGCGCGGCAAACGCCTCAAGGCGGGCCCGTTGGACGAGGTGCCCGGCCTGGGTGACACCCGCAAGCAGGCCCTGATCAAACACTTCGGTTCGGTGAAGAAGCTGAGAGGGGCCACAATCGACCAGATCTGCGAGGTGCCGGGGATAGGCCGCAAGACGGCCGAGACCGTCGCCGCGGCCCTCGCAGCCGCCACCCCCGCGGGTCCCGCCGTCAACACGGCGACAGGAGAGATCATGGAAGACGAGAGGCCCGCAGCCGCGGAACCCTCGTCCGAACGGGGAGCCGAACAATGACCACGCACGACGGAGACGGAGCACAGGTGAGTACGGGCACGACCATGGAGCCCGGCGAGGCCGCCGAGGCGGCCATCCCCGAGCTGGTGATCATCTCAGGCATGTCCGGAGCCGGCCGGAGCACGGCCGCCAAGTGCCTGGAGGACCTCGGCTGGTTCGTCGTGGACAACCTCCCCCCGGCCCTGATCCCCACCATGGTGGAGCTCGGCGCCCGCTCACAGGGCAACGTGGCCCGGATCGCCGTCGTCGTCGACGTCCGCGGCCGCCAGTTCTTCGACGCCCTCCGCGAGTCCCTCGCCGACCTCGACACCCGCGGCGTCACCCGGCGCACCGTCTTCCTGGAGTCCTCCGATGAGGCCCTGGTCCGCCGCTTCGAATCGGTCCGCCGCCCGCACCCGCTGCAGGGCGACGGCCGCATCACCGACGGCATCGCCGCCGAGCGCGACCTGCTGCGCGAGCTGCGCGGGGACGCCGACCTGGTGATCGACACCTCCAGCCTGAACGTGCACGAACTGCGCGCCAAGATGGACGCCCAGTTCGCCGGCGACGAGGAGCCCGAGCTGCGGGCCACCGTCATGTCCTTCGGCTACAAGTACGGCCTGCCCGTGGACGCCGACCTCGTCGTGGACTGCCGCTTCATCCCCAACCCGCACTGGGTCCCCGAGCTGCGCCCCTACACCGGCCTGAACCAGGAGGTGTCGGACTACGTCTTCGACCAGCCCGGCTCCAAGGAATTCCTGGACGGCTACACCGAGCTGCTCCAGCTGATCGCCGCGGGCTACCGCCGCGAGGGCAAGCGCTACGTGACCATCGCGGTCGGCTGCACCGGCGGCAAGCACCGCAGCGTGGCCATGTCCGAGAAGCTCGCAGCCCGCCTCGCCTCCGAGGGAGTCGAGACCGTCGTCGTACACCGGGACATGGGGCGCGAGTGACCGGACGGAGCCTGCGGCTGCGCCGCCTGCGCCTGCTGACCACGGGCCGTGACGACACGGCCCGGTCGGCGCGGCGCCGCGGCGCCCAGCCCAAGGTGGTCGCCCTCGGGGGCGGCATGGGCCTCTCGGCCTCCCTGGCCGCGCTGCGCCGCATCACCGGCGACCTCACGGCCGTGGTGACCGTCGCCGACGACGGCGGCTCCAGCGGCCGGCTCCGCGAGGAGCTCGGCGTCCTGCCCCCGGGCGACCTGCGCAAGGCGCTGGCCGCGCTGTGCGGGGACGACGACTGGGGGCAGACCTGGTCCCGGGTGATCCGGCACCGCTTCGAGTCGGAGGGCGAGCTGCACGGCCACGCCGTGGGCAACCTGCTGATCGTGGCGCTGTGGGAACAGCTCGGCGACCCCGTGCAGGCCCTGGACCTGGTCGGCAAGCTGCTCGGGGCGCACGGCCGGGTGCTGCCCATGTCGGCCGTGCCGCTGGAGCTGCAGGCCCTGGTCCGCGGTCACGACCCGGCCCGCCCGCACACGGTGGACACCGTGCGCGGACAGGCCACGGTCGCCCTCACCCCGGGCGAGGTGCAGTCCGTGCACCTGGTCCCGGCCGACCCGCCGGCCGTCCCGGAGGCGGTCGAGGCGGTCCTCGACGCGGACTGGGTGGTGCTGGGCCCGGGCTCCTGGTTCTCCTCCGTGATCCCGCACCTGCTGGTGCCCGAACTGCTCGACGCGCTGACGCAGACCAAGGCCCGGCGAGTGCTCTCGCTGAACCTCGCGCCGCAACCCGGCGAAACAGAGGGCTTCTCTCCGCAGCGTCATTTGGAGGTTTTGGCCCGACACGCCCCTAAACTCGCCCTGGACGTGGTGCTGGCCGACCAGGCCGCCGTGCCCGACCGCGAGTCCCTCGCCGAGGCGGCCAAACGCTTCGGTGCCGCGGTCGAGCTGGCTCCGGTGGCCAGGGAGGACGGCTCCCCCAAGCACGACCCGGAGCTGCTGGCCGCCGCGTACGACCGTATTTTTCGGATGCATGGAAGGATCGGCCCATGGCGATGACGCCAGCGGTGAAGGATGAGATCTCCCGGCTCCCCGTCACCCGGACCTGCTGCAGGAAGGCAGAGGTCTCGGCGATTCTTCGGTTCGCGGGCGGGCTGCACCTGGTGAGCGGACGGATCGTCATCGAGGCGGAGCTCGACACCGGAATCGCCGCCCGGAGACTGCGCAAGGACATCCTGGAGATCTTCGGACACTCCTCGGACCTCGTGGTGATGGCCCCCGGCGGGCTGCGCCGCGGCAGCCGGTACGTCGTACGGGTCGTCGCGGGCGGCGACCAGCTGGCCCGCCAGACCGGGCTGGTGGACGGCCGCGGCCGGCCCATCCGCGGTCTGCCCCCGCAAGTGGTCTCCGGGGCCACCTGTGACGCCGAGGCAGCCTGGCGCGGCGCCTTCCTGGCGCACGGCTCGCTCACCGAACCCGGCCGGTCCTCCTCGCTGGAGGTCACCTGCCCCGGTCCGGAAGCCGCCCTGGCCCTGGTGGGCGCCGCCCGCCGGCTCTCCATCGCGGCCAAGGCCCGCGAGGTCCGCGGGGTCGACCGGGTCGTCGTACGCGACGGCGACGCGATCGGCGCCCTGCTGACCCGGCTCGGCGCGCACGAGTCGGTGCTGGCCTGGGAGGAGCGGCGGATGCGGCGCGAGGTCCGCGCCACCGCCAACCGGCTGGCCAACTTCGACGACGCCAACCTGCGCCGCTCGGCCCGGGCCGCGGTCGCGGCCGGCGCCCGGGTCCAGCGCGCCCTGGAGATCCTCGGCGAGGAGGTCCCCGAGCACCTCGCCGCGGCCGGCCGGCTGCGCATGGAGCACAAGCAGGCCTCCCTGGAGGAGCTGGGCGCGCTCGCGGACCCGCCGCTGACCAAGGACGCCGTCGCGGGCCGGATCCGCCGCCTGCTAGCCATGGCCGACAAGCGGGCCCAGGACCTGGGCATCCCGGGCACCGAGTCCAACCTCACCGAGGAGATGGCCGACAACCTGGCGGGCTGAGGCCCCCGGCCGCCCCTCCCGGCACCCCGCCGCCGCACCACCCCGAAGGGCCCGTACGCGTCACGCGAACGGGCCCTTCGGGCGGATGGCGCGGTACGCCCCATTGACATGGCCATGGGCGGTGGTGAGCCTGTCGTGCGTACCGCTTCGTGGCAGTCGACGCCCAGGGGGGCACATGAGGCACCGCGCGAGATCGATCCTCGCGGCCGGCGCGCTGGCGCTGGCATCACTGGCCACCGCACCGGTGGCCGAGGCCCGGCCCGGAGGCGACGCGGGATCCGCCGCCGACCAGGTCCGGGTCTACGACGCCGACATCACCCGGGAACAGGTACCCCTCGTCCTGGCCGTCGGCCAGGACGCCCACGAGTTGGGGGAACGCGCACCCGAGAAGGGCACCGCCCGCGTCGAGCTGTTCCTCACCGCCGCCCAGGCCCGGGACCTCGGCGACCGGGGGATCAAGCTCACCGAACGCCGCCTGCCGAACGGCGCCACCGCCCGGACCAAGGCCGCCGGAGACGGCGTCTTCCGCCCCTACAGCGGCAAGGGCGGTATCCAGGAAGAGATCGTCAGGGCCGGCCAGGACCCCCGCGGCATCGCCAAGGTCGTCTCCATCGGCAAGACCGTCCAGGGCAAGGACATGCTCGCCGTCAAGGTCAGCAAGGACGCCCGCCGCACTCGCGACGGCGCGAAACCGGCCACCCTGTACATGTCCAACCAGCACGCCCGCGAGTGGATCACCCCGGAGATGACGCGCCGGCTGCTCCACCACTACCTGGACAACTACGGCAAGGACCAGCGGATCACCCGGCTCGTCGACTCCTCCGAACTGTGGTTCCTGATCTCCGCCAACCCCGACGGCTACGACTACACCCACGCCCCCGACGGCGCCCGGCTCTGGCGGAAGAACCTCCGCGACAACAACAACGACGGGAAGACCGCCCCCGGCGACGGCGTCGACCTCAACCGGAACTTCGCCTACAAGTGGGGCTGGGACAACGAGGGCTCCTCCCCGAACCCGTCCAGCGAGACCTACCGAGGCGGCGGACCCGACTCCGAGCCCGAGACCGTCGCCCTCGACGCCTTCCAGAAGCGCATCGGCTTCGAATACGGCATCAACTACCACTCCGCGGCCGAGCTGCTGCTCTACGGAGTCGGCTGGCAGGTGGCCACCCCCACCCCCGACGACGTGCTGTACAAAGCCCTCGCCGGCACCCCGGAGAACCCCGCCGTCCCCGGCTACCACCCGCAGCTCTCCTCCGAGCTGTACACCACCAACGGCGAGGCCGACGGCCACGCCGCCAACGTCAACGGCATGATGATGTTCACGCCCGAGATGACGACCTGCCAGACCGCCTCCGCGGCCGACCCGAACGACCCCTGGAAGCCCGAGGACTGCGCCTCCGGCTTCAACTTCCCGGACGACGAGAAGCTCATCCAGGCGGAGTTCGCCAAGAACATCCCCTTCGCGCTCTCCGTCGCCGAGACCGCACTGCATCCCGACAAGCCCACCTCCTCGGTGGGCCTGACCGCCGCCGACTTCACCCCCGACCCCTTCACCACCTCCTACGCACGCCGCGGCCAGGACCAGCCGGTCGCGGTCACCGCCCGCAAGTCGCTGCACGACAAGCGGCTCAACTACCGGGTCAACGGCGGCCGTACGCAGGACGAGGAACTCGAGCCCTGGAAGGGCGGCGAGACCTTCGGGGGCGAGGACAACCACTGGTTCGACCAGTACCGGGCCGAGGTGGAGGGCGCCCGCCCCGGCGACAAGGTCGAGGTCTGGTTCACCGGCCGCGACCACGGCAAGCGGGTCTCCAGCGAGCACTTCACCTACACCGTGGCCGACCGGCCCCGCGCCGACGTCCTGGTGATCGCCGAAGAGGGCGCCAAGGCCCGGCACGCCCAGGCCTACGTGGACGCGCTGCGCGCCAACGGCCGGTCCGCAGCCCTCTGGGACGTGGCCGTCCAGGGCACCCCGCACCCGCTCGGCGTGCTGTCCCACTTCTCCACCGCCGTCCACTACACCGGCGCGACCGCCCCGGGCGGAGCCGTCCAGCTCGCCCTGCGCTCCTTCCTCAACGAAGGCGGCAAGCTGATCGAGGCCGGTGAACGCGCGGGCGGCAACAGCCAGATCGGCCCCGCCGTCACCAACGACTTCAGCCAGTACTGGCTCGGCGCCTACGGCCGTACGGCGGTCAAGGGCGCGACCGGGTTCGCCGGCGCGGGCGGCCTCGGCGGAGCGGGCGGAGGCCTCGCCGACGCGGCCGGCAACCCGCTGGACACCCCCGGCTCCTTCAGCGTCACCTCGGACACCCTGCCCGCCGCGCAGTACCCGCAGTTCCGCAGCGCCCAGGCGGGCGGGTACGCCGGTGTGGTCAACCCCTACGCCCCGTACGCCGGCTCGTGGATGGCCGCGGCCACCCACGAGGACGACGACTGGAAGCGGCTGGTCCGCACCGTGGACCTCACCGGGGTGACCGCCGCCGACCGGCCGGCCCTCAAGATGGCCCTCAACTGGAACACCGAACCCGGCTACGACCACGCCGTCCTGGAGGCCCGTACCGCCGGCGGCGACGACTGGACCACCCTGCCCGAGGCCGGCGGCCGGACCGCCGCCACGGTCCCGGAGGAGTGCGCCGCGGGCTTCTTCCTGCAGGGCCACCCGTTCCTGCGCCGCTACCTCACCCTGGACGCCGGAGGCTGCACGCCCGCCGGCACCAGCGGCCAGTGGAACAGCTTCACCGGTTCCTCCGGCGGCTGGAGTCAGGTCTCCTTCGACCTGAGCGCCTACGCCGGCAAGAAGGTCGAGCTGGCGCTGGCGTACATCACCGACCCCGGCTCCGGCGGACGCGGCGTCTTCATGGACCAGGCGCGGCTGTCCACCGGAGGCACCGACCAGGCCGCGGAGGGCTTCGAGACCTCCCTCGGCGTCTGGTCGGCCCAGGGCTCACCGGCCGGAAGCCCCGACATCCCGGGCGACTGGACCCGTTCCGGTGAGCTGTTCAAGTCCTACGCCGCGGTCACCACCCGTGACTCGGTGCTCCTCGGTTTCGGCCTCGAACACCTGCCGGCGGCCGGTGACCGGGAGGTTCTGATCGGCAAGGCGCTCCGCTCCCTGCACCGCTGACCCGGGTCCGTACGGCGAGTGACCGGGACCGAGGTCCCGCCCGGCCCGCACCGGCTGTTCCGGTGCGGGCCGGAGGCGGCGCACCCCCGGGTCGTCCCGGGCGGTCTACGCGCATCGTCGATGTCACTCAACGCCGCACGGAGAGGTAGGGTCGTAAGCGGTCGGGGACATCCCATACAGATCGCCGGCAGGACAGGCCGGCGTGACAACGAGGAGATCGGTTCGTGACGATCCGCGTAGGCATCAATGGTTTTGGCCGCATCGGGCGCAACTACTTCCGGGCGCTCCTGGATCAGGGGGCGGACATCGAGATCGTCGGTGTCAACGACCTGACCGACAACGCCACCCTGGTGCACCTGCTCAAGTACGACACCATCCTCGGCCGCCTCAACGTTGAGGTCAGCCACACCGAAGACTCCATCACCGTCGGCAACCAGACCTTCAAGACCTTCGCCGAGCGGGACCCCGCGAACCTCCCGTGGGGCGAGCTGGGCGCCGACATCGTCATCGAGTCCACCGGCATCTTCACGAAGAAGGCCGACGCCGCCAAGCACCTGGCCGCCGGCGCGAAGAAGGTCCTCATCTCGGCTCCGGCCACCGACGAGGACATCACCATCGTCATGGGCGTCAACCAGGACAAGTACGACGCCGCCAACCACCACGTCATCTCCAACGCGTCCTGCACCACGAACTGCGTGGCGCCGATGGCCAAGGTGCTCGACGAGAACTTCGGCATCGTCAAGGGCATGATGACGACGGTCCACGCCTACACGAACGACCAGCGCATCCTGGACTTCCCGCACAAGGACCTGCGCCGCGCCCGCGCCGCCGCGGAGAACATCATCCCGACCTCCACGGGTGCCGCGAAGGCCACCGCCCTGGTCCTGCCGCAGCTCAAGGGCAAGCTCGACGGCATCGCCATGCGCGTCCCGGTCCCGACCGGCTCGGTCACCGACCTCGTCCTGGAGCTCGACCGCGAGGTCACCAAGGACGAGATCAACGCCGCCTTCCAGAAGGCCGCGGAGGGCCAGCTCAAGGGCGTGCTGGACTACACCGAGGACGCGATCGTCTCCTCCGACATCGTGAACTGGCCGGCCTCCTGCACCTTCGACTCCTCCCTGACCATGGTCCAGGGCAAGCAGGTCAAGGTCGTCGGCTGGTACGACAACGAGTGGGGCTACTCGAACCGCCTCGTCGACCTCACGGTCTTCGTCGGCGGCCAGCTCTGATCGTCGGAGCGGTAACCACGATGTAAGGCTCAGGGTCCGGGTGGCGCGAAGATGCGCAGCCCGGACCCTGTAGTTTGCCTGTCGTTCTTCGCCTGCACACATGGGCGCCTAAGGAGTCAGAAACAACATGAAGACGATCGACGAACTCCTCGCCGAGGGTGTGGCCGGCAAGCGGGTCTTCGTCCGCGCCGACCTGAACGTGCCCCTCGCGAACGGCGAGATCACCGACGACGGCCGCATCCGCGCCGTCCTGCCGACCATCGCGAAGCTCGCCGCAGCCGGCGCCCGCGTGGTCGTCGCCTCGCACCTCGGCCGCCCCAAGGGCGAGCCGGACCCGGCCTTCTCCCTCGCCCCGGCCGCCGCGCGGCTCGGTGAACTGCTGGGCCAGGACGTCGCGTTCGCGACCGACACGGTCGGCTCCTCCGCCAAGGAGACCGTCGCGGCCCTCGCCGACGGCCGGGTCGCCGTGATCGAGAACCTGCGCTTCAACGCCGGCGAGACCTCCAAGGACGACGCCGAGCGCGGCGCCTTCGCGGACGAGCTCGCCGGACTCGCCGACCTCTACGTCGGCGACGGCTTCGGCGCCGTCCACCGCAAGCACGCCTCGGTCTACGACCTGCCCGCACGCCTCCCGCACGCGGCCGGCGGCCTCATCGAGACCGAGGTCGGCGTCCTGAAGAAGCTCACCGCCGATGTCGCGCGCCCGTACGTGGTCGTGCTCGGCGGCGCCAAGGTCTCCGACAAGCTCGCCGTCATCGACGAGCTGCTCGGCAAGGCCGACCGGCTGCTGATCGGCGGCGGCATGGCGTACACCTTCCTCTACGCCAAGGGCTACGAGGTCGGCATCTCCCTGCTCCAGAAGGACCAGGTGGAGAAGGTCAAGGAGTACATGTCCCGCGCCGAGGCGAACGGCGTCGAGCTGGTCCTCCCGGTCGACGTCCTGGCCTCCGCGGACTTCCCCGACCTGAAGACCAAGGCCCCCGCCGACTTCGAGGTCGTCGACGCGGACAAGATCCCCGCCGACAAGGAGGGCCTGGACATCGGCCCCAAGACCCGCGAGCTGTACGCGTCGAAGATCACCGACGCCGCCACCGTCTTCTGGAACGGCCCGGTGGGCGTCTTCGAGCACCCCGACTACGCCGGCGGCACCACCGCCATCGCGCGGGCGCTGCTCGACAGCGACGCGTTCACCGTGGTCGGCGGCGGCGACTCCGCCGCGGCCGTCCGCACCCTGGGATTCGACGAGAACGCCTTCGGTCACATCTCGACCGGTGGCGGCGCCAGCCTCGAATACCTCGAAGGCAAGACGCTTCCCGGCATCGCCGCACTGGAGGACTGAACCACCGTGACTGACCGTACCCCGCTGATGGCGGGCAACTGGAAGATGAACCTCAACCACCTCGAGGCCATCGCCCACGTCCAGAAGCTCGCCTTCGCCCTGTCGGACAAGGACTACGACGCGACCGAGGTCGCGGTGCTGGTCCCCTTCACCGACCTCCGCTCGGTGCAGACCCTGGTCGACGGCGACAAGCTGAAGATCAAGTACGGCGCCCAGGACGTCTCCGCGCACGACTCCGGCGCCTACACCGGCGAGATCTCCGGCCCGATGCTCTCCAAGCTGAAGTGCACGTACGTGGCCGTCGGCCACAGCGAGCGCCGCCAGTACCACGGAGAGTCCGACGAGCTCTGCAACGCCAAGGTCAAGGCCGCGTACAAGTACGGCCTCACCCCGATCCTGTGCGTCGGCGAGGGCCTGGACGTGCGCAAGGCCGGCAACCAGGTCGCGCACACCCTCGCCCAGGTCGACGGCGGCCTCAAGGACGTCCCGGCCGAGCAGGCCGAGTCCATCGTGATCGCCTACGAGCCGGTCTGGGCCATCGGCACCGGCGAGGTCGCCACGCCCGACGACGCCCAGGAGGTCTGCGGGGCGATCCGCGGCCGCCTGGCCGAGCTGTACTCCCAGGACGTGGCCGACAAGATCCGCATCCAGTACGGCGGCTCCGTGAAGTCCGGTAACATCGCCGCGATCATGGCGCAGCCGGATGTGGACGGCGCCCTCGTCGGCGGCGCCGCTCTGGACGCGGACGAGTTCGTCAAGATCGTCCGCTTCCGCGACCAGTGACGATCGCTGTGAGTATGCGGTAAGGCGGATCCGTCGTACCCTTGCGGGGGCCGGAGGTGCTGAACCACCAGCCGTCGGCCCCCGCATCATCGAATCCAGGAAGTAGGGTCCAGCCGTGGTTATGGGGTTCTCGATCGCCCTGATCGTGTTCAGCCTGCTGCTGATGCTGCTCGTGCTGATGCACAAGGGCAAGGGCGGCGGCCTCTCCGACATGTTCGGCGGCGGCATGCAGTCTTCCGTCGGCGGCTCCTCCGTCGCCGAACGGAACCTCGACCGCATCACCGTCGTGGTCGGTCTGCTCTGGTTCGCCTGCATTGTCGCTCTCGGCCTGCTGATCAAGTCCAGCAGCTGACCCCAACTCGGGTACAGCGCGGTACACTCACGCTTCGCGGCACCATCACGCAGGGAGTTACGACCGTGGCAAGTGGCAACGCGATCCGTGGCAGTCGGGTCGGAGCGGGGCCGATGGGCGAGGCCGAGCGCGGCGAGTCCGCACCCCGCCTGCGCATCTCCTTCTGGTGCTCCAACGGGCACGAGACCCAGCCCAGCTTCGCCAGCGACGCACAGGTACCGGACAGCTGGGACTGCCCGCGCTGCGGGTTCCCGGCAGGTCAGGACCGGGACAACCCCCCGGCGCCGCCGCGCACCGAACCGTACAAGACGCACCTGGCGTACGTACGGGAACGGCGTACCGATGCCGACGGCGAGGCGATCCTCGCCGAGGCCCTCGCCAAGCTCCGGGGCGAGATCTGAGCGCGACCCGCACCGTGTGAACCAAGGGCCCGGCCCGCTGGAGGCATTCTCCAGCGGGCCGGGCCCCTTTGTGTGCAGTGTGGGCCTTTCGATCCTTTAGGTTGGTCCCTGGCGGGGCACAACAGGACGGAAGAAGTGGGTTGATGTCCGAGATGAACGCAGGCGGACGAACGAGCCTCAACCGGACGCCGGAGTGGCTTGCCCTGGGCAAGCACCGCGAGGCGCTGGGCCAGACGCATCTGCGGGAGCTGTTCGCGGCGGACCCGGGCCGCGGCACCGGCTACACCCTGCGGGTCGGAGACCTGCACATCGACTACTCCAAGCACCTCGTCACCGACGAGACCCTCGCGCTGCTGCGGGACCTCGCGGCGGCCACCGGGGTGGCGGAGCTCCGCGAGGCCATGTTCCGTGGCGAGAAGATCAACACGACCGAGGGGCGGGCGGTCCTGCACACCGCTCTGCGCGCCCCGGCCGACGCGGTCGTCGAGGTGGACGGCGAGAACGTCGTACCCGGCGTCCACGCCGTGCTCGACAAGATGGCGGACTTCGCCGACCGCGTCCGCTCGGGGGAGTGGAAGGGCCACACCGGCAAGCGCATCCGCAACGTGGTCAACATCGGCATCGGCGGCTCCGACCTCGGCCCCGCCATGGCCTGTGAGGCCCTCCGGGCCTTCGGCGACCGGGACCTGACGGTGCGTTTCGTCTCCAATGTGGACGGCGCGGACCTGTACGAGGCGGTACGGGACCTGGACCCGGCCGAGACCCTGTTCATCGTCGCCTCGAAGACCTTCACCACCGTCGAGACCATCACCAACGCGACCTCGGCGAAGACCTGGCTGCTCGGTGGCCTGGACGCGGAGGGCGACCACGCGGCCGTGGCCCGCCACTTCGTGGCCCTCTCCACCAACGAGGAGAAGGTCCGCGACTTCGGCATCGACACGGCCAACATGTTCGAGTTCTGGGACTGGGTCGGCGGGCGCTACTCCTTCGACTCGGCCATCGGGCTCTCGCTGATGACCGCCATCGGCCCGGACGCCTTCCGCGAGCTGCTGGCCGGCTTCCGGACCGTCGACGAGCACTTCCGCACCGCCCCGCCGGAGGCCAACGGACCGCTGATGATGGGTCTGTTGGGCATCTGGTACGGCGCGTTCTTCGATGCCCAGTCGCACGCGGTGCTGCCCTACAGCCATTACCTGTCCCGGTTCACGGCCTACCTGCAGCAGCTGGACATGGAGTCCAACGGCAAGTCGGTGGACCGCAACGGCAATCCGGTCGAGTGGCAGACCGGCCCGGTGGTGTGGGGCACGCCCGGCACCAACGGCCAGCACGCCTACTACCAGCTGATCCACCAGGGCACGAAGCTGATCCCGGCGGACTTCATCGGCTTCGCCCGGCCGCTGCCGGAACTGCCGCCGTTCCTCGCGGCCCAGCATGACCTGCTGATGGCGAACTTCTTCGCGCAGACCCAGGCGCTGGCGTTCGGCAAGACCCCGGAGGAGGTCCGTGCGGAGGGCGTCGCGGAGGAGCTGGTCCCGCACAAGACCTTCCGCGGCAACCACCCGACCACGACCATCCTGGCCCCGGAGCTCAGCCCGTCCGTCCTCGGGCAGCTGATCGCGCTGTACGAGCACAAGGTGTTCGTGCAGGGCGCGGTCTGGAACATCGACTCCTTCGACCAGTGGGGAGTGGAGCTCGGCAAGGTGCTCGCCAAGCGGGTCGAGCCGGCGCTGAGCGAGGGCGCCGAGGTGCCGGGGCTCGACGCGTCGACGCGGGCGCTGGTGGCGGCGTACCGGGAGCTGCGCGGCCGCGCCTGACGGGACGGCAGCCGATGCGCTGACAGGAGAGGGCCCCGCACGCGCGGTCTGCGCGTGCGGGGCCCTTCCTGTCGCGGGACGGCTCAGGACAGCGCGGGCGGGTACATCCCCGAGGGCAGCTTCGCGGCGGCCGACCGGTCCAGCAGCCAGAGCGTGCGGCTCCGGCCGTACGCCGCGGCGGCCGGGGCCTGGACCTGGCCGGCCCCGCCCAGCGCGATCGCCACCGCCCCGGCCTTGTCCTCGCCGGCCGCCAGCAGCCAGACCTCGCGGGCCGCGCGGATGGCGGGCAGGGTCAGCGAGATCCGGGTGGGCGGCGGCTTGGGCGACCCGTGTACGCCGACCACGGTGCGGGAGGTCTCCCGCGTCGCGGGGTGCTCCGGGAACAGGCTCGCGACGTGGGTGTCGGGGCCGACACCGAGCATCAGCACGTCGAAACTCGGGACCGGCCCGTGGTCCTCGGGGGTGGCCGCCCGGCGGAGCTCCTCCGCGTAGGCGGCGGCCGCCGCGTCCACGTCCGGGCCGTACGGGCCGTCGGACGCGGGCATCACGTGCACGCGCGCCGGGTCCAGCGGGACCGAGTCGAGGAGGGCCTCGCGGGCCTGGGTGTGGTTGCGCTCGGGGTCGTCGGCGGGGACGTAGCGCTCGTCGCCCCACCACAGGTCGAGGCGCGTCCAGTCGATGGCGTCGCGGGCCGGCGCGGCGGCGAGCGCCGCGAGCAGGCCGTTGCCGTTGCGGCCGCCGGTCAGCACGACGGAGGCGGAGCCGCGGGCCGCCTGCGCGTCCACGATCCTGGTGATGAGGCGGGCCGCGGCGGCCTGTGCCATCAGTTCCTTGTCCCGGTGGACGACGACCTGGGGTGTCGTCATGCCCATGTTGCTGCCGCCTTCTTTGTTTGTGCGGGTGGTGGTGCGCGCGGTGGTGCGGGTGTGGTGCCGCTGCGCGGAGCCTTTCCCCACCCCGCCCCTTCCCGAAACCGGGGCTCCGCCCCGGACCCCGCGCCCCTGACGGGGTTGCGGCAGAGCCGCGCCCCGTCAGGGGCGCGGGGAACTGCGCGACCAGCCCCCGCCGGCCCGCAGGTGCGGGGTCCGGGGCCGCGGCCCCGGTTTCGGGAAGGGGCGGGGAGGGGAAAAGAAGGCCCCGCAGGGTCCGCCACGGGGATGGCGGACCCCGGCGGCTACTTCGTGGCCGGCTTCTTGGCAGCCTTCGACCCGGTCGGCTTGGCGGAGCCGGAGTCCGAGGCCGGGGCCTCGGCTTCCGCCCCGGCCGCGGGGGCGGCGGTGGAGGCCGGCTGCGGCGCGGACGCCTTCGACAGCCTCGCCACGCCGAACTTCAGCGAGGCCGCGTACGTGTTGTCCGGGTCGAGCCGGCGGAGTTCCTCCGCCAGGAGCTCGGCGGTGTCACGCCGCTTCAGCGCCACCGCGCGGTCCGGCTGCCCCGGCATGCACAGCGTGGCCAGCGAGCCGTCGGCCCGGTCCAGGACGATGTCGCCCTCCTTGGTCTCCAGCCGGACCGCGGTCAGGCCGGGGCCCGCGGAGACGGTCCGCCGGACGGGCACCTGCAGCCGGTCCGCCAGCCACATGGCGAGCAGTTCGCAGCTGGGGTTCTCGTCCTCGCCCTCGACCGTGGCCGAGAGGACCTTCAGGTGGCGCTGGTCCAGCGCGGCGGCCAGCATCGAGCGCCACGGCGTGATCCGCGTCCAGGACAGGTCCGTGTCGCCCGGCGCGTACGCCGAGGCCCGGGCCCCCAGGTAAGCGCCCGGCTCCTCGCACGCGTAGGTGTCGGTGATCCGGCGCTGGCCCAGCGAGCCCAGCGGGTCGCCCGCCAGGTCCGAGGGAGCGTCCTCCGGCCACCACACGACCACCGGCGCGTCCGGCAGCAGCAGCGGGAGCACCACCGACTGGGCGTGGTTCACCAGTTCGCCGTAGAGGCGGAGGATAACCGTTTCGCCGGTCCCCGCGTCCGCCCCGACCCGGATCTCCGCGTCGAGCCGGGCGTCCCGCCGTGCCCGCGGAGACTTGCTGACCCGGCGGATCGCCACGATGATCCGCGACGGGTGCTCGTGCGAGGCGTCGTTCGCCGACTTGAGCGCGTCGTACGCGTTCTCCTCGTCGGTGACGATGACCAGGGTGAGGACCATGCCGATGGCAGGCGTGCCGATGGCACGGCGCGCCTGCACCAGCGCGGCATTGATCTTGCTGGAGGTGGTCTCCGTGAGATCGATCTTCATGGCCGGCGCCAGCTCCGTCCGTCTCGTGCGAGCATCTCGTCCGCCTCGACCGGCCCCCAGGTGCCCGCCGGGTACTGCGCGGGCTTGCCGTGCTTGTCCCAGTACTCCTCGATCGGGTCGAGGATGTTCCAGGACAGTTCGACTTCCTGGTGGCGCGGGAAGAGGTTCGCGTCACCCAGGAGCACGTCGAGGATGAGGCGCTCGTACGCCTCGGGGCTGGACTCCGTGAAGGACTCGCCGTAGGCGAAGTCCATGGTCACGTCCCGGACCTCCATGGAGGTGCCCGGCACCTTGGAGCCGAACCGCACCGTCACGCCCTCGTCCGGCTGTACCCGGATGACCAGGGCGTTCTGCCCCAGCTCCTCGGTCGCCCCGGACTCGAACGGCAGGTACGGCGCCCGCTTGAAGACCACCGCGATCTCCGTCACCCGGCGGCCCAGGCGCTTGCCGGTCCGCAGGTAGAAGGGGACGCCCGCCCAGCGGCGGTTGTTGATCTCCAGCTTGATGGCCGCGTAGGTGTCCGTCTTGGAGTTCGGGCTGATCCCGTCTTCCTCCAGGTAGCCGACGACCTTCTCGCCGCCCTGCCAGGCGGAGCTGTACTGGCCGCGCACCGTGTGCTTGCCCAGGTCCTCCGGGATCTGCACGGCGCTGAGCACCTTGAGCTTCTCCGCCACCAGCGCCTTGGGGTGGAAGGAGCCCGGCTCCTCCATCGCGGTCAGCGCGAGCAGCTGCAGGAGGTGGTTCTGGATGACGTCGCGGGCGGCGCCGATGCCGTCGTAGTAGCCGGCCCGGCCGCCGATGCCGATGTCCTCGGCCATGGTGATCTGCACGTGGTCGACGTACGACCGGTTCCAGATCGGCTCGAACATGGTGTTGGCGAAGCGGAGCGCCAGGATGTTCTGGACGGTCTCCTTGCCGAGGTAGTGGTCGATCCGGAAGACCTCGTCCCGCGGGAAGACCTCGTGGACGATCTTGTTGAGCTCCTCCGCGCTGGCCAGGTCGTGGCCGAAGGGCTTCTCGATGACGGCGCGCCGCCAGGAGCCCTCCTGCTGGGCGAGCCCGTGGTTCTTGAGCTGCTGGACCACCTGGGGGAAGAACTTCGGGGGCACCGACAGGTAGAAGGCGAAGTTGCCGCCCGTGCCCTGCTGCTTGTCGAGCTCCTCGATCGTCGACTTCAGCGTCTCGAACGCCGCGTCGTCATCGAAGTCGCCCTGCACGAACCGGCAGCCCTGCACCAGCTGCTGCCAGACCTCCTCCCGGAAGGGGGTGCGCGAGTGCTCCTTGACGGCCTCGTACACCTCCTGGGCGAAGTCCTCGTGCTCCCATTCCCGGCGGGCGAAACCGATCAGCGAGAAGCCCGGCGGCAGCAGCCCCCGGTTCGCCAGGTCGTAGACGGCGGGCATCAGCTTCTTGCGGGACAGGTCACCCGTAACGCCGAAAATGACCAGGCCGGACGGCCCCGCGATACGCGGGAGCCGCCGGTCCTGTGCGTCACGAAGCGGGTTGCTCGCTCCGTTCACTGACAAAATACTCAGTCCTCCGCGGGGGCGAGGCGCGCCAGCTCCGCCTCGGTCGACTTCAGCAGGTCGTTCCAGGACGCCTCGAACTTCTCGACGCCCTCGTCCTCGAGCAGCTGAACCACATCGTCGTACGAGATGCCCAGCTTGGCGACCGCTTCGAGCTCGGCGCGGGACTGGTCGTACGTACCACGAATGGTGTCACCGGTGACCTCGCCGTGGTCGGCGGTGGCCTCCAGCGTGGCCTCCGGCATCGTGTTCACGGTGCCCGGGGCGACCAGGTCCACCACGTACAGGGTGTCCTTGTACGACGGGTCCTTGACGCCGGTGGAGGCCCACAGCGGGCGCTGCTTGTTGGCCTGGGCCTTGTCCAGCGCGGCCCAGCGGTCGGAGGAGAAGACCTCCTCGAACGCCTCGTAGGCCAGGCGGGCGTTGGCGAGGGCGGCCTTGCCCTTGAGCTCCTTCGCCTCGGGGGTGCCGAGGGCGTCGAGGCGCTTGTCGATCTCGGTGTCCACCCGGGACACGAAGAAGGAGGCGACCGAGTGGATCTTGGACAGGTCCAGGCCGGCGGCCTTGGCCTTCTCCAGACCCGCCAAGTACGCGTCCATGACCTCGCGGTACCGCTCCAGCGAGAAGATCAGCGTGACGTTGACGCTGATGCCCTTGCCGATGACCTCGGTGATCGCCGGCAGGCCGGCCTTGGTCGCCGGGATCTTGATGAGCGTGTTCGGGCGGTCCACCAGCCAGGCCAGCTGCTTGGCCTCGGCGATGGTGGCGGTGGTGTCGTGGGCCAGTCGCGGGTCGACCTCGATCGACACCCGGCCGTCCTGGCCGTCCGTCGCATCGAACACCGGGCGGAGGATGTCCGCCGCGTCCCGGACGTCCGCCGTGGTGATCATCCGGATGGCCTCGTCGACCGTCACCTTGCGGGCCGCCAGGTCGGTCAGCTGCGGGCCGTAGCCCTCGCCGCCGCTGATCGCCTTCTGGAAGATCGCCGGGTTGGTGGTGACGCCCACCACGTGCTGCTGGTCGAGCAGCTCGGCCAGGTTGCCGGACGTGATGCGCTTGCGGGACAGGTCGTCCAGCCAGATCGCCACGCCTTCGTCCGAGAGGCGCTTCAGTGCGTCTGCCATGGGATTACATCTCCTACTGGTACTTGTACGGGCGTCAGCGCGCGGCGGCGGCGAGCGATTCCCGGGCGGCGGCGGCCACGTTCTCGGGCGTGAAACCGAACTCGCGGAACAGCACCTTGGCGTCCGCCGAGGCACCGAAGTGCTCCAGCGAGACGATCCGGCCGGCGTCCCCGACGTAACGGTGCCAGGTCAGGCCGATGCCCGCCTCGACCGCCACTCGAGCCTTGACGGAAGGCGGCAGGACGCTGTCCTTGTACGCCTGTTCCTGCTCCTCGAACCACTCCACGCAAGGCATCGAGACCACGCGGGTCGGGATGCCCGCGGCCTGGAGCTGCTCGCGGGCCTCGACGGCCACGTGCACCTCGGAGCCGGTGCCGATGAGCACGACCTGGGCGTCGCCGCCGTCCGCCTCGAACAGCACGTAGCCGCCCTTGGCGGTGTCCTCGTTGGCCTCGTACGTCGGCACGCCCTGGCGGGTCAGCGCCAGGCCGTGCGGGGTGCCCTTGCCGTACACCTTGGTGTGCCGCTTGAGGATCTCGCGCCAGGCCAGTGCGGTCTCGTTCGCGTCGGCCGGCCGGACCACGCTCAGGCCCGGGATGGCGCGCAGCGAGGCCAGGTGCTCGACCGGCTGGTGGGTCGGGCCGTCCTCGCCGAGGCCGATGGAGTCGTGCGTCCACACGTAGGTCACCGGCAGGTGCATCAGCGCCGAGAGGCGGACCGCGTTGCGCATGTAGTCGGAGAACACCAGGAAGGTGCCGCCGTAGATGCGGGTGTGGCCGTGCAGCGCGATGCCGTTCATGGCCGCGGCCATGGCGTGCTCGCGGATGCCGAAGTGGATGGTGCGGCCGTACGGGTCGGCCTCCGGCAGCGGGTTGCCCGTCGGCAGGAACGAGGAGTTCTTGTCGATGGTGGTGTTGTTGGAGCCGGCCAGGTCGGCCGAGCCGCCCCACAGCTCCGGGATGACCCCGCCGAGCGCCTGCAGCACCTTGCCGGAGGCGGCACGGGTGGCGACACCGGTACCGGACTCGAAGACGGGGAGCTTCTGCTCCCAGCCCTCGGGCAGCTCGTTGGCGTTGACGCGGTCGAACCGCTCGGCGTGCTCCGGGTTGGCGGTGCGCCAGGCGGAGAAGTCCTTCTCCCAGGCGGCCTTGGCCTCGCGGCCCCGGTCGAGCGCCTTGCGGGTGTGGGCGATGACCTCGTCGGCCACCTCGAAGGCCTGCTCCGGGTCGAAGCCGAGGACGCGCTTGGTGGCGGCCACCTCGTCGTCGCCGAGCGCCGAGCCGTGCGAGGCCTCGGTGCCCTGGGCGTGCGGGGCCGGCCAGGCGATGATCGAGCGGGCGGCGATGAAGGACGGACGCCCGGTCTCGGCCTTGGCCGCCTGGATCGCGGCGTACAGGGCCTTCGGGTCGAGGTCGCCGTTCGGCTGCTGGGCCACGCGCTGGACGTGCCAGCCGTACGCCTCGTAGCGCTTGCAGGTGTCCTCCGAGACGGCGGTCTCGGTGTCACCCTCGATGGAGATGTGGTTGTCGTCCCAGAGCAGGACCAGGTTGCCCAGCTTCTGGTGACCGGCCAGGGAGGAGGCCTCGGCGGAGATGCCCTCCTGGAGGCAGCCGTCACCGGCGATGACGTAGACCATGTGGTCGAAGGGCGAGGTGCCCGGCGCGGCCTCCGGGTCGAACAGGCCGCGCTCGTAGCGGGCGGCCATGGCCATGCCCACGGCGTTGGCGATGCCCTGGCCGAGCGGGCCGGTGGTGGTCTCGACGCCGGCCGTGTGGCCGTACTCCGGGTGGCCGGGGGTCTTGGAGCCCCAGGTGCGGAACGCCTTCAGGTCGTCCAGCTCCAGCCCGAAGCCGCCCAGGTAGAGCTGGGTGTACAGGGTGAGGGAGGAGTGGCCCGCGGAGAGCACGAACCGGTCGCGGCCGACCCACTCCGGGTCCGCCGGGTCATGTCGCATGACCTTCTGGAAGAGGGTGTACGCGGCGGGCGCGAGGCTCATCGCCGTGCCGGGGTGTCCGTTCCCGACCTTCTGGACCGCGTCCGCGGCCAGGATGCGGGCGGTGTCAACAGCCCGCCGGTCCAGTTCGGTCCATTCGAGCTCTGTGGTGGTCGGCTTGGTGCTCACCGTGGGTCAGGGCTCCTCTCCACATGTTTGGTTGTCCCGGTGACGAACGGTGCACCGGCGCGATTCCGAGCCTACCCTCGCCGCAGCGTGCAGCTATTCGAGTGCCTCCGCTCCGTCACCACCCTGTCACCTTTGGATCACCGGACCGGGTGCTGAGGTTCGTGTTGCGGCGCTCGGCCCAACACGGGACGACCCCCGCGCGGGGCGACGCAAGGGCAGCGTCTAGAGTGGCGTGGTACGCGCAAGTCTTTACCGGACCGTCATGCCATCTCCCCACGAGTCCGGATGGAGTCTTGCTGGGAGTCTTTCGTCAGGGGTGTGCGTGACGGCCGTCGAATCCCGTCCAGCGGGGGTACTCGGGACGAGCCCCGATCACCGGCCGCTCGGGGCCCGGGTCATGGCTTTCGTGGCGCTGACCAAGCCGCGGATCATCGAGCTGCTGCTCATCACCACCGTGCCGGTGATGTTCCTGGCCGAGCAGGGCGTGCCCTCGCTCTGGCTGGTCCTCGCCACCTGCATCGGCGGTTACCTGTCGGCGGGCGGCGCCAACGCGCTGAACATGTACATCGACCGCGACATCGACGCGCTGATGGACCGCACCGCGCAGCGGCCGCTGGTGACCGGCATGGTCAGCCCGCGCGAGGCGATGGTCTTCGGCATCACCCTGGCGGTGGTGTCCACGCTGTGGTTCGGCCTGCTGGTGAACTGGCTCTCGGCCGCGCTCGCGCTCGGCGCGCTCCTCTTCTACGTGGTCGTCTACACGATGCTGCTGAAGCGGCGCACCACCCAGAACATCGTCTGGGGCGGGATCGCCGGCTGCCTGCCGGTGCTCATCGGCTGGTCCGCGGTGACGAACTCGATGTCCTGGGCCGCGGTCATCCTCTTCCTGGTCATCTTCTTCTGGACCCCGCCGCACTACTGGCCGCTGTCCATGAAGGTGAAGGACGACTACGCGCGGGTCGGCGTGCCGATGCTGCCGGTGGTCGCCGGGAACAAGGTGGTCGCCCGGCAGATCGTCCTCTACAGCTGGGTGATGGTGGCCGTCTCGCTGCTGCTCACCCCGCTGGGTTACACCGGCTGGTTCTACACCTCGGTGGCGCTGGTGGCGGGCGGCTGGTGGCTGTGGGAGGCGCACGCGCTGCAGGCGCGCGCGAAGGCGGGCGTGACCGGCGCGAAGCTCAAGGAGATGCGCCTGTTCCACTGGTCGATCACGTACGTGTCGCTGCTGTTCGTGGCGGTGGCCGTGGATCCCTTCCTCCGCTGATTACTCACCGGTAGCATGCCTGTCATGGCAGCAGACACGAAGCAGGAGCGCACCGCGGCGAAGCTCGCCAGGCAGATCGGTGCGTTCTCCAAGGAGCACGGCGGCGCCGAGGGGCAGCTCGCGCACATCGGTCAGGCGGGCACCCGGATCGTGCTCGTCGGAGAGGACGGGGGCTGGGGCGACCTGGTGGCCCCGACCTACGAGGTGGCGCAGCTCGCGGCGGAGAAGGCGGGGCTGAGCCTTCAGGAGGCCTTCGACGGCGAGATGGCCGCGAAGGTGAAGACCGGGCCGTACGAATGGACCCGGATGGCGGGCATCCAGCTGGGCGGGCGGCCCAATCCGGTGGACGTGCCGGTGGCGGTCGAGCCCGAGCCCGAGCCCGAGCCCGAGGCCGTGGCGGAGCCGGCCAAGGAGGCCGAGCCCGAGGCGGCGGCCGCCTCCGCCGAGGCGAAGCCCGAGTCTGCCGACGAGGCGGAGCCGAAGAAGCCCGAGGCTTCGGCCTGAGCCGCTGACCCCTTTGGCGGCGGGCGGGGTCCCGGTGCGGTAAGGCTGCGCGAGCCCTCGGCGGACCGGGGTGCCATGTGCCCACCCGTGCCCTGCGGCACGCCTGCCCACACGGCGGGGCGACTGCCCGCACGGTGGTGCGAACGCCCCCGCGCGGCGGAGCAACACTTTGGGGCGGGTCACCCGTTAGGTGGGTGGAAGTGCTGTCCGCTGCCGCAACGGGATGACCCGATGATCGAAATGCCGCCCCTGGTGGACCAGTACTGTCATGGCGTGCTGCGTACGGAGCTCGGGCTCGGGACGTTCGAGGCCGCGCTGGGGCGGGGTGCGCCGGCCGCCGGGACGACCTTCTTCGACAGCCAGCTCGGCTTCGCCGTGCGCCGCTGGTGTCCGCCGCTCCTCGGGCTCGAAGCGCACTGTCCGCCGGCGCGCTACCTCGCGCGGCGGCGGGAGCTCGGGGTGCTGGAGTCGGAGCGGCGGCTGCTGCGCGGCTCCGGGACCGGGACGTACCTGGTGGACAGCGGCGGGCCGGGCGATCTGACCCGGCCCGCGGAGCTCGCCGCCGCGGCGGAGGCCGAGGCCTACGAGATCGTCCGGCTGGAGCCGCTCGCGGAGCGGGCGGCGGACGGTGCGGACGGCGTCGCCTCGTTCCTCGCCGCCCTGGCCGAGGCGGTGCACTCCGCCTCCCGTTCCGCCGTCGCCTTCGCCGGTACCGGGGCCGGCTGCACCGCCGTGGCCCTCGCACCCGAGCCGCCCGGTCCGGGCGAGGTGCGCGGTGCCGCCTCCCGGTGGCTGGCGCTGCGTACCCGGGGCGGGCCGGTGCGGGATCCCGTACTGCTGCGGCACCTGCTCTGGAGCGCGGTCGCGACCGGGCTGCCGCTGCAGCTGCACCCCGACCCCCGGGAGCGGCTCGACCACATCGATCCGGCCCTGCTGACCGGGTTCGTACGGGCCGCCGCCGGGCTGGGCACGGACCTGGTGCTGCGGCACGGGCATCCGTACCACCGGCACGCGGCGCAGCTGGCCGCCGTCTTCCCGCACGTGTACGCCGACCTCGGGCCGGCCCTCGCGCACACCGGGGCCCGGGCCGCCGCGGTGCTCGCCGAACTCCTCGAACTCGCGCCCTTCGGCAAGCTGCTGTTCTCCAGCGCGGGCCGGCGGCTGCCCGAACTGCACGTGGTGGCCGCCCGGGCCTTCCGCGAGGCGCTGGGCCGGGTACTCGGCGGCTGGGTGGCCGACGGCGCCTGGTCCCGGCAGGACGCGGACCGGGTGGCGGCGATGGTGGCGGCGGGGAACGCCCGCCGCCTCTACCGTCTGGAGGACACGGCCGGGGGCTGCTAGGCCGCGGCCAGGGCCTGGTCCGGCCGGGCCGGGATCTCGGGCCCGTCGGCCGGGCGCTCGCGCAGGCTCAGGGCCAGCCGCACTACGGCGATCCACACCAGGCAGGAGCCGAGCATGTGGGCGCCCACGAGGACCTCGGGGAGCTGCGTGAAGAACTGGACGTAGCCGACGGCCCCCTGGGCGAGCAGCACGACCAGCAGGTCGCGGGCCCGGGCCCGGGTGTCCGCGGGGGCGTCCACCACGCGCAGCACCAGCCACATCGCCACGGCCAGCGCGCAGACCGCCCAGGCGGCGATCGCGTGCACGTGCGCGGTGGTCTCCCAGTCGAAGGCCATCCGCTTGACCTCGCTGCTGTCACCGGCGTGCGGCCCGGAACCGGTCACCACGGTGCCGACCGCGATCAGCACCAGGGTCACGGCCGTCAGCGCCCAGGACAGCTTGCGCACCGGGCCGGGTACCCGCGGACGCGGAGCGCCGTCGCCCTCGCGGGTGCGCTGCCAGGTGACCGTGGTCACCGCGATCAGCGCGGTCGCGAGCAGGAAGTGGCCGGCCACGCTGTAGGGGTTGAGGCCGGTCTTCACGGTGATGCCGCCGAGGACGGCGTTGCCCAGGACCACGAAGAACTGCGTCCAGCCGAGCCGGGTCAGCGAACGGCGCCACGGCTTGGCCGAGCGGGCGGCCAGGATGCACCAGCCGACCGCGGCGCTCACCACGTAGGTGAGCATCCGGTTGCCGAACTCGATGACGCCGTGGAAGCCCTGGGCCTGGGTGGTGATCAGGCTGTCGTCGGTGCACTTGGGCCAGGTGTCACAGCCGAGACCGGATCCGGTCAGCCGGACCGCGCCACCGGTCACGACGATGGCCACGCTCATGACGAGCGCGGCCAGCGCGGCCCGCTGGACGATCCGGGGTGACGGGGTCCAGCGGGTGGCGATGAATGCGAGGGGGTTCAACACGCCCCATATCGTAGGCGAACCCTTGTGCAAACTTTCACGAGGGGTCAGGCGGGGGCGCCGCCCGACTCCGGCCCGACGAGCAGCCGGAACCGCGCCCCGGCCGGGTCGCCCTCCTCCTGCCACCAGAGGTGGATGCGCCAGTACCCGGAGGAACCGGGGTAATCAGGGGAATTCCGCCAGCCCTGCATCAGTTCGGATGCCACGTCCTCCGCGGTCCGGTTCCGCACTTCCGCCGCGCTGTGCCACGGGTGGGCAAGGGCGGTCCACAGCCCGTCCGCGCCCCGCACCTCGAACCGCCACACCGCCAGCCACGGGGTGACCTCCAGCATCGTGGCCACGTGCTCCGGGTCCAGCCGCAGCCCGGCGGCGATCCGGTCCTCCGGCACCCCCTGGATGCGGCCCGCCACCACCGCCTGCGGCAGCAGCCGTTCGGGCAGCAGGCCCTGCGACCGCAGCTGCACCAGCGCGTCGAAGGACAGGAAGCGCAGCCGCAGTTCCAGCTGGCGCGCGAGGTGGTCGAGGGCCTCCTCGGCCTCCTGCGCCGCCTCCGGGCCCGGGCCCGACAGCAGCAGCGCGCGGAACCCGCCCTCGGCGTCCACCGCCCAGGCCACCGCCTCCTCGGTCCGGCCGAGCTCGGCGAGCCGGTCCCCGAGGAACACCTTGGCCTGTGCCAGCCCCCGCCGGTTGACCACCTCGTGCTGGTCCAGGCCGGCCCAGACGTCCACGGCCGTCCTGGTCAGGCCCAGCGCCCGTTCCCCGGCCGCCCGCTCCATCGGGCTCGGCCCCTCCTCGGCCGCCGCGCCCAGCGGGTAGCGCGGCCACCGCAGCCCGTCGCTGAGCGGCCAGGACAGCCAGACCGCCTGGTTGATCAGCCCGCGTGCGTACCAGCGGGTGTACTCCGGAGCGTGCGCCGCCGCCTGCTCCCCGTACCGCAGGGCCTCCTCGACGGCGGACAGCGCCCCGGGCCGGTCCCCTTCGGCGAACCGGCGGGCCGCCAGGTCGCCGAGCCGCAGGCCCAGCCGGGCCGCGCACTCGGGATCGCTGCGGGCCGGCTCCCGCAGCGCGCCGATCAGCTCGGCCAGCAGCCGGTCGGCCTCCGCCGCCTCCGCGTGTTCCTCCCCCGAACGGATGCGTGCCCATTGTTCGTCCAGCCGAAGAACGGCCTCTCGCTGCGCCATGCCGCCCCCCGGCGTCAACTCATGTGGTCAGGCGTACATCCTCCGGCACGGTCAGGCCGGGTGGAAGGGATTCATTCCCAGCGGAACCAGCGGGCCGCCGCACCCAGCCCCAGCACCGACCAGCCGGCCAGCACCGCGACGTCGCCCCAGGGCGGCGAGGCCCCCTCCCGGAGCACCTCGCGCAGCCCGTCGGACAGCGCCGAGATCGGCAGCAGGCCGAGCACCGCCTGGACCGCGCCGGGGAACTTCTCCAGCGGCACGATCACCCCGCCGCCCACCAGGAGCAGCAGGAAGACCAGATTGGCGGCGGCCAGCGTCACCTCGGCCTTGAGCGTGCCGGCCATCAGCAGCCCGAGCCCGGAGAAGGCGGCCGTGCCGAGCAGGAGCAGCAGCGCCACGGACAGCGGGTTCCCCTGCGGGGACCAGCCCAGCGCCAGGGCGATCACCGTGAGCAGTGCGACCTGGAGCACCTCCGTGACCAGCACGGACAGCGTCTTGGCGGCCATCAGCGCCCAGCGGGGCAGCGGCGAGGCGCCGAGCCGCTTGAGCACCCCGTAGCGCCGGTCGAAGCCGGTGGCGATGGCCTGCCCGGTGAAGGCGGTGGACATGACGGCGAGCGCGAGCACGCCGGGGGCGAGGAAGTCCACGGACTTCCCCTCGCCCGTGTCGACGATGTCCACCACCGAGAACAGGCTCAGCAGCAGGGCCGGGATGATCACGGTGAGCAGCAGCTGTTCGCCGTTGCGCAGGAGCATCCGGGTCTCCAGCGCCGTCTGCGCGGCGATCATCCGGGCCACGGGTGCGGCCCCCGGTGCGGGGGTGAACGTGCCGGCGCTCATCCGCGCAGCTCCTTGCCGGTCAGTTCCAGGCTGTGTCCTGCCGGGGGGCAACCCCGGGACCCCCGGCAGGGCCGAGTCGTGTGCCGGGTCATGCGCGCAGCTCCTTGCCGGTCAGCTCGAGAAAGACGTCCTCCAGGGTGTGCCGCTCCACGGAGAGGCTGTCCGGCATCACGCCGTGCTGGGCGCACCAGGAGGTGACGGTGGCCAGCATCTGCGGGTCGACGTCCCCGGTGATCCGGTAGGCGCCGGGGAGGAGCTCCGCGGCCTGGGTCCCGTCCGGCAGGGCCTTGAGCAGCGAGGCCAGGTCCAGGGCGGGGCGGCCGGTGAAGCGCAGGGTGTTCTCGGCACCGCCGCGGCACAGCTGCTCGGGGCTGCCGTGGGCTATGACCCGGCCCGCGTCGATGATCGCGACCTCGTCGGCGAGCTGTTCGGCCTCGTCCATGTGGTGGGTGGTGAGGACGACGGTGACCCCGTCGGAGCGGAGTTCCTCGACCAGGTCCCAGGTGGCGCGGCGGGCCTGCGGGTCCATGCCGGCCGTGGGTTCGTCGAGGAAGACGAGCTCGGGGCGGCCGACCACCGCCAGGGCCAGCGCCAGGCGCTGCTGCTGGCCGCCGGAGAGCCGGCGGTACGGGGTCCGGCCGCAGCCGCCCAGGCCCAGCCGTTCCACCAGGGAGTCCACGTCGAGCGGGTCGGCGTGGAGGCGGGCCATGTGGCGGAGCATCTCGACGGCGCGGGCGCCGGAGTAGACCCCGCCGGACTGGAGCATCACGCCGGTCCGGGGGCGCAGGGCGGCGGCGTCGGCGACCGGGTCGAGCCCGAGGACGCGGACGGTGCCCGCGTCGGGGCGGAGGTAGCCCTCGGCCGTTTCCACGGTGGTCGTCTTGCCCGCGCCGTTGGGACCGAGGACCGCGGTGACCGAGGACGCCGGGACGGTGAGGTCGAGTCCGTCCACCGCGGTCTTGGGTCCGTACCGTTTCACCAGTCCGCGGATCTCCACGGCGGGGTCATTGCTCATGCCGGTGAGTCTACGGAGCCGCGGAAGGGCGCCTTCGCGCCGGGGGAGGGGCCATTTCCGGCCGCCGTCGGGAATTCGACGTTCCTTCACGGCCCGTCACGCCGGCGAATTCCACCGTTGCGGAATCCCCGGCGAAGGCTTCGGAATGTCAACCTCCGTTTAACTCTCTGTGCATAGATTAGGTAACCCTTAGTGATGGAGGACACCAGGAGTGGCATCCGTCACGGGTTGTCGGGCCTCAGGTAATTACGCAACAATGGCGTTGTGAAAAACGGCGAACGGCTGACCGAGGCCCCCCAGGGGGAACTCGCGACCGGGGAGCGGTCCACCCGCAACCGGGTCGCGCGGTCCATCCTGGACCACGGTCCGTCCACCGTCGCCGACCTCGCCCAGCGTCTCGGCCTCACCCAGGCCGCCGTCCGCCGCCATCTCGACACGCTCGTCGCCGACGACGTGGTCGCACCCCGTGAGCAGCGCGTGTACGGCACGCGCACCCGTGGGCGACCCGCCAAGGTGTTCGCGCTGACCGACTGCGGACGTGACGCCTTCGACCAGTCCTACGACAAGCTCGCCGCGGACGCACTGCGCTGGATCGCGCAGGCCGCCGGCGGAGGCGAGCAGGGCGAGGCCGCGGTGGCCGCGTTCGCGAAGGCGCGACTGGACGCACAGGCGGAGGCATACCGGGAAGCCGTCGATGCGGCCGCCCCCGCGGAGCGCACCGAGGCACTGGCCAAGGCGTTGACCGTGGACGGGTACGCTGCTACAGCGAAGAGCGCTCCCGGTCCGCACAGCGGTGAACAGCTCTGTCAGCACCACTGCCCGGTCGCGCACGTCGCCGAGCAGTTCCCGCAGCTGTGCGAGGCGGAGACCGAGGTCTTCTCGCGCCTGCTCGGGACGCATGTGCAGCGTCTCGCCACGATCGCCCATGGCGACGGGGTGTGTACGACCTTCATTCCGCGAAGCGCCGCACAGGCACACACGTCAGTATCTGCAAGCACGGCCGGGAGGAAGCCCGCATGACCACGGAGATTGCTCACCCTGAACTTGAGGGCCTGGGCAAGTACGAGTACGGCTGGGCCGACTCCGACGCGGCCGGTGCCGCGGCCAAGCGGGGTCTGAACGAGGATGTCGTCCGCGACATCTCCTCGAAGAAGAACGAGCCCGAGTGGATGCTCAAGCTCCGCCTCAAGGGCCTGAAGCTCTTCGACAAGAAGCCCATGCCGACCTGGGGTTCCGACCTCTCCGGCATCGACTTCGACAACATCAAGTACTTCGTGCGTTCCACCGAGAAGCAGGCCGCTTCCTGGGACGAGCTGCCCGAGGACATCAAGAACACGTACGACAAGCTCGGCATCCCGGAGGCGGAGAAGCAGCGCCTCGTCGCCGGTGTCGCCGCCCAGTACGAGTCCGAGGTCGTCTACCACCAGATCCGCGAGGACCTGGAGGAGCAGGGCGTCATCTTCGTCGACACCGACACCGCGCTGAAGGAGCACGAGGAACTCTTCAAGGAGTACTTCGGCACCGTCATCCCGGTCGGCGACAACAAGTTCGCCTCGCTGAACACGGCCGTGTGGTCCGGCGGCTCCTTCATCTACGTGCCGAAGGGCGTGCACGTCGAGATCCCGCTGCAGGCCTACTTCCGGATCAACACCGAGAACATGGGCCAGTTCGAGCGGACGCTGATCATCGTCGACGAGGACGCCTACGTCCACTACGTCGAGGGCTGCACCGCCCCGATCTACTCCTCGGACTCGCTGCACAGCGCCGTGGTCGAGATCATCGTGAAGAAGGGCGGCCGCTGCCGCTACACGACCATCCAGAACTGGTCGAACAACGTCTACAACCTGGTCACCAAGCGCGCCGTGGCGTACGAGGGCGCGACCATGGAGTGGATCGACGGCAACATCGGTTCCAAGGTCACCATGAAGTACCCGGCCGTCTACCTGATGGGCGAGCACGCCAAGGGCGAGACCCTCTCCATCGCCTTCGCGGGCGAGGGCCAGCACCAGGACGCCGGCTCCAAGATGGTCCACATGGCGCCGAACACCTCCTCCAACATCGTCTCCAAGTCGGTGGCGCGAGGCGGCGGCCGCACCTCCTACCGCGGCCTGGTCGAGATCGGCGAGGGCGCCCCGGGCTCCAAGTCCAACGTGCTCTGTGACGCGCTGCTGGTCGACCAGATCTCCCGCTCGGACACGTACCCGTACGTCGACGTCCGCGAGGACGACGTGACCATGGGCCACGAGGCGACCGTCTCCAAGGTCTCCGACGACCAGCTCTTCTACCTGATGCAGCGCGGCATGACCGAGTTCGAGGCCATGGCCATGATCGTGCGCGGCTTCGTCGAGCCCATCGCCAAGGAGCTGCCGATGGAGTACGCGCTGGAGCTGAACCGGCTGATCGAGCTGCAGATGGAAGGCGCGGTGGGCTGACGCCTCCCGGTTCCCGCAGCTAGCGGCCCGCTCCACCAGGCGGGCCGAGGATCGCAATACGTAGGAAGAGAGCAAGACGACAGCCATGGCTGAGGCTCAGAACATTCCGGCGGGTTCCACCACCGCCGGCGCGATCGCGGTGGCCGCCGAGTCCACCGTCGCCACCCGGATGAGCGCGCCCCCGTCCTTCGACGTGGCCGACTTCCCCGTGCCGCACGGCCGCGAGGAGGAGTGGCGGTTCACCCCGCTGGAGCGCCTCCGCGGCCTCCACGACGGCACCGCGGTCGCCAACGGCACCATGAAGGCCCAGATCGACGCGCCCGAGGGCGTCACCGTCGAGGCCGTCGACCGTGACGACGAGCGCGTCGGCAAGGCCGGAACCCCGGTGGACCGGGTCTCCGCCCAGGCCTTCTCCGCGTTCGCCAAGGCCACGGTCGTCACCGTGCCCAAGGAGACCGTCCTCGCCGACCCGATCCGCGTCGCCCTGCACGGCGAGGGCGGCACGACCTTCGGCCACACGGTCTTCGACATCAAGCCGTTCGCCGAGGCGGTCATCGTCATCGACCACACCGGTGACGGCGTGCGCGCCGCCAACGTCGACATCCTCGTCGGCGACGGCGCCAAGGTCACCTTCGTGTCGGTGCAGGACTGGGACGACACCGCCGTCCACACCTCCCAGCACAACGCGCTGGTCGGCCGCGACGCCTCCTTCAAGTCCGTGGTCGTCACCTTCGGCGGCGACCTGGTCCGCATCCACCCGCGGGTGAACTACGCGGGCACCGGTGGCGAGGCCGAGCTCCTCGGCCTGTACTTCACCGACGCCGGCCAGCACCAGGAGCACCGCCTCCTGGTCGACCACGACGTGCCGCACTGCAAGTCCAACGTGACCTACAAGGGCGCGCTCCAGGGCGAGGGCGCGCACGCGGTCTGGATCGGTGACGTCCTCATCGAGAAGACCGCCGAGGGCACCGACACCTACGAGCTCAACCGCAACCTCGTCCTCACCGACGGCGCGCGGGTCGACTCGGTGCCGAACCTGGAGATCGAGACCGGCGAGATCGTCGGCGCCGGCCACGCCTCCGCGACCGGCCGCTTCGACGACGAGCAGCTGTTCTACCTCCAGGCCCGCGGCATCCCGGCCGGCGAGGCCCGCCGTCTGGTGGTCCGCGGCTTCTTCGCCGAGCTCGTCCAGCAGATCGGCGTCCCGGACGTCGAGGAGCGCCTGATCGCCAAGATCGAGGACGAACTCGAGGCGTCCGTCTGATGACCTACGTCAAGGCCTGCGCGCTGAGCGAGCTCGAGGAGAACACCCCCAAGCGGGTGGAACTCGACGGTACGCCCGTGTCCATCGTCTCCACCGAGGGCGAGGTGTTCGCGATCCACGACATCTGCTCGCACGCGAACGTCTCCCTGTCGGAGGGCGAGGTCGAGGACTGCCAGATCGAGTGCTGGCTTCACGGATCGGCCTTCGACCTGCGCACCGGCAAGCCGTCCGGGCTGCCCGCGACGCGCCCCGTCCCCGTTTACCCCGTAAAGATCGAAGGGGACGACGTGCTCGTCTCCCTCACCCAGGAGTCCTGAGGCACCCATGGCAACGCTTGAAATCAACGACCTGCGCGTTTCCGTCGAGACGGAGAACGGCTCCCGCGAGATCCTCAAGGGCGTCGACCTGACCGTCAAGCAGGGCGAGACGCACGCCATCATGGGCCCCAACGGCTCGGGCAAGTCCACCCTGGCCTACTCGCTGGCCGGTCACCCGAAGTACACCATCACCGGTGGCACCGTGACCCTCGACGGCGAGGACGTCCTGGAGATGTCCGTCGACGAGCGCGCCCGCGCCGGCGTCTTCCTCGCCATGCAGTACCCGGTCGAGGTCCCCGGCGTCTCGGTCTCCAACTTCCTGCGGACCTCGGCCACCGCCATCCGCGGCGAGGCCCCCAAGCTGCGCACCTGGGTCAAGGAGGTCAAGGAGGCCATGGAGCGTCTCTCCATGGACCCCTCCTTCGCCGAGCGCAACGTCAACGAGGGCTTCTCCGGCGGTGAGAAGAAGCGCCACGAGATCCTCCAGCTGGAGCTCCTCAAGCCGAAGATCGCGATCCTCGACGAGACCGACTCCGGCCTCGACGTCGACGCCCTGCGCATCGTCTCCGAGGGCGTCAACCGCGTCCGCGAGACCGGCGAGGTCGGCACCCTGCTGATCACGCACTACACGCGCATCCTGCGCTACATCAAGCCCGACTTCGTGCACGTGTTCGCGAACGGCCGCATCGCCGAGTCCGGCGGCGCCGAGCTCGCCGACCAGCTGGAGGCCGAGGGCTACGACAAGTACGTGAAGGGTGGCGCGACCGCGTGACACAGCTGCCTGGCCTCCTCGACATCGAGGCGATCCGCAAGGACTTCCCCCTGCTGGATCGTGTGGTCCACGACGGGAAGAAGATCGTTTACCTGGACAACGCTGCGACCTCGCAGAAGCCGCGCCAGGTGCTCGACGCGCTGAACGCCTACTACGAGCGGCACAACGCGAACGTGCACCGCGGCGTGCACGTGCTCGCCGAGGAGGCCACGGCACTGTACGAGGGCGCCCGCGACAAGGTGGCCGCCTTCATCAACGCGCCGAGCCGCGACGAGGTGATCTTCACCAAGAACGCCTCCGAATCGCTCAACCTGGTCGCGAACATGCTCGGCTGGGCCGACGAGCCCTACCGGGTCGACCGCGACACCGAGATCGCCATCACCGAGATGGAGCACCACTCCAACATCGTTCCGTGGCAGCTGCTCGCGCAGCGCACCGGCGCGAAGCTGAAGTGGTTCGGCCTGACCGACGACGGCCGGCTCGACCTGTCCAACATCGAAGAGGTCATCACGGAGAAGACGAAGATCGTCTCCTTCACGCTGGTCTCCAACATCCTGGGCACGGTCAACCCGGTCGAGGCGATCGTCCGGCGCGCCCAGGACGTCGGCGCCCTGGTGCTGATCGACGCCTCGCAGGCCGCCCCGCACATGCCGCTGGACGTGCAGGCCCTCGGAGCCGACTTCGTGGCCTTCACCGGCCACAAGATGTGCGGCCCGACCGGCATCGGCGTCCTCTGGGGCCGCCAGGAGCTGCTGGAGGACCTGCCCCCGTTCCTCGGCGGCGGCGAGATGATCGAGACCGTCTCGATGCACTCGTCCACCTACGCCCCGGCGCCCCACAAGTTCGAGGCGGGCACGCCCCCGATCGCCCAGGCCGTCGGCCTCGGCGCGGCCGTGGACTACCTGACCTCGATCGGCATGGAGCGCATCGCGGCCCACGAGCACGCGATCACCGAGTACGCGGTGAAGCGCCTGCAGGAGGTTCCCGACCTGCGGATCATCGGCCCCACCACGGCCGAGGACCGCGGCGCGGCGATCTCCTTCGTGCTCGGCGACATCCACCCGCACGACGTCGGCCAGGTCCTGGACGAGCAGGGCATCGCGGTCCGCGTGGGACACCACTGCGCCCGCCCGGTCTGCCTGCGGTACGGAATTCCGGCGACCACGCGAGCGTCGTTCTACCTGTACTCCTCTCCGGCGGACGTCGACGCGCTGATCGACGGGCTGGAGCACGTACGGAACTTCTTCGGCTGACCGGGCCGGATCAAGGACCACGAGGCGACGAGGACAGGACGACGAGGCCGCTGTGAAGCTGGATTCGATGTACCAGGAACTGATCCTGGACCACTACAAGCACCCGCACGGGCGTGGCCTGCGCGACGGTGACGCCGAGGTGCACCACGTCAACCCGACGTGCGGCGACGAGATCACGCTGCGCGTGAAGTACGACGGCGACACGCTGACGGACGTCTCGTACGAGGGCCAGGGCTGCTCGATCAGCCAGGCCAGCGCGTCCGTGCTGAACGAGCTGCTGGTGGGCAAGCAGCTCGCCGAGGCGCAGAAGATCCAGGCGACCTTCCTGGAGCTGATGCAGTCCAAGGGCAAGATCGAGCCCGACGAGGCGATGGAGGAGGTGCTGGAGGACGCGGTCGCGTTCGTCGGCGTCTCCAAGTACCCCGCGCGCGTGAAGTGTGCCCTGCTGAGCTGGATGGCGTGGAAGGACGCGACGGCCCAGGCGATGGGTGACGGAGCGGAGAGGAATTCGGCATGACCGAGAACGCGGCGCCCGAGGCGTCCATCAAGCCGGCCACGGAGGAGGAGGTCCGCGAGGCCCTCTACGACGTGGTCGACCCCGAGCTGGGCATCGACGTCGTCAACCTGGGCCTGATCTACGGCATCCACATCGACGACGCCAACATCGCGACCCTGGACATGACGCTCACCTCGGCGGCCTGCCCGCTGACGGACGTCATCGAGGACCAGGCCAAGTCCGCGACCGAGGGCATCGTCAGCGAGCTCCGGATCAACTGGGTCTGGATGCCGCCGTGGGGCCCGGACAAGATCACGGACGACGGCCGCGAGCAGCTCCGCGCGCTCGGCTTCAACGTCTGAGTCTGAGGGCCCTCCCGCCCTCCCCGAAGGCCCCCGGTGGTTTCCGCCGGGGGCCTTCGGCGTGTGCTGCCTTCGGCGTGCGCTGTTCGTCTGCCGTACGGACGGCGTGTGCCACGTGTTGGGATCCGGATCGGAGCCTTCTCCTCGGCATTCACGCCGACGGTTCGAGGAGAGGCTCCCGGTGCAGGTTTTCGTTTCGCAGGTGGCCCGGCGGGGCGCGGTGACAGCGGGAGCGGCCGTGCTGGCCCTGGCGGGTTTCGGGGCGCCGCCCGCGCAGGCCGTGACGTACGGGACGCCGACGATCTCGCTGTCGGCCGGATACCTGACGGGTGCCGTCGGCGCGGTGGGCGACCCCGTCGTGAACGTGACCGTCGGGCAGAGCGGGGCCGATGCGTCGGCCCTGACCGTGGCCGCGTCGGCGAGCAGCAAGACCTCCGTGGCCGGCACCGCCGACGTCACCGTGACCGGCACCGGCGCGGTCCGGCAGCTCGCCGTCAGCGCGCGCGGCCGCGGCTACACCAACCTCACGATCAAGGTGACCGGGCTCGGCGGCAAGACCGCCACCAAGACCCTGTCCTACGCGGCCTCCGCCGCCGTGCAGAACCCGGCCGACGTCCGCTACCTGACCGGGGCCTCGGACTCCTCGGCGGCCGTGGACCTCGGCGGCGGCTACGCCGTCGTCGCCGACGACGAGTCCAACGTGCTGCGCCTGTACAACCGTTCCGTCTCCGGCGCGCCCCTGCGGACCTGGGACTTCAGCTCCCGGCTCGGGGTCACCAAGGAGGTCGACATCGAGGGCGCCACCCGGGTCGGCAACACCATCTACTGGACCGGCTCGCTGGGCAACAACAAGGACGGCGAGTACAAGGCCCCCCGCAACACCGTGTTCACCACCACGGTGACGGGCTCCGGCTCCGGCGCCCAACTGACGTTCGGCGGTGCGTACAAGAAGCTCCGCGAGGACCTCGTCGCCTGGGACACCGCGAGCGGCGGCCGCTACGGCTTCGCGGCCGGTACCGCCACCGGCCAGGTGCCCAAGCAGATCGACGGGTTCAACGTGGAGGGCCTGGAGTTCGCGCCCGGCTCCACCACCACCGCCTACCTCGGCTTCCGCGCCCCGCTGGCGCCGACCGTCCCGGGCGGCAAGGCGCTGCTGGTGCCCGTCACCAACATGGACAAGGTCGTCGGCGGGGCCAAGGCCGTCTTCGGCGCACCGGTCGAGCTGGACCTCGGCGGCCTCTCGGTCCGCGACATCCGCAAGAACGCCGCCGACCAGTACCTGATCCTGGCCGGCTCCTGGGCCGCGGACGACAACACCGACCCGTACGCCGTCTACTCCTGGGACGGCGTCGCCGGCCACGTGCCGGTCAAGCGTGCCGACCTGCCGACCACGGACCCGGGCGGCTGGGAGGCCATCGTGGACGTGCCCGACCTGTCGGTGGCGGGCGCCCGGGTGCAACTGATCACGGACAACGGCTCGGCGGACCTGTACGGGGACGGCGTCGAGGCCAAGGACCTCACCCACCCCGAGTGGAAGAAGTCCCGGGCCGCGTGGTTCACCCTGTCCTGAGGTCCGTGCCGGGCTCGTCGGCCGTGTCGGGCGTGACCCCCGCCGCGGCCGCGAGCAGGCCCGAGACCAGGTCCTCCTGACGGATGCGCTGGTCGACGTAGAGGAGCGTGGTGGCCAGCTGCGTCAGGCCCGGGAAGGCGAGCTGGCTCAGCGCGCTGCCGGCGACGGAGAGCAGCATGGTCACGGCGAAGACGATGATGATCCCGGCGGTCCCGTCGTCCCCCGCCGTCACGGCCCCCATGGTGGGGACCATGAGCACCATGGTGACGATCGCGACCAGGAACTGGATGACGTACGACAGCACCACGGCCACCAGCGAGACCAGCAGGACGGTGCCGAAGGTCCGCCACCAGTTGCCGCGGACCAGCTTCGCCGAGCGGCGCATGGCGGTGACCGGGCCGAGCGCCTCGCAGACGGCGGCGGCCGGGGCCAGGCAGTAGCGGATCCAGACCCAGGCGGCGTAGGGGCTGCCGAGCAGGAGCAGCAGCGGGAACAGCGTGACCGGCGAGGCATCGTCCCCGCGGGACACGAACAGGATCGTGAGCAGCCCGAACGCCGCCAGGGGAGCGGCGGCGAGCAGCCCGGTCAGCAGCAGGGTGCCGAGCACCGACCACACCCGGGGCCAGGCCCGGGCGAACATCATGCGGACGGTGACCGGGTTGCCGACCACCGCCTCCTGGACCAGGGCCGTCAGTCCGGCACTGGCCAGGGACATGACCCAGAACACCAGGAGGACGGCCACCACGCCCAGCGGGATGAAGGTGGCCAGCACCGCGGGTGTGTGCTCGGGCGCGGGACCCCGGGAGTCCGCGGTGAACCACTGGTCGAAGTGGTCGCCGGCGATGGCCACGCCGATCGCGATGAGCGCCACGACGGCCAGGACCAGGGCGAAGTACAGGGCCAGCACGAAGCCGGCGATCTGCTTCCGGTGGCGGAACAGGATGGTGAAGGAACCGCCGAAGACGTCGCCGACGCCCAGCGGCCGCAGCGGGATGATCCCGGGCTGCGGCGGCAGCCAGGCGGGGGCGCCCCATCGGGGCGCGGCGTACGGCTGCGGTTGCGGGTGCGGCTGTCCCGGCTGTTCCGGGATGCCCCCCTCGTTCTGTGACACGTCCTGCTCCGTTTGCTTCCCGTCCCCTGATCTGCGGGGACACCCTATCCCCCGACTTTGCGTACGGTCGTACATAACGTTGTGTACGCTTGTACGCATGCCTTATGTACTGCTCGCCCTGGCCATCACGGCAGAGGTCGCCGGGACCACCGCCATGAAGTACAGCGACGGCTTCACGAAGCTGTGGCCCTCGCTGGGCACGGCAGTGGGCTACCTGCTCGCCTTCACCCTGCTCGCGCAGACCCTGAAGTCCATGTCGGTGGGCACCGCCTACGCCATCTGGGCGGGCGTCGGCACCGCCGCGATCGCCGCCATCGGCGTGCTCTTCCTCGGCGAGACCGCCACCGCCGCGAAGATCGCCGGAATCGTGCTGGTCATCGCCGGAGTGGTGCTGCTGAACCTCGGCGGGGCGCACTGATGGCCGGCGCGGTCCGCCGCTACGACCCCGCCCGGCGGGACCGGATCATCGACGCGGCGATCCGGGTGGTCGGGGCCAAGGGCATCGCCGGCCTGAGCCACCGGAGCGTGGCCGCCGAGGCGGACGTACCGCTCGGCTCCACCACGTACCACTTCAGGACCCTGGACGAGCTGCTGGTGGCGGCCCTGCGCCGGGCCAACGAGGGCTTCGCCGCCGCGGTCGCGGCGAGCCCCGTGCTGGCCGATCCGGCGGCGGACCTGCCCTCGGCACTGGCCCGGTTCCTCGGCGAGCTCCTCGCGGCGGACCGCGGGCGGGCGGAACTCGAGTACGAGCTCTACCTCGCGGCCCTCCGGCGCCCGGCCCTCCGCCCGGTCGCGGCGGAGTGGTGCGAGGCCATGGCCGGCGCGCTGGCCGCCCGTACCGACCCGGCCACGGCGCGGGCGCTGGTGGCCGTACTGGACGGGATCACCCTGCAGGTGCTGCTCACGGACATGCCGTACGAGGAGGAGTACGCCCGGGAGGTCCTGGCGCGGGTGCTGCGCGCCTGAGGTCCGCCGCGCCCCCGGGGTGCGTCAGGCGGCGGCGCGGACCGCGGCCAGGGCCGCCGCCACGCTCGCCTCGATGTCCTGGATCGGGTACAGCACCTCCCGCACCACCCGGTCCCGCCCCACCACCAGGGTCAGCCGCTTCAGCCGGCTCACCCCCGCGGCGCGGAAGGTCGGCAGCCGGAGCGCCGCGGTCAGGTCCAGTTCCGCGTCCGAGAGCAGCGTGAACCGCAGCCCCTCCTGCTCGGCGAACTCCCGCTGCTCGTCGGGGCGCTGGGTGGACACCCCGTGCACCGTCGCGCTGGCCGCGGTGAACTCCGCCAGCTGGTCGCGGTAGGTGCAGGACTCGAAGGTGCAGCCGCGCGCGCCGGGGATCGAGCCCCAACCGGGCGGGTACGCCTCGGCGCGCGCATAGGCGCCGGGGAAGCAGTACAGGACGGTGAAGTCCGTGTCCGCGGACACCGGATCCGTCATCCCGCCGAACCGGTCCGGCAGCAGCAGCTCCGGCAGTTCGCTCCCGCGCAGTCCGTGCACCCGGGCCGCCTCCCGCGAGGCCGCCTGTGTGGTCGCCGTCATCTCTCCCTCTCCCAGGATCCAGGTGTCTCCCCAGTCCTGGAGGGCGACCAGGACCGGGAGCAGCGCGCGCCCGCGCGGGGTCAGCCGGTACGCGTGCCGCACCGGGCGGTCCTGGTACGGCTCCCGCACCAGGACCTCCGCCTCCACCAGCAGCCGCAGCCGCTCGGCGAGCACCTTCCGGGACACCCCCAGCTCGCGCTGGAAGTCCTCGAAGCGGTGCGTGCCGCGCGCCGCGTCGCGCACGATCAGCAGCGTCCACCAGTCGCCCACCACGTCCAGGGCCTGGGCGATCGAGCAGTCGGCGTCGTCGAGCCGGGTGCGCTGGGCCATGGCCGTTCCCTCCGTCGTCCGTTGACCCGAGGCTGTCATGTTGGCATAGTCAGTTCCCAAAAGGAACTCACTAGTCGGGCGGGCGGTGCCCGTACCTGACCACCGGGGGGTGGCAGCAGCGTGCTGCAAGGACTCAAGGACGTACCGAGAGCGGTCTGGCTGCTCTCGGTCGGGACGTTCGTCAATTCCGCGGCGGCCTTCACCTTCGTCTTCGTCTTCGTGTACCTGACGGGGCCGCGCGGGCTGGGGCCGGCCGAGGCCGGCCTCGTCAGCGGCATCGGCGGCCTCGGCACGGTCGCCGGGAACTTCACCGGCGGCTGGTTCGGCGACCGGTTCGGGCATCGCCGGGTGCTGCTCGGCGCCGCCACCCTCGGCGGAGCCGTGCTGACCCTGCTCCCCCTGCTGCCCACTGCCGCCCTGTACGCGGCCCTGCCCCTCGCCCAGTACGCCCTCGGCGTGCTGCGCGCCGCGAACTCCGCACTGGTCGCGGTGATCGTTCCGGAGGGGGCCCGGCGACAGGCCTTCGCCGTCGTGCGCTGCGCGGGCAACGGCGGCTTCGCCCTGGGGCCGCCGCTGGGCGCGCTGATGGCGACCGGCCTCTCGTACGGCTGGCTGTTCGTCGCGGACGGGCTGGGCACCCTGGCGATGGCGTTGTGGACCGCCCGGGTCGTACCGGCGCGCGGCGCCGCCCGAGTCTCCGCGGCCCCGGACGGGGGTCGGGGCCGCGGGATCCTCGCCGAACTCCGGGCCCGCCCCGCCCTGCTCGTGCTGCTCGGCGCGATCCTGGTGACGGACGTGGTCTACCGGCAGCAGTACTCGACCTTCCCCGTCGTCCTGGCCGGGCACGGCCTGGACATCGGAGCCTTCGGCCTGATCATCGCGCTCAACGGGCTGGTGATCCTGCTCCTGGAACTGCCCGCCGCGGTGGCCCTGCGGAACCTGCCGCCGCTACGGGTCGTGGGCACCGGCCTGCTGCTCGTCGGCGCCGGGTACGGAGCCCTGCTCCTGGGCGTCGGCACCGCCACCGCCGTCACCATGATGGTGCTGCTCAGCCTCGGCGAGATCCTCTACAAGACCACCGCCACCGCCTATGTGGCGGACCAGGCCCCCGCTCATGCCGTCGGGCGCTTCCAGAGCCTGTACGCCGGGGTCTCCGTCAGCGGTGTGGTGCTCGCCGCGCCGCTGGGCGGAACCCTCTACTCGGCGGCGCCGGGCCTGCTCTGGCCGCTGTGCGCCCTGCTCGCGGCGGGGGCCGGCGTGGCCGTGCTGGCGACGGGCGCGCGACCGGACCGGCGGCCGACACGACCGGCACATGAGACCGGTTCGCGACGGCGGGCCGTCGCCGGTTAGGTTTCCCGTATGACTGCTACGCGTACCACCGGCGCCGTCGCCGCCGGACTTGCCACCATCGCCGCCGACGGCACCGTTCTCGACACCTGGTTCCCGGCCCCCGAGCTGGTCGAGGAGCCGGCCGCCCCGGCCGGCACCGAGCGCCTCTCCGCCGACCAGGCCGTGGAGCTCCTGGGCGCGGCCGCCGCCAAGGCGATCCGCTCGGACGCCGTCCGCGGTGTCGAGGTCGTGGCCGTCCGCACGGTGATCGCCTCCCTGGAGGACAAGCCGCTGGACGCCCACGACGCGTACCTGCGCCTGCACCTGCTGAGCCACCGCCTGGTGAAGCCGCACGGCCAGAACCTGGACGGCGTCTTCGGCCTGCTGGCCAACGTCGCCTGGACCTCGCTGGGCCCGGTCGCCGTCGACCAGGTCGAGACCGTCCGCCTGAACGCCCGCGCCGAGGGCCTGCACCTGCAGGTCACCTCGATCGACAAGTTCCCGCGGATGACCGACTACGTCGCCCCCAAGGGCGTGCGCATCGCCGACGCCGACCGCGTCCGCCTCGGCGCGCACCTCGCCGAGGGCACCACCGTGATGCACGAGGGCTTCGTCAACTTCAACGCGGGCACCCTCGGCACCTCCATGGTCGAGGGCCGGATCTCCGCGGGCGTCGTCGTCGGCGACGGCTCCGACATCGGCGGCGGCGCCTCCACCATGGGCACCCTGTCGGGCGGCGGCAAGCAGATCATCTCGATCGGCGAGCGCACCCTGATCGGCGCCGAGGCGGGCATCGGCATCGCCCTGGGCAACGAGTGCGTCGTCGAGGCCGGCCTCTACGTCACCGCCGGCACCCGGGTCACCCTGCCGGACGGCCAGGTCGTCAAGGCCCTGGAGCTCTCCGGCGCCGACAACATCCTCTTCCGCCGCAACTCGGTCACCGGTGCCGTCGAGGCCCGCCCGTACAAGGCGAACTGGGGCGGCCTCAACGAGGTCCTGCACAGCCACAACTGACCCGCGGGGCCGGATCCGGTCCGCTGGGAACGAGTACGGGAGACGCCCTTCCGCGGCCTGCGCCGCGGGAGGGCGTCTCCCGTTCGGGATGTGGGGAGCGCCGGGTCGTGCCCGCGCTCGGTCGTGCCTGCGCTCGGTCGTGCCCGCGCGGCGTCGGGTCAGCGCAGCGGGGAGATGCGGCGGACCAGGCCCGCGAACGCCTGCTCCTCGGCCTCGGTGAGTTCCACGGATTCCATCGGGTGGCCGGCGGAGGTCCGCTGGGCGGGGATGGCCGGTATCACCGGTATCACCGGTACGGCAGGGGTCGCCGGGAGGTTCTCGGCGGGAGCGGCGGTGGCCCGCTCGGGGTGCTGGAGGCGCCTGTCCCGCAGCATGTGCCCCAGGCCGAGGAGCCAGACGACGGCGGCCGTGAACAGGACGGCCAGCCCGATCTCCTGGGCGAGGGATGTGGAGGGGAACACGAGGGCCTCCAGGGGGAGTACGGACGGCGCAAGATCGTGCGTGGAGCCACTCAACACCACAAAACGCCCGCTGTGGACGGATGTGGTCAGTATCACGCCACTACTGCATCGCGATTCCGCCAGGGCCGAAGGTCCCCCGGGATCAGTCGTTCCGGGAGGGCGGTGCGGAAGGGCGTGGGCGGGGATATGGCAGGGGCCCCGGCCGGGACGGCGGCCGGGGCCCCTCATCCGCCCGTCGTGACTACGGGCGGAAGCGCAGGACCTGCGGGTCGTGGTCGCTGTTCTGGTCGGCGAACTCGGCGTTGATGTGGACGCTGTCGTACGTGAACTTCTTGATCGCCGGGCTGGTCAGGATCTGGTCCAGCACCTGAGAGTTGCCCTGGAAGACGTACGAGTAGCGCTCGGACTTCGGCAGCGACTGGATCGCCGGGTACAGGGCCCCGCCGTCCGTCAGCGCCTTGGTGGTGTCCGAGAAGTCGAAGTCGTTGATGTCACCGAGGACGACGACGTTCGCGTTCTTCTGCGCGGCCAGGATCTCCTTCACGAAGCCGTTGACCGCCTGCGCCTGCAGCAGTCGCTTGGCCTCCGAGGAGCGGACCGGCGGCTGGTGGTGCGAGGTGATGGACTCGTCGCCGCCCTTGGAGCCGAAGTGGTTGGCGATCACGAAGACCGTGCGGCCGCGGAAGACGAACTCGCCCGCGAGCGGCTTGCGGCTGGCCTCCCAGGCGGCGTTCGCCGGGTCGATCCGGCCGGGGGAGTGGCTCAGGGTGGCCTTGCCGCCCTCCTGCACCACACCGGTCGGGGCGGTGGCGTTGCCGGCGTCGCGGTCGGTGAAGGAGACCCGCTCGGGGTTGAACAGGAACACCTGGCGGATGTTGCCGCCGGGCTCGCCGCCGTCCTTGTTGTTCTCCGGGTCGATGGACCGCCACTGGTACGCCGGACCGCCCGCGGCCTTGATGGCCTCGGTGAACTTGGTCAGGGTCTGGTCCGCGGCGACGGTTCCGTCGTTCTTCGCGCCCGTGTTGTCCTGGATCTCCTCCAGCGCCACGATGTCGGGCGAGGCCAGGTTCTCGACGACCGCCTTCGCGAGCGCGTCGAACTTCTCCTGCGGGTCGCTCGGGTCCAGGTTCTCGACGTTGTACGTCGCGACCGCGAGCTCGCCCTCGGCCTGCGCCTTGGTCTTCTCGGGCTGCAGGCCCTTGGACACCACGGTGCCCAGGGTGCGCGCGGTCAGCGTGTAGCCGCCGAACTGGTTGAAGTCGAGCGGGCCCTCGGTGGTGCCGGTCAGCCGGTCGCCCACGTTGGCCACCGGGAACGGCTGCTGGGCGAGCGGGGTCAGCTGCTGGACCATCAGCCGGCCGGTGTTCTGGGACTCGTAGGAGCCGTAGAGGGTGCCGCCGCGACGGGTCGGGTTCTCCCAGCCCTTCACGGTGACCCACAGCTCGGCGTACGGGTCGGTGGCGCCGACCACCCGGGAGGTGCCGATACGGACGTTGCTGCCCTCCAGGGACTCGTAGTAGTCCAGGGCGTAACGGCCGGGCTCCAGGGTCAGCTTGTTGATGCTGCCGCCGTCGGCCGGGTCGCCGGCCGGGGCGTACTCGGCGGGCACCGAGTACTCGTTGATGTGCACGGCCTCGGGAAGCGCGTTGCCCGAGGAGACCACGGTGACCGTGGGCTTGGAGATCTGGGTCACCGACTGGTTGCCCGAGTTCAGGCCGCCGGGGACGTACTCGCCGACCAGGCCGGAGACCTTGACCGCGTCGCCGACGGCCACGGTGGGGGCGCTGCTGGTGAAGACGAAGACGCCCTCGCTGGTCGCGTCGTTGTCGTCGGCGTCCGGGTCCTGCATCCAGAAGCCGCGCGAGCCGTAGGTCCGGACGCCGGTCACGATGCCCTCGACGTCGGCAACCTGCTTGCCCACCAGGGGCGATATACGAGTGGTGCCCTGGATGTCGTGGATGCGGACAGGTCCGGCGGACGCGGCGTCGGCCGCCGCCGCGGTGTCCGCGGCGTCGGCGGTGCCCGCGAGGAGGCCAGTGGCGAGTGCGGCGGCCACGACGGCCGCGACCGCGGCGGAACGGGGGTGGGAGGAGCGCATGGTCAGGGAACTCCGGGTACTGGATGAGGGAAAACGGGAAAACAGGGCAAAGTCGTGAAAGCTGTAAGCGGCGGTGCGATCGTCAGAAAAGATGGCTGAGATCTACGCGCGTCAATGTCCTGTGTGGGCGCCGAACTTGTCAAGGCCTCCAGGGAAGACGCCGTCTGACTGTCGGATGAACCGACGGCTCCGGTCGGCCGAACGGGTCCGGAATGCGTCTACTCTGGACCGCGCTGACCCCCCACCTGCTGCTTCCTGTTCCGCGAGGAGACCTCCCATGTCCGCACAGCCGCGCCAAACGCTGCCGCCGGTACGGCTGCACCCCGAGGCGGAACTGGCCCGCGCTGCCCTCGCCGCGCCCCTGCTGTCCCGTGCCGTCCGGCTGGCCCGCTGGGCCGGACCCGCGACCCGGGTCGGCGCCGGCGGCGAACTCCTCGACGAGCAGCTGCCGCAGGCGGCCGAGGTGCTCGGCCTCGGTGCGGACCCGGAGGGGCCGGCGTACGCGAGCCAGGCATGGCGGGTCGCCGTCGACGCGGGCCTGGTCGAGGTGACCGAGCCGGAGGACGTGGAACGGGACGCCGACGAAGGCGGGTTCGCCAGCGCCGAGCCCGGCGAGGACCTGGCCCTGGTGACCGGCGGCGCACCGGCGGACGTGCTGGAGCTGTGGCTGGCCGCGCTGGACTCCGTACTCGCCGACGCGGCCGTACCGGACCTCGACGACCTGGTCGACGCGCTGGACGCGGGCGGCGGGATCGACTTCGAGCAGCTGGACTGGGACCCGCAGCGCGAGGCGGACTTCCTGGAGGGGGTGCTCGCCAACCTCTACCTCCTCACCGTCACCGAGGGCGGCGCGGGCGAGGCCCCGGTGCCGCTGCCCGTGCTCGCCGCGTCCATGGTGGTGCCCGAGGAGATGGGCGAACCGACGGAGGAGGTGCTGGAGCGGGTGTCCGACGCGATGATGCGACTGGACGACCAGTTCCGGCAGCTGGCGCCCATCGGACTGGTGGAGTTCCGGCCGGTGGACGAGGCCCTGCTGGCGGAGGCCGACGAGGAGGAGTCCGGCGGGTCCGGCGAGGGCGACGGCGCCGAGGAGGACGTCTCCCGGTACGGGCTGGTCCGGCTCACCCCGCTCGGCCTCTACGGCATCCGGAGCCGGATGCTGGACGCCGGGGTCGAGGCCCCGGCGATCGGGGACCTCGCGGACAAGGGTGCGGAGGCGCTGCTCGACACGGTGTCGGGCTTCTCCGAGGAGGCCGCGCAGGCCGAGATCGAGCTGTGGCTGGCCCGCCGGGACGGCGGGGACCTTCCGGCGGCCGTCGCCGAGCTGCTGGCCGCGGCCCGCGGCGGGGACGAGGGCGGACCGCTGCGCCGGCTGCGCTGCCAGCAGGCGCTCGCTCTGGCCGGGGCGGTGGCCGAGCCGGTGGTCCGCGGGGTGCTCGCCGATCCGGAACTCGGCGGTCTGGCCCGGGTCTGGCTCGCCGAACAGGGTGCGGCCGACGTGCCCGCCCCGGACGGGGCCCTGGTGTTCTGGCTGACCGTGGACACCATCGCGGCCCAGCTCGCCGCGGGCGGCGAGACCGAGGACCTCTCCGGGCTGATGGCGAACCTGACCGACCGCCACACCGGCTTCTTCGACGAGGTGTGGCGGGTGGAACACCCCGCCACCGCCGAGGTGCTGGAGGCGATGGGCCGGCTGCACCCGGACCGTACGGCGGCGAAGGAGGCCCGCAAGGCGGCCTTCAAGGCGCGCTCCCGGCACCACTGACGCGACGGCGGGGGCGAGGCGGGGCTTGACGGCGCTGATGGCGCTGACGGGTGGCGTGGGCCGGACGGGTGGCGTGGGCCGGACGGGTGGTGCGGGGCGGAAGAGGACCCCGGACATGGCCGGGAAAGGACGTTCCCTCGGCCGGAGTCGGCCATTCCGGCATTCGGAAGGGGATGCCGGGTGGCCGAGGGGAATTCAGCGTTCGTTCATGTGCGGCCGGGAGGGTGTGCGCCGACCGCACGACAGCGCACCAACTCCCCACCCCTGGAGACTCGATGCCGCTCAGCCGTAGAGATTTCACCGCCCGCACCGTACTCGCCGGTGCCGGAGTCGCCCTCACCGGAACCGTCGGCGCCCTGGCCACCGCCCCCGGCGCCCTCGCGGCAGAGGAGGGCGGGGCCCTGCGCGACGAGCAGGGCCGGCCCTGCGAGCCCGGTTACGGCCCGCTGCTGCCCGACCCCAAGGGCATCCTCGCGCTGCCCGCCGGCTTCTCCTACCGCATCCTCACCCACTCCGGGGTGACCCGCCTGGACTCCGGTGAGCACACCCCTTCCAACCACGACGGCACGGCCGCCTTCGCCGGTCACCGCGGGGTCACCCTGCTGGTGAACAACCACGAGCTGAAGGGCCCCCGTTCGGCGTGGCCGCACCCGGTGCCGCTCACCGAGGGGCTCGTCTACGACCCGGCCGCGGCCGGCGGCTGCACGGTCGTCGAGGTCCGGCACGGCGGCGAGGTCGCCGAGTGGGTCGGCATCGCCGGCACGTCGACCAACTGCGCGGGCGGCGCCACCGCCTGGGGCACCTGGCTGACCTGCGAGGAGAACTCCGACCTGGCCGGCAAGAACGGCATGACCAAGGACCACGGCTACGTCTTCGAGGTCGACCCGCACGACCGCCGAGCCAACCGGGACCCGCGGCCCGTCAAGGCGTTCGGCCGGTACGACCACGAGGCCGTGGTCATCGATCCCCGGACCGGCCACGCCTATCTGACCGAGGACGCCTCGGGCCCCAACGGACTGCTCTTCCGCTGGACTCCGCCGACGGGCTTCCGGCACGGCCGCGGCAAGCTCCGCACGCTCGCCGACGACGCCGGTGTGCTCCAGGCGTTCAAGTGCTTCGACAGCAGCGGTCGGTTCGTCGACGACCTTTCGAGGGCGACCCGGACCGGCACCGTGTACGGGGTCGACTGGGTCGACGTACCGGACCGGGACGCCCGTACGACCCCGGTGCGCAAGCAGTTCGCGGACGGTGCGGTGACCCGGGCCCGCAAGCTGGAGGGCATGTGGTGGGCGGACGGAGGCGCGTACTTCGTCTCCTCCTACGCGCGCTCCGAGAGCCCCGGCGCCGCGCACGACGGCCAGGTGTGGTTCTACGACCCCAAGCGGCGCACGGTCCGCCTGACCGTGCTGCTGGGCGTGAACGCCGACCCCTCCGCCGACGGCGGCCTGGACGGACCGGACAACATCACCGTGTCCCCGTACGGCGGGCTGATCATCGCCGAGGACGGCGAGGGCCTCCAGCACCTCTTCGGAGCCACCGAATCGGGCCGTACGTATCCGCTGGCGCGCAACGACCTGAACATCGGCACCGCGGAGGAGCCGGAGTACTCCGAGTTCACCGGGGTCTGCTTCTCCCCGGACGGACGCACCCTGTTCGCCAACATCCAGGACCCGGGCATCATGCTCGCCGTCACCGGCCCCTGGCGGCGCAAGCACCACTGACGGCCTGACGCCGGAAACGGGGTGATGCCGGGACCCGGCACCGGGTACCCGCGTGATGCCGGAACCGGCATCACGCGGCGGTGCCGCTCACCGGAGGCCGGGGGAGGCGCGGGCGGGTGAGGCTCAGGGGGCCGCGCTGCCCGCCGGCTCGGCCAGGTGGGCGGCCGCCCACTCCGCGAGCAGGAACTCGTACGCCTCCGCGGGCCACTCCTCGCCCTCCGCCCGGCTGTCGACGAGCTGCCGTATCGCCTCGTTCGCCTCGGCGGCGGACGGACGCGCGGGACCCTCGGGCGGGGGTGTCTCGTACATGCTTCCAAGGCTACGGGCGGGCACGGACAGGTACCTCCGGTTTGGGGGTGGGATGGGTCACGAAGGGCCCACGGAGGGTCACCCCCCGGCGGACCGCGGGCGGTACCCGCGGCCCGCCCACCTGCTCAGAGGGCCTGGGCAGCGGGCTTGACCAGGTCGCGCACTGTGCGGGACTTCACAAACTGGCCCATGGCCGTCATCTCCCACTCGCCGGAGAACTGGCGGATGAACTTCGCCATCATCACCCCGGTCTGCGGTTCGGCGCCGGTGAGGTCGAACCGGACGAGCTCCTCGTCGGTCGCCGCGTCGATCAGACGGCAGTAGGCGTTGGCCACGTCGGTGAACTTCTGGCCGGTGAAGGAGCTGACGGTGAAGACCAGGCCGGTGACCTCGGCGGGCAGCCGGCCGAGGTCCACGACGATCACCTCGTCGTCCCCGGCACCCTCACCCGTCAGGTTGTCACCCGAATGCTTGACCGAGCCGTTCAGGATGGACAGCCGGCCGAAGTAGCAGCTGTCGAGGTGGTTGCGCTGCGGGCCGTAGGCGATGACCGAGGCGTCGAGGTCGATGCTCCGCCCGCGGTGCGCGGGCTCCCAGCCGAGGCCCATCTTGACCTGGGAGAGCAGCGGCTTGCCGCCCTTGACCAGGGACACCGTCTGGTTCTTCTGCAGGCTGACCCGGCCCTTGTCGAGATTGATCTTCCCGGTGCCGGGTGCGGGTGCGGGTGCCGCAGGGGGTGCGGGGGGTGCGGGCGGTGCGGCCACGGGTACGGGCGGGGGCGTGAAAGAGGGGGCGGCCGCGGCCTGCGGCTGGGCGGCCTGGGGCGCGGCCGGCTCCTCGTCCACCGACACGCCGAAGTCGGTGGCGATCCCAGCCAGCCCGTCGGCGTACCCCTGGCCGACCGCCCGCACCTTCCACTGGCCGTTGCGCACGTAGACCTCGACGACCACCAGGGCGGTCTCCGTGGCCAGCTGCGGCGGGGTGAAGGTGGCGATGACCCCGCTGTCGTCCGCGTTGCGCACGGTGGCCGTGGGCTCGATGCCCTGGAAGCTCTGCCCGGCGGCGTCCGGGCTGGCCGTGACCACGATCCGTTCGATGCCGGGCGGCAGGGCGGAGGTGTCCACGGTGATCGAGTCGGGCGCCGTCCCGCCGCCGGAGCGGTAGCTGACGCCGGGCCCGGACGGCTGGTTGTAGAAGATGAAGTCGGCGTCGGAACGCACCTTGCCGTTCGCGGCGAGCAGCAGCCCCGATACGTCGAGCCGTACCGGAGCGGCCACGTCGACCGTCACCCGGACGGCGTTGAGCGGCAGGTTCGAACCAGGGGTCATGGCGGTCATGACCGGTGAAACGAGCGGGGTGCCTTTGCCGTTCCCTTACCCGCGGGACATTTCGGCGGTCGAGGGCCGTACGGGTGAGGTGTCAGCGGCGTCCGGCGTTGCGCGGGTGGTTCCTGGCGGTGCGCTCGTTGCCGAACTTGTAGGCGCCGGTCCAGCGGGCCATGACCAGCTGCTCGTCCCCCTGGCCGAGCTCGGCCAGGAACTTGGCCGCCCGGTCCCCGCGCAGGGTTCCGGCGGCCCGGCCGCGGTGGGTGATGACGACGTTTCCGTCGGCGCGCTGCTCGTACGTGAATCCGTTGGCTCTGGGCATGCGGCGAAGCCTGCCCCGCGCAGGGCGGGGCGGGCAACGGGATTACCGGGCGCGGGCGGGCTCCGCTCAGGAGGCGGCCGTCGTGGTGCGGCGCGGCAGGCCGAGCGGGTTGGCGTCCCTGAGCTCCGGCGGGAGCAGCGGGTCCGGCACCGACTGGTAGGCCACCGGGCGCAGCCAGCGCTCGATCGCGGTACCGCCGACGGAGGTGGAGTGGGAGGTCGCGGCCGGGTAGGGGCCGCCGTGGTGCTGGGCCGGGGCCACCGCCACCCCGGTCGGCCAGTTGTTCACCACCACCCGGCCGGCCAGGGCCGTGACCCGGCCGATCAGCTCCGCGGCCGGGCCCGGGCCGCCGTCCGCCTCGGCGGAGGACAGCTGAAGGGTGGCGCTCAGGTTCCCGCCGAGCCGGTCCAGCACCGCACCGGCCTCGTCCTGGCCGGAGTACCGCGCGAGCACCGTGACCGGGCCGAAGCATTCTTCGAGCAGGACCTCGTACGCCGGGTCGGTGAGCAGGGCGGCCCGGAGCGAGAGGTAGCCGGGCCCCACGGTGAATCCGCCGTTGCCGTTGCCGCCGGGGCCGGCCGCGACGGGCGCGGTGACCTCGGGCAGCGCGGCCCGCTCGGCCACCCCGGCGAGGAAGTTCTCCCGCATCCGGTGGTCGAGCAGCACCCCGGGGGCGGTCTCGCCGAGCGCCTTGCCCAGCGTGTCGGCGAGGCGGTCGCCGTCCGGGCCCTCGGGGACCAGGACCAGGCCCGGCTTGACGCAGAACTGACCGACGCCCAGGGTCACCGAGGCCGCGAGGCCCGCGCCGATCTCCTCGGCGCGCTCGGTGGCGGCGGCCGGGGTGATCACGACGGGGTTCAGGGAGCCGAGTTCGCCGTGGAAGGGGATGGGGACGGGCCGGGCGGCGGCCGCGTCGAACAGCGCGCGGCCGCCCCGGATGGACCCGGTGAACCCGGCGGCGGCCACCAGCGGGTGGCGGATCAGCTCCAGGCCCGCGTCGAAGCCGTGGACCACGGCGACCGCGTCGGCGGGGAGCCCGGCGGCGACGGCGGCCCGGCGCAGCAGCGCGCCGCAGAGTTCGGAGGTGGCGGGGTGGTCGGGGTGGGCCTTGACCACGACCGGGCAGCCGGCGGCCAGGGCGCTGGCGGTGTCGCCGCCGGGCACCGAGAAGGCCAGCGGGAAGTTGGAGGCGGCGTAGACGGCGACCACGCCGAGCGGCACCTTGTAGCGGCGCAGCGCGGGGCGCGGCGGGGTCAGGCCCGGGTCGGCGTGGTCGATCCGGACGTCCAGGTACGAGCCCTCCTCGACGGCGTCGGCGAAGGCGCGGAACTGGTAGGTGGTGCGGGCCAGCTCGCCGGTGAGGCGGGCGGTGCCCAGGGCCGTCTCGGCGTCGGCCGTCTCCACGATCCGCTCGGCCGCCCCGTCGAGGAGGTCGGCCGCGGTGCGCAGGAAGGCGATCCGCGCCGTGCGGTCCGTCAGGGCGGCGCGGGCGGCGTGGGCCTCCCGGACGACGGCGTCGACCTCCTGGGATGTGGCCTCCGCCGCAACCTGCCCGCGCTGCTTCCCGGTGCGGGGGTCCACACTCCAGACTGGTTTCGCTGCCATGCCCACTGCCTCCTGGAGCGTTCAGTATTCTGAACGCCGTTCCGGTGGATGAATGATCGCTGCCGCTGCGGACTCTATTTCCGCCTCCTGAAGGTGACAAGTGGCGACAGAGGTCGTCTGAGGACGGCAGAGGTTGTCTGACCGACGGCAGAGGTCGTCGGAGGGCGCCGGAGGGCGCCAGAGGGGAAGAGCAGTCGATGACCACAGCCGAGTCGGCGACCACGCCGGTCAAGTCGGCCGTCCGCACGGTCCTGTTGCTGGAGCACTTCGCGGCCCGGCCGGGACTGCACAGCCTGGCCGACATCCAGAACGACCTGGGACTGCCCAAGTCCAGCCTGTACATGCTGCTGCGCACCCTGGTGGACCTGGGCTGGGTGGAGACCGACGCGACCGGCACCCGCTACGGGATCGGCGTACGCGCCCTGCTCGTCGGGAGTTCGTACATCGACGGGGACGAGGTGGTGGCGGCCGCCCGGCCCACCCTGGACCGGCTGTCGGAGGAGACCACGGAGACCATCCACCTGGCCCGGATGGACGGCACCAGCGTGGTCTACCTGGCGACCCGGCAGTCCCAGCACTACCTGCGGCCGTTCACCCGGGTCGGGCGGAGGCTGCCGGTGCACTCCACCGCGCTCGGCAAGGCACTGCTGTCCACGCACACCGACGAGGAGGTGCGGCGGCTGCTGCCGGAGCGGCTGGAGGCGGTCACCGAGCACACGGTCACCGACCGGGAGCAGCTGATCGAGGAGCTGGCGCTGGTGCGGGAGCAGGGGTACGCGGTCGACCGCGAGGAGAACACCCTGGGGCTGCGCTGCTTCGGGGTGGCCGTGCCGTACCGCTCGCCCGCCCGGGACGCGGTGAGCTGCTCGGTGCCGGTGGCCCGGCTGACCACCGAGCACGAGCAGACCATCAGGAGCGCGCTGTTCGAGGCGCGGGACCGGCTGGCGCTGGTGGCCCGGCGCATGTGAGCGGCCCGCGCTCCGGCTCCGCCCCCGGCGCGCGTGACGTGGGCGTGCGCCGGGGAGGTGGGGGTTTCTCCCCCGCGCGGGGGAGCGGGTTCCCCACCAAGGGGGAGGTGGCGCGGCGCCGCCGACGGGATCGTTGAGGCATGACCTCGGGATACGTGAACCAGACGCACGCGGCACCCGCCTCCACCTCCGCCTCCGACCCGGCCTCCGCTCCTGCCACGCCGGGCGCCGTCCGGCGGACCCTGAGCTTCGTCGCCGTCGCGGCGACCCTGCCGTACCTGACCCTCAAGGCCGCCTGGCTGGCGGGGAGCCGGATCGGCATACCGGACGGCAGCATGCTGCTGGAGCCCGGCCCGTTCTTCACCGTCGCCAACGCGGTGACCCTGCTGATGGACGCCACGCTGGTGGTGATCGTGCTCGCGCTCACCCGGCCGTGGGGCCGGCGCATACCGTCCTGGCTGCTGGCGGTGCCGGTGTTCACCGCGACCGGCCTGCTCACCCCGATCGTCCTCGGGTTCCCGGGCGTGACGCTGATGCGGCTGCTCGGCGGCGGGCCCGACCCGGCGCAGGCCGAGGCGGCCGAGCCGTTCCTGGACCCCTGGGTCTACAACGTCGTCTACACCGGCTTCGCGATCCAGGCACTGGCCCTGGCCGGGCTGTTCGTCCCGTACGCCCGGGAGCGCTGGGGCCGGCTGTGGCAGGGGGCCCTCGGGGCGCCGGCGAGCGGCGGCATACGCGCGGTGGCGGTGGCCGGGGCGGCCGGCGGGCTGGCCATGACGGCCGTGCAGGTCTACTGGGTGGCCGGCGGCACCGCCGGGCTGAGCGCCGATCAGATCGAGAACTGGTCCTCGGACTCGGTCGTCATGGCCGTGGTGAACGTGCTGTGCGCACTGGGCGGCGCGACCGGCGGCCTGCTGCTGGCCCGCGGCGGGCGACGCGACGCGCGCGGCCCGCTGGCCCTGGCCTGGGTGGGCGGTTCGGCGGCGGCGTGCTGGGGCGCCTGGCTGAGCATCGCCGCACTGGGCCCGTCGGACGATCCCGCCAAGGACCCCACGGCCCTGCTGCATCTCGCCTACGCTGGCCAAATGATCACCGGCCTGCTGGTGGCCGCCGTGGTGACCCGGTACCTCACGGCCCGCCGCACCGGCTGAGCCGGCGGGCGTGGGGGCGCGGGCGTGGCGACGGGGGAGCGGGACGGCGGACATGGGACGACTGCTGGGCAGCCGCGCACGGCTGCGCTGGGTGCACCAGATCCTCGGCGGAGCCCTGCTCATGCCCTACTTCCTGCTCGCCTCCGTGGCGGTCGGGATGGTGTCGGACGGCAGCAACGCCTTCGCCTCCCTCCCGCTGTTCCTGGCCTCCTACGCGCTGGCCCTGCCGCTCGCCGCCGTCACCGGACTGTTCCCGCTGGTCCGGCCGATGTCGGTGGCCGCGGTGCGGTCCCTGTGCGGGGTGCCGGGGGAGCGGCTGGCCGACGGTCCGGCCCGCGGCCGCGCGGCCCGCGGGCGGACCGCCGCCTGGTGGACCCTGCACCTGGGGATCGGGGCGCTGGTCAGCGGGATGACGCTGGCGGCCACGCCCATGGCGGTGGTGCTGCTCGTACTGCCGTTCGTGGCCCGGCTCCGGCGGGCGGAGCTCGGGTTCGGCTGGTTCGGCACGCAGGTCTCGGCGTTCCTCGCGCCGCTCCTGGGACTGGCCCTGATGGCGGCGGTGGTCCTGTGCGCGGCCGGCGCGGGGGCGCTGCTGGCCCGGGTGGCACCGGTGCTGCTCGGGCCGACCCCGGCGGACCGGCTGGCCGCGGCCGAGGAGCGGGCCGCGGACCTGGCCGTCCGCAACCGGCTGGCCCGGGAGCTGCACGACGCGGTCGGGCACGCGCTGAGCGCGGTCACGCTGCAGGCCGTGGCCGCCCGCCGGGTGCTGGACACCGACCCGGAGTTCGTCCGCGAGGCGCTCGCCGCCATAGAGGACACCACCCGGCGCACGGTGGGCGAGCTGGACACCGTACTGGGTCTGCTGCGGGACGGCGACGCGGCCGGCACGGGCACGGCGCCCGCGCCGACCCTGCACACCGATCTGGCCGGACTGCTGGACCGGACCCGGGCCGCCGGGACCGCCGTCGCGGACCGCCAGCGGCCGGGGCCGTCCGGGAGCTGGGAGCAGCTCCCGGCGATCGTCTCGCGGGAGGCGTACCGAATCGTCCAGGAGGGACTGAGCAACGCCATGAAGCACGGGGAGGGGCCGGTGGAGCTGAGCATGGCCGTACGGCCCGCACCGGGGGAGCAGGACCGACGTGAACTGGAGATCACCATGACCAACCGGCCGGACCGGTCCGGCGGAGGCCCCGAGCGCACGGGCGGCGGACGCGGACTGCACGGGACCGCCGAACGGGCCGCGCTGCTGGGCGGCACCGTGGAGGCGGGGGAGCACGAGGGCAGCTGGCGGCTGCGGGCGCTCCTCCCGCTCGCCGGCGCCGACGAGGCGCGGGTCGGGGACACCGGAGGGGGACGCCGATGAGCCGCCCGCCGCTGCGCGTGGTCCTCGCCGACGACGAACGCATGGTCCGCACCGCGCTGCGGGTCATCCTGGAGGCCGAGCCGGACCTGACGGTCGTCGGCGAGGCCGCCGACGGGCCCGAGGCCGTCTCCGTGGTCCGCTCCCTCGCCCCCGACGTGGTCCTGATGGACGTCCGGATGCCCGGCATCGACGGCATCCGCGCCACCGAGCAGATCCTCGCCACCATGGACGCGCCGCCGAAGATCGTGGTCGTCACCACCTTCGAGAACGACGCGTACGTGTACGACGCGCTGCGCGCCGGCGCGGCCGGCTTCCTGCTCAAGCGGGCCGACCCGGAGGACCTGATGGCCGCCGTCCGGCTGGTGGCCCGCGGGGACTCGCTGCTGTTCCCGGCCGCCGTCCGGGACCTGGCCGAGCGGCACCGTGAGGCCGGCCGGTCCACGGCGGCGTCCTGGGTGGCCCGGCTCACCGACCGGGAGGCGGACGTGCTGAAGCTGATGGCCGGCGGGCTGTCCAACCACGAGATCAGCGCGCGGCTGGGCGTCGGCCCGCAGACCGTCAAGAGCCATGTGGCGGCGGTGCTGGCCAAGACCGGCTCCCGGGACCGCACCCAGGCGGTCATCGCGGCGTACGAGGGAGGGTTCCTGGCCGCGCGGGCCGACCGGTGAGCAGGGCGACCGGTGAGCAGGATGGCGGGTGAGCAGGGCGGCGGGTGAGCAGATGAGAGATCCCTGAGAATCCGGCCACAACCGGGGCAGAGCGGAACGCGCGGAGCGGCGGTTACGTCCTCCAGGGGGATGAACAAGACAATCAGGCGCGCGTCGGTCTTCTGTCTGCTGCTGGTCCTGGCCCTGCTGGTCCGGGTCACCTGGGTGCAGGCGTACAAGGGCCAGGCCCTCGCAGACGACGACCACAACCAACGGAACACGATCGCCCGGTACGCGGGCCCGCTCGGGAACATCATCGTGGCCGGCCAGTCGATCACCGGGTCCAAGAAGGTGGACCAGGGCGACTTCGGCTACAAGCGGACGTACACCGACGGGGAGCTGTACGCGCCGGTGACCGGGTACAGCTCGCAGGCGTTCGGCAAGACCCAGCTGGAAGGCGTCTACAAGGACGTCCTCGACGGCTCCGACAACCGCCTGAAGAGCCCCCTCGACGTGTTCACCAACAAGCGCGCCGACCCGGGCAACGTCCTGACCACCATCGACCCCGAGGTCCAGAAGGCCGGCCACGAGGCGCTCAAGGGCAAGGAAGGCGCCGCGGTCGCCATCGACCCGGCCACCGGCGAGATCCTCGGCATGGTCGCCAACCCCTCCTTCGACCCGAACCGGATCACCGCCGCCTCCGACGGCGCGGCGTGGAAGGAGCTCTCCGCCGACAACGGCAGGGCGATGGAGAACCTCGCCGCCCGCAAGCCGATGGCGCCCGGCTCCACCTTCAAGCTGGTCACCCTCGCCGCGGCGCTGGAGAACGGCCTGTTCGACTCGATCGACACACCCACCGGCATCAAGGACCCCTACGTCATCCCGGGCACGGTCACCCCGCTGAAGAGCGAGGCGGCACCTCCCGCCTGCGACAACGTCTCGCTGCGCACCGCCCTCCGGCTGTCCTGCAACAACGTGTTCGCCGAGCTCGCCCACCGGCTCGGCCAGCAGAAGATGCTGGAGATGAGCGAGAAGCTCGGCTTCAACGACAAGAAACAGGACATCCCCTTCCGCGCGACCCCCAGCAAGTACCCGTCGCAGAAGATGTCCAAGGACCAGGTGGCACAGACCGGAATCGGCCAGTTCGACGTGCAGGCCACCCCGCTGCAGATGGCGATGGTCGTGGCCGCGATCGAGAACGAGGGCAAGCTGGTCGCCCCGCACGTGGTCTCCGAGGTCACCGACGGCAGCGGTACCGTGCTGGAGAGCTTCAAGGACCCGAAGAGCAAGCAGGTCATGAGCGAGCGGACCGCCTCGATGCTCCGCGACGCCATGCGCACCGTGGTCAGCGAGGGCGGCGGGAAGCCGGCCAAGGTGGCGGGGGCCGAGGTCGGCGGCAAGACCGGAACCGCCCAGCGCGGGGTCAACAACAGCATTCCGCCGCTGGCCTGGTTCGCCTCGTACGCCACGATGAACGGCAAGCAGGTCGCCGTGGCCGTGATGATCGTCAACTCGGACACCGACCGCTCCGAGATCGGCGGCGGCAGGCTGGCCGCACCGGTCGCCCAGAAGATGATGGCGGCGGCCCTGAAGAACTGAGCGGATGACGGCGGCAGCCCGGAAGGAACGAGCCACCGCGGGCCCGTGCCGGGAACCTTCACCGTTCCCGGCACGTCTCGCCCTTCATGATCAGAGCAGCGCTCCCCACGGACCTGGACGCCATCGCCGCCCTGCACGCCCGGGCCCGCGCCACCTACTACGCGGGCCGGATACCGGAAGAGGCGTATGCCGGTGCCGCCGAACTCGCCCGTACCCGGGAGGGCTGGTCCGCGGCCCTGCGGCGCACCGAGGGCGGGGTCCTCTGCGCCGAGCAGGACGGTGAGCTCACCGGAGTCGCCGCCTTCCGGCCCGTCGACGGCCGGATGACCCTCACCCAGCTCCACGTCGAGCCCGCCCACTGGCGCCGGGGCATCGGCGCCGCCCTCCACGAGAGCTGCCGCGCCGCCTGGCTGCGGGCCGGAGCGGACCGGGTCCGACTGGACGTCTACGAGCACAACCTGCGGGCCCAGGCCTTCTACGCCGCCCACGGCTGGCGCCCCGACCCGGCCGTCCCGCCGACGGGCTCCCACCTGGTGCTCTGGCTCACCCTCGGCCCGCGGCCGGAAGCGGATCCGGCCCAGGCGCCGGGGCCCTCCTCCGGGGAATGAGACGCTCCGGCCTGGCGTTCCAGCTCCTGACCCCCCGCCGCATCGGAGAGAAGAAGGAACATGCGCGTCGAAATTTGGTCGGACGTCGCCTGCCCGTGGTGCTACATCGGCAAGGCCAGGTTCGAGAAAGGGCTGGCCGCGTTCGCGCACCGGGACCGGGTCGAGGTGGTCTTCCGCTCCTTCGAACTCGACCCGCACAGCGACCCGGCCGTCACCGCGCCCGTCACCGAGATGCTCGCCAAGAAGTACGGCCGGACCCTCGACGAGGCCCGCGCCATGGAGCAGCACGTGGCGGCCACCGCGCACGCCGAGGGCCTGGCCTACGAGCTCGACGGCCGGGACCACGGCAACACCTTCGACATCCACCGGCTGCTGCACCTGGCCGCCGCCCGCGGACGCCAGGACGCGCTGCTGGACCTGGCGTTCCGCACCCACTTCGCGGACGAGCGGTCCCTCTTCGACCCCGAGGTCCTGACCGCCACCGCCGTCGGGGCCGGACTGGACGAAGCGGAGGTGCGCGCGGTGCTGGCCGACCGCACCGCCTACGCGGACGCCGTCCGCGCCGACGAGCGCGAGGCCGCCGAACTGGGCGCGAACGCCGTCCCGTTCTTCGTCCTCGACCGCCGCTACGGGATCTCCGGCGGACAGCCCGCCGAGGTCTTCACCCGCGCACTGGAACAGGCCTGGGCCGGGCGCGAGGTCGAGGAGCCGGAGGCCGGTGCGGAGGCGTGCGAGCCGGACGGCGCCTGCGCGGTGCCCGAGGCCCAGTAGGCCCCCGAACCCCCCGCCCATAAGTACATCTTTGAGATGTCGCGCAATATCGGGGAATGGACTTTGGGTTCGGGGTGGCGCACAGTTGAAGACATGGATCTTCCGCTGACAGAGCCGGTCCCGGACCTGGCCCAGGAGTTCTCCCCCACGACGACCTACCTCAACACCGCCACCTGCGGACTGCTCCCGGACGGCGCCGTGACCGCCGTCCGGGAACTGGCCGACGCCGCGGCAGCCGGAACGGCCGCCGGATTCGGCGACTTCGACCTGGTGGAAGCGGCCCGCGAACGCTTCGCCCGCCTGGTCGGCGTCGGCCCCGACCGGGTGGCGGTCGGCTCCGCAGTCGCCACCCACGTCGGACTCGTCGCCGCGGCGCAGCCCGCCGGAGCCGAAGTGCTCTTCGCCGAGGGGGACTTCGCCTCGGTGATCAACCCGTTCGTGGTCCGGGGAGACCTCCGGACGCGGTTCGTCCCGCTGGAGGAGCTCGCCGGGGCCGTCGGTGCGGACACCGCTCTGGTCGCGGTCAGTGCGGTGCAGTCCGCCGACGGGCGCACCGCCGACCTCGCCGCGATCCGCGAGGCCGCCACCCGCCACGGCGCCCGGATGCTGGTGGACGCGAGCCAGGCGGCGGGCTGGCTGCCGTTCGACGCCTCGCCGTACGACTACGTGGTCACGGCCGGGTACAAGTGGCTGCTCGGCGCGCGCGGTGCCTCGTACCTCACGGTGTCGGAGGAGGCCCAGGGGACGCTGGTCCCGCTGCACGCCGGCTGGGTGGCGGCGAAGTCCATGTGGGACGCCACCTACGGGCCGATGCCGGAACTGGCTCCGGACGCAAGGCGGTTCGACGAATCCCCTGCCTTCCTGGCCTACCACGCGGCGGAACGCTCGCTGGCCCTGCTGGAGCGCGTCGGGATCGAGGCCGTGCACGCGCACGACACCGCACTGGCCGCGCGGTACCGGGCGGGCCTCGCGCACCTGGGGATCGAACCCGTGCCGGGCGACTCGGCGATCGTCTCGGTGCCCGGGCTGGCCACGCGCCAGCAGGAGCTGGCGCGGGCGGGCGTCCTCACCGCCGCACGCGCGGGCTCGCTGCGGGTCTCCTTCCACCTGTACAACACGGAAGCGGATGTGGACCGCGTCCTGAACGTCCTGGCGGACTGAGCCCGGGGCCGCCTCCCGCCCCGCAGCGGGAGGCGGCCGGCCCGGCGCGAGCGGCGGAGATCAGCCCCGCCGGACCGCCGCCCAGGCGGACTCCGCCGCGGCCGGTGCCGGGGCCCGCCGGCACGGACAACGCGCCCGCGAGGGCGCCCAGCACCGCGGGCAGCGCAGCCGCCGCACGCTCCGCGGTCAGCGGCGGCAGGTCCAGCAGGGGGTGGGTGATCAGGGTGCGCTCTCTTCGTCCGGGGTTGCCGGGGTTGTCCGGTGATACCCCCGAGAGGGTGCCGACCGCATGCGTACAGTGCGTTCATGAGCGACGGCAGCTACCGGACGACCGGAACGGCCGGAACGGTGGCAACGACAGGAGCGACGTGGTCGGCGTGAGCGAAGTGCTGCATGTGAAGGGGCGGGTGCTGGTCGGACCCGAGGAGGTCCGCGACGAGCTCTGGGTCGTCGGCGGCCGGATCACCTACGAGCGGCCGCGCGCGGCCCGCACCGAAGGGGTGACCACGGTGAACGGCTGGGTGCTGCCCGGCCTGGTCGACGCCCACTGCCACGTCGGCCTCGACGCACACGGCCCGGTCGACGAGGCGACCAGCGAGAAGCAGGCGCTGACCGACCGGGACGCCGGAACCCTGCTGATCCGGGACGCCGGCTCGCCCTCGGACACCCGCTGGATCGACGACCGCGAGGACCTTCCGAAGATCATCCGGGCGGGGCGGCACATCGCCCGCACCCGCCGCTACATCCGCAACTACGCCCATGAGATCGAGCCCGCGGACCTCGTCGCGTACGTGGCCCGGGAGGCGGTCCGCGGCGACGGCTGGGTCAAGCTGGTGGGCGACTGGATCGACCGCGAGGCCGGGGACCTGACGGCCTGCTGGCCGCGTGCCGAGGTCGAGGCGGCCATCGCCGAGGCGCACCGGCTGGGCGCCCGGGTCACCGCGCACTGCTTCGCCGAGGACTCGCTGCGCGACCTGGTCGAGGCGGGCATCGACTGCATCGAGCACGCCACCGGCCTGACCGAGGAGACCATCCCGCTGTTCGCGGAGCGCGGGGTGGCGATCGTGCCGACCCTGGTCAACATCGCGACCTTCCCCAGGCTCGCGGACGGCGGCGAGGCCAGGTTCCCGCGCTGGTCGGCCCATATGCGGCGGCTGCACGAGCGGCGCTACGACACCGTGCGGTCGGCGTACGACGCGGGCGTGCCGGTGTACGTCGGTACGGACGCGGGCGGCTCGCTGCCGCACGGCCTCGTCGCGGCCGAGGTGGCCGAACTGGTGAAGGCCGGCATCCCGGTCCTGGACGCCCTGTCCGCGACCACCTGGGGGGCCCGGCGATGGCTGGGCCGGCCGGGGCTCGCGGAAGGGGCGCCGGCGGACCTGGTGGTCTACGGGGCGGATCCGCGCGAGGACGTCGGGGTGCTGGCCGACCCGCTGCGGGTGGTGCTGCGCGGGCAGGTGCGGGGTTGACGCGGGCGTGACGCGGCGGAGCCGGCGGTCGTTGTGACTGCCCGCGCCGCCCGGCCCGCGGGGCGGGAAAGAACTCCCGTTCCGAATGGGACCAGAAGAATCGAATATCCACCCGAAAACCACCCCTTGGGGTGAACTCACCTCAGGTGCCTGTCCGTTCACTCTCGGTGCGTAAAGATTCCGGGGTCGAGGTCGTCGGCGCGCGCGATGTCCCCCATTGGCGGCGCGACGGCTCCAAACTCCTTGGGGGTTCCACCCGTGAACAGCAACACCTTCCGCATGCCCGCACTCCTGCTCGCCGCGGTGGCGCCCGTCGCCGTGCTCGCCGCCGCTCCGGCCGCCCACGCCACCGGCGGCGCCGGCAGCGGCAAGGCCAGTGCGGTGGTCCTGCGCACCGGACTCGACGTGGGCCTGCTCAACAAGACCGTCCACGTGCCCCTGAAGGCCACCCTGAACGAGGTCAGCGCGCCGGCCACGGCGCAGCAGACCGCGCTGACCGTCACCCTCGACGGGGTCGACCAGGGCAAACCCGTCCAGGTGCTGCGCGCGGACGTGGCCACCACCAAGGCGACCGCCGACCGGGCACGGGCCGCCGCCGAGGTCAACCTGGTCAATGCGAAGGTCCATGTCCCCGGACTGCCGCTGCTGTCGCTGATCCAGGTGGAGAAGGTCACCTCCAAGGCCCTGTGCGAGGCGGGCAAGCAGCCCACCGCGAGCTCCAACGTCCTCGGCTCGGTGACCGTGCTCGGCAAGAAGACCACCCTGTCCGCGGGCGGCACCACCAAGGTGGCCGTGCCCGGGGTCGGCGAGGTCGGCCTCACCCTGTCCGGTACCGAGACCACCTCGCGCAGCGCCGCCGCGACGGCGCTCCGCCTCAAGGTCTCGGTCAACCCGCTGAACCTGAACGTGGCCCAGGTGGACGGCGAGGTGGTCCTCGCCGAAGCGCGCTGCGAGGCCCCCGCGGCCGCCTCGCCCTCCCCGCAGCCCACGCCGACGCCGTCCACACCGCCCGGCCTGAAGCCGCAGACCTCCGGAACCCAGGCCAACCTGGCCGAGACCGGGGGCAGTTCGGCCACCCCCTACGTCGCGGGCGGCGCCCTGCTCCTGCTCGGCGTAGGGGCGGGCGCACTGGTCATCGGCCGAGCCCGGAACCGCGGCGGGGCGTGACCCGAACGGCCTGAGGGGGACCTCGACCGGGGGGACGGGGAGGGTCAGGGGCGGGTGGCGCGGGTGAGTCCCTGCGCCCCCGCCCCGCGCGACATCACGGCCTCGGTCACCTGCCGGTCCACGGCCTTGTAGTCGGCCCGGCCACCGGTGCCCTCGCACGAGGTGCACACCACGCGGAACGGCGGCCCCATGTCCGAGTACTGGGTGAAGTACTCGGCCTTCACCACCTCCCAGCGGCCCGGGTGCGCGGTGGACGGGTTCAGCGTGAACCGGGGCACGGAGGACTGGTTGCCGCGCTTCTTGTCGGCGGGAACGAAGCTCGCGACCTGGTCGCCCATGCCGAAGACCACCCAGGTGCCGTTGATCTTCTCGTACGGCTGCGGCACGTGGTTGTGCGTACCGATGATCAGGTCGATGTCGGGCAGCCCACCGGTACGGGCGGCGGTCAGCGCCTCGGCCAGCTCCCGCTGCTGCTGGTCCGGGGCGGTCTGCCACTCGGTGCCCCAGTGGATGCTGAGCACCACCACGTGGGCGCCGGCCGCCCGGGCCGCGCGGGCGTCGGCGAGGATCCGGTCCTTGTCCGTGATGTTCACCGCCCAGGGCTTCCCGGCCGGCAGCGGAATGCCGTTGGTGCCGTACGTGTACGAGAGCTGGGCGATCTTCGCGCCGCCGGCGCCGACCCACCCCGGTGTCCGGGCCTCCTCCGGACTCCGCGCCGAGCCGGTGTGCTTGACGCCCACCCGGTCGAGGTGCTCCAGGGTGCGGGCGAGGCCCTCGTAACCGGCGTCCAGGGTGTGGTTCGAAGCCGTGGAACAGCCGTCGTAGCCCGCGTCCTTGAGGGCGTCGGCGAGCTGGTGCGGTGCCTTGAAGGTCGGGTAGCCGGTGTACGGCCCACCGGGCCGGCCGTACGGTATCTCGTGGTGGCAGAGCGCGACATCGGCTCCGGCGACGATGGGTTTGACTCCCGCGAGTATCTTCCGGAAGTCGTGCCCCTTCCCACCCGCATCGTCCGCGGCGCGCTGAATGATCGACGGGTACGGGATGATGTCGCCGGTCGCCACGAGCGTGAACGGCCGCGCGTCCGCGGGCGCGTCCGGCGCGCCCGAAGGCTGCTTCGCCCCGAGCCGTTGCGTGGCCGGTGCCCCGCCATCGTCGCCGATCCGCGGCACGACGAGCGCCGCCCCCACGACCACGGCCACCCCGGCGACCGCCACGGCGGCCTTCCCCACTGTCCTCATCGTTCCCCCCGCCTTCCAGACGCCCACACTCGCACACCGGTTCCACCCCGGCCCCGCCCGGGGCTCCGCCCCAACACCCCTGAACGGAGCCGGGCTCCGGGGACCACGTACCCGGTGCTGCGGCCCCGGCACTGCGCCCAGGGCAGCGTTCCGGGCCGGCTCCGAAAGGCCGGCTTCGGGTGGGGCGGGTTTGGGCCGCTGAGCGGCGGTGTCCCGGTGTGCCCACCCTCCCCCAAGCTCTCGACTTCGCTCGAGCAGGGGGGACCCCCATCGCCCTGCGGGACGCCTGCCCACACCGAGGTACGTCGGCTGCGCGCATCTCGCGGGGGCGGAGTCTCCCGGGAGGGGGTCGGGGGTGGAGGGTGGGGGTGTCCGGGACACTCAAGCGTGATTTGTGGCGCGCCCCCCGCCCGACAACCGGACTCCGCGCAACGCGCCGTAAATCATGCCGTCCCGGACGCCCCCACCCGGAGCCCACGGCCCCCGCACCCGAAGCCGCCCACCCCCGCCTGGGCCCGGCCCGGCAGCCATGACCTCCGGACCCAGAGCCGACCATCCCCCCAGCCCGGCCCGGCCCAGCCGGGCCAAGAGCTACCCCGCGGTCAAGGCCAGCGCAGCGTCAAGCGCCTGGAGGAAGCCCCCCGTCGTACGCCGATCGCGCACCGCCACGCGCAGCCAGTCCGGCCCCAGCCCCGGAAACGTGTCCCCGCGCCGTACCGCGAACCCCAGCGCCCGCAGCCGCAGCCGGACCTCCGCCGCCCGCCGCACCCGGATCAGCACGAACGACGCCTCCGCCACACCCACCGAGACGACCTCCTCGAACTCCGCGAGCCCGGCGAGCAGATGCGCCCGGTCCACCGCGATCTGCCGCGCCGCCGCATCCGCCTCCGCCAGCGCCGCCGGCGACACGCACGCCTCCGCCGCGACCAGCGCCGGCGTGGACACTGGCCACAGCGGCCGGACGCGTTCCAGTGCCGCGATCACCTCAGGTTCCGCCAGGACGTAGCCGATCCGCAGCCCGGCCAGCCCCCAGGTCTTCGTCAGGCTCCGCAGGACGACCAGGCCCGGTACGTCCGTGCGCCCGGCCAGCGCCTCGCGCTCGCCCGGCACGGCGTCCATGAACGCCTCGTCCACCACCAGCGTCCGCCCCGGCCGCGCCAGCGAGGCCAGGACCGGCGCCGGGTGCAGCACCGAGGTCGGGTTCGTCGGATTGCCGATGACGACGAGGTCCGCCTCCTCCGGCACCGCCGCCGGGTCCAGCCGGAAACCGTCCGCCTCCCGCAGCAGCACCCGCTCCACCCGGTGCCCGGCGTCCCGCAGGGCCGCCTCGGGCTCGGTGAACTGGGGGTGCACCACGACCGGCCGTACGGCGGCCAGCGCCCGCGCGATCAGGACGAACGCCTCGGCGGCTCCCGAGGTCAGCAGCACCCGTTCCACCGGCAGCCCGTGCCGCGCCGCGACCGCCGCCCGTGCGGTCCGCCCGTCCGGGTACGAGGCGAGGGTGTCCAGAGACCCCGCGATCCGCTCCTTGAGCCAGGCCGGCGGCGTGTCCGACCGTACGTTGACGGCCAGGTCGACGAGCCCGGCGCCGGCGTCCACCACCTCCGCGTCCCCGTGATGCCGCAGATCGGGCCCTGCCTCGGCCCCCTCAAGGGCCGCGGCCCCGGCCCGGGCCGCCGCTTCAGGCCGCGCTCCGACGCCGGCCGAGGCACCGGGACCGGCCGAGGCACCGGGACCGGCCGAGGCACCGGCCCCGGCCGAGGCACCGGCCCCGGCCGAGGCACCAGGGCCAGCCGAGGCACCGGGACCAGCCGAGGCACCGGGACCAGCCCCGCCCGGAGCAGCGGTACCCGCCCCGCCAGGGGCACCGGCAGGTCCCAGCGCCCGCGCCACCGCACAGGTCGCCGACGGCGACTTCCGTTTCGGGACGAGGAGTTCGCCGCCCCCGGCGAGTGCCGCCGCCTCCGCCACCGAGGGCGTGGCCACCGCCGCGGCGGCCGCCGCGGAGGGGAGGCCCGGCACCGCCACCCGTGCCAGTTCCTCCGCCGGATATGTCAGCAGCGGTACGCCGAAACGTTCCGCCGCGCCCGCGATCCCGGGCTCCGCGGCCTTCGCCGCCACCGTCGCCAGCGCCGAGACCGCACCGGGCGCCAGCCCGGCCTGCCCCAGGGTCTCCTCGACCAGCTTGCAGACCTCCTCCACGGACACCCCGGACCGGCCGCCGACCCCGACGACCACCCGCTCACTCTCGCCCATTCGGGGCCCCTCCTCCGTGTTCTCCGCAGTCGTATGCCTGTCGGGTCGATCCCGTTCGGTCCCGTCCCGGTCGGCCGCCACCCCGCGCGCGGACGTGCGCCCGCCGCCCGCAGTCTGTATGCAGGGGCACATGGCGGTGATCGTGGCTCTGGGCGCGTTCCTGATGACGCTGGCCGGCGGGTGGACGGCGCAGCGCGTCACCGACCGCCGCCACCTCGTACTCGGCCTGGCCGGCGGGCTGATGCTCGGCGTGGTCGGGCTGGACCTGCTGCCGGAGGCGCTGGAGGCCGCCGGCCACCCGATCTTCGGAGTGCCGCTCGCCCTGCTCCTGTTCGTGGCCGGCTTCCTGGTCGCGCACGTCGTGGAACGGCTGCTGGCGGTCCGTCAGGCGGCTCACGGCGCCGAGGCGGACGGGCACGGCGGCCGGACCCCCGAGGTCGGCCTGACCGCGGCCGCGGCCATGGTCGGCCACAGCATCGCCGACGGCGTCGCCCTGGGCGCCGCGTTCCAGGTCGGCGGGGGCATGGGCGCGGCCGTCGCGCTGGCCGTGGTCACCCACGACTTCGCCGACGGCTTCAACACGTACACCCTGACCCGCCTCTACGGGAACGCCCGCCGCAAGGCGCAGCTGATGCTGTTCGCCGACGCGCTCGCCCCGGTCGTCGGCGCGGCCTCCACCCTGCTGTTCACCCTGCCCGAGGAACCGCTCGGCGCGTACCTCGCGTTCTTCGGCGGGGCGCTGCTCTACCTCGCGGCCGCGGAGATCCTCCCGGAGGCCCACCACCGCCACCCCGCGCTGTCCACGCTGATGTGCACGGTGGGCGGGGTGGCGGGCATCTGGCTGGTGGTGGGCATCGCGGAATGAGCCCGTGGCCGTGGTCACGGCCGGGCTGCCGGGTCGGCAGCCGCAGCCGCAGCCGCAGTCGCCGCCGCGACGAAGCGGGCCGCGACCGCCGGTTCCGCCGCCCAGTGCGTGTGCAGGTAACTGGCGTGCACGCCGCCCTGGACGAAGCCCTCGACCCGGCGCTCCGGATGCGTGAACCCCCACGCCGGAGCAGCCCCGGCGCCGGGCTCGATCACGGTCCGGTGGAACTCGTGCCCGCGCAGCCGGCTCCCGGCGGCGGCGAGCGCGCTGTCCGACACCGCGACGGCCTCGCGGTAGCCCAGCGTCAGCCGCTCCGACATCCGCGCGTCCGCGTCGAGCACCCCGCACATCGGCGTGCCGTCGAGGGAGCGGGCCAGGTAGAGCAGGCCGGCGCACTCGGCGGCCACGGGGGCGCCGCTCGCGGCCAGTTCCGCCACGGCCTTGCGGAGCGGCTCGTTCGCCGCGAGCTCGGGAGCGTACATCTCGGGGAAGCCGCCGCCGATCACGAGCGCGCTGGTGCCGTCCGGCAGGGCTTCGTCGTGGAGGGGGTCGAAGGTCACCACCTCCGCTCCGGCCGAGGTGAGCAGCTCGGCGTGCTCGGCGTAGGAGAACGTGAACGCCGGGCCGCCGGCGACGGCGATACGAGGTGTCCCGCCCCGCCCCCCGGATCGCCCGCCCGCCAGGGGCGAGGCTGGGCCGGCCACAGCGGCGGCGGGGTCCCACGCCACCGCGTCCAGCGGCGGCGCGCTGCGCGCCAGGGCGAGCAGACCCTCCAGGTCGCAGCCCTGGCGGACCTGGTCCGCCAGCGCGCGTACGGAGGCCAGCGCGTCCGCGCGGCGTTCGGCGACCGGCACCAGGCCGAGGTGCCGGGACGGCGCGGACACCTGGGGGGCCCGGCGCAGGACGCCGAGCACCGGCATGCCGGCTTCCTCCAGGGCCTCCCGGAGCATCGCCTCGTGCCGGTCCGAGCCGACCTTGTTCAGGATCACGCCGCCCAGCCGCACCTGCGGGTCGAACGAGGCGAAGCCGTGCACCAGCGCCGCCACCGAGCGGGACTGCGAGGAGGCGTCGACGACCAGGACCACCGGCGCCCGCAGCAGCTTCGCGACGTGCGCGGTCGAGGCGAGCTCACCGCGCCCGGCGGCACCGTCGTAGAGACCCATCACGCCTTCGACCACGGCCAGGTCGCAGCCCCGCGCCCCGTGCGCGAACAGCGGGGCGACCAGCTCCGGGCCGCACATGAAGGCGTCCAGGTTCCGGCCCGGCCGCCCGGTGGCCAGCGCGTGGTAGCCGGGGTCGATGTAGTCGGGGCCTGCCTTGTGCGGGGACACGGCGAGGCCGCGCTCGGCGAACGCGGCCATCAGCCCGGTCGCGACCGTGGTCTTGCCGCTCCCCGAGGAGGGGGCGGCAATCACCAGACGGGGGACGGACGTCACCACTCGATGCCCTTCTGGCCCTTCTGGCCGGCGTCCATCGGGTGCTTGATCTTGGTCATCTCGGTCACGAGGTCCGCGAACTCGCACAGCTTCTCGGGGGCGTTCCGGCCGGTGATCACCACGTGCTGGGTGCCCGGACGGTTCCGCAGCACCTCGATCACCTCGTCGACGTCGATCCAGCCCCAGTGCATCGGGTACGCGAACTCGTCGAGCACGTACAGCCGGTGCGTCTCGGCGGCCAGGTCGCGCTTGACCTGCTCCCAGCCCTCCTTCGCGGCCTGCTCGTTGTCGAGCTGCGCGTCGCGCTGGACCCAGGACCAGCCCTCGCCCATCTTGTGCCAGACGACCGTGCCGCCCTCGCCGGAGGCGCCGAGCACCTTCAGCGCGTTCTCCTCGCCGACCTTCCACTTCGCCGACTTGACGAACTGGAACACCCCGATCGGCCAGCCCTGGTTCCAGGCGCGCAGCGCCAGCCCGAAGGCCGCCGTCGACTTGCCCTTGCCGGGCCCGGTGTGGACGAACACCAGCGGCCGGTTGCGGCGCTGCCGCGTGGTGAGACCGTCGTCGGGGATGACGGTCGGCTGTCCCTGAGGCATTTAGGCGGCCCTCCTGTGGCTTCCTGCCGAAACGGACGTGACGGATGTGCGCGACGCACCGGACATGCCGGATGTTCGCGATGTGCCGGACGTGCCGGATGTGACGGACGTACGGACGTGCTTGACGAGGCCGGCCAGCGAGTCGGCCCGCAGCCCGTCGAGGGTGACCGCCGGCCCGCCGAGGTCCGCGGCCAGTTCCCCGGCCAGGCCCAGCCGGACCGGACCGGACTCGCAGTCCACGACCACCGACGCGATCCCCTCGGCGGCCAGCAGGCGCGCCGCACGGCCGGCGGCCTGCCGCGGGTCCCCGCCGAGGGAACCCGCCGAGGTGGCCCGGCCGTCGGTGACGACCACCAGCAGCGGTCGCCGCGAGGGGTCGCGCAGCCGCTCGACGCGCAGCACCTCGTGGGCCTTGAGCAGCCCGGCGGCGAGCGGGGTGCGGCCCCCGGTGGGGAGCCGGTCCAGACGGGCGGCCGCCGCGTCCACCGAGGAAGTGGGCGGCAGCGCCAGCTCGGCGCCCGGCCCCCGGAAGCTGATCATGCCGACCTTGTCCCGCCGCTGGTAGGCGTCCAGCAGCAGGGACAGCACGGCGCCCTTGACGGCGCTCATCCGCTGCCGGGCGGCCATCGAACCGGAGGCGTCCACGACGAACAGCACCAGGTTGCCCTCGCGGCCCTCGCGGGTGGCCTGCCGCAGGTCGTCCTTGCGGATCACCAGGCCGCGGCCGGACCGGCCGCGCGCCCGCTGGTGCGGGGCGGCGGCCTGCACGGTCGCGGCGAGGTGCAGCTTGGTCAGGTGCCCGCGCGGGCGCTGGGCGCCGGTGGTCCGGCCGTGCGCCGTCCGGGCCCGGGACCGGCGGCCGGACGCGCCCTCGCCGAGCCCCGGCACGCTGAGCATCCGGGTCTTGAACGGGTCGGCGGCGCGTACGGCGGCCTGGGTCGCGGCGTCGCCGGCCGGCTCGGGGGCCTCGCCCCGGGCGGGGGCCGGCTCCGGTTCGGGCTGCTCCGGGGCCGCGTCGGGCTGCTGCTCCTGCTCCGGCTGCTCGGGGCCGGCCTGCGGCGGAACCCCGCCGCCCCCGTCCGTTCCGCCGTCACCGCCGCCGTCCGGACCTCCGTCCGGACCTCCGTCCGGGCCCCCGTCGGGGTCCGGCTCCGGCTGCTCCGGCTCCGGCTCGGGCTCGTCGTCGGGGAAGCCGTCGAGGATCCGGTCGAGCATCTCCTCGTCCAGCCCCGGGGCGTCGAAGGGGTTCCGGCGCCGCCGGTGGGGGAGCGCCAGCAGGGCGGCCTGCCGGACGTCCTCCTTCCGCACGGCGGTACGCCCGGCCCAGGCGGCCAGCGCGGTCGCCGTACGGGCCATCACGATGTCGGCCCGCATGCCGTCCACCTCGAACCCGGCGCACACCGCCGCGATCTGCAGCAGCGCGCCGTCCCCGAGCCCGACCCGCGGCAGCAGCGACCGTGCCGCGACCACGCGTGCCCGTACGCCGTCCTCGTCGCCGGCCCAGCGGGCGGCGAAGGCGGCCGGGTCGTCCTCGTAGGCGAGCCGGCGCCGGACCACCTCGACCCGCTGCTCCGGCTCCCGGGAGGCCGCGACCTCCACGGTCAGGCCGAACCGGTCGAGCAGCTGCGGACGCAGCTCGCCCTCCTCCGGGTTCATGGTGCCCACCAGGAGGAACCGGGCTGCGTGCCGGACCGAGACGCCTTCACGCTCCACGTAGGAGGCGCCCATCGCGGCGGCGTCCAGCAGGAGGTCGATCAGGTGGTCGTGGAGCAGGTTGACCTCGTCCACGTAGAGGATCCCGCGGTGCGCGTCGGCCAGCAGGCCGGGCTCGAAGGCCTTCACGCCCTCCGCGAGGGCGCGCTCGATGTCGAGCGCGCCGACGAGGCGGTCCTCGGAGGCGCCGACGGGCAGCTCCACCATCCGGGCGGGGCGCGCGGTGCCCTCGGCCGCGTCGTGCGGGCCGTCCGGGCAGGCAGGGTCGGGCGCGCCCGGCGCGCACGAGAACCGGCACCCGGGGACGACCTCGACCTCCGGCAGCAGCGCGGACAGGGCGCGTACGGCCGTGGACTTGGCGGTGCCCTTCTCGCCGCGCACGAGCACGCCGCCGACCGCGGGGCTGACGGCGTTCAGCAGCAGCGCCAGGCGGAGGTCCGCCTGGCCGACCACCGCGGTGAACGGGTAGGGCGTACTCACGTGTTGCTCACTCCTTCGTACGGCAAGGTGGCTGCATTTATGGCGGGCTCGGTGGGGGTCCGCTGCGCGGGGCCTTCCCCCACCCCGCCCTCCCCCTCGCTGCGCTGGGGGGAGGGCGGGGTGGGGGAACAGCCCTGCAGGGCAGACGGCCCGCTCACGGCGCGCCCGGCGGAATGAACGGCAGGCCCGACGGGGCGCCGGACTCGATCAGCCGCAGCAGGGCGTCCGTGTCCGCGTGCTGCTCGATCAGGTCGCCCAGCAGGTCGAGCTGTTCCTCGCGCAGTGCGGCGAAGGACGTGTCCGGGGCCGGGACGAAGCGCCGGCCCGCCGCGGCCGCGACCTGCCGCAGGAAGGCCCGCCGGAAGCCGTCGGACTCCAGCGAGCCGTGCCAGTGGGTGCCCCACACCGAGCCGACCCGGCAGCCGTCCAGGAACGGCTCCCCGCCCAGCACCTCGGCCACGCCGTGGTGGATCTCGTACCCGTCGACGGTCTCGCCGAGCGCCGTGCCCGTGGGCCGGGCCAGGGTCTTCTCCCGGGCGAAGCGGACCCGTACCGGCAGCAGCCCGAGGCCCTCCACCACGCCCGCCCGCGACTCGACCTCGTCCTCGATCCGCTCGCCGAGGGCCTGGAAGCCGCCGCAGATGCCCAGCACCGGCCGCCCCTCGGCGGCCCGCCGGGCGAGAGCGTCCGCCAGGCCGCGCGCCCGCAGCCACTCCAGCGCCTTCACCGTGCCGCGGGTGCCCGGTACGACGACCAGGTCGGCGTCGGCCAGCTCCTCGGGCCGGTCCACGAACCGCACCACCACGCCCGGCTCCGCCGCGAGCGCGTCCACGTCCGTGAAGTTGGACATCAGCGGCACCGCGCACACCGCGACCCGCAGCACGTCCTCGCCCACCGGAGGGGCGACCACCGACTCGCGCACCGCGCCGCGCAGCGACACCCGCAGGCCGTCCTCCTCGTCGATGCCCAGGCCGTGCTGGAAGGGCAGCACCCCGTACGTGGCGCGCCCGGTCATCGACCGGAGCATCTCCAGGCCGGGCTCCAGCAGGGAGACGTCGCCGCGGAACTTGTTCACCAGGTAGCCGACGACCAGCGACTGGTCCCGCTCCGACAGCAGGGCCGTGGTGCCGAAGAAGGACGCGAAGACCCCGCCCCGGTCGATGTCCCCGACCACCACCACGGGGAAGTCCGCGGCCCGCGCGATCCCCATGTTCACGATGTCCGTCCGGCGCAGGTTGATCTCGGCCGGGCTGCCCGCCCCCTCGCAGATCACGGCGTCATACGTGCCCCGCAACTGCTCCAGGCAGTCCGTGACCACACCGAGCAACTGCTCCCGTCCGCCGTGCAGTGCCTTCCCGGGGGACACTGCGCCTGATGGCGGCTGCGCCGCGGGCCCGGACCCCCCGAAGAACCCACGGGCGCTCATCTCGCCCACCGGCTTGCCCAGCAGCACCACCTGGCTGCTGCGGTCGCTGCCGGGCTTGAGCAGCACCGGGTTCATCAGCGCGGTCGGTTCCACCCGGGCCGCCTGGGCCTGCATGGCCTGAGCCCGGCCGATCTCCGCGCCCTCCCGGGTCACGAAGGAGTTCAGCGACATGTTCTGCGCTTTGAAGGGCGCCACCTTCACGCCCTGCCGCGCCAGCCACCGGCAGATGCCGGCGGTGACCACGCTCTTGCCCGCGTCGGAGGTGGTGCCCGCGACGAGCAGCCCCCCGCCCCGCTTGCCCGTCCCGCTCACCCGCGCCCCTTCCGTACCGCTCGTACCGCCCGTGCCGCCAGCAGCCGGCCCGCCACGCAAGCGCCCAGCGCCAGCCAGGTCACCTGCCGGGAGAGCCGGACCGCCCGTTCGATGTCCGCGACCTCCACCGGCCGCCCCTCCGCGCCGTTGAGCACCGCCCGGTGCTCCACCCGCCCGCCGTAGGCGAGGGTGCCGCCCAGCCGCACCCCGAGCGCCCCCGCGAAGGCGGCCTCGACCGGGCCGGCGTTGGGGCTGGGGTGGGCCGCGGCATCGGTACGCCAGGCCCTGACCGCCCCCCGACGGTCAGGGCCGGCGAGTACGGCGGCCAGTGCGGTCAGCCGGGCCCCCGGCCAGCCCGCGAGGTCGTCCAGCCGGGCCGAGGCCCAGCCGTAGTTGAGGTGGCGGGGGGACTTGTGGCCCACCATCGCGTCGAGGGTGTTCACGGCGCGGAACGCGACCAGTCCCGGGACCCCGGCCGCGGCCCCCCACACCAGCGCGCCGACCACGGCGTCGGAGGTGTTCTCGGCGACCGACTCCACCACGGCGCGCGCGATCTGCTGCTCGTCCAGGGAGTGCGGGTCCCGCCCGCACAGGTGGGGGAGCCGCTCGCGGGCCACCTCGGTGTCACCGGCGGCCAGGGCACCGCCGATCGCCCGGGCCTCCCGGCCCAGCGAGGTGCCGCCGACGACGGCCCAGGTGGCGGCGGCGGTCAGGGCGATCCGGAGGGCTGCGGGGCGGGAGCGCACGGCGCGGGCGGCGACCGCGCCCAGCGCCGCTGCGCCGCCGGCGCACACCGCGGCGTGCACCACGCCCCGGGTGCGCCGGTCGCGCCAGAGGGCGCGCTCCACGGCGGCGGCGGCTCGTCCGAAGGCTGCGACGGGGTGCCCGCGGCGCGGATCACCGAGGATCCGGTCGCCGATCAGGCCCGCCGTCACGCCGTACGCGAAAACGCGATCGGCACGCATGGGGCAGGTATGTCCTCACTCAGGGTCCGCGCCCTGGTTCGACGTGTCCGGTGGCGAGAGTTCCTGGCTCCCGCGAGGCACGGGGCCCGGTACGAAGGACCGGCCGTGCTCCGCGGTGACAGTGGCGGGACCGCGCCGGATTCGCACCGGACTTCCTCTGCTGCCGCCGTGATGGCTCCGGCAGTCCACCACGCACCGCGATCGCCCGTCAACTTGCCGTTGACCTGCGGCGGAAGTGGGGTGCGGACGGGGCAGGGCATGCGAAAGCTCCCCCCGGGACAACCGGGAGGAGCCTTCGGACGCGGTGGGTGCCGCGGTGCGTGCCGCGGGGCGTGCCGCGACGGGTGCCGCCTCGGGTCAGACGACGATCAGGTAGATCCCGTAGGCCACGGCCGCGGCGCAGAGCGCGAAGGCGGCGTAGGCGCCGGTCCGGGCCAGGGCGGCGGTGCCGCCCTGCTCGGTGGCGGCCTCGTGCTTGGAGAGACCCACCAGGCCCAGGGTGAACAGGGCGACCAGGAGGACGGTGGCGGAGAGGCTGACTCCGAAGACGGAGCCCAGGGCTGCCCAGTCGATCTTCATGCTGCGAAACCTTCTCTGCTGGTCAGACCGCGGCGGCCGGAGCCGTCGGGGTCTCGCCGGACGCGTGGGCGTTCGGGGCGGGGATGGTGGCCTTCAGGTCCTCGTCGGTGACCGCGGCGGTGGTGCCCGCCGGCGGCACGGCGACGGCCGCGATCGCGGTGGTGACCACGCCCGGCTCCTCGCCGTCGACCTCGTTGACGTTGTGGTGGTCGACGACCTGACGGCGGGAGATCAGCCAGATGGCGAGGCAGGAGCCCACCAGGAAGACCGTGACGGCGGCGACGCCGATGTCACCGATGCGCATGACGTACTCGGCGCCCGCGCCGACGGCGGCGGCGGCCGGCAGGGTCAGGCCCCACGCGACGAACATGCGGGTCGCGGTGGACCAGCGGACCACGCCGCCCTTGCGGCCGAGGCCGGCACCCATGACCGCGCCGGAGCACGAGTGGGTGGTGGAGAGGGAGAAGCCCAGGGTGGAGGAGGCGAGGATGACGGACGCGGCCGAGGTCTGGGCGGCGAAGCCCTGCTGCGGCTGCAGGTCGGTCAGGCCCTTGCCCATGGTCCGGATGATCCGCCAGCCGCCCAGGTAGGTGCCGAGCGCGATGGCCATACCGGCGGAGACGATGACCCAGACCGGCGGGTTGGAGCCGGGCGCGAGCGCGCCGCCGGCGACCAGGGCCAGGGTGATGATGCCCATCGTCTTCTGCGCGTCGTTGGTGCCGTGCGCCAGGGAGACCAGGCCGGCGGAGGCGATCTGGCCGGCCTTGTAGCCCTTGGCCGAGGTCTTCTCGCCGACGTTGTTGCCGAGCTTGTACGTGAGGCGCGCGGCCAGCATCGCGGCGACGCCGGCGACGATCGGCGCGGCGACCGCGGGGATGAGGACCTTGGTCACGACCACGTCGCCGTTGACCGCGCCGATGCCGGCAGAAGCGACCGCGGCACCGATCAGGCCGCCCATCAGGGCGTGCGAGGAGCTGGAGGGCAGGCCGACCAGCCAGGTCAGCAGGTTCCAGAGGATGGCGCCGACGAGCGCCGCGAAGATCACCTCTGGCTGGATGCCCTCTTCGTTGACGAGACCCTTGGAGATCGTCTTGGCGACCTCCACGGACATGAACGCGCCGACGAGGTTGAGCACGGCGGACATGGCCACCGCCGTCTTGGGCTTGAGGGCGCCGGTCGAGATGGTGGTAGCCATCGCGTTGGCGGTGTCGTGGAAACCGTTCGTGAAGTCGAACACGAGAGCGGTGATGATCACGATCCCGAGGAGAAGCGTTATGTGCTCCATTTACCCAGGCTTCTGTTTGGCGTCAGTGGCTCGGCGAACGTAAGCAACCTAGGTGAACGAAAAGTGAACTGACTCGGGCCTTGCGGTGTACCCGCGCGGTTCGACTTAGGGACGCTCGTCCTGATACTGCCGCCAATGCACCGATTCGCGCACGTCATCGAGGGGTGAACGGAACCTTACGCATGCGACTTCAGGCATTCCGGACGCCCGCCCGGCCCCGCCGAAGAGACGTACATCACTCCAGGCCGGACGCTTCCGGAGGCACCTCCTCCGTGTGTCCTCCGCTGGCCGGGCCCCAGCCCGCCGCCGAAACTGGAACGGTGCGCACAGCGACAGCGACGGCAGCGGCCGTCACCACCACCCTCCTGGGCGCCGGAGCGGCCGCCGTCGTGGCCGGGCGGTACGCCGCCGACGCCGCGCTGCGGCCCGAACCGGGGCGCCCGCTCCCCGGCGGCCCCCGGCTCACCGTCCACTCCACCGCGCCCGGCCGGATCGCCCTGACCCGCACCCTGGCCACCCTCCGCCCGGGCACCCACGGACTGGACGCCCCCGGGGTGCACGCCGTGGTCGGCCGGGTGCTGCGGGACGTCCCGCACGACCCGGACACCGTGGTCCGGGAACTCGTCCGGATCACCCACGGCACCCTGGAACCCGGCACCCGGGTCCGGCTCACCCCCCAGGTCCACCTCGGCAACCCGCGCTCCGCGCTCGGGCTCGACCACGCCGACGTGGACGTCCCCGGCGAGCTGGGCGGACTGCCCGCCTGGTTCGTGCCCGGCGCCCGCGACACCTGGGTGATCACCGTCCACGGGCTCGGCAGCACCCGCGAGCACCCGATGGTGGTCATGCCCTTCCTCCACCGGTACCACCTGCCGGTGCTCGACCTGGCCTACCGCGGCGACCTCGGCGCCCCCGCCTGCCCCGACGGGATCAGCCACCTCGGTGCCTCGGAATGGCGCGACCTGGACGCCGCCATCCGCTACGCGCTCCGCTACGGAGCCCGCCGGGTGATCCTGCACGGCTGGTCCACCGGCGCCACCATGGCCCTCTACGCCGCCCAGCGCTCGGCCCTCGCCGACCGCATCGCCGGGCTGGTGCTGGACTCCCCGGTGCTCGACCGGCACACCACCCTGCGCAACCTGGCCCTCGCCCGCGGGGTGCCCGCCGCCCTGCTGCCGCTGGCCGTCCGGGCCGCCGAGGCCCGGACCGGGCTGCTGGCCGGCCACCGGAACCCGGTGGCCGACCCGGCCGCCCTGCGCGTGCCGGTGCTGGTCTTCTCCGGCCCGGACGACCGGATCGCCCCCTGGGAGCCGGCTCGCCGGCTCGCCGCGCTGCGCCCCGACCGCGTCACCCTCTATCCCGTCCGCGACGCCTCGCACGGGGGAATGTGGAACGCCAACCCGGCCCGCTACGAGGAGGTGCTCCGGCGCTTCCTGACCCCGCTCATGTGAGGCTGGGCTGAGGCCCGGCCCCGCTCGCGTGCGCGGGCCGGCCGGGGCCCCGTCGCCCGCGGGCGGACCCGCCCTCCCGCGTCCCCCCGGAGGCGGGCGGCTTGTCCTGGTCTGTCCCGCCGGTGCCACCCCGCCCGACCAGCGGTAACGGCTGGTTCCGTTTGGGCTTTCGGCCTGTCACGGGCGAGACTGATTCCGTGACGTCCCGAAAGCCTGATGAGCAGTTGGCTCGCGCTTCCAGACTCCGACTCGTCTCCCCGCGCTCCGTCGCCACCGCCCGCAAGGCGGTGACCAACCGGCGCACCCGGCCGGCCTCGCGCCCGCCGGAGGGCACACCTGCCGCGCCCGAACTCGCGCACCGCGCCCGGGCGTCGCTCTCCGACGCGGTCAGACTGGCCCGCTGGGCCGAGGGCAACCTCGGGACCGCCGACGGACCGCGCCCCACTCCGGCCGGGGCGCTGGCCGCCCCCGACGTCGAACGGGCCTCCGGGGACCTCCGCCTGACGCACGGCCAGGTCCGGGCCGGCTGGGACCGCGCCCGCCTCGCCGGGCTGGTCGAGATGCACGGCGGCAGCGCCCGCCCCGGCTGGCGGCTGCGGGCCTGGGACCGCGACGACGCGGCCGTGCTCCGCGGCTGGGTGGCCCTGTTCGACGCCTGGTCGCTGGTCCACCCCGCGCCCGCCGACATCGCCCCCGAGCTGGTCGCCGAGGTCGTCGAGGCCATGCCGCAGGTCCTCTCCCTGCTCCAGCTCTCGGCCGGCCCGGTCGGCGTACCCGCCCTGCTGGACCTGCTCGGGCAGCGTGTCGCCGAACTCCGCGAGGAGCGCTGCGAGGTCCCGTACGACGCGGAACCCGCGGCCGCGCCGCACCCCGAACCGGCCGCACCCGAAACGGGCACCCCGGACGCCCGCGCGCAGGACGCCCGCACCCCGGACGCCCGCACCCCGGACGCCCGCACCCCCGAGGGCCGTACCGCGCCGCTCGCCCGGCTGCTGCGCTGGGCCCTCGGCGGGCTCGCCGCCGTCGACGCCGTCACCCTCGGCCCCGCCGAGGCCGGACTCACCCCGCTCGGCAGCTGGGCCGTCTGGGTCAAGCTGGAACAGATCTGCGTGGCCGCGCAAAGCCCCGCCGGGAACATCGAGCAGTCCGCCGCCGCGATGCTGCACGGCTGCGCCCGGCTCACCCCCGGCCCCGCCCGCGCCGAGTACCGCGCCTGGCTGGCCGCCCGGCCCGTGGGACACGCCGTCAGCGAGCTGCTGCAGGCCGCCCGCGGGGAGGACGCGTTGCTGCGCGGCCTCGCCTTCGAGGCGCTCCGGGTGGTCGGCGCCCCCGCCGAGCCCGAGGTGCGCGCCGCCTCCCGCGAGCCGGCGCTGCGGCCCTACGCGCTCCTCTGGCTGGCCGAGCACGACGGGGCGGACCCGGAAGAGGCCCACGAGGTCCTCACCCCGGAGGAGCAGACCTGGCTCTGGGTGGACACCGCGGCCGCCATCGCCGATCACGGCGAGGCCGACCTGCTGGCCCGCCACCTCGACTCGGCGGTCCGCACCACCGTCCCGCGGCTCCTCGACGAGGTCCGGGCGGTCGGCCATCCCCGCACGGTGCAGGTCCTGGTCGCGCTGGCCGCCGCGCACCCCGACCCCTCGCTCGCCAAGGCCGTCCGGAGGGCCGCCTTCCAGGTCCACACCGGCGGGGTCTGAAACGTCGGCACCGCCTGGATCCGGGGCCGCCGTCCGGCGGCGCCCCGGACCCAGGCCGCCGGGCGGCCGGCGCTCAGACCGTCGGCGCGTACGTCCCGAAGCTCCAGATGTTGCCCTCCGCGTCCCGCGCCATGTAGTCCCGGGAGCCGTAGTCCTGGTCGGTGGGCTCCATCAGGATCTCCACCCCGTGCTCCACGGCCCGGCGGTGGTGCGCGTCGACGTCCTCGACGACGACGTACACCCCCGTCGGGCCGGGCTCCTTGCCCATCGCCTGGTCGAACTTGCTCCCGGTGCCCCGGCTGCCGAGCATCACCACGCCGTTCCCGTAGGACAGCTCCGCGTGCCGTACGGAGCCGTCCTCCCCTTCGTAGACCGCGACCCGGTGGAAGCCGAAACCCTCCGTCAGCAGCTTGATCGCCGCCCTGGCGTCCCGGTACGTCAGCGCCGGGCTGATGGACGGTGTGCCCGCCATGACGATCACTCCCTCTCCTGAACCCGTGAACTCCTGGACCCGAATGTGATCCGGGACACAGTCTGGCAGGATCCGCCGGTGCTCGCGGCAGCCTGTGGACGGTCAGCCGAAGGTGTTGCACCGGGCCATGTCGCCCGTGCGGTAGCCCTGGTAGAACCACTGCTGCCGTTGCGCCGCCGAGCCGTGGGTCCAGCTCTCCGGGTTCACCCGCCCCTGCACCTTCTCCTGGATGCGGTCGTCGCCCACCGCCGCGGCCGCGTCCAGGCCGTCCCGGATGTCCTCGTCGGTCAGCCGGGTGAGCAGCGGACGGCCGGTGGTCCGGTCGGGGGTGGTCGTCGCGTTCCGCGCCCACACCCCCGCGTAGCAGTCGGCCTGCAGCTCCACCCTGACGGCGTTGCTGGCCGCGCCGACCCGGCCGTCCTGGGCCCGCTGCAGGGTCCCCAGCTGGTTCTGGATGTGGTGCCCGTACTCGTGGGCCACCACGTACGCCTGCGCGAAGGGCCCGCCGCTCGCGCCGAACGTGGTCTGCAGCTCCCGGAAGAAGCCGAGGTCCACGTATACCTTCCGGTCGACGGGGCAGTAGAACGGGCCGACCGCCGAGCTCGCCATGCCGCAGCCGGTGTTCACCCGCCCGTCGAAGATGACCGTCGGAGCCGGGCGGTACTGCCCGCCGCGCCGCGCGAACTCCTGCTGCCAGAAGTCCTGGGCGCTCCTCGCCACGAACAGCATCCGGCAGTCCTCGCGGGCGTTCGCGGCCGCCCCGGTCCCGCAGGCCCGCTCCACCTCCGAGGAGGAGGTGGACGTGGAGGTGGTGGGCGGCGCGGTGTCCCCGGAGGACAGCCCCAGCTGGTCCGGCCCCACGCCGAACAGCAGCCCCAGGATCACCGCGAGCAGACCGGCCAGGCCGCCGCCGATCGTGGCCTTCCCGCCCGGGATGCGGTTGCCCCGCACGTCCTGGACGTCGGACGTGTCCACATTGGCGTCGTCGTCGAACTGCATCCCGCACCGCCCTCCGCTCAACGTGTCCGCCGCTGCGGCGAGGACCACCTCGTTCATCCTGATACGCAGGCATATGGCGCGGGTCGCGGCGAGGGCCGAACGGGGGAGGGGCGCGTGATGTGCCGCCCCTGCCTCGGCACGGTCACGGCGGTCCGGCTACGCTCGGCGCCCGCGCCGTGCCACCGCGTGCGGGCGAGGGGCACACACCCGTACAGCGAAGACCCGGAGGCTCCGCATGACCACTTCGCCGGCCACGCCCGGACCCGACCAGGCGCCGGCCGACGACCCGTCCGGACCGGGCCGGGCATCCGCCGAAGGCGCGGACGCCGCCACGAGCGCGGACGCCGCCACGAGCGCGGACGCCGCCACGAGCGCGGACGCCGCCATGGGCACGGGGGCGTCCGCGGGCACGGACGCCCCCGCGGACGCCGACGCCCCGGCCGGCCCCGAGGGCGCCACCGCCCCCGCCCCCGCGACAGCCCCGCCGCGCGCCCCGCGGACCCGCCGCCCGCCCGCCCTGCCCGCCGTTACCGCCCTCCTCGCGGTCCTGGCCGTCGGCCTCGCCGCGCTGAGCCCCGCCACGCCCTACGGCGACCGGCTCACCACCCGGGACCCCGCCGCCGGCCCGGCCGGCGCCGCGGTCGGGCCGGCGCACCCCGAGCCCGCGTACCGGCTGGCACTCGACCGCGACGCGGTGCGCGCCCACGCGCCCGGCAGCGACCGGCCCGCCTGGACCTATGCGAGGGAGGGCCGTCACCCGGTCGCCGTCCGTTCCGCCCCCGGCCACGCCTTCACCCTCTGGGACGACGGAATGGTCACCGACACCGTCCGGCAGGCCGGCACCGGCACCCCCGTGGTCCGCTGGCACCGCTCCGCCCCCGGCGCCGGCACGGACGGCAGCCTGGCCTCCCTGGGCCCCGACGGACGGATGCTGGTCGTGGTCACCCCCGGACGGGCCCTCGGCTACCGCGCCGAGGACGGCGACCTGCGCTGGATCGTCACCGCCCGCAAGGGCTGCGCCTTCCGCCCCGGCGAGGCCCCGCCGGCCGTCGACCGGCTGCTGCTGCTCGCCCAGGACTGCGCCGACCCCGACGTCCCGTGGAACCTGCGGACCGTACCCCTGGGCGAGCAGGGCCGGATCAAGCCCCCGGCCGACCGGCGGCCCGAAAAGTAGTTGCGCGCCACCGGTAGAATGAATCCCATGGCAAATCTCCTCGCGGATTAGCGGCGTCGAAGCCTCGCGTACCGCCCCCCTTCCGCCGTCCCCACCGCCCTGGAGTATTTCCGTGATCACCGCCTCCGGCATCGAGCTGCGCGCCGGCGCCCGCATCCTCATCGAGAACGCGTCCTTCCGAGTCGCCAAGGGCGACCGCATCGGCCTGGTCGGCCGCAACGGCGCGGGCAAGACCACCCTCACCAAGTGCCTGGCCGGCGAGGGCCAGCCCGCCGCCGGCGCCATCGCCCGGTCCGGTGAGGTCGGCTACCTCCCGCAGGACCCCCGCACCGGCGACCTCGACGTCCTGGCCCGCGACCGGATCCTCTCCGCGCGCGGCCTCGACGTACTGATCAAGAAGATGCGGGCCAACGAGGACCGCATCGCCAACGGATCCGGCGCCACCCGGGACAAGGCCCTCAAGCAGTACGAGCGCCAGGAGACCGAGTTCCTGACCAAGGGCGGGTACGCCGCCGAGGCGGAGGCCGCCACCATCGCGGCCGCCCTCGGCCTGCCCGACCGGGTCCTCGGCCAGCCCCTGCACACCCTCTCCGGCGGTCAGCGCCGCCGCGTCGAGCTCTCCCGGATCCTCTTCTCGGACGCCGACACCCTGCTCCTCGACGAGCCCACCAACCACCTCGACGCCGACTCGATCGTCTGGCTGCGCGACTACCTCAAGACCTACCGCGGCGGCTTCATCGTGATCTCCCACGACGTCGACCTGGTCGAGACCGTCGTGAACAAGGTCTTCTACCTGGACGCCAACCGCTCGGTCATCGACGTCTACAACATGGGCTGGAAGCTCTACCAGCAGCAGCGCGAGGCCGACGAGAAGCGCCGCAAGCGCGAGCGCCAGAACGCCGAGAAGAAGGCCGCGGCCCTCAACGCGCAGGCCGACAAGATGCGCGCCAAGGCCACCAAGACGGTCGCCGCGCAGAACATGGCCAAGCGCGCCGACCGGCTGCTGTCGGGCCTGGAGGCGGTACGGGTCTCCGACAAGGTCGCCAAGCTCCGTTTCCCGGATCCCGCGCCCTGCGGCAAGACCCCGCTCACCGCGGAGGGCCTGTCCAAGTCCTACGGCTCGCTGGAGATCTTCACCGACGTCGACCTGGCCATCGACAAGGGCTCCCGGGTCGTCATCCTCGGCCTCAACGGTGCCGGCAAGACCACGCTGCTGCGCCTGCTGGCCGGCGCCGAGAAGCCCGACACCGGCGAGGTCACCCCCGGCCACGGCCTCAAGCTCGGCTACTACGCCCAGGAGCACGAGACCCTGGACCCGGACCGCACGGTCCTGGAGAACATGCGCTCCTCGGCGCCCGACCTGGACCTGGTCCAGGTCCGCAAGGTGCTGGGCTCCTTCCTGTTCTCCGGCGACGACGTGGACAAGCCGGCCGGGGTGCTCTCCGGCGGCGAGAAGACCCGGCTCGCCCTGGCCACCCTGGTGGTCTCCTCGGCGAACGTGCTGCTCCTCGACGAGCCCACCAACAACCTCGACCCGGCCAGCCGCGAGGAGATCCTCGGCGCGCTGCGCACCTACAAGGGCGCCGTCATCCTCGTCACGCACGACGAGGGCGCCGTGGAGGCGCTGGAGCCGGAGCGGATCATCCTGCTCCCGGACGGGGTCGAGGACCTGTGGGGTCCCGACTACCGGGACCTGGTCGCCCTCGCCTGAGGCCCGGTCCGGGCCGGCCCGTCCCGCTGATCCAATTGCTTCTGGATCATTCGGCTCACTGCTGATCCATCATCTGAGTGAGACGGTCTCGTACCCTCGCCCGCGGTCCCGGTACCCCGGTCGCGCACCCCCCGGTGCCCGGCCGGGGTTCTCCGTTTCCGGCGGTGGCGTCCTGACCTGGAGATTTATTCCTGCCCCCGGAGAATGTGACAGAGGTCATGCAGCGGAAGAGAAGATTCCGTTCTGCTCGGGCGTCCACTCCGCGGGAAATGCCGACGTACGGACCTTGCTGAATGGGTGGCCAGGAGGCCCGGGAGGGGTGATCATGAGAAGTCCAGAGCGCACTTCCCATGAGGAGGCACGGGTGGCCGAGACTCTGAAGAAGGGCAGCCGGGTGACCGGCGCCGCGCGCGACAAGCTCGCGGCAGACCTGAAGAAGAAGTACGACTCCGGTGCGAGCATCCGGGCGCTGGCCGAGGAGACCGGCCGGTCGTACGGGTTCGTGCACCGGATGCTCAGCGAGTCCGGAGTCACACTGCGCGGCCGCGGCGGTGCGACCCGCGGCAAGAAGGCGGCCGCGGCCTGACACCGGGCCGGGACCGCGGAAAGCCGAGGCAACAAGCAACCAGTGACCCCCGGTCGGCCACTGGGTCGACTGGGTGGTTACTGTGCAGTCACTTAGCGGAGGCTGCACAGTACCCACCCGGAGGCCCAGATGGACCTGTTCGACAAGGACGGCGTACGGCTCACCGTCGACGACACGATCGCCACGGTGACGCTGACCAATCCGGCCAAGCGAAACGCTCAATCTCCCGCGCTCTGGCGGGCGTTGACGGAGGCCGGTCGGTCGCTGCCGGGCACCGTCCGGGTCGTCGTCCTGCGCGGCGAGGGCAAGTCCTTCTCCGCGGGCCTGGACCGGCAGGCATTCACCCCCGAAGGGTTCGAGGGGGAGCCGTCCTTCCTCGACCTGGCACGCGGTTCCGATGAACAGCTGGACGCCACCATCGCGGAATACCAGGAGGCGTTCACCTGGTGGCGGCGGAACGACCTCATCAGCATCGCCGCCGTCCAGGGCCATGCCATCGGCGCCGGCTTCCAGCTCGCGCTCGCCTGCGACCTGCGCGTGGTCGCCGACGACGTGCAGTTCGCCATGCGCGAGACCAGCCTGGGCCTGGTCCCCGACCTCGGCGGCACCCAGCCGCTGACCGCCCTCGTGGGATACGCGCGCGCCCTGGAGATCTGCGCCACCGGCCGCTTCGTCCACGCGGAGGAGGCCGAACGCATCGGCCTGGCCAACCTGGCCGTCCCCGGCAGCGAGCTCGACTCCGCCGTGCGCGACCTCACCGCGGCCCTGCTGGCAGCCCCGCGTGAGGCCGTGATCGAGACCAAGGCCCTGCTCCGGGGCGCGGCCGGCCGCGGCTACGACGAGCAGCGCACCGCCGAACGCGCCGCACAGGCACGTCGGCTCCGGGACCTCGCGGGACTCGCCGACTGATCCCGCGGGTACGCCCTGCGGCGCACGGCCCCGGCGCCGGAACTCCCTCCGGCCGGGTGCCGTACGCCGCCCCGGCGCGCCCGCCGTCCTGCCGCGCGCCCTAGAAGCCGTGCCGGGCGCCGCCGTCCACCGGGAGCATCACGCCGGTGAGGTACGAGGCCGCCGGCGAGAGCAGGAACGCCGCCGTACGGCCGAACTCCTCGGGGGTGCCGTAGCGGCGCAGCGGAATGCGGGACTCGTTCGCGGCGCGGGCCGCCTCCGCGTCACCCGACAGCGAGTCCAGTTCCCGGACGCGGTCCGTGTCGATCCGGGCCGGCAGCAGGCCGACCACCCGGATCCCCCGCGGCCCCAACTCGTCCGCCAGGGACTTGGCGAAGCCCGCCAGCCCCGGGCGCAGCCCGTTCGAGATCGTCAGCCCGGGGATCGGCTCGTGCACCGACCCGGACAGCACGAAGCCGATGACCCCGCCCTCGCCCAGTTCGGCGGCCGCCTCACGGGCCAGCCGGACCGCCCCGAGGAACACCGACTCGAAGGCCGCCGCCCACTGCTCGTCCGTGCTGTCCGCGGCGAAGCCCGGCGCCGGGCCGCCCACGCTCACCAGCACGCCGTCGAACCGCCCGAAGTGCTCCCGCGCGGCCCCGATCAGCCGCCGGGCCGCCGCCGGGTCGGCGTTGTCCGCCGCCACGCCCACCGCGTTCGGGCCCAGCCGCTCCGCGGCCCCGGCCACGCGCCCGGGGTCCCGGCCGCTCAGCACCACCTTCGCCCCGTCGGCGGTCAGTTCGCGCGCGGAGGCGTAACCCAGCCCCCGGGTCGCACCGGTGACGACGTAGACACGGTCCTTCAGTCCAAGATCCATGCCCTACACGCTAACGGGCGGGGCTCCGCTCTCCGCGGCGGGCTGCGCCGCCGCGGCCTCCCGGTCGCGCTTCTCCCGGCGCACCAGCACCAGCCACCCCACCGGCACGCCCGCCGCGAACAGCCACCACTGCACCGCGTACGCCATGTGGGCGCCGATGGAGTCGTGGTCCGGGGCGGCCACCGGCTCCGGGCTGCCGTCCGCCGGGACCGGCCCGGTCAGCTCGAGGTACCCGCCGAGCACCGGCCGGCCCAGGGTCCGTGCCTGCTGCTCGCTGTTGATCAGCATCACCTGGCGGTCCGGCAGGCCCTTGCGGTCCTTGATGCCGCTGCCGCCGCTGGTCTCGTCCGCCTTGAGCCGTCCGGTGACGGTGACCTGCCCGGCCGGCGGGGCCGGCACCGGGGGATAGGCGCGCGGATCGTCGCCGCCGGCCACCCAGCCCCGGTTCACCAGGACCGCCCGGCCGTCCGCGAGGAGGAGCGGCGTCAGTACGTGGAAGCCGACCTTGTCGTCGTTCGAGGTCCGCATCCGGACCACGACCTCGTGCGCGGCGTCGTACGTGCCGGTGGCGGTGACGGCCCGCCAGTAGTCCCGGCGCGGAACCTCGTGCCCGGGGGAGGTGAGCCCGGTCACCGGGGCGGGCGCGGCGTCCAGGTTCGCCGCGATCAGTTCGTTCTGTGCGACCCGGTGCTCGTGGCGGTGGAACTGCCAGAATCCCAGCTTGACCATCGTGGGGATGAGGACGAGGGCGACGAGGGTGAGGCACACCCACTGCCGGGTCAGCACGAAGCGGTACACGCCCTCGACGGTACCCCCAGCGCCGGGGACGGCTGCGCGCGGGGCCGGGACCCGTTCCGCGCGCGGGCCCGGGAGCCCGTCCCGCGCGCGGGTCGCGTACGGGGTCAGACGCGGTCGACGATGCCCACCTTCCCTTCCGAGCGGGCGCAGTGCGCCCCGCAGTACCAGGAGCCCTCGACCTCGACGCCCTGTCCGATGATCTGGACCCGGCAGTGCTCGCAGATGGGCGCCATCCGGTGGATCGCGCAGGAGAAGCAGTCGAAGACGTGCACCGCGCCCTGCGCGTGCACCTCGAAGGACATGCCGTAGTCGTTTCCGCAGACCTCACAACGTGCCATGCGCCACAGAGTGGGACCGCGGGCCCCGGCGGGCCAGCGGGCGCCGGGCGAGTCGGCCGCGGCTCACCCGTCTGCCGGAGCCACGTCCCGAAGCAGCTGGGTGAAGGCGGCCTCGTCGACCACCGGTGTGCCGTACGCCTGCGCCTTGACCACCTTCGAGGTGGCCGAGTCGGGGTCGTTGGTCACCAGCAGGCTGGTCAGCCGGGACACGCTCGTCGCCACGTGCAGACCGGCCTCGACCGCCCGGTCCTCCAGCAGCTCCCGGTCCACCGAGGTGTCACCCGAGAAGGCGATCCGCATGCCCTGCTTGAGCGGGCTGCCGTCGGTGAACCGCCCCGGGTTCGGGTACGGGCACAGCGGCCGCTTCCGGGAGGGCCGCCAGCTGTTGCGGCCCGCCGCGTACCCCGCCTGGTAGCCGACCCGGGGCGCCGGCGGCGCGTCCGTCCACTCCGTCAGCGGCCGGCATTCCAGCAGCGGCAGCCGTACGCCGTCGCGCGCGGCCGCGTGCAGCGACGGGCGGAACGCCTCCGCCAGCACCCGGGCGTCGTCGAGCGCGTGGTGCGCGCGCTGCTGCACCACCCCGTAGTGGGCGGCGAGCGATTCCAGCTTGTGGTTGGGGAGCGGCAGGTTCAGCTCCTTCGACAGGGCGATGGTGCAGAGCCGCTGGCGGACCGGCGCGGCCGATTCGGCGCGCGCGTACTCCCGGGCGATCATCTGCCAGTCGAAGATGGCGTTGTGGGCGACCAGCACCCGGTCCGCCAGCCGGCCGGCGAACTCCTCGGCGATCTCACCGAACAGCGGGGCGCCGTCGAGCACCTCGCTCGTCAGCCCGTGGATCCACACCGGCCCGGGGTCCCGCTGCGGGTTGACCAGCGTGTACCAGTGGTCCTCCACATTGCCCTGCGCGTCGAGCCGGTAGACGGCGGCGGAGACTATCCGGTCGTCGCGAGCGAGCCCGGTGGTCTCCACGTCGACGACCGCGTACCCCTGGGGGTACGCGGTCGGCCACGTCGTGTCTGCGGTCGTACGGTCGTCGAGCATGGTCACAGAGCTTACGGGTCCCGACCGACAGCCGTGGCCGGGTTGTCCTCTCAGCCCAGTTCCCCCACCAGTTCCCCGGCGGTCACCCGGGCGAAGGACCCGGGCACTTCGGCCGGCCCCGGGAACAGCCGGTACGCCGTGCCCGAAGCCCCCCGGGGGGGCCGCTCCGGCGTGTACCAGGGCGAGGAACACCCGCTTCCCGGAGGCCGCTTCGGCGGCGCCGGCGTCGGCGTCGCGGTGCGCCCACCGCTCCTCCGGATCCAAGAGCGCACCGATCCTGGAGGCGAAGTCGGCCACGCCCTCGTCCGGGCGGCGGCGGTGCAGCCACAGCTCGTCGACGGTCCCCGGCCCGGCGGACCGGCGCACGACGGTCACCTGGCGGGAGCGGGCGGCCGCGCGCCACACCATCAGGTCCCAGAGGGTGACCCGCGACCCGCAGCACATCGGTGGCGGTGGTCAGCCGCGCCGCGAGCAGCGGCCGCGCGGCATCCTGGGTCTGCCACCGGCTCAGCAGGGTGCCGAGTACGAGCGCCTTGGTCTCCCGGACGGGGATCTCCTGGGGCAGCCAGTCCAGGCCGGCCGGTGCCCGGGGAAGCAACAGGGCCAGGTCCTCCCGGTCCTCGGGCGAGAGCGGGGTCTGCCGGGCGAGCAGCGAGGCGATCACCCGAGCGCAGTCGGCCGGCAGGTCCGTGCCGAGCCGGAGCAGCCGCAGCGGCCCCGCGGGCACTCCCTTGGCCCTGGAGGCGCCGCGGGCGTCCGGACGCAGGAAGGGATCGGCGGGGTCGACGCGGCGGTGGCAGACCGGGCAGCCGGTGTAGTCCGCGCCGTCCCGGCAGGCACGGCAGACGAGGTGGGCGCAGGGGGCGACGGGGTGGACCGTGCCGGTCGCGCGCCACGCAGCACGCACGGCTGCTCGGGCGCCTGCAGCAGCAGGGCGAAGACCCGGTCGACGTACCAGCGCTCCGTGTCGCGCGGGATCGAGAAGGGGAAGCGGCGGAAGAGCGGCCGGTGCACCCGGTCGGAGCCCATCAGCGCGTCCACCAGGGCGAGCAGCCGCGCCCCGCGCTATCTGCCGGGAGCCGCGAGCAGGGTCGAGACCAGGGCCCGTACGGAGAGCAGGAAGATCCGCTCCGGATCGGCCGGGCGGGCCAGCGCACGGGCGAGCGCGGGGTCGTGGGGGGCGGCGGCAGGATCCCAGAGCTCGCTCTCGGCGGGGGACTGGGCGGGGGAGCGTTCGCGATTGCGCTCGACCAGGAGGAATCCGATGATCTGGAACTGGATCGCGCGCACCGCGTCGGCGGCCCGCGCGCCGCGCAGCCCCGCGGCATGCACCTCGTGCACCAGGGCCTGCTGCACGGGCAGGAACATCCGGTCGGTGAGCCCGCGTTCGTGGACCATCGCGATCAGGTGGGGGCGCTCGCGCAGTTCGCGGCGCAGGGTCCGGGCCATCGACAGGATCCGGTCGGCGGGGGTGCGGCCGGCGGGGAGGATCGCGCCCATGTCCTGGACGGTCCGCTCCACCAGGGCGTCGAGGAGGGATTCGCGGTTGCCGACGTGCCAGTAGATGGAGGTCACGGCCGTGCCGAGTTCGGCGGCGAGCTTGCGCATCGTGAGGGCTGCCGGGCCGTGCTGCTTGACCAGGGACGCGGCCGCCTCCAGTACCTCCTCGCGGGTCATCGAGTTCCTCGCCATGGGGTGGCCGCCAATCTGTCGGAACGTCAGTTCTGGTGCGTGCAGCCCTCTTTACCCCTCATCGGCTGTCGGTGTAACTGTGTTACAGAACCGACGACGAAGGGTGGTCCACCCATGGCACGCGTACGGTACGGCGCGCGGACCGAAGCCGAGACGGCGGCCTCGCGCGAGAAGAGCTCCTCCCTCCCCGACATCTGGTCCACGGGCGTGGTCGCGGTCTGGGAGACCGACCCCGACGTGGTCGCGGCCGTGCTCCCGCCGCCGCTCAAGCCCACCGGCCGGCCACTGGTCCGCGTCAACATCAGCAAGGTCGACCTGCCCGGCTACCCGCTCGGCGCCGGATCGGTGGCCGTCGCCGCCCACCACGGAGGAGTGGACGGCTGGTACCCGCTGGTCATGCCGATGACCCACGAGCGGGCGCTGACCGGCGGCCGCGAGGTGTTCGGCGAACCGAAGAAGCTCGGCGAGGTCACCGTCGAGCGCGAGGGCCTCGTCGTCTCCGCCGCCCTCGCCCGGCACGGCATCGCCTTCGTGGAGGTCCGCGGCGCCGTCGACAGCGAACTCCCCCTCCCCGCCCCCGCGCAGAAGACCGACTTCTACTTCAAGTTCCTCCCCGCCGTGGACGGTTCGGGCTTCGACGGGGACCCCGTGCTGGTCCACTGCACCCGCAACGAGAAGGTCCGCAAACTGGAGCGGATCACCGGCGACGTGGTCCTCCGCGAGTCCATGTACGACCCGGTCGCCGACCTCCCGGTGCGCCGCCTCGTCGAGATCACCATCGGCGAGAAGACCACCGACCAGAAGGGCCGGGTCGTGGAACGGGTCAGTGCCCAGACCCTGCTCCCGTACGTCCACCAGCGCTACGACGACCCGCAGCAGGCATACGACGCACCCCCTCCGGGAAGCACCGAGGGGAGCGTGTGAGATGAAGCTCGAAGCAGGACAGGTGGCCGTGGTCACCGGAGCCGCCAGCGGCATCGGCCTCGCCATGGCCCGCCGCTTCGCCGCCGAGGGCCTCAAGGTGGTCCTCGCCGACGTCGAGGAGGGCGCCCTCGCCAAGGCCGCCGGCGAACTCTCCGCGGACGGCGCCGAGGTCTTCGCCCGGGTCGTCGACGTCTCCGAACGCGACAGCGTCCTCGCCCTCGCCGACGCCGCGTACGACGCCTTCGGCGCCGTCCACGTGCTGTGCAACAACGCCGGGGTCGGCTCCGGCGCCGAAGGCCGGATGTGGGAACACGAGCCCAACGACTGGAAGTGGGCCTTCTCCGTCAACGTGTGGGGCGTCTTCCACGGCATCCAGGCCTTCGTCCCCCGCATGATCGAGGGCGGCGCCCCCGGCCACGTCGTCAACACCTCCTCCGGCGACGGCGGCATCGCCCCGCTGCCCACCGCCTCCGTCTACGCCGTCACCAAGGCCGCCGTGGTGACCATGACCGAGTCGCTGTACGCCCACCTCAAGGCCGAGGGCGCGCGGATCGGCGCGAGCGTCCTCTTCCCCGGCCCGCACATGCTGCGCACCGGCCTGTGGGAGTCGCACCGCAACCGGCCCGAGCGGTACGCCAAGGAGCGCCCGCGCAAGACCCCGTACCGCAGCCTCGACCAGTACGAGGCCGCGATGAAGCAGGCCGGCCACGAGGTGAACTTCACCCCGGTCGAAGAGGTCGCCGACCACGTGGTCGAGGGCATCCGCGCCGACCGCTTCTGGATGCTGCCGGCCAGTGAGCACAGCGACCGGCAGATACGCGCCCGGTCGCAGTCGATGCTCGACCGCGCCAACCCCGCCTACCTGGAAAGCTTCATCCTCGACTGAGGGGCCCGACGTGCCTGACGAGACGTACGAAGACCCGTACCTGATCATCTCCTCCGACTGCCACGCGGGCCTGCCCACCGAGCAGTACCGCCCCTACCTCGACTCCCGCTTCCACGCCGCCTTCGACGAGTTCCTCGGCCAGCGGGACGCCCGCCGGGAGGAGGCCACCCGGCTGGGCATCCGCAACGAGGCCTTCGCCGAGAAGTGGTTCCACGATCACGAGGAAGGCCTCAAGGGCGGCTGGGACACCACCCAGCGGCTCAAGGAGCTCGACGGCGACGGGGTCGCCGCCGAGGTCGTCTTCCCCGACGCGGACGCCGTCGACAGCCAGACCGCCGCCCCCTTCGGGGTGGGCCTCGGCCTTTCCGGAGACCAGGACCCCGACCTCGGCATGGCCGGTGCACAGGCCCACAACCGGTGGCTCGCCGAGTTCGTGTCCCAGAACCCCGAACGGCACTGCGGCGTCGCCCTGCTCCCCATCACCGGGGAACCGGAGAAGGTCGTCGCCGAGATCCACCGGGCCAAGGAGTCCGGGCTCGGCGCGCTGATGATCCCCTCGATGTGGGTGGACAAGGCCCCGTACCACGACCGGCGCTACGACCCGGTCTGGGCGGCGGCGGCCGAGACCGGGATGCCGATCGTGACCCACTCGGGGGCCGCGCCCCGCCACGAGTACGGCGACCACCTCGGCATCTACGTCTCCGAGGTCACCTGGTGGCCCTCCCGCCCGCTGTGGTTCCTGCTCTGGTCGGGGGTCTTCGAGCGGCACCCGGGGCTGAAGTTCGGGGTCGCCGAATCCGGCTGCTGGTGGCTGCCCAACCAGCTCTGGTTCATGGACCGCCTCTACCTCGGTGCCCACGGCGGAAAGAAGCTCTCCCCGTTCGCGGAGCTCAAGCGCCCGCCGAGCGAGTACCTGGACCGGCAGGTGTTCGTCTGCGCCACCAACACCAAGCGGCGCGAGCTCGCCCAGCGGTACGAGATCGGCGTGGACAACATCCTGTGGGGCTCGGACTTCCCGCACCCCGAGGGCACCTGGCCCAACACCCGCACCTGGCTGAAGAACACCTTCCACGACATCCCGGTCGCCGAGACCCGCCGCATGCTGGGCCTGGCCGCGGCCGAGGTCTTCGGCTTCGACACCGAGAAGCTCGCACCCGTGGCCCGCCGGATCGGCCCGACCCCGGCGGAGCTGGGCCAGAGCCCCGACCAGGCGGCGGTGGAAGCCTCCTGGGCGCGCTCCCGCGAGACGGGCCGCCACTGGCTCACCGGCAACGACTTCCCGGTCATGGGGGTGTCCTAGCCATGGAAGACCGCTACACGGTCATCTCGGCGGACTGCCACGCGGGCGCCGACCTGCTCGACTACAGGCCTTACCTGGAGAAGAGGCACCACGACGACTTCGACGCCTGGGCGGCCTCGTACGTCAACCCGTACGAGGACCTCCTCGCCGACACGGCGGACCGGAACTGGAACTCGGCGCGGCGGCTGGCGGAACTGGAGGCGGACGGCATCGTCGCCGAGGTCGTCTTCCCCAACACCATCCCGCCCTTCTTCCCGAAGGCCTCGCTGATGGCGCAGCCGCCGACGCGGGCCGAGTACGAGCAGCGCTGGGCCGGCCTGCAGGCGCACAACCGCTGGATGGCGGACTTCTGCGCGGACGCACCGGGCCGCCGGGCGGGCGTGGCCCAGATCCTCCTCAACGACGTGGACGCGGCGGTCGCCGAGATCCGCCGCACCCGCGAGGCCGGCCTGACCGGGGGCATCCTGCTGCCCGGCGTCCCGCCCGGCTCGCCCGTCCCCGAGCTGTACTCCGCCGCCTACGACCCCATCTGGGCGGTCTGCGCGGAACTGGACGTGCCGGTCAACCACCACGGCGGCTCCGCGTCGCCCCCGCTGGGCGACGAACCGGCCGCCCGCGCGGTCTTCATGGTGGAGACCACCTGGTTCTCGCACCGCGCGCTGTGGCACCTCATCTTCGGCGGCGCCTTCCGGCGCCACCCGGCGCTCAAGCTGGTCCTGACCGAGCAGGGCTCCGGCTGGATCCCGGGCGTGCTGGAGATGCTGGACTACTACCACGGCCGGCTGGTGGGCGCGGCGACGCGGGCCGCGACCGCCGAGTCCAAGTTCGGCGCGGGGCTGGCGGAGGCGATGGGCAAGGGGCCGAGCGAGGTCTGGCGGGACAACTGCTTCGTCGGCGCCAGCTTCATGCGTCCGCACGAGGTCCCGCTGCGGGAGCGGATCGGCCTCGACAAGATCATGTGGGGCAGCGACTACCCGCACGACGAGGGCACCACCCCGTTCTCCCGCGAGGGCCTGCGCATCGCGTACGCGGGCCTCCCGCGGGAGGAGGTCGCGGCCATGGTCGGCGGCAACGCGGCCCGTGTGTACGGCTTCGACCTGCCGTTCCTGGACGCACTGGCCGCGAAACACGGTCCGCTGGTCGCGGAGATCGCGGAGCCGTTGACGGCCGTCCCGGCCGAAGCCACCAGCCCGGCCTTCGCCCCGGGGGGCTCGGTCCGGGTCTGGTGACCCCGTCTTCCCGCCGGGGCGGCTCAGAAATCCGTTCGCCTGAGCCGCTCCGGCGGGAACTGACTCGTTCCTTCAACCCTTGTGTCCGGCCCCACGGTCACCACCAGATTGTCGAGCCGGGCCAAGGGAGCGAGGTCAATGGCACCTGTGCATTCCGAGAGTAAGAGGTGCGTGAGGTTTGGCAGAGCCGCCAGCGCGCGGAGACTGCCGGTGAACTGGCACTTACTCAAGTCCAGAGACCGAAGGCCCGTGTAGGGGAGCAGCGAAGCCGGATCGAACGCGGCCTGTCCCAGCACTTGCAGCACGGTGAGCAGGGGTGGCGGCTCTCGTTTGAGCTGGGACAACTGCTTGTCGCCGGCGAGCGTGAGCTGCGTAAGGGCTGGCCAGCGCGTGAGGCCGAGAAGATCGATGTGGCGGGCGCTGCGCCACAGCTGGAATGACTTCAGGTCGGCGTCGCCAGGAATTTCACGGACTGCGGTGATGTCTGCCGCGAAGTCGATCGACAACGTGGTCAGCGCGTTGAGGGCGGCCAATGGTTGCAGCGATGTGCCCCCCTTCACGCGTGAAAGGTGCAGTTCGCGGAGTGGAAGCACTGAGATCGGGTCGATGTTGGACAAGGCTGGGCAAATATGCAGGCCGAGCATGTGCAGCTGGTCCATGGATGCGAGTGGATCGATGCTCGTCAACCATTCATTGCGGATGATCTGCATCCGCTGTACATCCCGACGATCGGTGAGCCGCTTCGGTAGCCCCAGATCGCCGACCAAACTCACCGAGTGCAGTTGCTTGAGTCGCGGTAGCGCATCAACCTGTTCCTGCGAGGTCACCAGGAGGAAGGCCTCCGTGAGCGGGGCCCCATCCAGAACCCCACCCACGTACTCGTTTGTGTCGAAGTGCTGCCAGGCTTCGGACAGCTGGACCGTTGCGCGCAGGCGGGTTTCGTGCCGGAAGCGGCTGATGACGGCCAAGGCCCGTGGCCCACCCACTTGTGCAGCGGTCCGGATGGTGGCTGCGGCTTCCCTCTCGTCCAGAGCATCCGGACCCCTCAGTAGGTCGAGCACCAGCTCCCCGGCTTTGGCCACCTCATCCGCGTCCGAAAGGCTTTGCGGCGGCAGTAGTCGTTTGGTGCGACTCTCGATCTCCGTGCGGACGGTCGGGTCCAATTCCGGCGCGTGCTCCAGACAGGCTGCTGCCAAGAGGACCAGACGACTGCGGGCGCCCTTGACCTTGTCCGCCCGCTTCAGCAGGCCGCGCAGGATGCGGGTGCGTTCGTCCGGGCGGGCATGGCCCACGGCCATGCGGACCACGTCGTCCCAGGTGTCGTCGTGGGCGTTCTTCACCAGTACGCCGAAGTCGCGCGACTCGACGGCCGCCTTGGCGCCCAGGTAGTCCTGGAAGGTGCGGTGGACGAAGTCCACCGACCCCTTCACCGGCTCGCGCAGCAGCCCGCTGCGGATCAGCAGGTGCGTGAAGACCTGCTCCGCGTCGCCCTGCTCCCGCACCTGCGGCATCGCGTCCAGCCACTCCGCCAACAGCTCGACGGCTTCGTCCCGGCTCGCCTCGACCTGGCCGTTGCGGATCAACCAGTAGGCGAACCGCTGGAGCAGCAGGATCTGTTCGTCCCGGGTGAGGTAGACGCCCTCGACCCCGCTGATCTCCCGCTCCGTGTCGCGCCGGACCAGGAGCATGTCCAGGGCGGCGTCGTACAGCTCCTTGCGGGCCCGGGGCAGGTGCATCCGCCGGTCGCGGTTCAGGGCGCACAGCAGCGCGCACATCAGGGGGTTGGTGGCCAGCCGGCCCAGGTCCCGGCGGGCGGACACCGCCTCCAGGAGTGATGCCTCGTACGCGTCGAGGTCCTCGCCCGGACACTCCGCACGAGCGGCCCGGTGCCAGTGGGCGACGAACGCCCCGATGTCATCCCGTTCCATCGGGAGCAGCGAGTGCGGACTGAAGCCCGTTCCGGCCAGCCAGTCTTCCGGCACAGCCGAGGGGCGGGTGGTGACCACGTAGCGGGCCGTCGGGAAGGCCGAGACCAGCGAGCGCAGCCAGTGCTCCGTACGGGTGCGCAGCCGTTGCGGGACCTCGTCCACGCCGTCGACCAAGACCAGTGCCCGGCCGCTCAGCATGAGGTCCTCGACCCAGCCGGACGGAGCCGACAGGGGTACGCCCGAGGCGCGGAGGAAGTCCTCCGGCATGGGCAGCGCCTCCGCCGTGGTGAACGACCGCAGCCGCAGTACGAACGGCATGCAACTGCTCCACGCCCCGTCCGCCTGCCGGGCCGCGTTGAGCGCCAGCCACTGCAGAAGGGTGCTCTTGCCCGAGCCCGCCGGGCCGCGCAGCAGTACCCGGTCCGCGGTGCCGAGCGCCTGTTCGGCCTTGACGGTCGTCCGGTGCATCCCCGGCTCGCCGGGCAGGAGTTGCTGCTCGCCGTTCACGCTGAGGCTGACGTAGGCGAGGTCCAGCGGCCATTCCTCCCGGGCTCGGGAGGTCGTCAGGCCGAAGAGCTGCAAGCGCCCGTGGGCCTCGGCCACGTACGCCGCGTACCGCTCCTCGAAGGCGTGCGCCGCCCCGTCCGGGCGGTCCGCCAGCCGGTCCACTGCCCGCGCCAGCTCGCCCGTCCGGCGCACCAGCTCCACGTCCGCCCGGGCGCCGAACCCCGGCAGGGTGGTCAGGTACTCCACCGCGTGCGCGCAGCACAGCCGGATCAGGTCCCGGCAGGCCGCCTCGGCCGGTCCGCTCAGGCCGGCCGACGCCGGCACCGGCAGCCCGGCCGCCAGGGCCGCCGGGTCCAGGTCCGCCGCGAAGAGGGCGTCGGCGTCCACCGGGCCCAGCGCGGCGAAGGCATCGGCCGCCGCGTCCAGTGCCGCCAGCCGTTCGTGTTCCGGAAGGCGTGACGCCGCCTCGCCCAGCCGGTCCGCCAGCGCCGCGGCGAGGCGGCGGAGCTCCGGTTCGCCCAGCGCGGGCGGGCGCCGCCATGGCGGTGCGGGCCGCACCGGATCGGCCGCCACACCGGCGCCCGGGGCCCGGCCCAGTTTCGCCCGTGCCAGGGCCGTCGCCGCCGTTCCCGCCGCCCGTAAGACGGCCGTCTCGAACCCCGTCATGCACCCTCCCCTTGTACCCGCGGTAACCCGCACGGATACTGATCGGTAACAACCCCTAGCGGCACCCCGGAACCCGCCCCTAAGGTGCGCCCATGCCAAACCTGCCCGATGTCGTGCTGTGGTCCATACCCGCCTTCGTCCTGCTCACCGTCATCGAGATGGTGAGCTATCGGCTCCATCCCGACGAGGATGCCGCCGGCTATGACAAAAAGGACGCGGCCACCAGTCTCACCATGGGGATCGGCAGCATCGGCTTCGACCTGCTGTGGAAGATCCCGGTCGTCGCCGTCTTCACCGCGGTCTACGAACTGACCCCGCTGCGCGTGCCGTTCCTGTGGTGGACCGCCCTGCTGATGCTGCTCGTCCAGGACTTCCTCTACTACTGGCAGCACCGGCTCCACCACGTCATCCGCATCCTGTGGGCCTGCCACGTGGTGCACCACAGCAGCCGCAACTTCAACCTCACCACCGCCCTGCGCCAGCCCTGGACCAGCGCCACCACCTGGTGGTTCTACCTGCCGATGGTGGCGCTCGGCGTGCACCCGGCGGCGATCCCGTTCTGCTACGGCATCAACCTCCTCTACCAGTTCTGGGTCCACACCGAGCGCATCGGCAAGCTGCCCCGCCCATACGAGTACGTCTTCAACACCCCCTCCCACCACCGCGTCCACCACGCCTCCCAGGGCGGCTACCTGGACCGCAACTTCGGCGGGATCCTGATCCTCTGGGACCGGATGTTCGGCTCCTGGGTGGGGGAGACCGAGCGGCCGGTCTACGGGCTCACCAAGAACGTCAACACCTACAACCCGCTGCGGGTGGCCACCCACGAGTACGCGGCCATCGCCCGAGACGTACGCGCCGCCCGCACCTGGCGCGAGCGCGCCGGCCGGGTCTTCCGCGGCCCCGGCTGGCAGCCCGCCCCCGCCCCCGCCCCCGCCGGCGCACCGCAGCCCGCGCAGGCCGCCGCGCCGCAGCCCGCCCCCGCCGCCGAAGGCGCCCCCGCCCCCGCAGCCTCCGAGAGCGCCGCGTGACCGCCGCCGCCCGCCGGGTCCCTTCCTGGGCCGCCGCCCGTACGCCCGCAGGACTGGCGGCCGCCCGGCGCCGCGACCGGATCGGCCGGGCCGCGCTGATCGGCTTCGCCCTCGCCACCGCCGGCGACCTCGGCTCACTGCTGGCCGGCTGGGACCCCGGGCACCTGCTGTTCAAGCCGCTGCTCATGCCCCTGCTCATCGCCCACGTCCTCACCCTGGGCGCGCCCCGCCTGCTGGTGGCCGCGCTCGCCTTCGGGTGGGGCGGGGACCTGGCGCTGCTCTTCGACGCCGACGCCGCCTTCCTCGTCGGCATGAGCTCCTTCGCCCTGGGGCACGTCTGCTACCTCGTGCTCTTCGGGAAGCGGCCCGCGCCCCTGCCCCTCGGCGTGGCGTACCTCCTCGCGCTCGTCGGGACGATCTCGCTGCTCTGGGCCGACCTGCCCGCCGAGCTGCGGATCCCGGTGGCCGGTTACAGCCTGCTGCTTGCCGCCATGGCCTTCCGGTCGAGTGCCCTCGGCGTCCGGGCCGCGCTCGGCGGAGCGCTGTTCCTGCTCTCCGACACCCTCATCGCCACCGGTGTCGCCGAGTGGCCCCAGCTGCCCCGCCCCGACTTCTGGATCATGCTGACCTACCTCGTGGCCCAGTACCTGCTGGCCACCGGGGTCCTGGGCGCCGCGCCCCGGGATCCGGCCGCCCCGGCGACGGGACGGGCCACCGCCGGTGGGGGCGTACGGTAGGGAGGTCATACAAGACTGAACCACCTGAGCCGGAGGACTGCACCACCATGCGAGCCACCGTCATCCACGCCCCGCACGACATCCGCGTGGAGGAGGTGCCCGATGCCGCGATCCGGCAGCCCGAGGACGCCGTCGTCCGCGTGCTCCGCGCCTGCATCTGCGGCAGCGACCTGTGGGCCTACCGCGGCAACGCCGCGCGGCAGCCCGGCCAGCGCATCGGCCACGAGTTCCTCGGCGTGGTCGAGGAGACCGGCCCGCAGGTCACCGGGCTGCGCGCCGGTGACCTGGTCGTCGCCCCGTTCATGTGGTCCGACGGCACCTGCGACTACTGCTCCGAGGGCTTGCACACCTCCTGCGTGAGCGGCGGATTCTGGGGCTCGGTCGGGCACGACGGCGGCCAGGGCGAGGCCGTCCGGGTCCCGCACGCCGACGGCACCCTGGTGAAGCTGCCCACCGACGCCGCCTCCGACGACCACCTGCTGACCGGACTGCTCGCGCTCTCCGACGTCATGGGCACGGGGCACCACGCGGCCCTGGGCGCCGGCGTCCGCGCCGGGTCCACCGTCGCGGTGGTCGGTGACGGCGCGGTCGGGCTGTGCGGCGTCCTGGCCGCCAAGCGGCTCGGTGCCGAGCGGATCATCGCCCTGGGCCGGCACGCCGCCCGTACCGACATAGCCAAGCTGTTCGGTGCCACCGACGTGGTCGCGGAGCGCGGGGAGGCCGCCGAGGCGGCCGTCCGCGAGCTCACCCGTGGACAGGGCGCGCACTCCGTCATCGAGGCCGTGGGCACCGAGCAGTCCATGCGCACCGCGGTGAACATCACCCGCGACGGCGGTGCCATCGGCTACGTGGGCGTGCCGCACGGCAGCGGCACCGGCCTCGACCTCGGTGTCATGTTCGACCGGAACATCACCCTGCGCGGCGGAGTGGCCCCCGTCCGCGCCTACATCCCGGAGCTGCTGGAGGACGTCCTGTCCGGCGCCATCGACCCGGCTCCGGTGTTCGACCGGGCGGTGGGCCTGGAGGAGGTGCCGGACGGGTACCGCGCGATGGACGACCGCAGCGCGCTGAAGGTCCTCATCACGCCGTGATGCCCACGGTCCCCCGCAGGGCGTGAGCGGGGCGGGGCCGGGCGGGATGTTCCCCCCCCGGCCCCGCCCGTGCCTTCAGGATCAGACGGCCCCCTGACCGCCGGATCGCCGCCGTACCGCTACTTGACCGCGTTCAGCGCGTTGACCAGGCCGTGGCCGTAGTAACCCGTCTGGCCCCACTTGCTCTGGCAGGTGGTGGCGTCGATCAGGTTGCCGGTGTTGTCGTAGACCTTGTCCGGGCAGGCCAGCTTGTCGGCCTGGGCCTTCAGCATCCGCTGCAGCTGGGCCGGCGTGGCGCCGGGGTGGGCGCTCTTGAGCAGCGCGGCGACGCCCGCGACGTGCGGCGCGGCCATCGAGGTGCCCTGCTTGTAGCCGTAGCCGCCGCCCGGGACGGTGGACAGCACGCGGCCGTTGGCGTCCGGGGTAGCCGGGGTCTGCCACTTGTCGCCGCCCGGTCCTGCCACGTCCACCACGCCGAGGCCGTAGCTGGAGTAGTAGGACTTCAGGCCCTTGTCGCCGGTGGCGGAGACGGTGACCACGCCCGGGAGCTGCGTGGGCATGTCAAGGCAGACCTTGGGGTCGATGGTCCGCGGCACCGGGGTGGCGTCGTCCGGGCTGCTGTCGTCGAGGATCGAGTCGCCCGCCAGGTCGTGGTTGGAGTTGCCGGCCGAGGCGACGTGCAGGACGCCCTTCTTCTCGGCGTACCGGGTCGCCCGGGTGAGGGCCTCGACCAGGGCGCCCTGGTCGGCGTCCGCCTTGCAGTTGTAGAGCCAGGGGTCGACGTAGTAGCTGTTGTTCGTCACCTCGATCCCCTTCTCGGCGGCGAACATGAAGCCGCAGACGACCGCCTCGGTGAAGAAGAGGCTGGTGCCGGGCTCGCTCACCTTGATGCCGGCGACCTTCACGCCCGGCGCGACACCGCTGATGCCTATGTCGTTGCGGGCGGCGGCGATGGTGCCGGCCACGTGGGTGCCGTGGTCGCTGCCGTCGGCGTACGGACGCCAGGCGCCCTCGGAGGTGTCGGCGACGCCGCCCACGCAGTTGGCCGACTGCTCGCGCGAGAAGTTGGGGGCCAGATCGGGGTGGGTGTCGTCGACACCCGTGTCGATGACACCGACGGTGACGTCCCGGCTGCCATCGTTGATCTTGTGCGCCTGGTCGGCCTTGATCGCCCGGAGGTCCCACTGGTTGGCCTCGAGCGGCTCCTCGCCCGGCGCGGCCGCCGCCGCGGCCTTGGCGGCGTCGGCCGCGCTCAGCTTCTGCGTGGCGCCCTCCTCGGTGGTCTGCACCGGGGTGAGCGGGGCCGTGCGGGTGGCGCCGACCGACACGAACAGGCTCCGCTGGGCCCGCAGCTGCTTGGCGAAGTCGGGGTTCTGGGAGTGCGCGACGACGACGCCGATCTGCTCATACGCCGTCACCACCGTTCCGCCGGCCCGCTCGATGGCCTTCTTGGCCTGCTTCGCCGTCCCGTACGCGGTCAGGTTCGCCACGTAGGACAGCTTCGGGCCGGTGGCCGGTGCGGCCGTCACGCCCGAGTCTTCCGCGGGAGCCGCGGTGGCGGACACCGCGGGCAGGAAGGCGAGCGAGGCCGTGAGGGCCAGGCCGACCGGTACCGCGAGGGCGCGCGAGCGGCCGGATCCCAGATGAGCCATGGGTTCTCCACATCATCCGTGAAAAAGCCGTCCTGACGCGGGTTGCGTCGGACGGGTTCATGACAGGTGAACCTAGCTGTCGCGTTCGTGTTTGCGCCATCAGTTCGACGAAGAGTTCCTGCGGAAGTTCCGGAAGTCACAGCGGGGGGTGAACCGCCGCCGTCCGGGTTCCGTGCCGTTGCACAGGGGGGACCGCACCATCAACCCCCCCACGGAGGTCGTTTTGTCAGCCGTTCCCACCGCATCCGCGTCGCAAGGAGAACCTCCCGTGACCACCGAAGCAGCGCCGCCGCCCGGCGGCCCGGACACGCAGCCGGCCGTCCTCCCGGCCGAACGCTTCGCCGCCGTCCAGGCCGGCCCCGAGTTCGGCGAACTGCGCCGCACCTACCGCTCCTTCGCGTTCCCGCTCACCGCGGCCTTCATCGCCTGGTACCTGCTCTACGTGCTGCTGTCCAACTACGCGGGCGGCTTCATGGGGACCAAGCTGTTCGGCAACGTCAACGTCGCACTCGTACTCGGCCTCGGGCAGTTCGCCACCACCTTCCTCATCGCCTGGTGGTACTCCCGGCACGCCGCCGCCAAGCTCGACCCGCGGGCACAGGCCATCAAGCAGCGGATGGAGGCCGGAGAATGAGCGCCGCACACGCCTACCACCTGGCCGCCGGCGGGGCCTCCGAGCACCGGCCGCTGATCATCACCCTCTTCGGGCTGTTCGTGGTCGCCACGCTGATCATCACGATCTGGGCGGGCCGCCAGACCCGCGGCGCCGCCGACTTCTACGCCGGCGGCCGCCAGTTCACCGGCTTCCAGAACGGCCTGGCCATCTCCGGCGACTACATGTCCGCGGCGTCCTTCCTCGGCATCGCCGGCGCCATCGCCCTCTTCGGCTACGACGGCTTCCTCTACTCCATCGGCTTCCTGGTCGCCTGGCTCGTCGCGCTGCTGCTCGTCGCCGAGCCGCTGCGCAACTCCGGCCGCTACACCATGGGCGACGTCCTCGCCTACCGGATGCGCCAGCGCCCCGTCCGCACCGCCGCCGGCACCTCCACCATCGTGGTCTCGATCTTCTACCTGCTCGCCCAGATGGCCGGCGCCGGGGTGCTCGTCTCGCTGCTGCTCGGGATCAAGAGCGACGGCGGGAAGATCGCGATCGTCGCCCTGGTCGGCGTCCTGATGATCGTCTACGTCTCCATCGGCGGCATGAAGGGCACCACCTGGGTCCAGATGGTCAAGGCCGTCCTGCTGATCGCGGGCGCCCTGCTGATCACCTTCATGGTGCTGTGGAAGTTCAACTTCAACGTCTCCGACCTGCTCGGCGAGGCCGCCGAGAACAGCGGCAAGGGCTCCGCGTTCCTGGAACCCGGCCTGAAGTACGGCGCCACCGGGACCTCCAAGCTGGACTTCATCTCCCTCGGCCTCGCCCTGGTCCTGGGCACCGCCGGCCTGCCGCACATCCTGATCCGCTTCTACACCGTGCCCACCGCCAAGGCCGCCCGTAAGTCCGTCAACTGGGCCATCGGCATCATCGGCGCCTTCTACCTGATGACCATCGCCCTCGGCTTCGGCGCCGCCGCGCTGCTCAGCCGGACCGAGATCATCGACTCCAACCCCTCCGGCAACACGGCCGCCCCGCTGCTCGCCCAGGAGATCGGCGGCGGCCCCGACTCCACCGGCGGCGCCATCCTGCTCGCCGTGATCTCCGCCGTGGCCTTCGCGACCATCCTCGCGGTGGTCGCCGGCCTCACCCTGGCCTCCTCCTCGTCCTTCGCGCACGACATCTACGTCAACGTGATCCGCAAGGGGCAGGCCACCGAGAAGGAAGAGGTGCGGGCGGCCCGCTGGTCCACCGTGGTCATCGGCGCCGTCGCCATCGGCCTGGGCGCCCTGGCCCGCGACATCAACGTGGCCGGCCTGGTCGCCCTCGCCTTCGCCGTCGCGGCCTCCGCCAACCTGCCGACGATCCTCTACAGCCTCTTCTGGAAGCGGTTCACCACCCGGGGCGCCCTGTGGTCGATCTACGGTGGCCTGATCTCGTCGGTGGTGCTGGTGCTGTTCTCACCGGTGGTGTCCGGCAATCCCAAGAGCTCCATGTTCAAGGGCATGGACTTCCACTGGTTCCCGCTGGAGAACCCCGGCCTGATCTCCATCCCGCTGGGCTTCCTGCTGGGCTGGCTGGGCACCGTCCTCTCGAAGGAGAAGGCCGACCCCCAGAAGTACGCGGAACTCGAGGTCCGGTCGCTGACGGGAACCGGGGCGCACTGAGATCCTCCGAACACCGAGCGTGGCCGCGTCGTACGGAAGTACGACGCGGCCACGTTACGTCTCGTTCATTCGGCGACGTCAGCCGGCCACACGGGTCGCGTAGTCTCGATCTCATCGGATACCTGCCGGGACACCCCCGGAAGCACCTCACACCGGACAGGGGAGGAGGCCCACAGTGCTTCTCGACACCTACGGCCGCGTTGCCACTGACCTGCGCGTCTCGCTCACCGACCGGTGCAACCTGCGGTGCACGTACTGCATGCCCGAAGAGGGCCTGCAGTGGCTGGCCAAGCCCGATCTGCTGAGCGACGACGAGATCGTCCGGCTGATCGACATAGCGGTCACCTCCCTCGGCGTCACCGAGGTCCGCTTCACCGGCGGCGAGCCCCTGCTCCGCCCCGGCCTGGTCGGCATCGTCGAGCGGTGCGCCGCCCTGGAGCCGCGCCCCAGGATGTCCCTCACCACCAACGGCATCGGCCTCAAGCGGACCGCCACCGCCCTCAAGGCGGCCGGCCTGGACCGGGTCAACGTCTCCCTGGACACCCTGCGGCCCGAGGTCTTCAAGACCCTCACCCGGCGCGACCGGCACAAGGACGTCATCGAGGGCATGGCCGCCGCCCGGGACGCCGGCCTCACCCCCGTCAAGGTCAACGCCGTCCTGATGCCCGGCCTCAACGACGACGAGGCCCCCGACCTGCTCGCCTGGGCCATCGACCAGGGCTACGAGCTCCGCTTCATCGAGCAGATGCCGCTGGACGCCCAGCACGGCTGGAAGCGCAGCGGCATGATCACCGCCGGCGACATCCTCCAGTCCCTGCGCACCCGCTTCGAGCTGACCGAAGAGGGCCAGGAAGCCCGCGGCGCCGCTCCGGCGGAGCGCTGGATCGTCGACGGCGGCCCGGCCACCGTCGGAGTCATCGCCTCGGTCACCCGGCCGTTCTGCCGTGCCTGCGACCGCACCCGGCTCACCGCCGACGGCCAGGTCCGTACCTGCCTGTTCGCGACGGAGGAGTCCGACCTGCGCGCAGCCCTGCGCTCGGGCGCCACGGACGAGGAGGTCGCCGAGCTCTGGAAGAAGGCGATGTGGGGCAAGAAGGCCGGCTCCGGCCTGGACGACCCCAGCTTCCTCCAGCCCGCCCGCCCCATGTCGGCCATCGGCGGCTGACCGCCGCAGGCCGGTCCCTCAGGAGCCTTCCGGCTCCTCCCACTCCTCGAACCTCACGACGTCCTTGAGGAACCCGCGCACGCCCAGGAACTGGGACAGGTGCTCGCGGTGCTGCTCGCACGCCAGCCAGGTCTTGCGGCGATCCGGCGTGTGCAGTTTCGGGTTGTTCCAGGCCAGGACCCAGACCGCAGCGTCGCGGCAGCCCTTGGCGGAGCAGATCGGGGTGGCCGGTTCGTCGGCGAAGAGGTTCACGCCCCAACCCTAGAAGACGGCGTGAAGACGGGATCACCCGATACGCGCCCCCGGACATGACGACGCCGAGCAGCCACGGGGGGAGCTGCCCGGCGTCGATACGTCGCTCCGACGGGGGATGCGGAGCGCGTAGGCAGTATGTCACGCAGGACCCGGTGCGGTGCACCGGAACTTCATGATTGATCTGAGCTTTTCTTGAGGTTTCCCGCTTCGAGGGGCGGATGTACAGGTGAGGGGATGAAGTTCGAGGGCAGCGCCGGGGTGTTCTCCCGCCCCGCGTTGGCGATGACCACGGCCACGTACGGCAGCAGCGCGCCCGCGATGAGCGTCACCACCGCCACATGGCGCTCCACGTTCCACAGGATCACGGTGAGTATCACCGACAGGGTCCTGATCGACATCGAGATCACATAGCGGCGCTGCCGCCCCCGTACGTCCTCCTGGAGCCCCAACCGGGCACCGGTGATCCTGAAGACCTCGGCTCCGTTCCGCTTCTTCACCCCTCCACCGTACGCCGGGCCCCTCGCGCCGGGGAGAGGGGGTCCTCCGAACGGGGTCGCCCGAAATGCGCGCTTCGCCGATCGGCTCGAAACTGGGCCCACATGCGCACATCGCGCCCCGAGGAGGCGACATGAGCTGGTTGTGGGCGATCATCGTCGGATTCGTGCTGGGCCTCATAGCCCGGGCCATCCTGCCCGGGAAACAGCACCAGCCACTGTGGCTGACGACCCTTTTCGGCATCGTCGGGGCCATCCTCGGCAATGCCGTCGCCGGCTGGATCGGGGTGCGCGAGACGGCGGGCATCGACTGGATCCGGCATCTGCTGCAGCTCGCCGGGGCCGTGCTCATCGTCGGACTCGGCGACATGATCTACATGTCCTTCCGCGGCAAGCGCACCGCCTGACCGGCGCGGGACGCGAAGACGCAGGCATGGCGAAGGGGCCGGTACGGACGGATCGTCCGCACCGGCCCCTCGCCGTGCGTCACCTCGGGACGGTCCCGGTCAGATGCCGGTGACCTCCACCGCGGCCAGGTTCTTCTTGCCCCGGCGCAGCACCAGCCAGCGCCCGTGCAGCAGGTCCTCCTTGGCGGGGACCGCGTCCTCGGCGGTGATCTTCACGTTGTTCACGTAGGCGCCGCCCTCCTTCACGGTGCGCCGCGCGGCCGACTTGCTGGCCACCAGGCCGGTGTCGGCGAACAGGTCCACCACCGGCGCCAGTCCGTCGGCCGTGGCCTGCGGCAGCTCGGACAGGGCGGCTGCCAGCGTGGCCTCGTCCAGATCCGTCAGGTCGCCCTGCCCGAACAGCGCCCGGGACGCGGCGATCACGGCGGCGCACTGGTCGGCGCCGTGCACCAGGGTGGTCAGCTCCTCGGCCAGCGCCCGCTGCGCGGCGCGCATCTGCGGCCGCTCGGCGGTCTGCGCCTCCAGCTCCTCCAGCTCCGCGACGGACTTGAAGGACAGGATCCGCATGTACGTCGAGATGTCCCGGTCGTCCACGTTCAGCCAGAACTGGTAGAACGCGTACGGAGTGGTCATCTCCGGGTCCAGCCAGACGGCCCCGCTCTCGGTCTTGCCGAACTTGGTGCCGTCCGCCTTGACCATCAGCGGGGTCGCCATCGCGTGCACGTGGGCGTCCGGCTCCACCTTGTGGATCAGGTCGAGGCCGGCCACCAGGTTGCCCCACTGGTCCGACCCGCCCTGCTGCAGGGTGCAGCCGTGCCGCCGGTACAGCTCCATGAAGTCCATGCCCTGCAGCAGCTGGTAGCTGAACTCCGTGTAGCTGATGCCCTGGTCGGACTCCAGCCGGCGGGCGACCGAGTCCTTCGTCAGCATCTTGTTGACGCGGAAGTGCTTGCCGATGTCCCGCAGGAACTCGATCGCGGACATGCCGGCGGTCCAGTCCAGGTTGTTCACCATGGTGGCCGCGTTCTCGCCCTCGAAGGACAGGAACGGTTCGATCTGCGCCCGCAGCCGGTTCACCCAGTTCGCGACCGTCTCCGGGTCGTTCAGGGTGCGCTCGGCGGTCGGCCGCGGGTCACCGATCTGCCCGGTGGCCCCGCCGACCAGCGCCAGCGGCCGGTTTCCGGCCTGCTGGAGCCGGCGCATGGTGAGCACCTGCACCAGGTGTCCCACGTGCAGCGAGGCCGCGGTCGGGTCGAATCCGCAATAGAACGTGACCGGGCCGTCCGCGAACGCCTTGCGCAGGGCCTCTTCGTCGGTGGACTGCGAGAACAGCCCGCGCCACTTGAGTTCGTCGACGATGTCGGTCACGGTCGTGACTCTCCTTGGGATGGAGTGAGTAGGGGTGCGGATGAGGGTTCCCGCACATTCTAGGTGGTCAGACGCCCTGACTTACCGAACTCATGTTGAAATCGGGGATACGCAGAGCGGGCATCGCGGCCCTGGTGAACCAGTCGCTCCATTCGCGCGGCAGGGTCTTCTCGGTCCGCCCGGCCTCGGAGGCCCGGGAGAGCAGGTCCACCGGCGACTCGTTGAACCGGAAGTTGTTCACCTCCCCGGCCACCTCGCCGTTCTCCACCAGGTACACGCCGTCCCGGGTCAGACCGGTCAGCAGCAGCGTGGCCGGGTCCACCTCGCGGATGTACCAGAGGCAGGTGAGCAGCAGGCCCCGCTCGGTGGCGGCGACCATCTCCTCCAGCGACTTCTCGCCGCCCGCGTCCAGGATCAGGTTCCCGAAGCCCGGGGAGAGCGGTTGCCCCGTGAGCTCCGCCGTGTGCCGGGTGGTCATCAGCCGGGCCAGCTCGCCGTCCTTGATCCACTCGGTGGTCGGCACCGGCAGGCCGTTGTCGAACACCGAGGCGTCGTCGCTCGAGCTGTGCGCGATCACGAACGGTGCGCACTCCAGTCCCGGCTCGGCCGGGTCGCTGCGCAGGGTCACCGGGAGCCGCGAGAGCTTCTCGCCGAGCCGGGTGCCGCCGCCGGGCTTGGAGAAGACCGTGCGGCCCTCCACCGCGTCCCGGGCCGTGGCCGACCACATCTGGTAGATGAGCAGGTCGGCCACCGCGGTCGGCGGCAGCAGGGTCTCGTAGCGCCCGGCGGGCAGTTCGATCCGCCGCTCCGCCCAGCCCAGCCGTACGGCGAGCTCGGCGTCCAGCACGGTCGGGTCCACGTCCGAGAAGTCCCGGGTCGAGCGGCCGGCCCAGGCCGAGCGCGGGCGGCCGTCCGCGGCCGGGGCCTTGGCGTTGACCTCCAGGGTGCCGTTGGGCTGGTCGTGCCGGAGCCGGAGGCCGGTGGAGGTACCGAGGTAGCTGGAGACCAGCTCGTGGTTGGCGAAGCCGTACAGCTCGCGGCCGCCCGCGCGGGCCCGGGCGAAGGCCTCGCCCAGCGCCGGCGCGAACTTTGCGAACACCGCCGAGGAGGTCTCCGCCGGGGCCTCGGTGAAGCCCGGGGACGCCGGGGTGCCGGTGACCAGCGGCTGCGCGTCCTCGGCCGGGCCGGCCGCCTTGGCGGCCGCCTCGGCGGCGCGGACCAGCGGCTCCAGATCGGCGGCGGTGACCGCGCCGCGGGAGACCACGCCCGAGGCCGTGCCCTCCTTGCCGTCCACGGTGGCGATCACCGTCAGGGTGCGGCCGCGGGTCACCCCGTTGGTGGTGAGCGCGTTGCCCGCCCAGCGCAGGTTCGCGGTGGACTCCTCGTCGGCGATGACGACGCAGCCGTCGGCCGTGGACAGCTCCAGGGCCCGCTCGACGATCTCGTGCGGCTTGGTGTGGTTCGGCGCCATCAGCGTCCCGCCTCCTGCGTGGTGTTCAAGATGTTGACGCCGCGGAACAGCGCGGACGGGCAGCCGTGCGAGACCGCCGCGACCTGGCCCGGCTGGGCCTTGCCGCAGTTGAAGGCACCGCCCAGCACGTAGGTCTGCGGGCCGCCGACGGCCTCCATCGATCCCCAGAAGTCGGTGGTCGTGGCCTGGTAGGCGACGTCGCGCAGCTGGCCGGCCAGCCGCCCGTTCTCGATCCGGAAGAACCGCTGCCCGGTGAACTGGAAGTTGTAGCGCTGCATGTCGATCGACCAGGAGCGGTCGCCGACCACGTAGATCCCGCGCTCCACCCCGCCGATCAGGTCCTCGGTGGACAGCCCGCCCGGATCCGGCAGCAGCGACACGTTCGCCATCCGCTGGACCGGCACGTGGCCGGGGGAGTCGGCGAACGCGCACCCGTTCGACCGCCCGAGGCCCGTCAGCTTCGCGATCCGCCGGTCCAGCTGGTAGCCGACCAGGGTGCCGTTCCGCACCAGGTCCCAGCTCTGGCCCTGCACGCCCTCGTCGTCGTACCCGATCGTGGCCAGGCCGTGCTCGGCGGTCCGGTCACCCGTCACGTTCATGATCGGGGAGCCGTACCTCAGCTTGCCCAGCTGGTCGAAGGTGGCGAAAGAGGTGCCCGCGTACGCCGCCTCGTAGCCCAGCGCCCGGTCGAGCTCGGTGGCGTGCCCAATGGACTCGTGGATGGTCAGCCACAGGTTCGAGGGGTCGACGACCAGGTCGTAGCGGCCGGCCTCGACGCTCGGCGCGCGCATCTTCTCGGCGAGCAGCTCCGGGATCCGCTCCAGCTCGCCGTCCCAGTCCCAACCGGTCCCGGTCAGGTACTCCCAGCCGCGGCCGGTCGGCGGGGCGATGGTCCGCATGGAGTCGAACTCGCCGGTCTTGTCGTCCACGGCCACCGCGGTGAGCTGCGGGTGGACCCGGACCCGCTGCTGGGTGGTCACGGTGCCGGCCGTGTCCGCGTAGAACTTGTTCTCGTGCACGGCGAGCAGCGAGGCGTCCACGTGGGCCACCCCGTCGGCCCGCAGCAGCCGGGAGCTCCAGTCGGCCAGCAGGGCCGCCTTCTCCCCGTCCGGCACCTCGAACGGGTTCACGTCGTAGGCGGAGATCCACGTCCGGTCGGCGTGCACCGGCTCCTGGGCCAGCTCCACCCGCTCATCGGAACCCGCCGCCTTGATCACCTCGGCGGACAGCTGCGCCATCGCCACGGCCTGCGAGGCGACCTTGGCCGCGCCGTCCATGGTGAGGTCCACGCCCGAGGCGAAGCCCCAGCTGCCACCGTGCACGACCCGGACCGCGAGGCCGAGATCGGTGGTGTCGGAGCCGCCGGAGGGCTTGGCGTCGCGCAGCCGCCAGGAAGCGCTGCGGATCCGCTCCAGCCGGAAGTCGGCATGCTCGGCACCCAGCGCGCGGGCCCGGGCGAGCGCCGCGTCGGCGAGCGCCCGCAGGGGCAGCGCGGTGAACGCCGCGTCGATGGTTTGGGGCACGGAAAGTCCTCCCAGGTCGGGAATGGTCGCTCCGATCATGTCGCGCCCGGGGCCGCCGTGCCTACCACTTTCTGTAGGGACTCGACAGAGCCCGTCGCGAGGCCCTGTCGATGCCCGATTCCTCGAACGGCGGAGCGGACCGCTAGGTTTTCGGTATCCAGACCGCTAGCGAAAGGGTGATCCGTTGAGCCGCTCGGTTCTCGTCACCGGAGGAAACCGGGGCATCGGCCTCGCCATCGCCCGCGCCTTCGCCGACGCCGGCGACAAGGTCGCGATCACGTACCGCTCGGGGGAGCCCCCGGCCGAGCTCGCCGAGCTGGGCGTGCTGGCGGTCCGCTGCGACATCACCGACTCCGAGCAGGTGGAGAGCGCCTACAAGGAGATCGAGGAGAAGCACGGCGCGGTCGAGGTGCTGGTGGCCAACGCCGGCATCACCAAGGACACGCTGCTGATGCGCATGTCCGAGGACGATTTCACCTCGGTCCTCGACACCAACCTCACCGGCACCTTCCGCGTGGTCAAGCGTGCCAACCGGGGCATGCTCCGGGCCAAGAAGGGCCGTGTCGTCCTGATCTCCTCGGTCGTCGGCCTGCTCGGCTCGGCCGGCCAGGCGAACTACGCCGCCTCCAAGGCCGCGCTCGTCGGCTTCGCCCGCTCCCTCTCGCGCGAGCTGGGCTCCCGTAACATCACCTTCAACGTTGTGGCCCCGGGCTTCGTGGACACCGACATGACGAAGGTGCTCACCGACGAGCAGCGCGCCGGCATCGTGTCGCAGGTCCCGCTGGGCCGCTACGCGCAGCCGGAGGAGGTCGCCGCCGCGGTGCGCTTCCTCGCGTCCGACGACGCCTCGTACATCACCGGAGCCGTCATTCCCGTTGACGGCGGATTGGGCATGGGTCACTGATCAACATGAGCGGAATTCTCGACGGCAAGCGCGTCCTGATCACCGGTGTGCTGATGGAGTCCTCCATCGCCTTCCACACCGCGAAGCTGGCTCAGGAGCAGGGCGCCGAGGTCATCCTCACCGCGTTCCCGCGACCCACGCTGACCGAGCGCATTGCCAAGAAGCTGCCCAAGCCCGCCAAGGTCATCGAGCTCGACGTCACCAACGACGAGCACCTGGGCCGCCTGGAGCAGCTGGTCCGCGACGAGCTCGGTGGCCTCGACGGCGTCGTCCACTCCATCGGCTTCGCCCCGCAGGACGCCCTCGGCGGCAACTTCCTGAACACGCCGTTCGAGTCGGTCTCCACCGCCATGCACGTCTCGGCGTTCTCGCTGAAGTCCCTGACCATGGCCTGCAAACCGCTGTTCCCGGCGGAGGGCGCGGCCGTCGTCGGCCTCACCTTCGACGCGCAGTTCGCCTGGCCGCAGTACGACTGGATGGGCCCGGCCAAGGCCGCGCTGGAGGCCACCAGCCGCTACCTCGCCCGCGACCTGGGCAAGGAGAACGTCCGCTGCAACCTGGTCTCCGCGGGCCCGATCGGCTCCATGGCCGCGAAGTCCATCCCGGGCTTCTCGGAGCTGGCCGACGTGTGGAACCACCGCTCCCCGCTGGACTGGGACATGGCCGACCCGGAGCCGGCCGGCCGCGGTGTCGTCGCCCTGCTGTCGGACTGGTTCCCGAAGACCACCGGCGAGATCGTGCACGTCGACGGCGGCGTGCACATGATGGGCGCCTGACCGTCCGGTCTCCCGGGCGAGTGATCGCCCGTACGGGTCAACCCCGCGCACAGCCGTGAAGGGCCGCGCCTCCTCAGGGAGGTGCGGCCCTTCGTGTTGCCGCGGCCTCCGGCGGGAATTTCCGAGTCGATAAAAGGGGTGAATGCCTGCAAACTGGCCGGGCCGGGATCTTCCCGGCGCGCCGTGGGGAGGAGGGCCAGCGAGTGCGTGCGAGGCGGAGCCGGACGGTCCCCCTGCTGGTCACCTCGGTCGTCCTGACCGGTCTCCTGATCCCGGGGGCGCTCGCGCAGCCCCCCACCGGTGACCCCGCGCGCCGCCCCGGCGGCACGGTGCCCGGCGCCGTGGAACAGCCGCTCCAGGCGGACGGGGCCAGTGTGAACGTGGCCGAACTGCCCGTGGAACCCCCCGCCCAGCCCGCCCGCCTCCCGGTCGAGGAGCTCTTCGGCGCCGACTGCCGCACCGCCATCAGCGGCTCCTCCGTCACCGCCTACTGCCACAACCCCTACCCGGAGACCGACCTGGTCCGGCTGCACGTCGAGTGCGACCGCTGGTGGGACCTGGACGGGGACAGCGCCCCGGTGGCCGTCGACCCGGCCGCCCGGGTGGAGGTCGCCGGCCGGTGCTGGAAGGAGGTCCGCTCGGCCTGGGTCAGCCACCGGCGGGGCTGACCGGCCCTACTGCCTGCCGAGGCAGGCGAACGGGTAGCCCGCCGCCTCCGAGGCCGCGGTGTCCGCGTCCCCGCGCCGGATCGCCTCGATCAGCCGCCCGTGGTCCAGGTGCGACTCCGGCGTGAGCTCCGTGCCCACGTCCCCGCGCAGCCAGTCGCGGATCAGGTCGCCCAGGTCCGCGTACAGCTCGATCAGCACCTCGTTGCCGGAGGCGCTGACCACCGCCATGTGCAGGGCGACGTCCGCCGCGATGAACCGCTCCGCGTCCCCCGACCCCCACGCCTCCTCGCGGCGGGCCAGCAGCGCGTCCAGCTGTACGAGGTCCCGCTCGGTGCGCCGCTCCGCCGCCAGCCGGGCCGCCGAGGACTCCAGGGTCGACCGCAGCTCCGCGATGTGCCGCGGGTCCGCGCCCGCGAACCGGCGGTGCATCACCCCGGCCAGCTCGCTGGTGGCGAGCACGTAGGTGCCGGATCCCTGCCGGATGTCCAGCAGGCCGTTGTGCGCCAGGGCGCGGACCGCCTCGCGGACGGTGTTGCGCGCCACCCCCAACAGCTCCACCAGTTCCGGTTCGGTCGGGATACGGCTCCCGACCGGCCACTCGCCCGAGGTGATCTGGTTCCGCAACTGGGCGATCACCTGGTCGGCCAGCGCGGAGCGCCGGGGCGAGGTCAACGGCATGAGAGGAGTCCCCTTCGGTTTCTTCGGTGTCACTGCGGAGTCTTCGGTGTCACTGCTGACGTGTCAGTGTGGAGCTGGACAACCAATCATCCCATGATTCTATGATGGTTCAATGCGCGACGAAGAGATACCCGTTCTCGACCGGCCCTCCGCGGCCTCCGGCACCCTCGCGGCCACCTCCCCGGCCGCCCCCGCCGACCCCACCGCTCAGGCGGCCGGCCCGGCGCAGCCGGCCTGGCTCGCCCCGGTCCTCCTCGTCGGCATCGTGCTCGCCGCCCTCAACCTGCGGCCCGCCATCACCAGCCTGGGCGCCCTGTTCGAGGAGGCCCGTACCGGGCTCCACATGAGCGGCACCGTCGCCGGACTGATCACTTCCGTCCCGGCCCTGTGCTTCGCCGTCTTCGGCGTCACCGCGCCCAGGCTCTCCCGCCGCTTCGGCGCGGCCGCGGTGGTCTGCGCCGGCATGGCCATGGTCGCGACCGGCCTGCTGATCCGCCCCCTCATGGACGGCGCCGCGGGCTTCCTCGCCTTCAGCGCCCTCGCCCTGGCCGGCATCGCGCTCACCAACGTGCTGCTGCCGGTGATCGTGAAGAAGTGGTTCCCGGCCAGGCTCGGCACCATGACGGGCCTCTACTCCATGGCCCTGGCCGCCGGCACCTCCCTGGCCGCCGCCACCACCGTCCCCCTCACCAAGGGCCTCCTGCACGGCAACTGGCGCGCCGGCCTGGTGGTCTGGGCCGGGCTCGCGGCGCTCGCCGTCCTGCCCTGGCCGGCCGTACTCCGTGCCGACCGCCGCGATCGGGCCGGAGCCGCCGTTCCGGCCGGCGCCCCCGCCCCCGCGGCGGGCCCGCGCGTGCTGCGCAGCCGTACCGCCTGGGCCCTGGCCTGCTACTTCGGACTCCAGGCCACCAGCGCGTACATCACCATGGGCTGGCTGCCGCAGATCTTCCGCGACGCCGGGGTCTCCGCCGGCACCGCCGGCGTGCTGCTCGCCGTCACCATGGTGATGGGCGTCCCGCTCGCCTTCGTCATCCCCGGCCTCGCCGGACGGATGCGCCACCAGGGCCCCATCGCGGTCACCCTCGGCGCCTTCGGCCTCGTCGGCTACCTCGGCCTCTACCTGGCCCCCGTGGCGGGCGCCTGGGTCTGGGCCCTCCTCCTCGGCGTCTCCAACTGCGCCTTCCCCCTCGTCATCACGATGATCGGACTGCGCGCCAAGTCCCCGGCCGGCGTGGTCAAGCTGTCCGCCTTCGCCCAGTCCGCCGGCTACCTCATGTCCATCCCCGGCCCGCTGCTCATCGGCACCCTCTACCAGCACGGCGGCGGCTGGGACCTGCCGCTGGCCGTGATGGCCGGGCTCCTCGTGCCGCAGATCGTGCTGGGCGTCCTGGCCGGCCGGGACCGCACGATCGAGGACGAATGCGGCATGCGAGACTGACGGACATGCCCGTTCTCGAACCGAACCCCCAGAACAGCCACAGGAAGCTCGGCATTCTGCTGGGCGCGATGCTCGGCGTCACCGTGCTCATCGCCATCATCGCGACCATCGCCGCACCCTGAGCAGCCTCCGCCCGCCAGCACGGTGGGGCTGACCCCACCATCCCCTAGGGGGTCAGGCTCAGGGTGAACTCGGGTGGGACCCCGATGGGAACCGCCGCCGTGGATCCGTAGATTCGCAGGTGAAGGCGCGCGACGACGCGCGCGACCGGCGGGGGACACCAGGAGGCGGCGATGGCGGCAACGATCCGGCCGGCCCGCGGCAACGACGCGCAGGCCCGGCTCACCTGGTGGGGCATGGCCCTGCCCGCCCTGGCCTTCTCGCTCCTCCTGCTCCTGCTCCTCGGCGGCCCGGCGGAGGCGGGCACCGCCTCCGGCACCCCCGACACCTCCGTGCTCGGACTGCTCGCCCAGGAGATCCTCCGGCTCCTGCGCTGACCGCCGCCACCCCTCCCGGGACACCTGGGCCGACCCGCCCGACCCCGGCCCCCGGAGCGCACGGCCCGGCCGTCGGGCGGCCGCCCGGCCAACTGCCCCGTCGGCCGTCCCGGCCAACTGCCCCGAGGACGCCCCGGCCGCATGCCCGACACCGCCCCGACCGGAGGTCGGAGGTCAGTCCACCCGGCTGCCCGACGGTGCACGGCCCCGCTGTCCGGCTTGCTGCCCGAGGCTGCCGCGGTGGTGTGCGGCCCGGCTGTCGGGCGGTCGCCCGGCCAACTGCCCGGGCGGCCGTCCCGGCCAAGTGCCCTGTCGGCCGTCCCGGCCAACTGCCCTGAGGAGGCCGCGGCCGTACGTCCGAGGCCGCCTCGACCGGAGGTCCTCGGGCACTCCACCCGGACTGCCCGAGGACACCCGCCGGGGCGCCCCGGAGCGCATCCGCCCCCGGCGGGTGAGCTCCTTCAACACCCTGCGCCCGACGGTCGCTTTCGTGCGAAGCTGGGTCCCATGAGCGCCGATACACCCCGCAGGATCGTCATCCTCCGGCACGCCAAGGCCGACTGGCCCCAGGTCGCCGACCACGACCGGCCGCTGGCCGACCGCGGCCGGCAGGAGGCCGCGGCCGTCGGCCTGAAGCTGGCCGAGATGGGCATCGACTTCGACCTGGCCCTCTGCTCCACCGCCGCCCGGACCCGGGAGACGTGGAAGCTCGCCGCCCAGCAGCTGCCGCACCGGCCGAAGACCGTCCATGAGGAGCGGCTCTACGAGGCCTCGCTCGGCGAGCTCATCGCCCTGCTCAACGAGACCCCCGACGATGTCTCCGACCTGCTGGTCATCGGCCACAACCCCGGGATGCACGCCCTCGCCGACGCCCTGGCCGGCCGGGCCGAGGGCGACACCCTGCAGCGGCTGACCCTGCGCGGCTTCCCGCCCGCCGCCCTGGCCGTCCTCACCTTCACCGGCTCGTGGAAGTCCGTGGAGCACGGCGTCGGCACCCTGGCCGAGTTCTGGACCCCGCAGGACCACTGACCTCCGGCAGCAGGCAGCACGCAGCAGGCAGACGGAAGCCCGGACCGCCATCGTGCGTCCGGGCTTCCGGGTGTCCGGCAGTCGGCCGGCAGCGCCGGGAGCGGTGCGGTGCCCAGTCGGGTTCGGCCCGTGAGCGAGGTCGGGGCGCGAGCGAGGCTGCGCGCGCCCGTGCGGGCCGGGGTGCCCGCCTCCCCCGGCCCCGAGCTCCCGGCTTCGCTGGAACAGAGGGACCCCATGGCCCTGCGGCACGCCTGCCCACACGGCGGGCGGGGTACGGCAGCCGTGCCCGCACGGGCGTGGCAACGGCCGACACCCACCCGGCGGCGGGAGCCGACCGACTCGCCCCCGCGGACACCTGCGCGGCGGCCGCAAGCCCGGTAGCCCGGTAGCCCGGTAGCCCGGCGGCCGGGCGCGAACCCAGTGGCCGAGCGGCCCGCGGTCCTGGCGGACCCCAAGGTCCTGGCGGACTCCAAGGTCCTGGCGGACTCCAAGGTCCTGGCGGACTCCAAGGTCCTGGCGGACTCCAAGGTCCTGGCGGACCCCAAGGTCCTGGCGGCCGGGCAGGCCCAGCCGCCTCAGCGGCCGACCGGCCAGGTGGCCAGGGGTCCGGCGGCCGGGCGGACGCAGTGGTCCCTGGCAGCCGGGCGGGCTGCGCCGCTCAGCGGCCCTCCGGTCAGGCGGCCCCTCCGGTCAGGCGGCCCCTCCGGTCAGGCTGGCCCACGGCCCTGGCGGACCTGCCGGCCAGGTGTCCGTTCGGTGGCGTGGCGGACGCAGCGGTCCCGGCAGGCCGGGCGGACGCAGTGGTCCCGGGCGGCCGGGCGGACCGAGCGGCTCACCGGCCGCCGGGCTCACCGGCCGCCGGGCCCACCGGCCGGGCGGCCGGTGGCCGGGTCGGCCCCGTGGTTCCGGCTGCCGGGCGCCGAGCCCATCGCTCAGCGTGCCGCCAAGGGAGGCCCACCCACGGTCCGCGCCTCCCACAGCTCCGGGTAGAACCGTCGGTGCACCGCCGCCCGCAGGTGGGCCACCCCGCTGCTGCCGCCCGTCCCGGGAGCCCCACCGATCTGCCGCTCCACGAGCAGCGCGTGGCAGGCCCGCCACTCCGTCCAGACCTCGTCGAGGTCGACCAGCGCCTCCACCAGCTCCGACAGTTCGGCGTGGTCCGCCGGACCGCCCTCGTCCGGCAGGAGCGCGAGCCGCTCGAACGCCGTCCGCCGCTCCGCCCGCGTCTCCACCGGGAACCCCGCCTTGTCCAGCAGTGCCACGAACGCCTCCCACACGGTGGGCTCCGCCAGCCGCCCGCGCAGCCGTTCCCGTTCCCCGTGGCCCAGCCCGGCCAGCGCCCGGGCGCCGTGTTCCCCGCGCACCCAGTCGGCACCGCACAGCGCCGCGATCTCAAGGTACTGGGCGGACTGCGCGCCGCTGCTGCGGCCGAGCACCCCGCGGAAGGCGTGGAACTCCCGAGGAGGCATGCCGCGCAGCGGATGCATCCCGTCGATCAGCACCCGGGTGATCCCCGCGCACCGTACGAACCGGGCCCGGGCCGTTCGCGGATCGCCCCGCAGGATGCGGTCGCGGGCGTCGGCCAGCTCCGCCAGCAACTGGCCGAACCACAGCTCCTGCACCTGGTGCACGGTGATGAACAGCCGTTCGTCGTGCACCCCGTCGGCCAGCGGCGCCTGCAGCGCCAGCAGCTGGGGCAGCCGCAGGTACTCGGCGTAGGTGACCGATCCCGCTCGGGTGTCAGACATCGGTGTCCTCCGGTGCGCGCAGGCCGTACGAGGCGAACGCGTCCGCCACGCCCGGCAGGTCGAACGCGCCGACCTGGGCGCAGAGCCGCAGGGTGGAGCGGGAGACGGTCTGGATCCGGCCGACCCCCGCGTCCCCGCCGTAGCTGTCCGCGATCACGGCCTCCGTGCGCTCCTCGTCCAGGCCTGCCAGCCGCAGCGACACCCGCACCGGCTCCACGTCCCAGTCCAGCGCCGCGCGGATCATCGCGGGCAGTGCCCGGGCCGCGAGGACGCGACGGCGCCCGTCGAGCCTGGCCCACAGCTCCAGGAAGAAGGCGGAGAAGAACCGGTGGTGGCGGCCCTCGTCCTTGGCGTGGTCGCGCATCAGCTCGCGGACCGTGCTCACCACGTTCGGGTCCTGCGGGACCTCGTTGAGCACCGCCGTGATCAGCGTCTCGAACACCACCGCCTGCAACTGCCCGGCGAGGACCGGGTCCTCGGGCAGCAGCCGCCGGCCGCTCTCCTGCAGCGCCGTGACGAAGCCGCCGTAGTCGACCTCGGGCACGGCGATGCCGGTGACGGCGGCTATCTGGTCGGCCAGGTCGAGGCTGTAGAGGGCGTGGTAGCCCTCGTCGCAGTACACCTTGAAGGCGTCCATCCGCAGGGCGGTGGGGAAGTGCAGGCCGGTGGTGCCGTTGGCGACCGGCTCGGCGGCCCCGTTGACCACCCGGGTCTCCAGATGGGTGGTCGAGTGCAGGAACTGGTAGAGGTGGCGTACGCAGACCTCGCGGACCCGCTCCGGGGCCAGCGCCTTCACCTCGGGGTGGGACAGGTGCGGGACCAGGGCCTCGGGGAAGAACACCCGGCCCTGTTCGGCCTCGGCGTGGAAGATCCGCCGTACTCCGCCGCGTACCCCCGCGGTCTCGTACCAGCGGTCGAGGGGACCCGGTGCGGTGCTCATGCGCGGTCTCCGTTCGGTGCGGCGGTGCTCGGCGTGACGGTGTTCGGCGCGGCGGTGTTCGGTGCGGACAGGAGGACGGGGGCGGTGCGTACGGGGCGGGGTGCGGCCGGGGTGCCCAGGTGTGCGGCGATCCGGCGGACCGCTTCGGCGATCAGCGGCGCCTCGACGGCGTGGCACAGCCGGAACCAGCCCGGTTCCGGCGAGCGGAACGCCCCGCCCGGCAGGATGCTGACCCGCGCCGTCCCGAACAGCTCGCGCCACAGTCGCTGTTCGGCCTCGAAGCCGGCGCCGGGAAGCCACCGGCGCAGGTCCAGCCAGACCGAGAAGCCGGCGTCGGCCGGGGCGTACGGGATCCCGTACGCGTCGAGCAGGCCGCACAGGTGCCGGTACGAGCCGGCCAGCCGCTGTCGGCCCGCCTCCAGGAAGGCCCCGACCCACTGGGGGTCGGACAGCAGCCCCGCGAGGGTCTCCTGGGTGGCGGTGGAGACGGGCGCGAAGTAGGCCATGGCGCGTGCCGCCGCCAGGACGCCGGGGCTGCGGGTGTGCAGGACCCCGGCCTTCAGGCCGGGCAGTCCGAAGTCCTTCGCGAAGCCCCAGACCACATGGGTGCGGTGCGCCCAGTGCGGGTTGACGGCCGGGTCCGCGGCGCTGGTGAAGCCGGGTCCGCCGAACACCGAGTGGGCGTAGATCTCGTCGGAGACCAGGTCCACGTCGTGTTCCCGGACCACGCGCAGCAGCTCGGCGAGGACCTCGGGCGGGTGGGCCTCGCCGACCGGGTTGGAGGGGGAGGAGAGCGCGACCGCGCGGACCGTGGTGCCCGCCGCCCGGGCCTCCTTCAGCGCCCGGTCGACGGCACCGGCGGTCAGCCGGAACCCGTCGGCGGGGGAGAGCGGTGCGGGCAGCACCCGGGCACCGGAGCGGCCGCCGAGGTCGGTGTCGAAGGCCCCGTAGTAGGGGGCGGGCACCACGATCGCCTCGCCCGGATCGCACAGGACGGAGGCGATGGCGTCCAAGGCCCCGGTCGCCCCGCTGATCACGACCAGCTCGTCCGGGTCCAGGGGCGTACGGAAGCTGCCGGAGAGCAGCGCGGCGACGCGTCCGCGGAGGACTGCGGAGCCGTGCAGCGGGGCGTAGCGGGCGGTCGCCTCGGTCATCGGGGGCAGGGCGGCCAGCCGGTCCCGGAGCAGGTCCCAGAGCAGGCGGTTCTCCGCGGTGCCCAGGTTGAGGTAGCCGTCCGGGTTCCGGCGGGCGTCGTACGGGTCGGCCTCCGCGCGGAAGTGGGCGTCGGCGATGGCGGGGGTGTCGGCGAGCAGCCGGGCGGCCTGGCGGGACACCATCAGGACCTCCCGCTGACGGTGCCGGCGGCGGTGAGCAGGCCGGGGTTGACCCCGAGGCCCATGGAGGCGTCGATGACGGCGCCGTGCAGCGGAGCGGAATGCTCGCCGGCCAGCCACCACACCTGCTCCGCGATCTCCTCGGAGCGGATCATGCGGCTGCCGGGCAGCCGGGCGGTGAGGGCCTCGCGCTCCTGGTCGGAGAGCCGGTCCAGGGTGCTGGCCTGGAACATCGTGGTCTCCACGGCACCCGGGCAGAGGGCGAAGACCTGCACCGGGGTGTGGGCCAGTTCGGCGGCGAGGTGCCGGGTCAGATAGGTGAGGGCGGCCTTGCTCATCCCGTCGGCGGGGTGGAAGCCGGGGAACTGGAAGATCCCGCCGCCCACACTGGAGATGTTGATGATCTTGCCGAAGCCGCGTTCCAGCATGCCGGGGAGGAGCTGCTCGGTGAGCCAGAGCGGGCCGACGGCGTTGATCTGGAAGAACGCGGAGGCCGTGGTGTGCCGGGGGCCGTCGGCGTACTGCTCGATGGTCTTGGAACCGACGGCGGCGTTGTTCACCAGGACGTCGACCGGCCCGGGTAACTCCTTCAGGAGCCGCTCGTGGTCGGCCCAGTCCCCCTGGTCGAAGGGGAAGGCCTCGACCTTGGCGCGTCCGGTGAGGGCGAGCTCCTCCACCAGTGCCTCGGCCCGGTCCCGGCCGTTCCGGTAGGTGAACCAGACCGTCCAGTCGTCTTGTTGGGCGAATTTCTGCACGCAGGCCCGCCCGATTCCCCCCGAACCCCCGGTGACGAGCATGGTTCGAGTCATCATTCCGCCCCCTGAACGATCAAGAAGGATCGTTGACCTCTACCGCGGTCGCGGCAGCGCGATCACAGTATTTCTCGCGAGGGGCGAGGGAATAGGGCGACTTTGGCCACCACTTGTCCGAATTATCTCTTGTGCTCAGGCGGCTTCGTAGGGGTTTGAAACCGCCCGACGCGGCCCCCCGGGGGGAGCCGAACCGGCCGGGCGAGTGGCCGGAACCGAGGAGCGCCCGACCGGAAGTCCCGGTCGGGCGCTGCGGTAAAAACCAACCACCCGGTGTTGTAATCCCTGGTGGGTGAAGGGGCCCTACGCCAGATCGGCGGCTTCGACTTCCTCGCGGGTGATCCCCAGCAGGTACAGCACGGCGTCGAGGAAGGGCACGTTCACGGCGGTGTGCGCGGCCTCCCGCACCACCGGCTTCGCGTTGAAGGCCACACCCAGTCCGGCGGCGTTCAGCATGTCCAGGTCGTTGGCCCCGTCGCCGATCGCCACCGTCTGCGCCAGCGGCACGCCGGCCTCCTTGGCGAACCGGCGCAGCAGCCGGGCCTTCCCCGCCCGGTCGACGATGTCGCCCGTGACCCGGCCGGTCAGCTTGCCGTCCACGATCTCCAGCGTGTTCGCCGAGGCGAAGTCCAGCCCGAGCCGCTCCTGCAGGTCGTCCGTCACCTGCGTGAACCCGCCGGACACCACACCCACCTGGTAGCCGAGCCGCTTCAGCGTCCGCACCAGGGTGCGGGCACCGGGCGTCAGCCGGACCTCGGAGCGCACCTTGTCCACCACGGACGCGTCCAGACCCTCCAGCAGGGCCACCCGGGCGTGCAGCGACTGCTCGAAGTCCAGCTCGCCGCGCATCGCGCGGGCCGTCACCTCGGCCACCTGCTCCTCGCATCCGGCGTGCGCCGCGAACAGCTCGATGACCTCGTCCTGGATCAGCGTCGAATCCACGTCCATCACCACCAGGCGCTGCGCCCGCCGGTGCAGACCGGCCGACACCACGGCCACGTCCACCCCGATCTGGGCGGCCTCGGTGGCCAGCGCGGTCCGCAGCGGCTCGGTCTCGGCGCCCGAGACGGCGAACTCCACGGCCGTCACCGGATACTTCGCGAGCCGGAAGATACGGTCGATGTTGCCGCCGGTCGAGGTGATCCGGGCGGCGATGGCGGCCGTCGACTCGGCGGTGAGCGGGTGGCCGAGCACCGTCACCAGGGAGCGCCCGCTGCCGCGCGGCCGGTTGTCACCGGTGCCCGAGATGATCTCGGCCTGCAGTTTCAGGGACTCGGCCCAGCTGTGCACGGTCGCCCGCAGCTCGCCCTCGGAGCCGGCGGCCGGCTTGGTGACGAGGGCGCACAGCACGATGCGGCCACGGGTGACCACCTGCTCGATGTCGATCACGTCGACCGAGTAGGCGGCAAGGGTGTCGAACAGCCCGGCGGTGATCCCGGGACGGTCCTTGCCGAAGATCTTGACGAGGAGGGTGGGGACGTCGAAGGTCTGCGAAGCGCTCATGGTCCGCTCACCGTATCCCGTCCGCCCGCGGAGTGGTCACCCCGTCTCACTCCTCGTCGCCCGAGCGGTGGCCTCACCGGCCCGGCCCCGCCGACCACTCCGCTGCGGCTTCCCCCGGACTCCGTCCGGGGGCCGCCTTCGCCCGTGGAACGCCTGCCCACACCGGGGCGGGGTGGGGCTGCGGCGCAGCCGCACTCGTCAGGGGCGCGGGGAACTGCGCGACCGGCCCCACCGGCCGACAGGCCCGGTACGACGGGGTCGCCCGGACCGGGGGTGGGGTCTGGGGCCGAGGCCACCGTTTCGGGGAGGGCCGGGGTGGCGGAATCGCCCCGCAGGGCCCGTCAGCCCGCCGCCGCCGACTACGGCGGTGGTGGCGGCGGTGGCGGTGGCGGTGGCGGTGGTGGTGGCGGTGGCGGTGGCGGCGGAGCGAACGCCGGCCGCCGTACCGGCCATGGCCGAGCCGTGACCGTCACCGTCCCGGGAACCGTCAGGTTCCGGAACAGGCGGAGGCTTCGGAGCCCGGCTCCGGTGACGGCCCGGAGTCCGGCTGCGGTGACCGCCCGGACCTCGGCTCCGGTGACGGCCCGGAGTCCGGCGTCGGTGACGGCCCGGAGCCCGGCTGCGGTGATCGCCCGGACCGCGGCTTCGGCAGCGGCCCGAGCGCGGCTCCGGCGATGGCCCGGAGCCCGGCTGCGGCGAAGGCCCCCGCCGTGAGCGCAGCCGTCGTCCAGCGGGCAAGCGCCCCCGCGCCCGGAAGCAGCCCCCGAGGTCGACCTCGCCGTGCCCGGGCGCCCCCGCCTTCCCGGGCACACGGGGCAGACCTGTCGGCGCGGGCGCCGGCAGCGCCGGTCCCTCCAGGGCACCGCGTCGAGCCCGTCAACCCAGGGCCGCCCACCGACGCGGTGAACACCACCGCCACCGCCATCGCCCCCGCCCGCGCGGCGAGTCCACCGGTCCGGCCGGTACGTACCGACCGCGAGAACAGCCCCGCCGGCACCAGCGCGCCCACCGGCGAGCCGCCCAAGGGGGTGACGTCCAGGGGCACTTCGGCGGTTGCACCCGAGCTCCCGGGCGCTGGCACCGAGACCCGCGCGCCAAGGCAGTGCCGAACTGCCCGTCGCGGGCACCACCACGGCCGCGGTCCGCGCGAGCGGCGAACCGCCCGCCGCGTCCGCACCCATCAGCCGCAGTCCCGGCCCGGCGGTCACCGCCGTCGCCACGACCGACCACCGACCAGCCCACCGGGGCCACCGACGACAGCGCGACTCCGCCCAGGCGGATCCGGCCCGTCAACCACCCCCGGCTGCCGTGGCGGTGCGAGAAGTCCCCTATCGCACTTTCCGGGCGTCTTTCGACGGCGTCAACAAGGCCCGGATTCCACTTGTGCTCGCGGGCCTGGAATAGTTCCCCCGGATGTTCGCGATCCCTAGACTCCCTGACGCAGGGGGATTTCTCGGGGGACAACAAGTGGGGCTGGAGTGCCGGAACTCGTACTGGAATTGAACGGAAGGACCTGGACCCTCGACGCGTCCAGGTCGTACACACTGGGGCGCGACCCCCAGGGTGACGTGGTGATCGACGACGCCCGCGTCTCGTGGCGGCACGCCACCATCACCTGGAACGGCCGGGGTTGGGGGATCGAGGACCACGGCAGCACCAACGGCACGTACGTGCGGGGGACCAGGGTCCAGCAGACCGAGATCACGCCGGGAACGCCGGTGCACCTCGGAAACGCCAACGACGGCCCCCGGCTGAACTTCAGCGCTGCCGCTCCGGCCGCGCACGCGGCCGCGGCCCCGCAGCAGCACCAAGCCGCGCACCAGGCCGCCTGGCCCGGCGCCCAGCAGCAGGCCCAGCAGGCCCAGCAGGCCCCGCAGGCCCACGAGGCGTACGCCCAACAGGCGCAGCAGCAGGGGCACCAGCACCAGCAGCAGGCGCACCAGCAGCCGCAGGCCTACCACCAGCCGCACGTGCCCCAGCAGCAGGGCCACCGCCCCGCCGCCCAGGGCCCGGCCGTCGGCGGCGCCCAGGGCATCGGCGGCTACGCGGACCGCAGCCCGACGACCTTCCACCAGATCGCCGTCGGCCGCGTCATGCGGATCGGTCGTGCCCTGGACAACGAGCTGGTCGTCTCCGACCTCCAGGTCTCGCGCCACCACGCGGAGTTCCGCGCCACCGGCGGCCGCTTCGAGATCCACGACCTCGGCAGCCACAACGGCACGTACGTCAACGGCCAGGCCCTGCCCAAGTCCGGCAGCGCCCAGCTCGGCCCGAACGACATCGTCGGCGTCGGCCACTCCACGTTCCGGATCGTCGGCGACCGCCTCGAGGAGTTCGTCGACACCGGTGACGTCTCCTTCTCGGCCCGCCACCTCACCGTCACCGTCGACGGCGGCAAGCAGATCCTCAAGGACGTCACCTTCGGCGTCCCGGAGAAGTCGCTGATCGGCGTCATCGGCCCCTCCGGCTCCGGCAAGTCGACGCTGCTCAAGGCGCTCACCGGCTACCGCCCCGCCGACCAGGGCGACGTCCTGTACGACAACCGCAACCTGTACAAGCAGTTCGCGGAGCTCCGTCAGCGCATCGGCCTGGTCCCGCAGGACGACATCCTGCACAAGGAGCTGAAGGTCGCGACGGCCCTCAAGTACGCGGCCAAGCTCCGCTTCCCCGGCGACACCGCCGAGTCCGAGCGGGCCGCCCGCATCGACGAGGTGCTGCGCGAGCTCAAGCTCGACATCCACAAGGACAAGAAGATCACCGCGCTCTCCGGCGGCCAGCGCAAGCGCGTGTCCGTCGCCCTTGAGCTGCTCACCAAGCCGTCGCTGATCTTCCTGGACGAGCCGACCTCCGGCCTCGACCCGGGCATGGACCGCGACGTCATGCAGCTGCTCCGCGGTCTGGCGGACGACGGCCGCACCGTCCTGGTGGTCACCCACTCCGTCGCCGAGCTGTCGCTGTGCGACAAGCTGCTGGTGATGGCCCCGGGCGGCTCGGTCGCGTACTTCGGCCCGCCGGACGAGGCGCTGAACTTCTTCGGCTACCAGACCTGGGCGGACGTGTTCTCGGCCTTCGAGAACTACCGCGACTACGACTGGGCCGGCCGCTGGAAGGGCTCGCAGCACTACCAGCTGTACGCCGCCGACCTGGACGCGCAGGCCCCGCAGTCGGTGACCATGCCCTCCCCGCAGCAGCTGAACCCGAAGAAGGCCCAGGGCTGGGGCGACCAGCTGTGGACCCTGATGCGCCGCTACGCCTCGGTGATCGCGTCCGACAAGGGCTTCATGGGCCTGATGCTGATCCTGCCCGCTGTGCTGGGCGTGGTCTCCATCGTGATCCCGGCCGACTTCGGCCTGGCCCCGCCGAAGCCGCCGTCCCGCTTCAACGGCGACGCCGGCACGATCATGCTGATCCTCGTGATCGGCATGTGCTTCTCCGGTGCCGCCAACTCGGTCCGTGAGCTGATCAAGGAACGGGTCATCTACGAACGCGAGCGCGCCACCGGCCTCTCCCGGTCGGCGTACCTCATGTCGAAGGTGATCGTCCTCGGCCTCATCACGGCCATCCAGGGCGTGATCATCTGCGGCATCGGCTTCGCCCCGCGCGAGCTGCCCGCGGAGGGCCTGTTCATGAACCCGGCCGTAGAGCTCTGCCTGTCGGTGATCGTCCTCGGCTTCACCTCGATGATGTTCGGCCTGGTGATCTCCTCGCTGGTGAAGACCGCCGAGAAGACCATGCCGCTGCTGGTCATGTTCGCGATCGTCCAGGTCGTGTTCACCGGCATCCTCTTCCAGGTGTACGACTCCCCGGGCCTGGAGCAGTTCGCCTGGCTGATGCCGTCCCGCTGGGCCGTCGCCGCGGCCGGCACCACCCTGGACCTGGCCCACCTCATGCCGCCGTGGGACAAGCAGGACCCCACCAACCTCGACCCGCTGTGGGAGGCCACGGCCGGCCAGTGGACGCTGGACATCATCGTCCTGCTGCTCATGGGCGTCGCCTGCGGCTTCGCGGTCGCGCGCCTGCTGCGCCGCCACGAGCCCGAGGTCATGCGCAAGTAAGCCCACGAGGGCAGGTACGAAGGGCACGCGGAGCGTGCACGAACGCCGCAGGGCGGCACCCGGTCTCCGGGTGCCGCCCTGCGGCGCATGGGGGTGTGCGCGGCCGGGTGGCCGGGGTGCTGCGTCAGCAGCCGGCGGCGCTGCTCAGACGCCGCTCGGACGCCGTTCCAGTGCCGGTCAGTAGGCGCTGTTGACGTTGTCCATCGAGCCGTAGCGGTCGGCGGCGTAGTTGCAGGCGGCGACGATGTTGGCGACCGGGTCGTACTGGTCGAACTTGGTGCCCTTGACGTGGTACGCCTTGAAGGTGGGGGCGATGACCTGCAGCAGACCCTTGCTGGGGATGCCGTTCTGGGCGTTGATGTCCCAGTTGTTGATCGCGCGGGGGTTACCGGAGGACTCCCGCATGATGTTGCGGTGGATGCCCTGGTAGGTGCCCGGGATGCCTTCCTTCTTCATGATCCAGAGGGCTTCCTTGATCCAGCCGTCCAGGTTGTTCGCGAAGAGCGGCTTGCGGACGGCGGCGCGGCTGGCGGCCTCCTTGGCGGCGCGGGCCTTCGCGGCGGCCTCGGCCTTGGCCTTCGCGGCCGCCTTCGCCTTGGCGTCGGCCTCGGCCTCGGCCTTGGCCTTCACGGCGAAGGCCTTCTGGGCGACGGCCTGGTCGGCCAGGCTCTTGGTGTGGGCGGCGGCCACGACCTGCTCCATGGCGACCGGGGCCGCGGAGACGGCCTGGGCCTCCTCGACCCCACCGGGGACGAGGGAGAAACCGAGGGCGGCGGCGCTGAGCGTGGCGACGCCGGCGATCGACATCTTGTGGGCCTTGGTCAGACGCTTGAGACCGGCATAGCTGGACGCAGACATGGAGCACACCTTTACGAAGAGCGGGGGGCCGCAGGAAAGCGCCACGCGGATCCGGGATCCAGTGGCGCTGTGCGACGGCAGCCATTCTTAGCGGCGGCAAAATCCTGTGGCAAAGGTGTGACGTACGAAGGGAGATAGTGGATCACGGGCGTCCGCAGGGTCCGTAATTTCGCCGTAAGTGTGGCTCTGAGCGGCATCGACGGCGCTCTTACGTATCCACTACGGACGTTCGTAAGTGATGTGGGTCCTATGCGCGGGCTCACATCGACCACGTAACAGTCTCACCGTAAGTTGCAACAGCAATGCAATCAGTGACCGTCCTCCTCCTGGAGTAGCAGGTGGAGGTCTCCGAACTCGTGCCAGAGGCAGAGACGGGCCACCGCCTCGGCGTACCCGCGCTCCACCGCGGCCCGCCCGGCGACCGCCTCCAGCATCAGCAGGTGCGAGGCCTCCGGCTCGTGCAGCCCGGTCAGCAGCCCGTCCACGACCCGCACCCCCCGCTCCGGAGTCACCACCAGGTCCGTCCAGCCCCGGGCCGCCCGGACCACCCCTTCGCGGTCGGCCGCCGACTCCAGTGCCCGCACCGCCGTGGTCCCCACCGCCAGCACCCGGCCCCCTCCGCTCCGGGCCGCGTTCACCAGCCGGGCCGTGGCCTCCGGCACCTCGAACCGTTCCGGGTACGGCGGCTCGTGCGCCTCCGCCGACGCCACCCCCGTGTGCAGGACCAGCGGGGCGAACTGCACGCCCCGGCTCACCAGGTGCGCCACCAGCTCCGCGGTGAAGGGCCGAGCGGCGCTCGGCATCTCCGCGGAGCCCGCCCCGTCCGCGGCCGGCCGTGCGAACACCGTCTGGTACGCCGACAGCGGCTGGTCCCGCTCCGTGTAGGCGTACCGGATCGGCCGCCCGTGCCGCCGCATCACCCTCTGGACCCCGTCGCGCCCCTGCCGTACCCCCCGCGCCCCTGACGGCCGCGCCCACCACAGCCGGTCCGCCCCCGCTGCGAGCGGCTCCTCCAGCACCAGCCGCAGCCCGTCCGGAAGCTCGACCACCGTTCCCGCGGGTCCACCGGGCCGCGGCCGGGTCGTGCCGGAACCGTCGCGGTCCCGCAGCTCCACCGCCCACCGGCCGTCGTCGCCGCACGTCGAGAAGTGGACGACGATCCCCTCCGGGCCGCCCGCACTCCCCGCGCCGGCCACTCGCCCGTCCACCGCGGCCGGCAGGGTGGCCGAGGTGTTCACCACCAGGACGTCCCCGGCCCGCAGCAGCTCCGGCAGCTCGCGGAACCCGTGCAGCGACACCTCCGTCCCCCTGGACACCAGCAGCCGTACGTCGTCCCGGCCGAGCCCGGGCCCGCGTTGCTCGGCCGGAACCCGCGCCGAAAGCCCCGGAGGAATGTCCGTTATATAGGGAGAGCGGACTATATGAGCGGACCGCTCTATATAAGGAGTGCGCCCTCTCACTTCGAGCCCCCCGCAGCCCCGGCCGACGCGGCCCCGTCCGCGACCGCCTCCGCGGCCCCATCCGCGACCGCCTCCGCGAGCCCCTCCGCCGTGTACCGCCCGCTCGGCAGCCGCTCCTCCACCAGCCGCAGCAGCGCCGGCACCACCTCCTCGGGTGCCGGCAGCCCCGCGAGGTCCTCATCCGGCTCCGCCGCCGCCATCATCCGCGTCGCCATCGACCCCGGATCCGCCCACCACACCCGCAGCCCCGGTTCCTCCTCGGCCAGTGCCCCCGACAGCAGGTCCACCCCCGCCTTGGTCGCCCCGTACGCCCCCCACGTCGCGTACGCCACGACCGCCGCGTCCGAGCTGAGGTTCAGCACCGCCCCCCGGACCGAGGCCCGGAGCAGCGGCAGGGCCTCCTGGACCAGACCCAGCGGCGCCACCAGGTTCACCTCCAGCGCGTGCCGGAACCCCTCCAGCGGGTGCTCCGCCAACGGCACCAGCGGCTCCGCCCCCAGCACCGCCGCGTTGTTCACCAACAGGTCCAGCCCGCCCAGCTCCCGCGCCGCCGCCACCAGCTCCGCCCGGTACGCCGCCGAGGACACGTCCCCGGCCACCGCCACCACCCCGCCGCCGCCCCCGTCCGGCCGGTCCCCGAGCCCCGCGAGGGCCGCCGCGTCCCGCGCCCCCGCCACCACGTCCCAGCCGCGCCCCGCCAGCTCCCGGGCCAGCGCCCGCCCCAGCCCCCGCGAAGCCCCCGTCACGATCGCCACCGCCATGGCCGCTCCCGCCTTCCTTGCGTTCCTCCGGTCGATGCCCTCACCGTAGGAACGCGGCCGCTGCCGGCACCTCGGCCGACGGGACCGGCCCGGCCCGGCCTTTGGTCCTGGTCCCGACACCGGCAGGACCTAGTCCTCGCGCCCGATCCCGCAGGTCAGCGGCCGCCGGTACGGTGATCACATGCACAAGGGACCGGAACGCACCGGCCTGGCCGCCGTCAGCACCGCGCTGCTCGCCATGAGCCGCCACCTGGAGGTCCGCGACGTCCTCCAGACCATCGTCGTGTCGGCCCGCGAACTCCTCGGCGCCGAGTACGCGGCCCTCGGCGTCCCCGACGACCACGGCGGCTTCGCCCAGTTCGTCGTCGACGGCGTCAGCGACGAGCAGTGGCGCCGCATCGGCCCCCTGCCCCGCCAGCACGGCATCCTCGCCTCGATGCTCCACTCGCCCGGTGTCGAGCGGCTGGCCGACGTACGGCAGGACCCGCGCTTCGAGGGCTGGCCCTCCGCACACCCCGACATGGCCGACTTCCTCGGCCTGCCCATCCGCGACGGCGACGAGATCCTCGGCGCGCTCTTCCTCGCCAACAAGCTCTGCCCCCGCCCCGGCGGCGGCTGCGGCTTCACCGAGGAGGACGAGACGGTCCTCGGCATCCTCGCCCAGCACGCCGCCATCGCCCTCACCAACGCCCGCCTCTACGAGCGCAGCCGCGAGCTCACCATCGCCGAGGAGCGCTCCCGGCTGGCCCACGAGCTGCACGACGCGGTCGCCCAGAAGCTGTTCTCCCTCCGGCTCACCGCCCAGGCCGCCACCACCCTGGTCGACCGCGACCCGGCCCGCGCCAAGGAGGAACTCCACCAGGTCACCGTGCTCGCCGCCGAAGCGGCCGACGAGCTCCGCGCCGCCGTGGTCGAGCTCCGCCCCGCCGCCCTCGACGAGGACGGCCTCGTCGCCACCCTCCGCAACCAGGTACGGGTCCTCGACCGCGCGCACCGCGCCAAGGTCGCCTTCGGCAGCGAGGGCGTGAAGGCCCTGCCGCGCGCCCAGGAGGAAGCCCTCCTCCGGGTCGCCCAGGAAGCCCTGCACAACGCCCTGCGGCACGCGGACGCCGACCAGGTGTCCGTCACCCTCACCCGGCACTGCACCGGCCGCGTCGTCCTCCGGGTGAGCGACGACGGCACCGGATTCGACCCCCAGGCGGTCCGCCGCGCCGGCCGCCACCTCGGGCTGGTCTCCATGCGCGACCGCGCGAGCCGGGCCGGCGGCCGCCTCACCGTCCACTCCGAGCCCGGCGCGGGCACCACGATCGAGATGGAGGTCCCCGGTGTCTGACGACCGGAGCGGCGAGGACGACCGGACCGGCCAGGACGACCGGACCGGCCAGGACGACCGGATCGGAGAGGACGACCGGATCCGGGTCCTGCTGGTCGACGACCACCAGGTGGTACGGCGCGGCCTGCGCACCTTCCTGGAGATCCAGGAGGACATCGACGTGGTCGGCGAGGCGGCGGACGGACAGGCCGGCATCGACCGCGCCGAGGAACTCCGCCCGGACGTGATCCTGATGGACATCAAAATGCCCGGCCTGGACGGCGTCGACGCCCTGCGCCGGCTGCGCGAGCTGGAGAACCCGGCCCGCGTCCTGATCGTCACCAGCTTCACCGAGCAGCGCACCGTGGTCCCCGCGCTCCGGGCCGGCGCCGCCGGATACGTCTACAAGGACATCGACCCCGACGCCCTGGCCGCCGCGATCCGCTCGGTCCACGCCGGCCACGTGCTGCTCCAGCCGGAGGTCGCGCTCGCCCTGCTGTCCGAGGAGGGCCAGCCGCCCGCCCCGACCCGCGGCTCCACCCTCACCGACCGCGAACGCGAGGTCCTCGCCCTGATCGCGGACGGCCGCTCCAACCGGGAGATCGCCCGCGCCCTGGTGCTCTCGGAGAAGACGGTCAAGACCCACGTGTCGAACATCCTGATGAAGCTCGACCTGGCGGACCGCACCCAGGCCGCCCTCTGGGCCGTCCGCACCGGTAACGCCGCGGACTGAGATTCATACCGTCGGGTGTATGTCGCCCACATGGCGTATCCCGGCGGGGGCTCCGGCGTTCTCCATGGCATGTCGCGGCGGACGGCCGCGGCGAACGCTCATGGAGGCTGTGAAAGTGAAGAACCTGAAGAAGGCCGCTGCCGTCACCGCGATCGCCGGCGGTCTGGTCGCCGCCGCCGCCGGTGTCTCCGCGGCCCACGGTGGCGCGCAGGCCGACGGCCAGGCCGTCGGTTCGCCCGGTGTCGCCTCCGGCAACCTGGTGCAGCTCCCCGTGCACGTGCCGGTGAACGTGGTCGGCAACTCCGTCAGCGTGATCGGCCTGCTCAACGGCGCCTGGGGCAACACGGCCGTCAACGACTGACGCCCTCCCCGGCAGCCCGCCGCTCCCCGCGCGCGGCCGGCCGTCCGGCTCCGGCCCCGCCTCCCAGCTGCTCTCCCCGGGAGGCGGGGCCGGCCCGTCCCCTCCCTCCCGCGGCCCTCGCACTGCTCCGCAGGCTTCGGACCGCTGGGCCGGGCTCCGTCCGGCCGGGTCCCTCAGCCGCGCCCGCGCTCCCGGTCCTCCACGTAAGCGTTGTACGCCGCCACCTGCGCCCGCCTGGCCACCCGTTCCACCGGCCGCAGCGCGAACGCCCGCGCCTCCATCTCCGAGGCCGACACCGCCCCGCCGTGGCCGCGCTCGTACGCCATCCCCACCAGCAGCCCGATCCGCTGCGCCAGCTCCAGCACCCGGACCGCCCGCGGCGGGTACCCCGGAGCCAGCACCTCACGGCCCGCCTCGGCCCTCGCCCGGTACGCGTCCAGCGCCGCCTCAGCCACCGGACCCGAGGCCGCCACGTCCAGCCGGGTCAGCGTCACCGTCGCCTCCCGCAGCGCCTCCGCCAGCTCCCGCTCCGCCTCGCCCAGCGAGGGCACGTCCGCCGGCGGCGCCTCCCGCACCGGCAGGCACTCCCACAGCACCGACACGTGCAGGTCACCCACGGGCCCCGCCTCGGACACGGCCGGCACCAGACCGAACGCGGCCCCGGTGCACACCACCGCCTCCTCCGCCTCCAGCGCCTTCGCGTTGAACTCCGGCGGACCGCTCAGCCCCAGCGGATGCCCGGGAGCCGGCAACGCCACCCGCAGCCCGGTCACCCCCATCGCCCGCAGCCGCCCCAGCGCCAGCGTCAGACCCACCGGCGCAGGCTCACCCGGCAGCCCCGACACCCGGTGCACCGAGTCCTCGCCCACGACCGACAGAGCCGCCTCATCGGGCGAGACCAGACCGGCCAGCAGTGCGTTCCCCCAGGCGGCCAGCCGCCCTGAACGTGGTTCGATCAGCATCCCCCCACCTTACGGACCTCACGAGTGGCGTAGGTTTTCCCTGGGGCTGCGCCCACCGGCGCGGTGAGACCAAGACTGCAAGGGGAGACAACAACCTCATGAGCGACGTTCTGGAGCTGGTGGACGTATCCGTGGTCCGCGAGGGCCGGGCTCTGGTGGACCAGATCTCCTGGTCGGTCAAGGAGGGGGAGCGCTGGGTGATCCTCGGGCCGAACGGCGCCGGGAAGACCACCCTGCTCAACGTCGCCTCCAGCTACCTCTACCCCACCAAGGGCACCAGCACCATCCTCGGCTCCACCCTCGGCAAGGTGGACGTCTTCGAGCTGCGCCCGCGCATCGGCATGGCCGGCATCGCCATGGCCGACAAGCTCCCCAAGCGCCAGACCGTCCTGCAGACCGTCCTCACCGCCGCCTACGGCATGACGGCCACCTGGCACGAGGAGTACGAGGAGGTCGACGAGCAGCGCGCCCGCGCCTTCCTCGACCGCCTCGGCATGACCCCCTACCTCGACCGCAAGTTCGGCACCCTCTCCGAGGGCGAGCGCAAGCGCACCCTGATCGCCCGCGCCCTGATGACCGACCCCGAGCTGCTGCTCCTCGACGAGCCCGCGGCCGGCCTCGACCTCGGCGGCCGCGAGGACCTCGTACGCCGCCTCGGCCGGCTCGCCCGCGACCCGCTGGCCCCCTCCATGATCATGGTCACGCACCACGTCGAGGAGATCGCGCCCGGCTTCACCCACGTCCTCATGATCCGCCAGGGCAAGGTCGTCGCCGCCGGCCCCATCGACCTGGAGCTGACCTCCCGCAACCTCTCGCTGTGCTTCGGGCTCCCGCTGGTCGTCGAGCGCAACGAGCACGACCGCTGGACCGCCCAGGGCCTGCCGCTGCGCTGACGCGGACCACCCCACACGGTCGCCGACACGTCAGAAACCCTCCCGGGCACGCCAGTTCACCCCGCCCGGGACCTTCGTACCCTGTCCCGACCGCGCCCGCCCGACCTACCATGACCATGTGGACATCGACGCATGGGTGTGGTGGCTCATCGGCGCGGTCGGACTCGGCATCCCGCTGGTCCTCACCGCCATGCCGGAATTCGGCATGTTCGCGGTCGGCGCCGTCGCCGCCGCGGTCACGGCCGCCCTCGGCGGCGGCCTCGTCGCGCAGGTCCTCGTCTTCGTGATCGTGTCGGTCGCGCTCCTCGCCGTCGTCCGCCCGATCGCCAACCGGCACCGCGACCAACGCCCCCAGCACCGCAGTGGAATCGACGCCCTGAAGGGCAGGACCGCAGTCGTCCTGGAACGGGTCGACGGCACCGGCGGCCGCATCAAACTCGCCGGTGAGGTCTGGTCCGCCCGCAGCCTCGACGCGGGGTTCAGTTTCGAACCGGGCCAACAGGTCGACGTGGTCGAGATCGACGGCGCCACCGCCGTCGTCATGTAACAGACAGCCAGAAGGGCACGGGGAACCGCATGCAACCGATCATCATCGTCCTGGTCATTCTGGTGGTGCTGGTCTTCATCGCACTGGTCAAGACGATCCAGGTGATCCCGCAGGCCAGCGCCGCCATCGTCGAGCGGTTCGGCCGCTACACCCGCACCCTCAACGCGGGCCTCAACATCGTCGTCCCGTTCATCGACTCGATCCGCAACCGGATCGACCTCCGTGAACAGGTCGTCCCGTTCCCGCCGCAGCCGGTCATCACCCAGGACAACCTGGTCGTCAACATCGACACCGTCATCTACTACCAGGTGACCGACGCCCGCGCCGCGACCTACGAAGTCGCCAGCTACATCCAGGCGATCGAACAGCTCACCGTCACCACCCTCCGCAACATCATCGGCGGCATGGACCTGGAGCGGACCCTCACCTCCCGCGAGGAGATCAACGCCGCCCTGCGCGGAGTCCTCGACGAGGCCACCGGCAAGTGGGGCATCCGCGTCAACCGCGTCGAACTGAAGGCCATCGACCCGCCGACCTCCATCCAGGACTCCATGGAGAAGCAGATGCGCGCCGACCGCGACAAGCGCGCCTCCATCCTCCAGGCCGAGGGCGTCCGCCAGTCCGAGATCCTCAAGGCCGAGGGCGAGAAGCAGTCCGCCATCCTCCGCGCCGAGGGCGAGGCCAAGGCCGCCGCCCTGCGCGCCGAGGGCGAGGCCCAGGCCGTCCGTACGGTCTTCGAGGCGATCCACGCCGGCGACCCGGACCAGAAGCTGCTCTCCTACCAGTACCTCCAGATGCTCCCGAAGATCGCCGAAGGCGATGCCAACAAGCTCTGGATCGTGCCCAGCGAGATCGGCGACGCGCTCAAGGGCCTCTCCGGCGCCCTCGGCAACTTCGGCCCCACGGGCGGCGGTTCGGCACCCCTCCCGAAGCAGGCCGGCGACCCCGCCGCCCGCCGCGAACAGCCCCCCATCGACTGACCGCACACCGCACTCCGGGATGATCAGTGAGGCCCCTCGACCTCCATGGCGGGGAGGCGACTCACTGATCCGAAGGAGATGGCCTTGTCCATCCACGACTCCCTGTGGGAATCACTCGCGGTCTTCGCCGCCGGCATCGGCGCCGGCACGATCAACACCATCGTCGGCTCCGGCACCCTCATCACCTTCCCGGTCCTGCTCGCCACCGGGCTCCCGCCGGTCACCGCGAACGTCTCCAACACCCTGGGCCTGGTCCCCGGATCCATCAGCGGAGCCATCGGCTACCGCAAGGAACTCCAGGGCCAGGGCCGGCGCGTCCGCCGCCTGGCCGGCACCTGCCTCATCGGCGGACTGACCGGCGCGATCCTGCTGACCACCCTCCCCAGCGAGTCCTTCGCCACCATCGTCCCGGTCCTCATCGGACTCGCCCTGATCCTGGTCGTCTTCCAGCCCAGGCTCGCCAAGGCCCTGCGCGAACGCCAGGAGCACACCGGCGCGGGCAAAGGCGACCCCGACGGAGGCCCCGCCCTCCACTCCGGCATGCTGCTCGCCAGCGCGTACGGCGGCTACTTCGGCGCCGCCCAGGGCGTCCTCTACCTCGGCCTGATGGGCCTGCTCCTCCACGACGACCTGCAGCGGATCAACGCCGTCAAGAACGTCCTCGCCGCCCTCGTCAACGGCATCGCCGCCGTCTTCTTCCTCTTCGTCGCCGAGTTCGACTGGACCGCCGTCCTGCTCATCGCCGTCGGCTCCACCCTCGGCGGCCAACTCGGCGCCAGGATCGGCCGCCGCCTGCCGCCGACCGCGCTCCGCGCCGTCATCGTCGTGGTCGGCCTCGTGGCGATCGTCCAGCTCCTGCTCCGCTGACCCCGGGCCCCTGCCCCCTGCCCACCGCCGTACGGCCACCACACCCGCCGACGTACGACGGTGGGCCCGCCCCGCCGAAGCGGAACGGGCCCATGACGAACGGCGATCAGGCGGACCGGGGGAGCCACTCCGGCAGTGCGTCCCGGCCGCTCAGCCCCAGCGCCGCGACCAACGCGTCCGCCGGAGTCGGCACGAACGGTTTGCGCAGCAGCGGCATCCCCGCCTCGTCCGGCGTCCGGGCCGCCTTCCGGTGGTTGTCCTCCGCGCAGGACGCCACCGTGTTCAGCCAGGTGTCCCCGCCTCCCTGGGCCTTCGGCACCACGTGGTCCACCGTGGTCGCCCTCCTCCCGCAGTAGGCGCACCGGTGCTGGTCCCGGACCAGCACTCCCCTCCGCGACCACGGAGCATGTCTTCGGAAGGGCACCCGGACGTACCTGCACAGCCTGATCACCCGCGGCACCGGAAGATCCACCGCGGCCGCACGCACACGGAGTTCGGGATGCGACTGCTCGACGACGGCCTTGTCCTGCAGCACCAGAACGACGGCTCGGTTCAGCGTCACCGTCGACAGCGGCTCGAAGCTCGCGTTCAGCACCAGCGTTTCCCGCATCTCGCCCACCTCCCGTGTGCAGGCCCGCACCGTTCGGCAGCAAGGCCCGGCACCACTCTGGACGCGCGCGCCACGCGGGACAACGCATTAAAAATGCCCGGCCCCGGCCATCTTTAGACCAGGACCGGGCAAACACCCGGCGAACGATCAGCCCGCCGCGGGAGCCTCGTACTCACCCACGAGCTGGGCGCGCCCGAGCGTGTGGAAGCGCAGATGGAATCCGACGGCCGCCGGAGACGCGTCGGCGCCCGGCCCCAGCTTCTCCTGGTCCACCGCGTAGACGGTGAACACGTACCGGTGCCGCTCGCCGGCCGGCGGAGCCGCCCCGCCGAAGTCCCTTGAGCCGTAGTCGTTCCGCGCGTGCACCGCGCCCGGCGGCAAGCCCCCGAACTTCCCGCTCCCCGCCCCGGCCGGCAGCTCGGTCACCGACACCGGGATGTCGAACAGCACCCAGTGCCAGAACCCGCTGCCGGTCGGCGCGTCCGGGTCGAAGCACGTCACGGCGAAGCTCTTGGTCCCCTCCGGAAACCCCACCCACCGCAAGTGCGGAGACACGTCTCCGCCCGCCTTCACCTGCGCGTCGCCGAGATCGGCGCCCGGCGCCAGATCGGTGCTGGCCACGCTGAACTCATGCACCTCGGGGTGGAAATCGTGCGGCAGCGGCGGCCTTTTGAGCTCGGACACGAGGGAAACCTCCTGGTGTGTTCGGAAACCTTCCGAAAGGAGCCTAGGGCCTTACAAGATCGTTCACTTGTATCCGATACAAAGATCGAATTCCAGGTGCGGACTTCCTGCCGGAGCCCTGCCGGCCTGTGCCGCCTGCGCCGAGGCCCACACCTCCCCGTCCTGCGCGGACCGCGGCGACGCGGACATCGTCGTCCGCCGCTCCACCGACGACGGCCGCACCCGGGGCCCGACCTCACCGCACTCCGGACACGGGGGAGGGGCCGGGCCGCCGCGGCGACCCGGCCCCTCCGCACACCGGAACGGTCAGAACCAGTTCCGCTGCGAGCCCACCGAAGCGATCCACTGGTTCAGGTAACCCGCCCAGTCGGTGCCCTGGAAGTTGTGCAGGTCGACCTGGAAGCAGCGGTAGGTGTCACTGCCCTCGGAGAACAGACCCGGCTTCTTGTCCATCTCCAGGACGACGTCCATCTGCCGCCCGTCCGAGACGAAGGTCAGCTCGACCTGGTTCAGCCCCCGGTACTGCTGCGGCGGCAGGAACTCGATCTCCTGGTAGAACGGCAGCTGCTGCCGGGTGCCCCGGATGTGGCCGCGCTCCATGTCCGCGCTGCGGAACCGGAAGCCCAGCTGCCCGAACGCGTCCAGGATCGCCTGCTGCGCCGGCACCGGGTGCACGTTGATCGGGTCCAGGTCACCCGCGTCCACCGCCCGGGCGATCTCCAGCTCGGTGCTCACCCCGATGTTCATGCCGTGCAGGTGCTGCCCGGCGAAGTGGGTGATCGGCGTCTCCCAGGGGATCTCCAGGCCGAACGGCACCACGTGCTGCGCCCCGGCCTGAACGGTGAAGGCACCGCCCAGCCGCTGCTTGGTGAAGACGATGTCCTGCTTGTACTCCTGGTCGCCACCCTCGACCTCGACCCGGGCCTGCAGCCCGACGGACACACCCTCGATCTGCTGATCGACGGAACCGCCCTGGATCCGCACCTCACCCTGCACGATGCCGCCCGGCACCACGTTCGGCTCGGTGATCACCGTGTCCACCGAGGCCCCGCCCGCACCCAGGCTCGCCAGCAGCTTCCTGAACCCCATCGACTCTCTCCCTGCGCTTGCGCTCTATATGTGCGACTACCTCTTACTTACGCGGAACCTTAGAGCCCGGTTGCAGCTCCACGGAGTCCACTACGCTCGACCGGATGAGCGCGCGCCCCGACCGTACGCCCCTGTCCCGCGACTTCTACGACCGCCCGGTCCTCACCGTCGCCCCGGACCTCCTCGGCCGGATCCTGGTCCGGCGTACTCCGGAGGGCCCCATCGAGCTCCGCATCACCGAGGTGGAGGCGTACGAGGGCCAGGCCGACCCGGGTTCCCACGCCTACCGGGGCCGCACCACTCGGAACGCGTCCATGTTCGGCCCGCCCGGACACGCGTACGTCTACTTCATCTACGGCATGTCAAGGCGGTCAGCATGAACATCGACTTCCTTGCCCACCCAGCCGAAGAGGTCGCCCCCAAGCTGCTCGGGACCGTCCTCACCTGCAAGACCCCCGAAGGTACCGTGAGCATCACCATCACGGAGACCGAGGCCTACTCCGGTGAAGCCGACCCGGCTTCCCACGCCTACCGGGGCCGGACCGCCCGCAACGCCACCATGTTCGGACCAGCAGGGCACCTGTACGTCTACCGGTCCCACGGACTCCACTGGTGCGCCAACGTCGTCACCGGAACGGACGGCATCGCCTCGGGTGTGCTCATCCGGGCAGGCAGGGTCATCGAGGGGGAAGACCTGGCACGCAAGCGGCGTGGGGAAAGGATCGAGACCGCACGTCTGGCCCGCGGTCCGGGGAACCTTGGCCAGGCACTCGGCATCACAGCAGAGCACAACGGCGCAGACCTCCTTACGGGTACCTCGGTCATGCTGTCCGAGGGCGAGCCGGTACCCGCTGCGCTCATCCGGGTTGGCCCACGGGTGGGCGTGAGTAAAGCCCACGACTGGCAACATCGCTTCTACCTCGCCGGTGATCCCACGGTCTCGGCGTACCGACTGAGTCCCAGAGCCAGGCCGTCGGCCGGAGCCTGAGCCGCTGTGCGCCTTTCTCACGGCTTGCCAGCAGGTCGGCGCGGAGTTGAGCCGGAGGGCGGTTGATCGCTCGCGAGCGTCGCGCGTGGCGCGGTCCTGCCGGTCGAGTGACTGCCGACGTGCGCCGACTCGGGCCGGGCGGGTGGGGGATGGCCGGGCACATCAGCGGATGGCCGAACAGAGCAGCACCACACGGGAGGGCTCCCTGAACGGTGGTCGGTTCTCAACGGAATGGGGAGGTTCAGCGAGCAGGGTAGGGGCTCGTCGGCCTTCTGCGGTGTGGGGCAGCTATCGGCGCCGCTCGTGTCGGAGTCGGCTGGAACACTGAGACCGTGATCGACGCGACATCCGCAGACCGCCCGGACGTTTCAGCCGGTTCCCTGCCGCCCGCAGCACGGGCAGAGCTCGCCGGCACCGCCTGGGAAGAGCTGCCGCACTTCTGTACAGGCCGGCACGGTGTGCCCGACACCCCAGACATCCTCGGCGCTGTGCTCGCCGTCGACCCGGCGCGCCGGGTGCGGGCGGTGGAGGATCTGTACCGGCTGCTCCTCAACGAGGAGCGGGTGTTTCCGGCGACCGCTCCGGTGGCCTTGGTCCTCGCTCGTCTTCTCGACGATCCGCGCACCCTTGCCGAAGACCGGTGGGAGCTCAGGGCGGGCCGGCGGTCGCTGCGCGCCGAACTACTGAATTGGCTGGCTTCGTTCGCCGACATCGCCCGTCTGGACGTCGAGGACGGTGTCGGCACGGCGCAGGATCTGGCCGCCGCCCGTGCGGCACGGCCAATGCTCCACGACCGCGTCACGGATTTCTGCGACGACGACGATCCACTGGTGAGGGAGGCGGCGCTCGCGGCCACTGCCCTGCTTTTGGCCGACCCCGCCCTCGCTTCGTCCGTACCCCGGTACGCGGGCGCCGTTCGCGAGGTCCTTGCCGTGAGCGGGGATTCGTACTACCGGTGGATCGCCCGGGAGCGCCTGGCGGTCTGGGGCGAGGACGTCACCGGTCTCGTCGCCGCGGAGAAGGAGCGCCGCGCGGCCCTTGACCGGGCACACGATCTGGCGGACGACCCGTTCGGGGAGGATCAGGAGCAGGCAATCCGCTGGCTGGAAGAGCAACCCGAGGACACCGCGGCTCCGGAACGGTTCGGTCGCCGGCGTGAGGACCGGACCACACCCACACCGGCGGCCCCGCTCGGTCCCACACCCGAGCGGCCCGTGGCCGCCCCAGGGAGCAAAGCGGGGTACCGCGGCCCGTGGCGGATCGCCCGGGAGGAGGAGCGCGCCGAGTGGACGTTCACGCCGTACATAGGTGTCGGCCCCTTGCACTTCGGGATGGCCTTGGAGGAGATCACCAGTGCCCTCGGCGAACGACCGGCCGTCTCGTCCTACTCCCATTACGGCGAAGACCAGCAGCTCAACTACGCTGACTTCGCCGAGAGCGGGATCAGGGCCCTCTTCCAGGACGGCCGCCTGGGGTGTGTCGCCGTGGACGCCCTCACCGGCCCCCAGGTGCGACTGGACGCAGCCCCGCTGACCGGCTGCGCGCCTTCCCGCGTGGAGGACTGGCTCGTCCACCGCACGGCACGGCCCGGCAGCCTGGCGTACAGCGTTGCCGGCGATCCGGTCTTCGCCGACCTCGGCCTGGCGATCCGGTCCCAGCGGGTTGGCGATGTCGTCCTGAGCCGACCGCTCTTCCTGCTCCATGACTGGCTCGACCTGTGGCATTCGCTGCCCAGCGAAGAATGGAACTCCTTCTGAATCGCGGTTCACCGCGCCTCGCACGTAGGCGAGGACGACCGGAACGACACCTCCATCCGCTGGAGCGACAGGTGGCGGGTCTGAACTGAGGAGAGAAAGGCGCACACAGATGCTCTGAGGGATGTCCGGCCCTCCCTCGCCGGCCATGACGAAGGGCCCTGCCCGACTTTCGTCAGACAGGGCCCGTACTCGTTGAGCGCGACCGCCGGCTCAACTCTCAGGGAGCGGATCTCAGGGGTTCCGGAACGTGATCCGACAGTGCTCGCCCTTGAAGGACCGGACCCCTCGACCGCGTGGCATCAGCTCGACTCGCTCGCAGACCTGCATGACGACGGTCCGCACGTAGTCGATGCGGTCGGGGTCCTCGTAGTCCAGTTCCTCCCACAGGTACTCGATGTCGCCCAGGTCGACGCGCACCCGCTGCGATGCCAGGTCTGCCAGCTCGGCCCGGATCTTGGTCAGCTCGGCGTCACACCTGCCGATGCCCGTCCGCAGGGTCGACGCGTCGATGTCCCCTACGGCGAACATCTCCGCCAGGGCGGTGCGCCTCTCGGATGCGGCCGTCTCCTCGGCCAGCAGTTCGGCCTCTCGCTCCTCGTCTGCGGCATCCGTGGCCGGTGCCGCGTTCCACTCCTCGGCCCTGTCGATGACCTTCCTGACCACGAAGGAGTCCAGCGGGTCCGCCGGGCAGGTGATGCACCGGCCACCCGAACAGGTGTAGATGCGGTACCGCTCTCCTGCCGCGTTCTTCTTGCTCCACCCCTGAGTGACGACGGCCTGACACTTCGAGCAGCGGACCACGCCGGACAACAGGGCCTTGCGCTTGCCGCCGCCGCCCGTGTTGCGCTCGGGGTCGCTCAGATGGCGGACCAGGGCACGGAATATGCCCTCGGAGACGATCGCCTCCCAGTTGCCTGCCCCGGTCTCCTCGGTCCGCCGCACGCGCATCCCGTCCGGCTTCTCGACCCACTGCGAGTACGTCTGGATTCCCGCGTTCCTCGGCTTCAAGAGGACGACCCGAAGGTTCGAGCTGCGCCACTCCTTGCCGTGCGGCGAGAGCAGCCCACGCGTGTTCCAGTCCTTCGCGATGGACCAGAGGGTGACGCCGGCAAGGACATCCCGGTACGCCTGCCGCAGGGCTTCCGCCTCTGCTTCTCGGTGCCTGCCGTCCCGCTCGAAGCCGAAGGGGCGAGTACTCCAGAAGGGCCTCCCCGACTCCCTGCGCCGCTGGTGTCCGAGTACCTGACGTTCTACTCGCATCTCGGTCTCGTTGCGAGCCACCACAGCGCCGATGCGAGCAGCGAGGCGGCCGGACGGAGTGGACAGGTCGAGCACTCCCTGAGCCTGCGCGGCGGCCAGCGTGACGCCGGTCGCCTCGGCCAGGTCCACCAGGTCTTCAAGATCCCAGGGGGTGCGGTACATACGGTCGTAGTGGCGGGACACGATGGCGTCTGCCTTGCCGTCCTCCACCAGAGCCTTGACGCGCTCCCACTCGGCGCTCCGCTTGGTTCCCCGTTTTGTCGAGGCCGACGTGTCCCTCTCAACGATCGTGGCTACGACTGACCAGCCCTTCCGGTCGCACAGCGCCTGACTCAGCTCGACCTGTTGTGTCAGGTTCCCACCCTTGGATTCCTCGCCCCTCGGGGTGGGGCTGAGCCTGGCGTAGATGATCGCTCGCACTGCCTGTCTCCTGCTTGTCGTCGCTTTGCCGAAGCTGCCGGACCAACGACGTACATGCCTAGTGAGTTACCTACGGCATGTGGTTCAGCGTGAACCTGGTGTGCGGTCCGGAGGGCACCGCGAGCGGCGTCCTGCTGCGGGCGGGGGAGATCACCGTGGGCGCAGATCTGGCCGCCAAACGCCGACTTTCCGCCAAGAACCCGCGAGAACTGGCCAAGGGTCCGGCCCGCCTGGCGTCCGCCCTGGACGTGGACCGCTCCCTCGACGGCACCGACCTGTGCGGGGGGCCGGCCTCCCCGCTCTCCCTCCTCACGGGCACCCCCACCTCGTCCGACCTGGTGAGCAATGGACCGCGCACCGGAGTGAGCGGAGACGGCGCCCACCACCCGTACCGGTTCTGGATCACCCACGACCCCACCGTCAGCCCGTATCGAGCTCACGCGCCACGCCGCCGTTCAACTTGACCCGATCTTGGCAGACGCGTAATGTGGCCCGAGCCGCTTGAAACGGGGACTGCTGAAACAGCCACCGAGAGCGGCCAACCCACTACCTACGGTTCACCCCTGGCGGGGTCGAATTCGGCATGCCCGAATTCGAAGCCGGCGGCTCGATTATGAACCGCAAGCAAAATCCGCTAGCGTAGTGGTCACGCCGAAAGGGAAAAGCGCGAAAGCGCTTGAACCGGAAAGGCGCCGAGGAAATCGGGTCGGAAAAGATCTGATAGAGTCGGAATCGCAAGAACGAAGGAAGCGCCCGGAGGAAAGCCCGCGAGGGTCAGTACGAAGGAAGCGTCCGCACCTTGAGAACTCAACAGCGTGCCAAAAATCA
>NZ_JBWKDJ010000018.1:0-175239 GCF_056436025.1 Streptomyces sp. NPDC043853
AAGTGGGGCCTGGACTACATGAACTCCCGCTACGGCTCCCCCGTCGGCGCCTGGAACTTCTGGCAGGCCAACCACTGGTACTAAACACCGGTGACACCGCGGCACACCCCACGCCGCACCACGACACACGCAGGCCCCGGCGGCCGGCCTCCCCAGGCCCGGCCACCGGGGCCTTCCGCATCCACGGACTACTCGGCGCCACGCATCACGGTTGACCGGCCCGGGACCGGAGCCGGTGTTCCCTCGGTGACATCCCGTAGGCGGTGCGGAACGCTCGGGTGAAGTCGGAGGCACGTGGCATGCCCCATCGGGCGGCGACCTCGTGGATCGGCAGGGCGCGCAGGGCGGGGTCCGCCAGGTCGGCGCGGGCCCTCTCCAGCCGCTGGGCGCGGATCCACGTGGCGAGCGTCTCGCCCTGCGACTCCTGCGTGAAAACGCGGTGGACGTGGCCGAGGGAGACGTGGTGTGCGGAGGCGATCACGGCCGGTGTCAGCTCCGGGTCGTGCAGTTTCTGCCTGACGAAGGAGCGGATCCGCCTCACCAGGACCGCGTTCCGGGTCTCCTCCGGCAGAACCGTCTCGGCCTGCAGTGTGTGGGCGAACACGGCCGACACCAGGTCGAGCAGCACCGTGCCGAGACGGGGCCCGTCGGAGGTCCGGAGGTGCTCGGCCTGCCGGTCCAAACCGGTCAGGAAGTCCGTCAGGAGGGCTCCGATGCCGTTGTGCAGGGGTAGTTGCCGCCCCAGGAGGCCCTCCACCCGTCCCGGCTGCAGGGGCAGCAGAGCTTTGGGGAAGTCGACTCCCACGCCGGTGATGAGGCCGGGCCGTCCGTCGGCGGTGGCGGTGCCCGCGTCGTCCGCGTACACCTCGCACGGGTGCAGATTGTCGTCCACGAGGAGTCCGAGCGGGCCGACGGTCTCCGTGCGCCTGGTGTCACGCACCAGCGTCAGTCCTCCTTCGAGTACCAACGTCAAGTGGTACAGGTCGGGGTCGGTCCGGCGGACGCTCCTGGCCGTACGGCGCAGGCGCGCCGGTGGGATCGATGTCCGCCAGGCGGTCACCGGCCCCAGCTCCATGCGGTGCAGCTCGGCCCGGAAGTCGTCGGCATGGTCGGTGGTCGCGTCGGTCGCACGGGTCCGGTCGATCAGTTCGCGCCAGCGGTCGAGCCGTTCGCGCGCGGGTACGTCCTCGCCGCGGAACACGGTTCCCAGCACTGCTTCACGCTTCCTTTCCCTTTCGCCCGCCGAGGTGCGGGCGGAACTCGTTCGCGGAACCTGTTCGGTGGGCCGTCCGGTCCCGCTGCCCGGCCGCCGGGGCAGTGGCCGACGGAGGTCGCGGCCGAGGCCCCGGCTGCCGGTCCGGGGCAGGAGGGGATCAGGAGAGTTTCCAGAAGACGATGTCCCGGTCACGGGCGAAGCCGATGCCTTCTCGGCTGAAGACGGTCGGGCCGAGGTCTTTGAGGGTGCCTCGGAGGGTGTGCGATGCGGTGTTCCACAACTGTAGGCCCTCGTCGGCGGTTTCCACGGCGAGTGTCTTCCCCTCGGGGCTGAAGTAGCCGTTCCAGGAACGGAAACCGACATCCCCCGCCACGCGCACGACTGTACTGACAAGAAGGCCCGATCGGCACGGCCGGAGAAGAGGGGGTTGCCCGGATGCCCAGCGCCACCCGCCCTCGCCGACCGCCCCGGACAGGCGATGGGCGAAGCCGGGTTCCGCCGCGTCGACGAGCCTGCGGGCACCCGCGGGTCTATCTCTTGACGGAGACAACCGACTCATCGGGAGCAAGCCATGGGCCTCATCCACATCGAGCTGTTCGCGACCCTCGACCTCGTCGGGCAGGCGCCCGGCGGACCCGACGAGGACCCCGTGGGGTTCCCGTTCGGTGGCTGGCAGGCGCCCCTGCTGGACGAGGTCGCCGGGGCGCAGGTCGGAGCCGCGTACGAGGGGACCGACGCCCTTCTGCTCGGCCGGCGGACGTACGACATCTTCGCCGCCTACTGGCCCCACCAGGAGGGCGGCGAGGACAACGAGATCGCGACCCTCTTCAACAGCGTCCCGAAGTACGTGGCTTCCCGCGGCCGGCCCGACCTCTCGTGGGCGGGGTCCACACAGCTCGGTCCGGACCTGGCCGGCGCGGTGCGCGAGATCCGTGACCGGCACGAGAACGTGAAGGTCGTCGGGAGCCTGAACCTCGTGCAGACCCTCCTGCGCGAGAAGCTCTTCGACCGGATCGACCTCTGGCTGCACCCGATCATGCTCGGTGTCGGGAAGAAGGTCTTCCACGACGGTGTGGTGCCCACCAACGTCACGCTCCTCGCGCCCCCGGCAGCCGGCCCGAAGGGCACCGTGTACCTGCGCTACGGGCTCGCCGGCGGCACGCCTGCGACGGGGGACATGAGCGCGCCCGATCGCGGTGTCGGCAGCGACGACTGAAGCCCACCCGGGCCCGGCGGCAGGGCGGCCGGCCACGGTTCGGCTGCGCCCCCGGGCCGGTGCGGCGGGCCTGTCCGGCGGATCATGCCGGGCAGGCCCGTCGCACCGAGGAGGGTTCAGTGTTGGCCGATTATAGGATCTCGGCTCGTGACGGAGATCGATTACGGACGCTTTCACCAGTGGCTGGAGCAGGCACGCGGCGCGGGTGCGGGGGACTTCGGTGCGCGGTGGGACCTGCTGCGCCGGTTCCAGGAGGAGTGGGGGTACCGGCCCTCCGGCGGTGGGCGCCTGCCCGGGGGCGTCGCGGACGGGCACAAGGCGTACGTCGCGAACCTGCGGGCCGCGGCATCGAGCGGCCCGGCCGGTGACGGGCCGGAGGACGTCGACCGCGCGCTCGCGATACCCGCGGCGCTGGAGGAGTGGTGGGACCTGCCGTTCAACTCGGTGGCGGACCGATGGGAGGACTACGAGACCAACCAGATCTGGCCGCCCACGGTCCGGCCCGACCCCAGTGGCTACGGCATCGCCGGGGGGCTGTCCGACGGCAACCCGTTCGTCGGGCCGGGGGAAGACCCGCGCGTGTGCGTGTTCATGGCCGAGAACCAGTTCTGCAACGAGTGGGGCTACCCCGCGGCCCACGCCCATCTCACCGACCCGCAGGTGCTCGTCTCCGGGGTGGACGAGGAAGGCAGGGACACATGGGTGCTCCAGAGCCGCTCGGTGTCCGAGTTCCTCCTCCAGCTCGCCGTCACCCGGCTGCCCGCCGCGTACGGCTGGACCGCCGAGGAGGACGCGGTCGATCCCGAGGCCGTTGCCCGGCTCCGGGCGGGTCTCCAGCCCATGGGCTTCCTCCCGTGGCGTGAAATGGGAGCACGGACCGAGTTCTTCGGCGGCCGCGACGTGATCGTCGCGCACAACACCGGCCTCGGCGACTTCGAGCTCGTCGCCTACGCACGTACCGAGAAGGCGCTGGAACGGCTGGCTCACGCACTCGGTCTCGACTGGACGGAGTAGTGGCCTGCGCGTCGGCGGACCAGGGAGCGGGGAGCCGCGGCGGGCCGGCGGCCGCCGGCCCCATGCCGCGCGCCGCGTCCTGCGGTTCGTAGGTCCGACCAGCGCTGATGTCCGGGGCCGGTCGAACGCTGGGTGATCGACTACTGATTTCGGCGCCGGGCGTTGTTAGGTTTGATGCGACTGCCGGTGTTTGGGCCGCTCCCGGACGGTTCACGTTTGTCGGTGTGCCCGGCCCGGCGGGCGTCGGCACGACCGTACCCGCCGGGTGCGGCTGCCGGCGGGGGCAGCCGGCGGTGACGGGGGCCGTGACCGCCTGTCCGGCGGCACGAAGAGGGCCGACAGCGAGGAAGCGCGATGGCTACGTTGGACCTGATGGACGTGCAGCTGCGCGAGTTGCTGCTGGTGGAGAGCCAGCGGATGGCGCAGCAGGTGTTCGCGCTGGTGGAGTCGGGCGGTGTGATCGCGCCGGGGCGCAGCGAGCGGGAGGCCGGCGAGCGGATCGCGGAGTCGGCGCGGGCGGTGTTCGGGGAGCGTGCGGGCCGGGGGGCGGGTCGGCTGGTCCGGTCGGGTCCGAACACGCTGGTGGGGGGACGGTGGCCGGGGCGGGTGATCGGTCTGGAGGACGTGGTCGTGGTGGATTTCGGGGCGCTGCTGGGTCCGTACGAGACGGATTTCGCCCGGAGCCTGGCCGTCGGGACGGGTCCGGAGCGCCGCCGGTTCGTGGAGGACCTGGCCGGTGTGGCCGCTGCGGCGGAGCGGGTGTTCCTCGGCGACGAGACCATCACCGGCCGGCAACTGCACGGCGAGGTCCGGGCCCTGGCCGGCAAGGCCGGCCGGACCCTGGGCAGCTGGCACGTCGGGCGGCTGGCCGGCACCGCTCCCGCCACGCACGCCGAGTTCACCCGGTTCGAGGCGTTCATCTGCCCGGACAACGACCGGCCCCTGCGCCGCACTCTGGATCACGGGCGCCCGGCCCACTGGATTCTGGAGATCCACCTCGTGGACGAACGGCGGGGCTACGGCGGAAGCCACAAGCAGCTCCTCGGCCTGTCCTGACTCCGGCCGGCCCCGGCTCACCGGTGGCCGTCCGCCGGCACGGCATCACCGGCTGTTGCCGTGTGCGGGCGGTCCGGTGGACGTGCGGGCGGCGCATGGGCGGTCTCCGGGGAGCCGGAGGGCCTGCTAGAGGTCGGTGTAGGGCGGGATGACGCGCACGATCGCGATCAGGTGCAGGCGCGGCAGCGGCAGGGCGTAGAACCAGCCGTCGCCGAGGAGGGGGATCCGGCGCAGTCCTCCGGGGACGCCTCGGCGTCCGCCTTCGCCGATGTCGGTGACGTCGACCCCGACGTCGGCGAGGGCGACGAGTTCGTCGGCCAGGCGCTCCACCTCGGCCGTGACGTGGGCGGGCAGGCCCTTGATGACCTCGTCGGCGTCGGGGTCGTATTCCCAGCGCCAGCCGGTCACCGGGCTCCGCCGTGCGGGATGCCGGCCTCGGCCGCGGCCCGGTCGAGAATGCGGCCGATCTCGGCGGCCAGGCTACGGGCCTCCTCCACGGACGTGGCGCGGGCCGCCCTGTCTTCGAGGGTGCGCAGGCGGGCGGCCTGGTCCGGGTGGCGTTCGATGGCGACGTAGAGGGCCCACTGGCGCAGGAACCGGCGCATCGGTGCGGAACTGACCTGTTCGCGGGCGCGGGCCACGGCGGTGGCGCGCTCGGCGTCGAAGGTCGGCACCGCGTCCGGGGCGAGTCGGGCCAGGGCGGACCGCAGGTCCTCCGCCGTCGCGGCGGGCTGTGGAACCGGGCGGGCGGAGGAGGGCTCGGGGGCGGTGCTCATGCCGCCTCCGCCCCCGCGGTGCCGTCGGCGCGGCGATGTGCGGCAGCGAGGGTCGAGACGTGCTGGCGGGACCAGCCCACCCGGGCCGCGACCGCGGCCGGCCCGCCGCGGTCGTAGCGGGCGGCGATCCGGCCGGCGGCCTGCCCCAGCGCCGCGCGGGCCCGGTCCAGGGCCTCTGCGTGCGCGTTCACCGCCGCGGCCAGGCGGTCCAGCTCCGCGGCCTCTTCCGGGTCCAGGGCGACCCGTGTGGCGCGAGGGGTGTCGGTCATGGACACCACCCTGCCCGATCGGGTATCGCAACCGCAAGCGCACTTGACGGGTTTGGTGCCCGCCGTCGGCCCCGGCGTCGGGCCGGTCTCCCCCACCGGGCCGGCCGGCGGGTCACGGCCCCTCGGACGCCCCGGCGGTGGTGCGGCAGTCGGGGTGGCCCCAGCGGGTCCCGACCTTGGCGATCGGCTCGCCGGCTCCGTAGGGCCGACCGCACGGGCAGGTGCCCTTGAACTTCGCCTTGAGGACCCGCGATCCGGTCCCCGGGGCGGCTGCGGTGGAGGTCTTGCGGGCAGGGGCCGCGCCCGGCTTGCGGCGGGCCGGCGCGCTGCGTTCCGGCGCGGGTACGGGGAGTTCGGCGGCTCCCAGGGCGGTGCCGGCGGGCTCCTGGGTCGTGGCGGCATCGCTGGCGGCCTGGTCGGCGATGGCGTTGAGGTGGTCGCCGTCCTCGCGGTGGGCGGGCACGTACCGGAACTCGACGTCGCGGCTCGCCAGCAGCCCGTCGATGCTCTCCACCAGTTCGCGGTTGGCGACGGGCTTGCCGGCTGCCGTCTTCCAGCCGTTGCGCTTCCAGTTGGGCAGCCACTGCGTGACGGCCTTCATGGCGTACTGGGAGTCCATCCGCACCTGGAGGGCGGTTCCCGGCGCGACGGCCTCCAGCAGCCGTTGGAGGGCGGTGAGTTCACCGATGTTGTTGGTGGAGCGGCCCAGCGGGCCGGCCTCCCAGCGCTCGGGGCGGCCCTCGGAGTCGGCGATGACCCACGCCCATCCGGCCGGGCCCGGGTTTCCCTTGGCCGCCCCGTCACAGGCGGCGATGATGCGATCGGACATCCCCCGATGATGCCTCACCGCCGCAGTGGACGGAGCCACGCCTCCCGCGCGGGCCGACCGGGTGCGGCCCGCTTGACCTTGACACGGTGACAAGGCCTTCACTGGCGCCGAGGAGGTGGTCCCGATGACCATGCGCGAAGGGGAAACGAACACGATGCTGGCGGTCCGCGGACTGGAGAGCAGCAGCTCGTCGGTGCGGCTGCGGGCGGCCCTGGCGGTAGGGACCGCCGCGGACCCGCGCTCCGTCGACCCGCTGATCGAACGGTGCGCGGTCGAGCCGGTGTTCCACGTGCGGGACATGCTGACCTGGGCGCTGACCCGCCACGCGTCCTCGGTGACGGTGCCGAGGCTGGTCGAGGCGCTCCGCTCGGAGCGCGCGCAGGCACGGAGCCAGGCCCTGCACACGCTGTCCAAGATCGGGGACCGCCGGGTGTGGCCGGAGATCACACGGGCGCTGCTGACCGACGCCGACGACGAGGTGGCACGGAGCGCCTGGCGGGCGGCGGGCGTCCTGCTGCCGGAGGGCGCGGAGACCGGGTTGGCCGAGGTGCTGGCGACGCAGCTCGGGCGCGGCGGGCCCGAGACGCGGTTGAGCCTGAGCCGGGCGCTGGTCGCGCTGGGCGAGGCGGCCGTGCCGGTGCTGGACGCCGCGCTGGCGGATCCGGTAGCCCGGGTGCGCCGGCACGCGCTCGCCACGGAACGGCTGATGCGTGACCCTGATGCCGGGTTCGAGTGCGCCGTCGAGGAGGCGAAGCGGATCGTGGCCGTGGGCCCGGCCGCGGGGGCGGAGTGACGGGCAGTGAGGGGTGACAGGCAGTGAGGAAGGGCAGGCCGTGAGGAGGGCAGGGAGTGAGGGGTGACAGGCCGTGAGGGGTGACGGGCCGTGAGGGGTGACGGGCCGTGTTGATCGGTGAGGTGGCCCGGCGGTCCGGGGTCAGCGCGCGCATGCTCCGGCACTACGAGAAGCTCGGCCTGCTGCGGCCGACGGGGCGTAGCGGGTCGGGCTACCGGGAGTACTCCCCGGAGGACATCCGGCGCATCTTCCACATCGAGAGCCTGCGGTCCCTGGGGCTTTCGCTGCGTGAGGTCGCGCGGGCGCTGGACGATCCCGGCTTCGCGCCCGCCGGTCTCGTCGAGGACCTGGTCCGCCGGACGCGGGAGCGCATCGCGGCGGAGAAGGAGCTGCTCACGCGGCTCCGGCGGATCGGTGCCGCGGAGCCTGCCGGGTGGGAGGACGTCCTCCGCACCATCGCGCTGCTCCATGCCCTGGGGTCGGCGAGCCCCGGCAGACGGCAGCGCGCGGCCCTGTCCGTGGCCGAGAGCGGTGCGGTGCCGGTGGAGGCCCTGGCCGAGGCCGCGCTGGGCGAGTCGGATCCGAACGTCGCCGGAGCCCTGCGCTGGGCGCTGGCGCAGGCGGGCGATGCCGCGCTGGCCCCGTTGGCGGAGGGGCTGGGGTCCTCGTCGGCCGAGGTGAGGAGACGTGCGGCGGGGGCCGTCGCGGAGATTCCCTCCGAGGCGGCGACGGTGCTGCTGCGGGAGGCCCTCGCGGACTCCGACGGCGCGGTCCGCCGGTGTGCGGCCCTGTCCCTCGGGGCGCGCGGGGTGGTGGCGGCGGTCCCGGTACTCACCGACATGATCGTCGAGGAGGCGAACGACGTCGATGCGGCCGATGCCCTGAGCGCGCTGGCCAGTGATCCCCCGGCGGCGGACCGCATCGTCGCCGGGCTCGTCGACCGCCTCGGCCGCGGCGCCGTCGGACCGTCCGCCCGGCTGCGGTTGGCGCAGGCGCTCGCGGACATCCCCGGGAGTGCGGCGTCGGGTGCCCTCGCCGATCTGTCGCGGGACGGGGACCGCGCCGTCGCGCTCACCGCGGCGTACGTTCTGGGGCTGCGCGAGGCCCGGTGACGGAGCCCGCCCGGTGGGCCCGCAGGGGGTCCGGCGCGGCACGCACTCCCCCGGACGCGGATGCTTCAGGTGGCGCGGTGGACGCGCGCGAGGATCAGGACGGTGTCGTCCGTGGCGCTGGCCGGCAGCATGCGGGCGAGGATGCGGTCCGCCGCGTCCTCCAGCGAGCCGCTCGCGGTCCCGGCGTCGAGCTCGCGGGCGGCCGCGGCGATCCCGGCCTCGAGGTCCCGGCCCCGGGTTTCGACCAGGCCGTCGGTGTACAGGGCGAGCACGGCCCCGTCGGGCAGCTCGATCTCGGTGGACCGGAAGGCCACGCCGCCGACGCCGAGGGGGACGCCGAGGCCGTCGCCGCCGGTCTCGACCGTGCCGTCGGCGTGCCGGAGCAGGAGGGGTGGGTGGCCGGCGTTCGCCATGCGGGCCCGACCGGTGTGGGGGTCGTAGACGAGGTAGAGGCAGGTGGCGAACTCGATGCCGGTTTCCCGGGCGCACCGGTCGAGTTCCGTCATCAGGTCGGCGGGGTCGGCGATGTGCCGGGCGAGGGCCTTGGCCGTGATGCGGAGCCGTCCCATCGCGGCCGCCGCGGGGACGCCGTGGCCCATCACGTCGCCCACGACGAGGGCGACACGGTCCCCGGGCAGGGAGACGGCGTCGTACCAGTCGCCGCCCACCTCGGTGATGCGGCTGCCGGGCAGGTAGCGGTGGGCGAGGTCGACGTGCGGGCCGGCGACGGGGGCGGTGGGCAGCAGGGCCCGCTGGAGGGTGAGGGCGATGTCCCGTTCGCGGCTGTAGAGGCGGGCGTTGTCCAGGGAGAGGGCCGCCCGGGAGGCGAGTTCGCCGGCCAGGCTGAGGTCGGCCTCGTCGAACGCCGGGCGGGCCGCGGAACGGCCGAACATGGCGAGTCCCTGGACGGTGCCGCGCGCGATGAGCGGGGCGATGGCGATGCTGGCGAGGCCGCTCTCCAGGAGGAGCCGGGCCCGTTCGCGGTGGGCCACGGTGCGCGTGGTGAACTCCTCGTTCACCGCGACGCTCAGCGGTCGGCCGGTGCGCAGCATGTCGTGGATGCTGGATCCCGGTGGATAGGTGATCGTTTCCAGGCCGCTGACCAGTTCGGGGGCGGGGGGCGGGAGGGTGGTCAGGGCCGCGATCCGGTGGGTCACCAGCGGGAGGGCCGGGTCGAACGGCTCGCGCTCGTCGGCCCACCGTACGAGCTCCACGACCGATCCGTCACAGAAGTCGGGGACGGCGGCCTCGACCAGCTCACGGGCGGTGACGTCCACGTCCAGGGTGGTGCCGATCCGCGCGGTGGCCCGGTCCAGCAGGTCCAGGCGCTGGCGGGCGGCGGTGGCGTCCAGGATGGCCTGCTCCCGGTCGGTCACGTCCAGCAGCAGGCCGCCCACTCCGCGGCGCGTGTCGCCCGCTCCGGTGAGCGGGAAGAGGCTGACCGACCGGACCTGGTCGCGGTCGGGGAAGCCGGGGGTGCGCAGGCCGACCAGGGTGCCGATCACGGTGCGGCCCTCGCGGGCGACGCCTTCCAGGAGGGTGCGGAAGGCGCCGCCGTCGTGGGTGAGCATGACCTCGTCCGTACGGCGGCCGAGGTGGTCCGCCAGGGGCAGTCCGTCCATGTCGGCGAGGGCCTGGTTGAGGTGGACGTAGCGCAGGTCCTGGTCGAGCATGACCAGGCCGATCGGGCAGGTCTCGAAGAGCGAGTCGAGGAACGACAGGTTCGTCTTCACGCGGTCGAGTTCCCCGCCGCGGCTGGCCAGGCCCAGCACCGCGAAGGCGCCGTCCGCCGCGGTCACCGGGAACACGCGGAAACCGCAGTCGAAGACCGTGCCGTCGCGGTGCCGGGCCGGCATCCTTACCCGCCAGTAGCCCAGTGTTCGGGCGTTCTCCACCAGCCGGGCGGCCGGCAGCAGCCCGCCAGCGGCGGCGCTTGCGGGGAAGAGCCCGGCCGCGGGCCGGGCGAGCACCTGTGCGGCCTCGTGGCCGAACAGGCCGCGCGCGCCGGGTCCCCACCAGCAGATCCGCTCCTGACCGTCGATGCCGAAGACGGCGACGGGGACGTGCTCCAGGAGGGAACCCGGTTCGGACCGGATCGGGCCGGCGGCGTCTTCCTCGGCCGGCCGGTGCGGTGGCATGGCGCACCCCCTTCCGCAGGGTGGCGCACGGGCGCGTCCTTCAATTCTGGACGGCATTGCCGTCCGGGTGCGAGCAGGACCACTCCGCCGCCGTCCGGTCGCCGTCCGGCTCACCCCGGCACGGCGTCCCGTGCGGGTGCCGTGTACGGGTGCGACGGACCGACGGGCCGACGGACCGCACCTTGACAACCGGTCATGTTCCTGACAGCAGTGGCACTGCACCACCGCACTCACCACCGCACTCCACTCCACCCACAGGAACGGCACCCACCCAGAAGGGGGCGATCAGCGCATGACCAAGCCCGACAGCGCGGGATCCGACTACGACGTCGTCATCAGCGGAGCCAGCCTCGCCGGCAGCACCGCGGCGATCCTGCTCGCTCGACGCGGTGTCCGCGTCGCACTGCTGGAGCGCCGCTCGGACCCGGCGGCGTACAAGGTGCTGTGCACCCACTCCATCACGGCCAACGCCCACCCCGTGCTGGAGGAACTCGGCCTCGTCCCCGCCCTGGAGAAGGCGGGAGCCGTCCACAACGACGCCCGCTGGTACACCCGCTGGGGATGGATCGAGCCCAGGGCGGCGCCCGCGGGCCCCGAGCTGCCGTACGGGTACAACATCCGTCGCAGCACCCTCGACCCCTTGATCAGGTCCCATGCGGCGAAGACCCCCGGTGTCGATCTGCTCCTCGGCCACCAGGTGACCGGGCTGCTCCGGGAAGCCGGGCGAACCGTCGGCGTGCGCGCGTCGACGCCCCAGGGCGCGCGTGAGATCCGGGCCCGCCTGGTGGTGGGCGCCGACGGCAAGGACTCGGCCGTGGCGAAATTCGCCGAGGTGCCCACGCAACTGCACGAGAACACGCGGTTCGGGTACCTGGCACACTTCCGCAACCTTCCGCTGCACGGGGGAATCGGGCAGACCTGGTTCCTGGAGCCCGACATGGCGTACGCGTTCCCGAACGACGACGGGGTGACGGTCCTCGCGGTGCTCCCGGACAAGAAGCGGCTGCCGGCCTTCCGGGAAGACCTGGAGGGCAGCTTCCGGGCCTTCGTCCGCGCCCTGCCCGAGGCACCGCCCATCGACTCCGCCGAGCTGGTCTCGAAGATCATCGGCACGGTCGACTACCCGCTCCTCACCCGCGAACCGACCGCACCGGGCGTCGCGCTCATCGGCGACGCCGCCCTGACCGGCGACCCCCTGTGGGGAGTGGGCTGCGGGTGGGCCCTGCAGTCCGCGCAGTGGCTGGCGGAGGCGGTCGCCCCGGCCGCGGCCGGCCGGGGCGACCTCGACAAGTCGCTCGCGGCGTACGCTCGCACCCACCGGCGCCGGCTGCGCGGCCACCAGAGCCTGGCCGTGGACTTCGCCAAGGCGCGTCCGTTCAATCCCGGTGAGCGGCTGGTGTTCTCGGCAGCGGCGCGCGACGCGTCGATGGCGCGGCACATGTACTTCTTCGCCGCCCGCCTGATCGGTCCGCTGCGATTCCTGAACCCCGCGGCACTGGCCAAGGCTTCGGCCGTCAACCTCAGGCATCGCGGGGCGGCCTCGCGACCCGCACACCTGTCACGGAAGGGTTCGTGACCGGCCCCTCTCCTTCCGCGCGACCGGCTCGGCTACGGGCCGTGCCGAGGTCGTTCCGCCGTGCCGCTCCGATCATCGTTCCCCTTGATCCGCCGGAGTGAACAACGCCGGGCCCGCGCGGCGGAAACGCTCGCCCGCGGTGCCGCCTCTCCCACGATGATCGGCGGCGGGACCAGGCCGGTCTCCGCCCTCGCGGCTTCACACACCGAGGTGGAGAGATGTCCAGCACGCGCGAACCGGCAGGCCGCCACGGACCGGTCAGTCGCCACGGACCGGCAGTCCGCCTCCGGCCGGGGGCGGGCAGACGGCTGCCCAGACCCCTCGCCTGGCTGCTGACGACCGGTCTGCTGGCCGCGGCGCTCGGCGCGTTGCCGGTGCTGGCCGCCGTACCCGCCCGTGCCGACGCCACGACCATCTCCGTGGACACGCTGCGTACCGGCTGGGACGCGAACGAGCCCGGTCTGGCTCCGTCCCAGGTGTCCAGCTCCGACTTCGGACAGCAGTTCTCCACCACCGTGGACGGCCAGGTCTACGCCCAGCCGCTGGTGGCCGGGAAGACGGTGATCGCGGCCACCGAGAACAACAAGGTCTACGGACTGGACTCGGCGACCGGGAAGATCAACTGGACGGTGAACCTGGGCGCGCCATGGCCGGCCTCGGCCATCGGCTGCGGTGATCTGGTACCGAACATCGGGGTGACCTCGACCCCCGTGTACGACCCCGCCACCAAGACGGTCTACCTCACCGCGAAGGTCAACGACGGGCCCGACGCCGCGCACCCCAACTGGTACGTGCACGCGCTGGACGCCGCCACCGGCGCCGAGCGCAGCGGCTGGCCGGTGAAGGTGCAGGGCGCGCCGGTCAACGATCCGGCCCACCCGTTCAACGCGTTCACCGCCGGTCAGCGTCCGGGCCTGCTCCTGATGGGCGGCTCGGTGTACGCGGCCTTCGCCTCGCACTGCGACCGCGGCCCGTACGTGGGCTACGTGCTGGGCGTCAACACCACGACGCGCGGCACCACGCTGTGGGCGTCCGAGGACGCCTCCGCCAACGGCATGGCCGGCATCTGGACGAGCGGCGGCGGCCTGGTCTCCGACGGGCCGGGCCGGATCATCTTCACCACCGGCAACGGCGTCTCCCCGGCCCCCGGCCCGGGTTCGCAACCGCCGGGCCAGCTCGCGGAGTCGGTGGTCCGGCTGGGGGTCAACAGCGACGGCACGATGTCCGCCCAGGACTTCTTCAGCCCCAGCAACGCACCGATCCTCGACCAGAACGACACGGACCTGGGCTCGGGAGGCCCGGTGGCCCTGCCCGGCCCGACGTTCGGCACGGCCGCGCACCCCCATCTGCTGGTGCAGATCGGCAAGGACGGCCGGCTCTTCCTCCTCGACCGGGACAATCTCGGCGGCCGCAGCCAGGGCCCGGGCGGCACCGATGCCGTCGTGGGCACCTTCGGTCCGTACGAGGGCGTCTGGGGACACCCGGCCGCGTACGGCGCCGAAGGCGGCTACGTCTACACGATCGGCAGCAACGGCCCGCTCCGGGCCCTCGCCTACGGCGTCACCGGCGCGGGCCTGCCCGCACTGACGAACGTGGGCGCCAGCACCGGCCGCTTCGGCTACACCTCGGGCTCGCCCGTCGTCACCTCGACCGGCACCACCCCGGGCTCCGCCCTGGTGTGGGCGATCTACTCGGCCGGCTCCAACGGGGCCAACGCCCAACTGCGGGCGTACGACGCCGTTCCGGTGGGCGGAGTGCTCAACCTGCGCTGGTCCGCCCCGATCGGCATCGCGTCCAAGTTCGCCGTGCCCGCCACCGACGGCGGACGCGTCTACGTCGGCACCCGCGACGGCCACGTGATCGCCTTCGGCCGGCCGGCCAACGCGGCGCTGATCGGCCCTCCCGTGGACTTCGGGAAGGTGGCCGTGGGCACCACCGGGACGGCCACGGCCAAGGTCACGGCGACCCGTGACGTGACGATCACGGCGGTCGGTACCCCCTCGGACAGCAGGTTCTCGGCGGCACCCACCGGTCTGCCGGTCACGCTGCGCACGGGTGACACGTACTCGGTACCGGTGTCGTTCTCGCCGACCGCGGCCGGAGCGGACAGTTCCGTGCTGACCTTCACCACCGATCTCGGCGGTATCGGCCTCGGGCTGAACGGCTACGGCACCACGAGCGGCCTCACGCCCTTCCCGTCCGCCCTGGCCTTCGACACGGTGGCGACGGGAACGACCAAGACCCTCGGGGTGACCTTCACCAACACCGGCACCGCGGCCGAGACCATCTCGGCGAGCAGCACCCCGGGCGCCCCGTTCAGCGTCACGGGCATGCCGGCCAACGGTACGGTCGTCCAGCCCCAGCAGTCGGTCACCGTCCAGGTGAAGTACGCCCCCACGGCCGCCGGCAACCACACCGGCACCCTCTCGGTCACCGGGCAGAACGGCACGGCCACCGTGAGTCTGACCGGCACCGCGGTGACCGGGCAGGCACATCTGACGGTCACTCCGACCTCCACCGACTTCGGCCAGGTGCCGGTCGGGCAGTCGGTCACCAAGACCTTCGACATCAGCAACACCGGCAACATCCCGCTCACCATCACCAAGGCCGCACCGCCCGCGGCTCCGTTCCAGGTCAGCAATCCGCTGAGCGAGGGCCAGGTCATCGGTCCGGAGGACGTGGTCCACCAGGCCGTCACCTTCTCCCCGACCTCCGTGGGCGCGGTCACCGGCACGTACCAGATCACCTCCGACGACGGCCGGGGGCCCCAGAACGAGGCGCTCACCGGCACCGGTATCGCCGGACCCGCCGGGGTCACCGTCCCGGCACCCGGAGCGGGGGGCTGGAACCTCAACGGATCCGCGCAGCTCTCGGGCGACGACCTCCAGCTCACCCAGACCGGCAAGACCCAGGCCGGCTCGGCGGTCTTCCCCGTCCCCGTGGTCACCGACGGCCTGAAGGCGACGTTCAACACCGTCATCGGCGGCGGCACCGGTGCCGACGGACTGACCTTCAGCCTGCTGGACCCGTCCCGGACCACCCCGAGCTCCCTCGGCCGGGCCGGCGGTGGCCTCGGCTGGTCGGGGCTGCCGGGCGTGGCGGTCACCTTCGACACCTTCCGCAACCGGGCCGACCCCTCGTCGAACTTCGTCGGCATCGCCACCGCGGCGAGCGGCGACTCCCTCACCTACGCGGAGACCAACACCACCGTCCCCGCCCTGCGCACGGGCACCCACGCCGTTTCGGTCTCCGTGTCCGGGACCACGCTGACCGTCTCCATGGACGGCACGCAGGTGCTCCAGAAGAGCGTGCCCACGCTGACCCCGACGGCGCTGCTCGCGTTCACCGGCGGTACCGGCTGGGTGACCGACATCCACACCGTGCGGAACGTCGCCATCACCGCGGCCTCCTACGCCAACGCGCCGCCCGGGCCCAACGGCTGGACGCTCAACGGCTCCGCCAAACTGTCCGGCACCGATCTGGTGCTGACCACGGCCGTGCCCAACACCGCCGGCTCGGCCCTCCAGGCCACCGCCGTACCCTCGGCCCGCCTGCGGGCCAGGTTCACCGCCGCGATCGGCGGCGGCACCGGCGCCGACGGCCTCGCCCTCCTGCTGCTGGACGCCTCCAAGGCGACCCCCACCGCGCTGGGCAGGGGCGGGGGCGGCCTCGGCTACCGGGGACTGCCCGGCGTCGCCGTCACCCTGGACACCTGGCAGAACACCGGCGACCCTTCGGCCAACTTCATCGGAGTGGCCACCGGGTCCACGGGGTACGCGGCCACCTCGACCGCCGTTCCGAGCCTCCGCACCGGCACGCACGTGGTGGACGTGACCGTGACCACGGCCGGACACCTGCTGGTCGCCGTCGACGGCCGACAGGTCATCGACACCGCGGTGGCCCTGCCGCAGAACGTGCTGGTCGGGTTCAGCGGCGCCACGGGCGCTTCCACGGACAACCACACGGTGAGGGGGGTGCAGATCTCCTACTGAGACGCACGGTGGATCAGGCCCCCGGCCGGGATCGCGACTGCGGTCCGGCCGGGGGCCGTCCCGTGTCGCCCTGCGACGCCGTCGCGATGCGTCGTCACCGGCGGCGGTCGGGATGACGGCCATGACAGACGGAACCAGTCGGCTTGCCGCGCCGCGGCGCCAACCCCGGTGAGCAGTTACGAAGTTGTTGCAGGGGTTGTGGTCTCCGGCACAGCGCTCGCGCCCGCCGTGCTGGTGGGGTCGGGTGGTGGCGTACTTCCTGTTGCTTCTCGTCCCGGCCGGTCTGATCTTTCCGTTCGTCTTCGCGGGGCGGGCGGTCGGTGTCCTGGCCCGGGCCGGCGGACCTCGGGGTGCCGACAGCATGACCTGGCTGCGGACCGCCGGGTTCGTCCAGGCGGCGATCGCGGTGGGCGTGTACGGCTGGGGCCTGCTGCACGTCACCGGCGCGGTCGTGTCGGCGGAGGACGGCGGGACGAATTCGATCCCCATCCAGCCCTGCCGTACCCCGGGCTGGGAGTACCGGGCGGAGGGAATCACGGGCTACCGGGTGGAATACGTGCCGCTGCGGTTCGTCTGCGAGGCCGACGACGTCGGCGACTACGCCACCTCCGTCCCCGGCTACGTCAATCCGGTCTTCTTCGTCCTGGGGCTCGGAGCCGCCGTCTGCCTCACCGTCGCGGCGCTGGATTCCGACGGCAGCCGCGGGCGGGACGGCACCGAGGCGTAGCCCGGCGCCCGGTTCGCCGCGCGGGCGTCCTGTGCATCGCCCATGCTGAGAAGTAGGGCGCCGTCGGTCCGAGGCTTGTCCCTCCCAGGGCCGAAGGGGGCGCCCGAGAGGAGGAAGCCATGCGCATCCGAAGAATGCTGGGCCTGGCCCTGGCCGCAGCGACCCTGGCCGGCGCGAGCGCCATCGGCGCTGTCAGCGCTCAGGCCGCCGGGTCTCCGACCATCACCGGTGACGAGTGCACGGCTGCGGGCGGACAGATCACGTCGGTCCCCTACGGAGGCACCACCTGCACGTTGCCCGACGGAACCAAGCAGCGGATCACTTGACGGGCCTCGCGGCCCGAACCACCTGAACCCGGTCCGCGGATCCCCATCGGACCGGACACAGCCATCGCCGGCCGGTCCCTCAGCCCCACTCCCGGCGAGCCCGGCCTCCCGTGCAACCCTCTGACCTCGGCGCGAGTCACATCTCGTCGAGACCGGAGGAGAGTGCGTGTTCACGAGGATCGGACCCGTCGTGCGGACGGGCGGTGGGGGAACGCGCCGTGCGGCGCTGGCGGCCGTCCTGCCGGGAGTGGTGGTCACGGGCTGCGGCGACCAGACGGACGCGGCGCAGCGCGAACGGCGCCACCCGTACACCGCGCTCGAGGAGCTGCCGGAGTTCCTGGCGCCGGACGGGACCACGATCGTCGTGGGCGACCGGAGCCGCTTGCCCTTCCGTGTGTACGAGGACCTGCGGTGTGACACCTGCCGGGAGTTCGAGGTGGACGGCGCGGGCCTCCTCCCGATGTTCGTGGACGGCTACCGCTGAGCGGTGGAACGCGTTCGCAGCGGGGCTCCGGCGCCATCCGCTCCGGCGCCATCCGCCCCGGCAGCATTCGCTCCCGCGCAATTCGCTCGCGTGCGCGATCGGTTCGGCGGAAGATGTCCTGGCCGCCGTACCACCGCCGAGGAGAATCGCCATGACCCGTACGCCGCACGCCCACGCCGCCCTCGACGGCCTGGTGACGGGCGATGCCTTCGGCGACAGCTGGTTCACCTTGTCCGGCGAGGACGTCGAGGGGCAGTGGGCCGCGCGGAGCCCGCGACCGGGACCGTGGTCGTGGACGGACGATTCCGCCATGGCGTGCGTCCTGTTCGCCCACCTCGTGACCCACGGCGAGGTACGTCCCGACGACCTGGCGCGCGCGTTCGCCGCCGAGTACGCACGGGACCCGGGACGCAAGTACGGCCCGTCGATGCACGGGGTGCTGCGGAGCATCGGCGAGGGCCGGTCCTGGCGGGCCGTCACCACCGCCCAGTTCGAGGGCCAGGGCTCCTACGGCAACGGCGCGGCAATGCGGGTTGCCCCGCTCGGTGCCTGGTTCCGGGACGATCTCGCGGCCGCGGCGGAGCAGGCCCGGCTGTCGGCCCTGACCACCCACGCCCATCCCGAAGCCGTCGCGGGTGCCGTGGCCGTCGCGGTGGCCGCGGCGCTGGCGGCGGCCCCGGAGGGGCAAGGCGTCCCCTCACGGTCCGAGTTCCTGCGGGAGGTCGCCGACCACGTGCCGGTCGGCGACGTCCGCTCCGGGCTGCTGGTCGCCGCGTCCTTCTCCGCGCGCACGTCCGTACGCCACGCGGCGTCCGTACTCGGCTCGGGATACCGGATCTCTGCTCCGGACACGGTCCCGTTCGCCCTGTGGAGCGCCGCGGGCCACCTGGACGACCTGACCGAGGCGTTGTGGATGACCGTTGGCGGCTGGGGCGACCGGGACACCACCTGTGCGATCGTCGGCGGGGTGGTGGCCGCCCGCACCGGCACGGGTGGGATCCCCGCCGCCTGGCGCACGGTCCTCGAAGGCGTCCCGGCGTGGAGCCTGCGGGCCTGAGGGCCCGGAAGCCGGCAGAGGGCGGCCGGGCAGCTCCGCCGCCCGGCCGCCCGCCCCGTCCCTAGGACGCGGGCGCCGGCGGGATCGCCTCGGCCGGGGCCACCGGCGGCGCGATCCGCAGCGGGGCCACCGTGGTCGGCACGAGATCCTTGTGGACGGCCTTGGCGATGGCCTGGATGGTGGCGACGCCGTACTCCATCGTGCTGTTGTCCTGGGTCAGGACCGACATGTAGTAGTCGTGCCCGCCGCCCTGGAAGGCACCCACGCTGTGGACCCGCCAGCCGTGCGTGGCACGCGGCAGCCAGCCGTTCTTGACGTGCACCTTCACCGTGGACGGCGCGCCGGCGGGCGTGCCCCAGCGCTGCGAGGCGACGACCTGGTTCATCAGCTTGAGGATGTAGGCGCGGGAGTTGTCGCTGAGCACCGTGTTCTTGGCGGTGATGAGCGACAGCAGGCGCTGCTCGTCCTGGACGGTGATCTGGGTGAGCCCCCAGTAGCCGTTCGCGCCGGGCACGGTGTGCGTCATCCCGGCCGCGGTGAGGAAGCCCTTGATCTTCGTCATGCCGAGCTGCTTCCACAGCGCGGTCGTGGCGTTGTTGTCGGACTTGGTGATCATCGCGGTCGCCAGGTCCACCTCGCGCTGCGTGAGGTAGCGGTTCGTCTTCTTCGCGTCCCAGAGGAGGGCCGCCAGGACGGTCACCTTGACGACGCTCGCCGAGTCGTACGCGGACGTCGAACGGAAGGTGCAGGTGGTCTTCGTGGTGCGGTCGTACAGGCCGATCGCGATGGCGCCCTTGCGGTTCGCCATGGCCGCCGTGATGTCCTTCTGGAGCTTGGCGGCGAGCCCGGCCTTGGCGGAGGTGCAGGCGACCGTCGGGGCGGCCGCGGCGGGCGTGGCGGCGGCGAGCGGTACGAGTACCCCGGCCGCGAGGCCTGCGGAGAGCATGCGGGCGCGCCGGGATATCCGGTGAGTCATTGGAGGCTTCCCATCCCCTTTGTCGCGGAACGAGTGCGCTCCCGCGCACTCCACCGACATGACTCATGGCTCGGCCGGAAGGTTGCACCGGGATCGAAGAAATGTTCAGTCCGGCGGAAGGTGCTGTGCGCGGAGCCTGGCGTGGGCACCGGCCTTCGGTCCCACGGAGCCGTCCGGGGTATTCGGCTGGTCCGTCCGGTCCTCCTCCACGCGCATCGGGCGGTTCGGGCGGGCCCACGCGCCTAGCGTCGGCTGCGCGACCGGCACACGGGCGACCACAGGAAGACGGGGAGATAGGGCCAGATAGGGTGAGATGGGGAGGTAGGGGGACAGAGGGACAGGGCGACGGCAGGTCGGTGCCGTGCATGCAGGAGGTCTTGATGTCGGGTACCGCGGTCTCGGGCGCGCCGGAACGGCGGCGTGCGCGGCGGCGTCGTGGCCGAGTCCGGTCGTCCGCGGCCGCCGCTCCTTAGGTGGCGGGCACCCGTCCGGACCGGCCTCCCGGCGAAGGTTCCCGGTCCTGCGAGGTCTCCCCGTCGTCCCGCCGGCACTTCGTCGTCCTCGCCATGGGCTGTGCCGGCGGCATGGTCATGCTGGACCAGACCGTCGTCGCGATCGCCCTCGATCCGGTGGCGCAGAGCCTGGACCTGACCACGTTCGTCATGCACGCCCTCGTGCTCGTCTACAGCCTGACGTGGTCCGCGTTCACCCCGGTCGGCGCCATGGTCTCGCGTCGGTTCGGTCTCCTGTTCACCTTCCGGCTGGGGACCGCGGTGTTCGCGGTCGCTTCCGGGCTCTGCGGCCTCACGCCGGGCGGTGACGCCGCCGAGCCGTACGTGCTCACGGTGCGGGCCGTGCAGGGCGTGGGGGCCGCGCTGATGCTGCCGGTGGCCACGACGTTGATCGCGGACGTGTACGGGGAGCACGAACGCGGCCGGGCGCTGGCGACCTACGCGGGCCTGGCGCAGGTCTTCTTCGTCGTCGGTCCCGTGGTGGGGGCGGTCCTCATCGAGTTCCTCGGCTGGCGTTCGGTCTTCCTCGTCAACGTGCCCGTCGGCGCGCTGACCCTGTGGGCGATGGCCGCGGCACGCGTACGGGGGAAGGCCGCGGGCGACCCGCTCACCGCGGGTCAGCCCCTCGCCGTGGTCCTGTCGCTGGGCCTGTTCGTCTTCGGGCTCTACCAGTGCGGGATCTGGGGCATCACCGACCGCAGAACGCTCACCGCACTGGTGGGGGGAGCGATCACGCTGGCGTTGGCGGCGCGGCTCCTCCTGCGGTCTCCGAGGCCCCTCGTCGACCTGCGCCTGCTGCGTATCCGTCCCTACGCGGTGGAGGTGGCGCTCACCTTCATGGTGCAGGCCTCGCAGTTGATCCTGCTGGTGCACGGCACCCTGTTCCTGCGGCAGGCGATGGACCTGTCCCTGCGGGCCACCGGCATCCGCTTGCTCCCTCTGGTCACTGCCCTGGCCGCCGGTACCTTCCTGTCCGGGTACCTGCTGGACCGCTTCCGCTCGGTCCGGGTGCCCGTCCTGTCCGGCCTGGCGGCAGCCACGTTGGGTGCGGTGGTCTGGACGCTCGCGCTGCCGACGGGCGAGTACCTGTGGCAGGTGCCCGGGATGATCCTCGCGGGACTCGGGATGGGCGTGCCCGTACCCGCCTTGAGCGCCGAGATGATGCGCGCGGTGCCCGCCGGCAAGCGGGCCGACGCGTCCGTCCTCCGGCAGACGTTCCGGCAGTTGGGCGGGGCGATCGGGCTGGCGAGCGCGGGGGCCGTCGTACTGGGCGTCAATGACGACGCGGCGGACGGGGCCGGCATCGTCAGCGCCGCGGCCACCCCCGGCGCCTTCCTGGTCGCGAGCAGTGTGCTGGGCATCGCTCTGCTGATCGCGGCCGTGCTGCTGCCGGACCGGCCGCGTACCTGATGTGCCGCGCCCGGGTACCCGTAGCCGGGCCCCGGTGAGCTTCCCGCGCTCCCCCGCGCACTCGTCGGGGCCTGGCCTTCCCGCGATGTTGCGCTGTGGAAGAAACGCCTTGGCCGTCGGCCGGCGGCGGGGCTAGCTTGGCCGCCATGCGACAGGTGATCACGAACGACCGACGGACGCTGGCGGTGGAGGAGTGGGGCAAGCCTACCGGGATACCGGTCGTCTACCTGCACGGAAGCCCGATGAGCCGGCTGGCCCGCTATCCCGACGACTCCCTGTTCCATGAGCTGGGCGTCCGGCTGATCACCTACGACCGGCCCGGGTTCGGGTGCTCCGCACCGAGTCGGGGACGTCGGGTCGTCGACGCCGCCGGCGACGTAGCCGCCATAGCCGACGCACTCGGCCTGGACCGCTTCGCGGTGTTCGGCGTGTCCGGGGGCGGCCCGCACGCCTTGGCGTTCGCCGCCCTGCATCCCGACCGGGTGACACGGGTGGCCACGCTGGCGAGTCCCGCGCCGCGTGACGCGGCCGGGCTGGACTGGACCGCCGGCATGAACGAGGGGAACCGGCGCAGTGCCGCCGCGGCCCTGACCGGGCGCCATGCCGTCATGGAACACCTGGCGAACCTCGGAACGGCCGGTCTGCCGCCGCTGCCGGACGTCGAACAGGCGGTGCTGGCCCGGCCGGACGTCAGCGCGATGATGGGCGCGGCCTTCGCCGAGGCGGTCAGGCCGGGGCTGGACGGCTGGGTGGACGACGTCATGGCGATCTTCGGCACCGAGTGGGGGTTCGACCCCGCCGCCCTCTCGGTGCCGGTACGGCTCTGGCACGGCGGCCTCGACACCCTGGTTCCGCCGGCGCACGGCGAGTGGCTGGCCTCGCGCATTCCGGCCGCGACGCTGAGCCGACGGGCCGATGCCGGGCACGGCGGCCATTTCGACGCCACTCCCGCGACGCTGGCCTGGCTCGTCGGCGAGGCCGAGGGCGCTGTCCCGACCGCCCACGGCAGCTGACGTCGAGTTCACCAGCGTCACGAGCGGGCCGGGGGCCCCGGGCCCGGAGCCCCCGGCCCTTTCCCCCTTCCCCTTCTTACGGCGTGCAGGACGGCCTTCCACCGGGGAGCATGAGGAGTGTGAGGGACAGAGGGGGCGCCGGTGGGGACGCCTCCCGGGGTGCTCCGAGTGGAACGGAAGGGCCGGAAGGGCCGGAAGGGCCGGACGGGCCGGACGGGCCGGACGGGCCGGACGGGCCGGACGGGCCGGACGGGCCGGACGGGCCGGACGGGCCGGACGGGCCGGACGGGCCGGAAGGGCCGGCGCGGCGGGGTCCGGGCATCGCGCACGGAAAGGCTCCGCACCGGACCCTGGCCCTCGCGGCCATGGTCTTCTCCGTCGCGATGATCTTCGTGGACCAGACGGTGGTGAGCATCGCCGCGCCGAGCATCATCGAGGAACTCGCTCTCTCGTCCTCCGGAATGCAGCGGGTGGTCAATGCCTACCTGCTCGCGCTGGCCGCGTTCTTCGCGCTCGGCGGGCGGCTCGGCGACATCCACGGGCACCGCCGGGTGGTGGTGGCCGGAACGCTCGTCTTCGTCGCCTCGTCCGTGCTGTGCGGCTCGGTGCCGACCGGAGACTTCGCCGAGGGCTGGCTGGTCCTCTTCCGCGCCACCCAGGGGTTCGGGGCGGCGCTCGTCTTCCCCTCCGCCCTCGCCGTCGTCGTCGGCGTCTTCCCGGTCGGCGAACGGGGCCGTGCCCTGGCCCTGTTCTTCGTCCTCGCCGGCGCGCTGACCGCGGTCGGGCCGCTGCTCGGCGGTTGGCTGACCGCCTGGACCTGGCGGGCCGTCTTCTGGGTCAACCTTCCCGTCGCCGCAATCGCCCTGGTCCTCACCGCCCTCGCCCGCGTCCCCGACGCCCGGCGGCCCGAACGCCTCGACGTGCCGGGCGCCGTGCTCGTCGCCGCCGGGATGGGACTGAACGTCCTCGGACTCCAGCAGGCGTCCGCCTGGGGCTGGACCAGCCCCGCCACCTGGGGCTGCATCATCGGCGGGCTCGCCGTCCTGGTGTTCTTCTGCCGCCACGAACTGCACACCGACGAACCGCTCGTCACCTTGCGCGTCTTCCGCGACCGGGCGTTCACGGCCGACGTCCTGGTGCTCTTCTTCTCGATGCTGGCGTTCGTCCCGGTGATGTACTTCGCTTCGGTGTACGCGCAGATCTCGCTCAGCTCGTCACCCGACCAGGCCGCGTTCTACCTGCTGTACTTCTTCCTCGGCTTCGGCATCGCGGCCCCGTGGGGCGGCCGGATCCTCGACGAACGCGGTGCCCGACCCGCGATGCGGCTCGGCACGGCGCTCGGCTGCACGGGCTTCGCCCTGTGGGCGTCGAAACTGACGGACCTGTCGCCCCATGACCAGTGGCCCTACGCCGCTCTCGCCGGGGCCGGCATCGGCTTCCTGCTCTCCCCCGCCTCCACCGACGCCGTGAACCGGGCGATCGGAGCCTCGTACGGTGAGGTCACCGGCATCACCCAGACCGTACGCAACTACGCGGCCGTGGTGGGCATGGCCATCTTCGGCAGCGTCCTCCTCCATGCCACGACCAGCCGGATCACGCGGACGCTCACCTCTCAGGGCCTGCCGGAAGAGCAGGCCCGGGGCGCGGCCCGAGGGCTCGCGGAAGCGGTCACGGGCCACCCGGACGACCACCAGCCCTCCGGCGGCGGACCGACCGCCACACTGATGCGCGGCTCCGTGCGGGCCCTCCGCATGGACTTCGCCGAAGCCAACCGGTGGGTCTTCTACGGTATGGCGATCGCCCTGGGCGTGGCCTTCCTGTGCACCCTGCTGCACCCGGGGACACGAGTGACGGGCAGGACGGAGGAGGCGGCAGAGGAGGCGGGAGAGACCGGGCCTGAGCGCACGCCTCACTGATCACGGGGCCGCCGGCTCCGGGTCGTTCGCCACGCACGGAAGGCGATGTACCCGCCGCTGTAGATGATCCACACGACGGCCGGCCAGACGGAGACCCGCTCGAACAGCCCTTGGACCCCGGGGTCGGGTTTGAAGGCCGTGACCGTGGCGGAGACGAGGGAGGTGACTCCGCACGCGATGCCGAGCGTGCCCCAGTACGGCCGGTGCGCCCGGCGGAGCATGCTGCCCAGCAGCAGTACGCCCACGGCCCCGCCGACCAGGCACGCAGCCGCGGACAGCAGATGCACCACCAGTCGGAGGTTGTAGGGGTTGAGGCCGGTGGAGAGGAGCCCCAGTCCGCTGACGGCCAGTGCGCCGAACGCCGTGCTCCGGCGACGACCGGCAGGAAAGACCACGGCGGTCAGCGCCGAGCCCGAGGCGAGGCACAGGCCTCCGACGACCCAGGCGAGGTCGGCGGCCTCGTGCCAGGGAGAGCAGAAGCGGATCCCCTCGACGCGGCTGCATCGCGTCACGCCGAGTGCGGAGATGATCTCCTGCACCAGGTTCTGACTCGAAGCGTGCGGGAGGACGATCAGGTTGTTGACGAGGAAGACCTGGATCAGCGAAGCCCAGAGGAGACCCCCGGCCAGGGCTCTCCTCGAGGCCTCGGTCGTGACCGTGAAGGTGGGTTCGCGCATGTGAGTGCTCGATCGCCGCGCGCCGAGCGGCTAACCGACGTGATCCTGCGACATCAAGACCTCCCGCTGCAGCGCACTCGCCGTCGGCCGACCCTAGCGGCGGAATCGGGCCGTTCCCTGATCAGACGCCTGACGGGGAGCCGTACGGGCGAACCGCACGCCCCGTACGGCCGCTGAAGAGGTTTCGTCGAGAGGGGGACGGCACCGACTCCCCAGGATGGCGGTGGCACTGCCTCAGGCCGAGCAGGCCCGGGAGCTCCAGCAGCTCCGACAGCCCGCCCCGGACCGATGGAGGCCGGTGCGCTTCACCCATCGGGAGTAGGTGTCGAGTCCGCAGCGCCGGCCGTCCCCGAAGGCCGTCATCCACCCCGCAGGCACTACGTCGTCGCAGCCGTGGGGTGCGCCGCCGGAATGGTCAGTCTGGACCAGACCGTCGTCGCGGTCGCCCTCGACCCGATGGCGCGGAGCCTCGGGCTGAACACCTTCGCGATGCACGCCGTGGTGCTCGTCTACGTCCTCTCGCTGGCCGCCTTCGTGCCGGTCGGTGGCATGGTGGCCCGCAGGTTCGGCCTCCTGACGGCCTTCCGGTGCGGGACCGCGGTCTTCGCCCTCGCTTCGGGGGTCTGCGCGATGACCCCGGCCGGTGATGCCGCCGAGCCGTTCCTGCTCCTGGTCAGGGCGGTGCAGGGGATCGGTGCCGCGCTGATGATGCCGGTGGCCACGGCCGTGATCTCGGACGCGTACGCGGAGCACGAACGCGGCAGGGCGCTGGCCGTCTACGCGGGTCTGGCGCAGGTGTTCCTGATCCTGGGTCCCATCGTGGGGGCGGTCCTGATCCAGCTGTTCGGCTGGCGCCCGGTCTTCCTCCTCAACCTCCCCGTCGGCGCGGCGTCCCTGTGGCTGATCACCCGGGCCCGACTGGACAACGAGGCGGGTGGCGGCCCGCTCACCGCCTTCCAGCCCCTCCTGGTGATCTTTTCCCTGGTCGTGCTCGTCTTCGGGCTCTACCAGTGCGGGGTTTGGGGCTTCACCGACCTCAGGACGTTCGCCGCGCTCGCGACGGGCGCCTTGACGCTGGCCCTGGCGGTGCGGCTGGTCCTGAGGTCCCGCCGGCCGCTCGTCGACCTTCGGCTGCTCGGCATCCGCCCGTACGCCGTGGCGGTGGCGCTCACGTTCCTGGTGCAGGCACCGCAGCTGATCGTGCTGGTGCACGGCACGCTGTTCCTGCGGCAGTCCATGGACCTCTCGCTGCTGGCCACCGGTCTCTCCCTGCTGCCCCTGGTCACGGCCTCGGCAGCGGGCACCTTCCTCTCCGGGTACCTGCTGGACCGGTACCGGTCGGTCCGGGTCCCCGTCCTGCTCGGTCTGACGGCGGCCACCATCGGCGCGGTGGCCTGGACCGTCGCCCTGGCCTCGCACGCGTACCTCCGGCAGATTCCCGGGATGGTGCTGACGGGGATCGGGACGGGCCTGCCGATCCCCGCCCTGAGCGCCGAGCTCATGCGTGCGGTCCCCTCGGGCAAGAGGGCCGACGCGTCCGTCCTGCGGCAGACGCTCCGGCAGCTGGGCGGGGCCGTGGGGCTGGCCACGGCGGGGGCCGTCGTACTGGCCGCGAACGACGAGGCCGCCGACGAGGCCGGGATCGTCACCGCCGCGGCCGCTCCGGCGGCGTTCGTGGTGGCGAGCTGCGTCCTGGCCGTCGCCCTGTCACTGGCGGCCGTCGCCCTGCCGGGCGGGGGCGGGACCGGCGACCGCCGGCACACGAACCCCCGGAACTGAGAGCATCCCGCGCCCGACCTGTCCGTCGGCTTCACCGGTAACCCTGCCGCCGGAGGTCCGGCCGGTGCGGTCCGGGCAGCACGGTTCGTTCTTTGTGGGCGAGTTCGTCACCGCATCGGCCGACCGCCGCGTGTCCTTCGCCGAGCGGATCACCGCTCCCGGCCAAGGTTGCGGCGAGCGGCTGCCGGACCACTGGGGTCAGCCCGGCCCCCCGAACAGCCGTGCACGGGAGCGATCACGGCCGGTGGGATGAACCACGCCGCGAACGGAAGAGTGAACGGAACCCTGCTGAGGCGTTCCCTGGTCTTCCTCGCCACACCCGCGGTTCCCATGGCGCTGTCCGCCGCTCCGGCGCACGCCCAGTCGACCGACCTGTTCCTCAGCGAGTACGTGGAAGGGACCGGGAACAACAAAGCGCTGGAGATCTTCAACCACACCGGCGGCGCGGGCGCCGACGACATGACCGGTGGGCCCGGCAACGACATCGTCACGGACTACACGCCCGCCGACGGGGGACACCAGCTCCCCCCTGACCGGCTCCGTCCGGCTGCACCATGCGGGGGTCCCCCACCCACGCAGCCGCCCTGACACCGCGTCGTCCGGTATGCCCCGGCATGCCCAGGCGGGCCCGCGAGGGCCCGCGACGGGCCCGCGGAGCCGGAAGGGGCCGGCTTGGCGGAACCCGCCGGAATGCCGGATTCATGGGACAGCATGATCTCGCCGGTGCTGCGCCCCGAGCGGTGGGCCGGTGTCCGGCGTGCCCTGCCGGAGCCGTCCGGAAGTGGGGGGAGAGCGCGTCACATGAGCGGATCGCCGTTATTGCCCGAGGATCCCGAGCGGATCGGTGCGTACTGTCTGGCGGCGCGCCTCGGCGCGGGCGGCCAAGGGGTGGTGTACGAGGCCTACGACGCACAGGGGACGCGTGTCGCGCTCAAGGCACTGCACCGTGACGCGGATCCGGCCGTGCGCGCCTGGTTCGCACGTGAGGCGAGGGCCGCCCGGCGCGTGGCCGCGTTCTGCACGGCCCGGGTGCTCGACGCGGCCGTCGACGGGGACACCCCGTACCTGGTCAGCGAGTACGTGCCCGGCCCCGCCCTCGCCGCGGAAGTACGCGCCCGGGGACCGCTCGCCGAGGACGCCGTGCTCCGCCTGGCCACGGGCGCGGCGACCGCTCTCGTCGCCATCCACGCCGCGGGCGTGGTCCATCGTGATCTGAAGCCGGGCAACGTCCTGCTCGGTCCCGACGGTCCCCGCATCATCGACTTCGGCATCGCCCGCGCCCCGGACACCTCGGTGACCGTGCAGGGCGCGATCATGGGCACCTTCGGGTACATGGCCCCGGAGGTCCTCTCCGGTCACGGGGCCTCCGCCGCTTCGGACGTCTTCGCCTGGGGAGCGGTGGTGCTGTTCGCCGCCACCGCCACGGAGCCGTTCCGCGGGGACACCGTCGCGGAGGTGGTCTACCGCACCACCTCGGTCGATCCGGACCTCTCCCGGCTCCCGCCCCGGCTGCGTCCCCTGATCGCCGCCGCGCTCGCCAAGGATCCGGCGCTGCGGCCCGGCGCACAGGACCTCCTGACGGGGCTCATCGACGCCGCGACCCCGGAGCCCGCGCGGCCCGTGGGTCCGGAGCGTGCCCCCGGTTCCGCCGCCTCCCCCGGCCCCGGCGGCCTCGACGGGCCTCCCGGCGAGGACGAGCTTCCCGGCGAGGACGGGCCTACCGGCGAGGACGGCCGCCTCGCACTCCTGCGGGCCGGTGTCCTGCGGGCCGACGAGGCTCCTCTCCTGGCCACCGCCGAAGCGCTGCCGCCGCTCGGCGAGCGTGCCGAGGCCGCCTACGCCGCTCTCACCCCCGACGATCAGCTCGCCGCCCGTGACCTCCTGCTGCGGCTGACCGTACCGGGCGGTGCGCTGGACGGCTCCCAGGACACCGTCCGTACGGCCACCCGGACCGAACTCCTGGCCGGCCGGCCCGATGCCGAACAGCGTGCCGTCACGCGCGTCGCCCAGGTCCTCACCGCCGCCGACGTCCTCGTCGTCGAACCGGACGGTGCGCTGCGCCCGGTGAGCACGGCGCTGTTGCCGGCCTGGCGGAGGCTGCGCGCCTGGACGGTCGCCGACCGCACCGCCATCGCCTTCCGGCAGCGCCTGACCGCCGCGACCCACCGGTGGGCCGCCCACGGCAAGCGCACCGAGGACCTGCTCGCGGGATCCGAACTCCGCGTGCTCCTCGACTGGCTCCCCACGGCGCCGGCGCATCTGCGCCCCAGCCCGGCCGAAGCGGAGTTCCTCGCGGCCGCGGCCGCCGAGGCCGCCCGTACGGTCCGCCGCCGTCGCCGACTGCGGGCGGGTCTTGCCGCGGCCACCGCGCTCGCCCTTCTCGCCGGTGCGGTCGCCTACCTGGAGAACCGTGAGGCCGGCCTGCGCGCCGCCGAGGCGAACCGCCGTCAGGAAGAGGCCACGGCCCGCACGGTGGCCCAGACCGCGGACAGCCTGCGCGGCCAGGAGCCCGACACCGCCAGGCTGCTCGGTCTCGCCGCCCACCGCATCGCCGATGTGCCCGAGTCCCGGGCGGCGCTCTACGCTTCGCTCGCCCAGCTCGAGTCGGAGACAGTGGCCCTGCCGCGGTTGGACCACGGGCAGCAGTCGGGGACGGTACTGACCGACACGGGCAGCGGGGTGGTCGTCCACACCCCGGTCACGGTCACCTTCACGGACCTCACGCTGGCGGCCGTCGGCGGGCGGACCTCCCGGCCGCTGTCCGGCGACCTCCTGTGGGGTGAGAGCGGAGGGCCCCTGATCAGCCCCGACGGCCGACTCGTCCTTCGGGAGGAAGCCAAGGGCCGGGCCCAGATCGTCGAACTCGCGACGGGAAAGGCCCTGGCAGGCGCCTTCCCCCTCGAAGCCGACAGCGCGTACCCCCTCCGCCTCACCAACCGGGGCCAGATCGTTCACAGTCGGGCGGATTCCGGCTCCGGGCGCGTCCTGGACCCCTCGGGGAGACTCGTCACCGGCGACGCGGGTGACGTGTCCCCGGACGGGGTCCACCAGGTGACCTGCGATGCCACGGGCGAACGGCTGTCCCGGCTGGACGGCACCGGGATCGTCTCTCTGGGACCCGTCGTCCCGAGCCCGTGCGACCGCGTGACGCTCTTCAGCCCCGACGGCGGCAGGATCGCGCGCCTGCGCAAGTCCACGCCCTCGAACCCCGCAGCCCCGTGGACCGACCGCTACACCTCGGCGTCCTTCTGGACCACGGACGGCAAGGCGACCGGGGTCGCCTACCTCGACCTCAGCGACGTCCGCCTGAGCTCGAAGGGAAACTATCTGATCGGCTACTCCTCGAAGGGCGACCTGGAAATCTGGGCCACCGACGGTGGCGGCCGCCTGGCCATCCTGCCCCCGGTCTCACAGCAGCAGGAACGCGGACCGTCCGACCGCACCGTGCTGGACGAGGCCGGCAAGAGCCTGCTCGTCCTGTCCACGTCCGACAGCACCGTCCGGCGGATCGACCTTTCGGCCGTGCTGGGCCTGCCCGCGCCCGACCGGGAGCTGGCGACGGCCGCCGCGTCCGGCGACGGGACGAAGGCGGTCGTCCGCGAGGGCTTCACGGACATGCGGCAACGGCTCGTCGACCTGCGCACCGGCCGGACCCTGCTGACCGTGCCCCAGCGGTGGCGCGAACTGCCGACCCGGCACGTCTACAACGCCCTCAGCCACGACGGCGCGGTGCTCGCCTTCACCGACTACACCCCGGAGGGCAAGCAGTACGTCGTCGTGTGGGACACCGTGCGGAACCGGGAGGTCCACCGCTTCGTTCCCGGCGATGACACGGTGCGTCGCCTCACGCTCTCCCCCGACGGACGGTACGTCTCCGCCTACGTCATCCAGGGCGGCGTACGCGACGGCCAGGGCGGCACCATCCAGGTCTGGGACGTCGGGCAGCGCAAGGAGGTCCGCCGGTTCCCGCACACCACCGGGTACGGGCGCTTCAGCCCGGGCGGCGCCCTCTTCGCCACGACGACGGGCCAGGTTCTCGATCTCGCGTCGGGTGCCGTCCGGGAAGGGGCGTGGGGGCCCGGCGCCGCGAGCTCCCTCACCTTCTCACCGGACGGCCGCCTGCTGGCCCTGGTCCGCGACACCGGATCCGTCGAGTTGTGGGACGGTGCCGGACGGAGCCGGATCGCGCACATCCCCGGCAGTGCTCCGCGCCTCGACAACCAGCTCGTCGACGACGCGACCGAACCGGTGTTCTCGCAGGACGGGACGCTCCTGGCGTCCGTCACGCACGGGGACCGGGTGCAGGTCTGGGACACCGCGGCCCGGCTCGCCCTGGGCGGGCCGCTGCCGACCGGAGGCCGCCGGCTGGACCTCCTGACGTTCGGCCCGGACGGGGTCCTGCGGGCTCTGGGCGGTGATCGCCAGGCCGCGTTCGACCTCGTGCCGGAGCGCGCGGCCGCGGCCGTCTGCAAGCGGGCCGGCCGCGACATCACCCCGGAGGAATGGCGTACGTACATTCCCGGCACGCCCTACCGCAAGGTGTGCTGACCTCGCGGCCGCGGGCCCGCTACCGACGGCGGGCGATCGTGATGATCTCCCGGCTGGAGGCCGTGACCGGTTCCCGGTGCCAGTCCCCGTACTGCGCTTCGATCTCGAACCCCGCGTCGGCGAGGAAGGAGTTGAGCGCCGCCCCGCCGAGGAAACGCAGACTCGTTCGATCGGTGCGCAGCACCGTGCCGTCGGGCGCCGCTGTCGTCTCCCGAAAGGTGACCACGTCGTCGACGACGGAGTCGACCGTGTGCCAGACCCTCAGGGACCGGCCGGATCCGTCGAGGAGTTCGACGAGGTCGTCCGGGTTCGAGGCGTCCCACCCTTCCCAGGCCCGGGCCTGCGGATGGCGGGTCTCGAAGGCGAACCGTCCGTCCGGCCGCAGTGCCCCACGGACGGCGGCGAGCGAAGCCCGGATGTCGTGGTCGGTGACCAGGCACTGGAAGGCGTGCCCGGTCATCGTCGCCAGGGCGAAGCCTGCGCCCTCGGGCGCGTCCGCCGCGCTGCCCTCCATCCATTCGACGTCGGCCCGGCGCCGGGCCCGCGCCAGAGCGGCGCGGTCGGGGTCCAGGCCGGCCAGCCTCCCGCGATGACCGCGCTCACGGGCGAGACCCAGCATGGCGCCGGTGCCGCAACCGAGGTCCAGGACCGACTCCGCGCCCATGACCAACGGGAAGTAGAAGCCGTCGTCGGCCCGCCCGTCCGGGTCCCAGGGGTTCAGCAGGTCGTACAGCGCGGCTGCGTCGGCGTCGGAGAGCACCGCGACAGTGTCCGCCGTCCTCCGCCCGCCGACAAGCGATTAATCCGTGGACAGCGGTGGACGGTGCCGGTCTATGCGTCGCGGGTGTGCAGGACGGCGGCGCCGGCCAGGAGGGCTGCCGCGGTCCATGCGGCGAGGACGGCCAGGCCGGGCCAGGGAGCGATCGGCAGCGCGTCCACGCCGGTGGTCGACTGGACCGACAGCCCCGCGGTCATGGGCCCGATCTGCTGCAGCCGGCGCTGCCATTGCGGATCGCCCACGACCTGGCCGATGACGGGGAAGAGGTAGAGGAGGGAGAGGACGGTGCCGATGGCGGCGGGCGCGTTGCGTACCGCGAGGGTGGTGCCGAGGGTGAGGAGCGCGACGAGCACCAGGTAGAGCACGGTGCCCGCGGCGGCACGCAGGGTCGGCCCGTCGGCGAGGGAGAGCGGCGGGTAGCCGTGTGCCTCGGTGTAGCCGCTGCCGGGCAGGAGCCGGCCGGCGGCCAGCAGGGAGGCGAGGACCGCCGCGGTTCCGCAGGCCGCGACCGCGGCGGTGAGGACCGCCGCCTTGGCGGCGAGGGCCCGTCCGCGCCGCGGGACGGCGGCGAAGGTGGTGTGGATCATGCCCGTGGCGTACTCCCCGCCGACGGTCAGGGCCGCCATCGCCGCGACGGCCGCCTGCCCCAGGACGACTCCGGTGAGGGACAGCCGTACGGGGTCCTGTCCGCAGCCCGGGTCGGGGCAGGGCACGGTCCGGGCCAGGGCAGCGCCGAGGCCCGCGGTGAACACGACGGCCAGGAGGAGCAGCCGGGCGTTGGCCGGGTCCGTGCGCAGTTTCGTCCACTCGGCGGACAGCAGGTTCCGCGTTCCGCTCATACGTCCCTCCTGCGCAGGCGGAGCGCGGCCAGGCCGAGGGCGGCCAGCGCATAGGCGCACAGCACGCCGAAGCCGGCCCAGGGCGGCAGTGGGTGATAGCCCGTCGAAGGCTCGTACACGCTGAGGACCTGCGCGTACCGGGGCAGGGTCTGCTGGACGGCGAATCCGGCGGCGGGAGTGAGCGTCAGGAGCCACCGGGCCGGCGCGGCCGGCAGGACGCCCGAAGCGGCCAGGAGGTAGGGCAGGACGAGCGCGCCCACGGCCACCGCGACGGTGGTGGCGCCGCGCCGCAGCAGGAAGCCGAGGGACAGCGCGAGGACGGCCGTGACCCCGAAGAGGAGGGAGGTTCCGAGGACCAGGCGCAGCTCCGTGGCGGTGGACACGGGCAGGACGCGGAAGTCCCGGCCCTCCGCGCCCAGTTCCCCCAGCGGCAGGGTGACCGCGGCGGCGGCCAGGCCGGCTGCGCAGGCGACCGCGAAGACGACGGTGGCTTTGGCGGCCAGCATTGCGCCGCGGCCGGGGAGGGCTGCGGCGGTGGTGCGGATGAGCCCGCGCCGGTACTCGCCGGTGGCGGCGGCCGTGGCCACGCCGATGACCACGACCAGTCCGGCGAAGGCACCGACGAGGAAGTTCTCCGGCGCGTAGGCGGGGCCCATCGCCGGACCGCCGACCACGGGGGCGATGTCCCCGGCACCGGTCAGGGTCAGGCGCTCCCCGGCCGTGGTGAAGCCGCCCCGGGTGTGGCCGGTGTAGCTGCCGGAGGTGCCGGCGTGGCCGCCCACTTGCGTACTGGTCCAGCCGGGGCCGGTCCACTCGCCCTGGAGGTCGGGCCGGCCGAACGCGGCGACGGCGACCGCCGGGCTGGAGCCCTTGCGGCCGGCGATGTCTTCCATGGCCTGCGGGGAGGCTGCGAACAGGCCCGCCCGGACGGTGTGCGGGAGCCCGGGCAGGCGGGCGCTGCCGATGCGCGTCCACTGCCTGCCGTCGGCGGAGGTGTACCCGGAGAGGAGGTCCGCGGAGCGGACCAGCCGCAGCCAGCGCGCGGAGCCGGCCTCGGCGGCAGCGGTGCCGGTGGCCGCCAGGTCATGGGTGTAGTCGTACTGCATGCGCACGCCGTGCCCGCCGGTGAGCATGACGGCGGCGTACCGGGAGCCCTGTTCCAGGTCCGCCTTGACGAGGACACCGGCCTTGGCCCAGGGCTGAGCGGTGGAGTGGGCGGTGTCGGTGTCGCCCTGGCCGCCGGCGGTGATGCCGGTGAGCGAGGTCACCGGGACGGTGATGCTGCCGTCGCCCGTCAGCGTCCGGTGCACGAAGTAGAAGTTGTCGTTGACGGCCTCGCCGGCCGGTCCGAGGGGGAACGGTCCGCCGCCTTCCGACCCCGGCTTGCCCGGGGCGGCCGTGGCGAGCAGCCCGACGGCCACCGTCGCCACGGCCGCGGCGGCGAGGGCGAGGACCCAGCCGCGTACGGTGCGGAACTTCGTCCACTCGGCTCGGAGGGCGCGTACGTACGGCGTACCGCCGAGGGGCGTACGGTCGTTGCCGGGTGTGCGGCTCATCGGGCCGCCTCCTCGCCCGCGGGAGCGCCGGTCCCGCCGTACTCGACCGCGTCCCGGGTGAGCTGCACGTACGCCTCCTCCAGCGTCCGGCGGCGGCCTCCCGCTCCGTCCTCCAGCAACTCCGGTACGCCCGCGTCCGCGAGGACCTTGCCCCGGCCGACCACCACCACGTGGTCGGCGCTCCCCTCCAGCTCGCCCATGAGGTGCGTGGAGACGAGTACGGCGCGGCCCTCGCGCGCCAGGGACGCCAGCAGGCCCCTCATCCAGCGGATGCCGTCGGGGTCCAGGCCGTTGAAGGGCTCGTCCAGCATGAGGGCCGGCGGATCGCCCAGCAGCGCCGCCGCGATGCCCAGCCGCTGGCGCATGCCCAGGGAGAAGCCGCCGGCCCGGCGCCGGGCGGCCCCGGTCAGACCGGCGTACGCCAGCACCTCGTCGACCCGCCGGACGGGCAGCCCCTGCGAACGGGCCAGCCACAGCAGGTGGTCGCGGGCGGTGCGGGACGGGTGCAGGGCCGAGGCGTCCAGCAACGCCCCCAGGTGCCGCAGGGGATCGCGCAGATCCCGGTAGGAGCGGCCGCCGATCGTGGCGTGCCCCGCGTCGGGGGCGTCCAGGCCGAGGATCACGCGCATGGTTGTGGACTTGCCGGCGCCGTTGGGCCCGACGAAGCCGGTCACCAGGCCCGGCCGTACGGTGAAGTTCATGCCGTCCAGGGCCACGTGCGGCCCGAATCTCTTGTGCACGGCGACGACTTCGATGGCCGCCGCGGCGCCGGTGTGTGTCCCGTGTGTCCGAGTCGGAGTCATGGGGCCACGGTGCGCCGTGGCGGGTGACACGGGCCGAACGACGGCTGTCATCCCGTTGTTAGGCGGCTGCGCCTAACGTGGACCGGGCGCACGGATCCGGCGGATCAGGCGGATCAGGCGGATCAGGCGGATCAGGCGGATCCAGGAGACGGCGGGGGAGGCATCGGGCATGGGTTCGGGTTGGCGGGGCAGTCCGCGGACACGGTTCACCGTCCTGTACACGGGGCTGTTCCTGGTCTGCGGTGCCGTGCTGCTGGCGGTGGCCGCGCTGGCGGCGTCGGGCACCAAGGAGGTCACGAAAGCTCCCGAGGCCGTTCCGCGGCCCTCGGCGGCGGACGAGGCGGAGCCTGCCCGGGCTGCCGCCACCGCCGCCCGGATCGGGCAGCTCGAACAGCAGTTGGCGCGGGCGGACGAGGACAGGTCCCGGGACCTGCTGCGCGGTTCGGCCGTGGGGCTCGGCGTGACGGCGGTGCTGTCGGTGGGACTGGGCCGGTTCGTGGCGGGCCGGGTCGTGGGCCCGCTGGAGAGCGCCTACGCGGCGCAGCGCCGGTTCGTCGCCGACGCCTCCCACGAACTGCGGACCCCGTTGGCCACGATGCGGGCCGCGCTGGACGTCGCCGAGGCCAAACCGGAACCCCTGCCCGGGCCGGCGCGCATCCTGAACGGCCGGATACGGGCCGAACTCGACCGGGTCGACGGCCTCCTCGAAGGCCTGCTGGTGCTGGCCCGGGCGCAGCACGGGGCGTTCACGGATGCCGGCCCGGTCTCCCTGGACGAACTGGTGGGGGCAGGGATCCGGGCCAGGTCCGCGGAGATCGCCGCCAGGGAGCTGGACGTACGGCACGTGCCGGCCGACGGCACGGGCGGCGTGGTGTGGGGCAGCGGGAGCCTGCTGCGCCGTGTGGTCGACAATCTGCTCGACAACGCGGTCCGGCACAACCAGGACGGCGGTTGCGTCCGGGCCTGCGTCCGTACGCAGGGGAAGACGGTGGAGCTGGTGGTGGAGACCGGAGGGCCCGTGCTCGACGCACGCGAAGTCGCCTTGCTGGGCAGGCCCTTCACCCGGCTCGGCGCGGAACGCACGGGCGGAGGGCAGGGATCCGGATCCGGGCTCGGGCTGTCCGTCGTACGGGCCGTCAGCGAGGCGCACGGCGGGGACCTGCGGCTGCTGGCCCGTCCGGAGGGCGGCCTGCGTGTCACGGTCACGCTGCCCCGGCCGGCGCGGGAGACGGTATGAGGGTGCTGGTGGTGGAGGACGCGCGGGTGTTGGCGGACGTGGTGGCGGAAGGGCTGCGCGATCAGGGCATGGCGGTGGACGTGGCCCACGACGGGCTGGAGGCGGCGGCGAAACTGGATCTCACCTCCTACGACGTGGTGGTCCTCGACCGTGACCTGCCCGGGCTGCACGGGGACACCCTGTGCCGGATGATCACGGAGCGGGACGAGCGGGTGATGGTGCTGATGCTGACGGCTGCGGGGACGCCGGGCGACCGGGTCAGCGGGCTGTCCCTGGGGGCCGACGACTACCTGGGCAAGCCCTTCCACTTCCCCGAACTGGTGCTGCGGGTCCGGGCCCTGGGCCGACGGCGGCCGGCGGCCCCGTCCCGGATGCTCTCGGCGGCGGGCATCACCCTCGATCCGCTACGGCGCACGGTCAGCCGGGACGGTACACCCGTGGACCTGTCGGTCAAGGAGTTCGCCGTGCTGGAGGCGCTGCTGGACGCAGCTCCGGGCTTCATGAGCGCGGAGGCGCTCCTGGAACGCGTGTGGGACGAGCATGCCGATCCGTTCACCAACACCGTGGCGGTGACGATCGGGCGGCTGCGCCGCAAGCTGGGGGATCCTCCTGTGATCAGGACGACCCCGGGAGTGGGCTACCGCGTCGAGGACGTGGCTCCCGACAGCGGTTCGTGAAGAGTTGACGCGTCAGGGCCCGGAACGGTCCCGTTCCGGGCCCTGTTCACCCATGTGCTCGGCGTTGCCGCCCGGTTGGCACGGAGTGCCATGAAGTGGATCATGGAGGAATGTCTGATCACCTGTCATCCGCGCCGCCGACCGCGGTGCGACTCACCCGGTACGCGAAGGCGGAACAGAGCGAGATCCTGGGGGACGGCGACGATCCGTTCGGCGTCGCGTTCACGGGTCTGACCTGGCTGCCCAAGGAGGACCACTTCGGCATCAGGTTGGGTGGCCGCCTGGTGGCGCACGCCGGGCTGCTGCGGATGCCCGTGTCGATCGGGGGTGTGGACACCGAGGTGATGGGGGTGGGCGGAGTGGCCGTGGCACCGGACCTTCGGGGGCAGGGCCTCGCACGACTGGCCCTCGCGGCCGCCCTGGAGCACGCGCGGACGCTGGGGCCGCGGCACGCTCTGCTCTTCTGCCGGCACCCCCTCGTGCCCTTCTACGAGCGGCTGGGCTGGCAGGCGCTGCACGGTGACGTCCGGGTCGAGCAGCCCGGGGGAACGGCGCTGATGCCACTGCGGAGCATGTGGACGCCGCTGAGCGAGGGCGCGGACTGGCCGGCCGGAGCGGTGCACCTGCGTTCGTTCCCCGTGTGAGCCGGACCCGGCGTGCGTGCCGCGGGCATTGTCAGTCCCCTGCGAGAGGATCATCCGTATGACGATTCTTCTCGCCGATGAGGCGCAGTCCGGCCTGTCCGACCGCACCGCGTACGAGGCCGCGCTCGGCCGCCTGCGCGAGGCCTCTCAGGCGTACTACGGCGGTGGCGACAGCCCGTTGGACGATGCGGCCTACGACCGGCTCCGGCTGGCGGTGCTGGCCTGGGAGCAGGAGCACCCGGCCGAGGTGGCCGAGGACTCCCCCACCGCAAAGGTCGCCGACGGCGCCGCGCCGGCCGGGGACGTCGAGCACACCACCCGCCTGCTGAGCCTGGACAACGTCTTCGACGCCGAGGGCCTGGTGGGCTGGGGGGCTTCCGTCGAGCGGCGGTTGGGTCGCGCACCGGAGGGCGGCTTCACCGTCGAGCCGAAGATCGACGGCGCCGCCGTCGCCGCCCGCTACCGTGACGGGCGCCTGGTCCAGGTCATCACCCGCGGCGACGGCGCGTACGGGGAGGACGTCAGCCATGTCATCGGGCAGATCGACGGTCTGCCCGAGGAGCTGGCGGAGCCGGTCACCGTCGAGGTGCGGGGTGAGGTGGCCTTCACCCAGGAACAGTTCGAGGCGGCGAACGAGGTCCGGGCCGCGCACGGTGCGCCGGTCTTCGCCAACCCGCGCAACGGAACGGCCGGCACCCTGCGGGCGAAGGACCGGCCCTACCGGCTCCGGATGACGTTCTGGGCCTACGGCGCGGTGGAGCTCGACGGTGAAACGTTCCTGCCCGACGGGGCCACACACGCGGAGACCCTCGCCGCGGTGGCGGCCACCGGGGTGCGGACCACCGCGGCCTCCCCCGCCGGCCTGCACGTCGTCGCCGACCTCACGGAAGCACAGCAGCGGATCGACGCGATCGCCGCCATGCGGGCGGATCTGCCGGTCGGCATCGACGGCGTGGTCGTCAAGCTGAACGAGTCGGCCGAGCAGCGGTCGGCCGGGGTCGGCTCGCGGTTCCCGTACTGGGCGATCGCGGTCAAGCTGCCCGCGGTCGAACGGCAGACGGTGCTGGAGGACGTGGTGTGGGAGGTCGGCCGCACCGGGGTCCTCGCCCCGACCGCGGTCCTGCGCGCCGTGCAGATCGACGGCTCCACCGTCACCCGCGCCACGCTGCACAACCCCGCCGACATCCGCCGCCGCGACCTCCACCTCGGCGACACGGTGGTGGTCTACAAGGCCGGCGACATCATCCCGCGCGTCCAGGCCTCCGTGCCCGGACTCCGTCCCGCGGACGCGCGCGAGGTCCCGCTGCCGGAGTCCTGCCCCAACTGCGGTGGGGAGATCAACAAGGCCCAGGAGCGGTGGCGGTGCGCCCGGGGCACGGCGTGTGCGCTCCCGGCGCTGATCCAGTACGCGGCCGGCCGCGAGATGCTGGACATCGACGGGCTCGGCAGGACGTACGTGGCGGCGCTGGTCGAGTCCGGCGATGTCACCGATGTCGCCGACCTGTTCACCCTCACCGAGGAGCAGCTCACCGCGGCCTCCGGCAGCAGCAGGCGGGGCGCGAAGCTCGCCGGGCAGATCGCGGCCGCCGCGTCGCTCCCCCTCAGCCGGGTCTTCTGCGCGCTGGGTGTGCTCGGCACCGGGCGCAGCATGTCCCGGCGGATCGCCCGGCACTTCGGCACGATGGACGCGATCCGGCAGGCGGACGCCGCCGCGATGCAGGAGGTCGAGGGGATCGGCCCGGAGAAGGCCCCGGTGATCGTCGAGCAGGTCGCCGCGCTGGCACCGGTCATCGACAAGCTGGTCGCCGCGGGCGTCAACATGACCGAGCCCGGGGAGCCGGCGGCGCCGGCCCAGGGGGAAGGGCCGCTGGCGGGCAAGGTGGTCGTCGTCACCGGGAAGATGACCGGGCCGCTGGAGGCCTACGGCCGCTCCGAGATGAACTCCCTGATCGAGAAGGCCGGCGGGCGTGCGGGCGGCAGCGTGAACTCCAGGACGTCCATCCTGGTCGCGGCCCCGGCCGCGAACGGCAAGCCGAGCTCGAAGGCGGTCAAGGCGGCCGAACTCGGCGTCGAGGTCCTCACCCCGGAGGCCTTCGCCGAACTCGTCTGCGACCAGCTGACCTGACGGGGCCAGGACGGGGGGCCATGGGCCGCCCACCGACGGTCGGTGCGGGACCGGGCGCCGCCCGGTCAGGGCCACCGAAACGTGATCCGCGCCCCGGCGCGAACCGTGGGGCGGCCGGCGGTGGGCGTCTGCTCAGAGGCCCGTGACCTTGGAGCTTGCCGACAGCTCGTAGACCAGGGTGACCGTCCTTCGGCCGCCCGGCGGGAGGGGCACGGACCAGCGGACGATTCCCTCGGGGTCGATGCTGTCGGGGGCCGGGGAGCAGGCGTCCTGCCGGAGGCGGACCTCCACGGCCGAGACCTCGGAGACCGGTATGCGTTCGCGGAGGACCACCACGCGGTCGCCCCGTTCGCCGGGTGCGGAGAAGCGGGACAGGTTCACCTTCACGGTGCGGGTGATCACGGTCTTCTGGAGGATGCCGGTGGTGTCCCGGGACTCCTCGGTGTGCCGGACCACCGCGTGGTCGTCGCGGCTGCCGAAGGCGAGTTCGACGGGTGCTCCGGGTGCGGTCATGTCCAGCGTGCCCCGGCCGGTGAACCCACTGCCGCGGACCAGGTCCACCGGGCCGGAGAGCAGGGCGTGGCCGGACAGGTTGTCGAACCGCACCACCTGGGTGACCAGGGGTGACATCTCCGGTGAGCAGACGTACTCACTGCTCGTTTCCGTGGTGAAGGCGGAGAGGGGCACCCGGTGGGCGCGGCCGTCACCGGGCACGGACACCGGTGCCGGGGCGGTCAGCACGCGTGTTTCCCCGCCGTCCTCGACGCCCGGCAGGCCCAGGACCGGGGCCGGGCCGAGGTCTCCGATCTCCTCCTCGCGCAGTTCGATGTCGACCGTGCGGCGTTCTGCCGCGGAGCGGTCGGTGAGGGTCAGCCGGTCTTCGTCCAGCCGCGGCGGGCTGGTGGTGAGTGCCGAGCGGGCCGTGGACAGGGTCAGCCGTACGTCCGACCAGTCCTCGCCGGTGCGCTGCCAGACCATCGCGTCGGTCTCCAGTGTCAGGGAGTTCCCCTTGAGCACGGCCCGGTAGGCGGGCCGCCAGAGTGCGCACGGGGTGAGGTGTGTCAGGCGCAGTCCGGCCTGGCCGGCGGTCTCGGCCTGCACGGTCAGGTCGATGTGGGCGACCAGCTCGGCGGGCTCCTCCTCGGCCAGGTCCATGGCCCCCTGGGTGGCGCCGAGTTCGCGGTGGAGCGCGGTGAGGCGGGCCTGGACGGTGCGGAGTTGCTCTGCGTGGGTGTCGCGTTCACCGTCCACGCGGTCCAGTTCGGCGGCCCAGCGGGTCCGGTCGGTCTCCCCGGTGCCGGCCCCTTCGGAGATCTCCCGCAGCAGGTCGGTGGCCAGGTGGCCGAGCAGGTCGAGGCGGGCGCGCAGCCGGTCCCGCCGCCGTTCGAGGTTCTGCTGTTCTTCCTCCAGTTCGTGGACGCGCAGGCGGAGGGCGGAGTCCTCCTCGGCGGACGGCAGCGGCCCGCGAGGGGTCCAGGTGCGGACGATCCGCGCGTCGAGCACGGTCGCGGGGAAATCGGCGGTCAGGCTGGCGTGGAGGGTCCGGTCGACGGCGAGCGCGCTGACCGGCCCGAGGCGCAGCCGCTGGACGCCGGCCTCCAGAGGGAGGACGGCGGACCGTTCGACGTGAGCGCGGTCCTCCAGGCAGGTGACGGCGGTGACGGGGAGGGCGATCGGCTTCGGGGCCGTGGACATGGCGGTGGTCAGCTCCTGCGGTTGCCGCCGACCAGGGCCTTGCCGGTCGGGATGCGGATCTCGTAGCCGCCTCGGAGGGCGGCGGTGGTGCCTGCGGGCAGGTCGAGCCGCCAGAGGCGGGTGCCGGGCGCGTGGTTCTGGGGCGCGGTGCCCGTCTCGGGCGCGGTGCCCGTCTCGGGCGCCGTCCAGTCGGCCCGTTCCTCGATCCGGACGTCCGGATCGGTGGTGACGGGTATCCGCTCGCGGACCTCGATGGTGACGGGCCCGGCGAGCCCGTTGGCCAGCTCGACGTGGACGCGGTGGTCGAGCACGGTGGTGTTGTTGCGCAGGCCCGAGGTCGACTCGTTCAGGTGGGTGCGGCGGGTGACCCGGATGCCCTCGGCGGGGCCGAGCCCGACCCGGCGGACGGCACCGGGGGCAAGCGTGGGCAGGGCGGCCGTCAGCAGGAACTCGCCGTCGACGGTGACCTCCACCGGGCCGGCCAGCAGTGCCTGGTCGGTGGCGTTGGACAGCACCAGCGTCGCGTAGACCGTCTGTTCCACGGACGGCACGGTGAGGTACTCGGTGCGCAGGCCGACGGGGATCTCGGTGATGGTGACCGTGTGCCAGATGCCGTCCGACGGAATGTCGGTGCGTGCGGCAGCGTCGAACCGGTGGTCGAAGGAGCCGGCCGACCGGCGGGGCCGCACCGCGTGGCCGGGCAGGGGCAGCGAGGCCACCGCTTCGGCGCGGCGGCGGTGTTCCTCCGCCACCGGGTCGGAGGGGGCACCGGGGAACAGCCGGCCCCTGCGCGCGCCCGGCTCGTGGGGGCCGCTGAGGACCAGGGCGGCGTAGTCGAGCTCGGTGCCGCTCGGCCGCGGCGGTCCGACCACGGGTGGCGGAGGCGGAGGTACCGGGGCACCGCCAGAGGGCGCGGCCGGCATGGCCGGGGCGGGTGCGCCGGCGAAGCCGGCCGAACGGGCCCTGCCGCCCGGCCGCCCCGAGGGAGCCCGCGGGGCGAGGCCGGGCGCGCCGGCGTAGCCCTGCGGTGCCGGGGGCAGTGGGGCGGGAGCCGGGACCGACGGAGGCGGTACGGGTGACGGGGCGGCAGCGGCCGGAGCGGCGAGCGGCATGGGGGCCGGCATCGGGCTCTGCACCGGGCTCGGGACGGAACCACCCGGCAGGGGCGGGCCGGCCAGAGCGGCGGATCCGCCCGCGGCGGCGACCGCTGCAGCTCGGACGGCGGGACGGGAGCCCGCTGTGTCGTATCCGGTGAACAGGTCGGCCAGCCCGGCCGGGGGCTCACGCCAGCCGGACGGCGCGGGGGCGGCCTGGCGGCGGCCGAGCCGGATCGACCGGAGCCCGGGCAGGTCGTTGCCGCGCCGGAGGTCGGCGGTGGCCAGCGCGATGCGCACGCCGGTCCAGTCCTCGCCGGTGCGCTGGGCGACCGAGGCGCGCATCAGGAGGCGGCCGTCGGTGTCGCCCTGACGGCAGGTGAGCCGGTAGGCCGGCACCCACACCGCGCCCGGAACTCCGTACTCCAGCTCGAGCTCCACCTCCTTGACCTCGGACTGGTCCCCCTCTTCTTCCTCCTGGAGCTCCAGGGTGAGGACCGCGCAGACCGTGGTCTCCACATGGGCCGCGGGGGTGTCGGTCGTGGCGCGGGCCAGACGGTCCGCGGCGACGTCGAGTTCGTGCCGCACGGTGCTCAGGGCCCGCTCCAGCTCGGCGAGGCGGGAGTGCAGCCGCGTCAGCCGCTCGTCGACGAAGTCGGCGAGGTCCAGCCAGGCGTCGACCGGAGTGCGGCGGTGCGGGTCGTCCTTCCCGCGTACGGGCGGCACCGGTTTGAGCCCCCGGACCTCCTCGATCAGGCCGAGCTGCCGGTCCCGGCGGGCCTGAGCCGCCGCGTACGCGTCGGTCAGCCGCTCGACCTCGCCGCGCAACCCGTCGGGCGTTCCCCGGCCGGGCGCGCCGGCCTCGACCTCCACCCGGGCCTCGGTGACCCGCACCCCGCCGGCGCCCAGGACCCGGGCCCGCAGCGAACCCGGGTCCATGGACCGGGGCAGCCCCGCCACCCGGACCCTGCCGCCGGCCGGCAGGCTTCCGCGGGCCAGGCGGCGGCAGAGCGCCCCCTGCGCGTACACCACCACCGAATCGAGGGCCGACCCCCACTGTCCCGCTGCTGTCTCTTTCGTCATGCCTGTGTCTGTCGTCATGCGTGTGTCCGTCGTCATGCGCACCGCCCCCACAGCGTCCGTTCCGGTGGAAGCGTATGCGGGAAGCAGCACCGGATCACAGCGCGTCCGGGAACCTGTGGACAACCCCCTCAGGTTCACGATCGACGGGCCCTCGACGCGTCGTCCCGCCCCGCCGGAAAAATCTCCGAAGAATCTTGGCCGGAGTCGTCGATCCGGGCGCCTCCCGTTCGACGCAAGGGTGAGAGGCGGGGAAAGCCCCCGCCCTCCCGACCGAGGAGTCACCATGCCGCGCTTCCTGACGATGATCCGCATCGACGAGCAGAACCTGCCCCCCGAGTCCTTCCCGCCGGAATTCGAGCAGCGCATGGGCGCCCTGTTCGAGGAGATCACCAAGGCGGGGGTCATGCTCGACACCGCCGGACTGCTCCCGACCTCCGAAGGGACCCGGCTCAGCTGGTCCGGCGGGAAGATCAGCTACACCGACGGCCCGTTCACGGAGACCAAGGAGGTGGTCGGCGGCTACTCCCTCACCCAGTGCAAGGACAAGGCCGAAGCCATCGAATGGACCCGCCGGTTCCTGGAGATCCACCCGGTGGAATGGAACGTCAGCGCCGAGGTCCGGGAGATCCAGGAGATGTGAGCGGCCGCTGACCGGGCCGCGTTTGCCCTGGCCCGTCACGGCTGCTCTGATGGGTGGTCGTGACGGCAGGGAACGCGGCCGAGGCGGTCGAGACGGTGTACAGGATCGAGTCGGCGCGCATCATCGCCGCCGTCGCCCGGGTCGTCGGGGACGTCGGCATCGCCGAGGAGATCGCACAGGACGCCGTGGTCGCCGCACTCGAACGCTGGCCGGAGTCCGGCATTCCCGAGCGCCCGGGTGCCTGGCTGACGGCCACGGCCAAGCACCGGGCGATCGACCTCGTACGCCGCCGGGAGACGTACGCGCGCAAGCTGGCGGAGGTCGGGCGGAGCCTGGAGGACGTGCCGGCGCCCGCCGAACCGGCGGACCCGGAGGACATCGACGACGACCTGCTCCGGCTGATCTTCACCGCCTGCCATCCCGTCCTGACCACCGAGGCCCGGGTCGCGCTCACCCTGCGCCTGATGGGCGGCCTGACCACCGGGGAGATCGCCCGGGCCTTCCTCGTCACCGAGCCGACCGTGGCCCAGCGCATCGTCCGGGCGAAGCGGGCCCTGGCCGCGGCGGCGGTGCCCTTCGAAGTCCCCTACGGCACCGACCGCGAGGCCCGCCTCGCCTCGGTCCTGGAGGTCATCTACCTGGTCTTCAACGAGGGCTACGCGGCCACTTCGGGCGACGACCTGCTGCGTCCCGCCCTGTGCGAGGACGCGCTGCGGCTCGCCCGGGTACTGGCCGGCCTCATGCCCAAGGAGCCCGAGGTACACGGTCTCGTCGCGCTGCTGGAGTTCCAGGCGTCCAGGACGGGGGCCCGGACCGGACCCGACGGGGAGCCGGTCCTGCTCGCGGACCAGAACCGGACCCGGTGGAACCGGCTGCTCATCCTCCGCGGCATGGAGGCCCTGCGGCACGCGGGCACCGGCCCGTACTCGGTGCAGGCCGCCATCGCCGCCTGCCACGCGGCGTCCGTCCGCTACGAGGACACCGACTGGGCGACGATCGCCGCCCTCTACGGGCGGCTGGTGCTGATCGTCCCCTCGCCGGTGGTGGAGCTCAACCGGGCGGTGGCGGTCTCGATGGCCGAGGGGCCGGCAGCGGCGCTGCCGCTGGTCGACGCGCTCGCGGACGAGCCGGCCCTGCGTTCCTACCATCTGCTGCCGAGCGTACGGGGCGACCTGCTGGAGCGGCTCGGCCGGCCGGCGGAGGCCCGCGCGGAGTTCGAACGGGCGGCCTCGCTGACCCGCAACGCCCGCGAACGCGACCTGCTCCGGCAGCGCGCGGCCCGGCTGTAGAGCCCGCGGGGGACACCGCCGACCGGGCTTCGACCCTGCACGGGCCGATCGTCGAGGCCGTCGTGGGCGACGTGGGCGTCGTGGCCGTGGTCCTGGTCTTCCCCGCCGTCGCCCTGCCGTACCGGCTCGACTCCCGCGGGGGCTGGAACGCCTCACCGATGCCGAGCTGCGGCGGGGCGGACCGGAGCACGAAGGCTGAGGGCCCGGGACGCGAGGCCCGCCGGCCGGGGGGACCGGCGTTCGTCCGGACGCCCGCTGCGTCACTCCTGGGAGTGGAACCGGGCGGGCCAGTGGGCGCAGACGGGCCCGCCGGTGGCCGCTCGGCGCCGGCGGGCCAGAAGGCTGGGGCCCCGGAAACCACGGAGGAAAAGCGAATGCCCTCGTATTCCCCACGGCGCCGGGCCGGACGTGCCTGCGTGGTGAGCGTCGCGGCCCTGGCGCTCGTACTCGGCCTGCCCGGAGCCGCCTCGGCGGCACCCGGAGACCTGGACCCCGCGTTCAGCGGGGACGGGAAGGCCGACACGCACGTGATGAGCTACGAGAGCGTCACGGGCATGGCCGTACAGCCCGATGGCAAGATCATCACGATCGGCGGCGGCTGGTCCGTCGACACCAGCGGCGACTTCGTGCTGGTGCGCCACAACGCCGACGGCAGCCTGGACACAAGCTTCGGCGGCGGCGACGGCTTGGTGACCAGCGACTTCGACCTCAACAACGACGAGGCCAAGGCCGTGGCCGTGCAGCCGGACGGCAAGATCATCGCGATCGGGGGTTCCACCTCCTGGGGCGGCTTCGGCGACTGGGTCACGGCCCGCTACAACCCGGACGGGAGCGTGGACACGGGCTTCGGCGACGGCGGCCGGGTACTCGTCGAGTTCGATCCCGACGCGATCCAGACGGCCAACGCGGTGGTGGTGCAGCCCGACGGACCGGGCCGACGCCGTCGCCGTGCAGACCGACGGCAAGATCCTCGCCGGCGGCCTCGCCGGCGAGGACATCGACGCCGCCTCCGGGGGCGCCGTGGCCCGCTACCTGGGCGGCGGAGGCACGGTGCCGCCGCCGGCGTCGGCGGACCTGTCGGTGGCGAGGTGGCGAAGTCGGGCACGGCGAGCGTGAGCATCGGCGACCAGGCCACGTACACGGTCCGGGTCACCAACTCCACCTCGTCGACGGCGACCGCCACGGGTGTGACGCTCACCGATTCGCTCTCGGGGGCCGGTGGCACCCTGATCTCCGCCGTTCCCTCGCAGGGCAGCTGCACGACCAGCGCGACGAGCGCGACCTGCGCGCTCGGCAGCCTGGCCCCCGGCGCGAGCGCCACGGTGGCGGTGACCGCCGAGCCGCGCACCACCGGCACCCTGACCGACAGCGCTTCCGTCACCGGCTCGCCGCAGGACCCGGGCACCGGCAACAACAGCGCCACCGCGTCGACTTCGGTGAACAACGCCCGCGGCTGCACGATCATCGGCACCAGCGGAACGGACACCTTGACCGGCGGCTTCGGCAATGACGTGATTTGTGCCCTGAGCGGCAACGACACCGTCCGTGCGGGCTACGGCAACGACACCGTCCACGGCGGTCCGGGCAACGACAACCTCGACGGCGGTTTCGGCGACGACACCATCACCGGCGACCAGGGGAACGACACCCTGACGGGCTACTACGGCAACGACCGCCTGACCACCACCGACGGTGTCTCCGGAAACGACACCGCCAACGGCGGCTCGGGCCCGGACACCTGCACCACCGACGCGGGCGACACCCGCATCAGCTGCCCGTAGGCGCGGCCGGGGCGGCGGGCGCGACCGGCCCCGCCCCTGCCGCCACCGCGGCCTCGCACCCGCCCGGGGCCCGAGCCCGGCCGACCGGGCTCAGCCGAACCCGCGTCCGAAGAAGTCCAGCATGGGCTCCGCGGCGAGGCTCCAGTAGGGCCAGCCGTGGGTGCCCGGCCCCAGGACCACCTCGGCTTCCACTCCGCGGGCCGCGAACGCGGTGCGCAGGTCCTCGGTCCCCGGCAGGTGGTGGATGTCCTCGGTCCCGCAGGCGAGGTGGTAGCGGGTGCGCCGGAGCCGGCCGGCCGGGGTGCGCCGGATGATGTCGGCCAGGTTGTACTCCCGGGAGCGGTCCGTCAGCCGGGCGGGTCCGGCCAGGTCCCGGCCGAAGGCATGGCCGTAGAAACGGTTCCATTCCTTCATCGGGATCATGCCGTAGCCCTCGTGGGTGAAGTGGGCCGTGCTCAGCCCGGCGGCGGCGCCGAACAGACCGGGGTAGCGCAGGGCGTACATCAGCGCGCCGTAGCCGCCCATGGAGAGCCCGCCGACGGCCCTCTGCTCCATCCGGCCGCCGAGGCCGTGGGCTTGTTCGACGGCCGGGACGAACTCCTGGACGAACATGCCCTCGTAGCGCAGGACGTCGCCGCCGGACGGGGCGTCGTCGATGTAGAACGTCTCGTCCTGGCCTCCGCGCGACTGGCCGGGGTCGCGCCGCGCATCGGGCATGACGAGGGCACACGCCGGGATCCGGCCCGCCGCCACGGCCCGTTCCAGGGTCGGCACGATGCCGCCCTTGACGACCCAGTCGGTGTGTTTCCCGCTCGCGCCGTGCAGCAGGAAGAGGACCGGGGTGCCGGTGGCCGGGCTGCCGGTGCCCGGGCTGCCGGTCCGAGGGACGGAGGTCACTCCGGCGGGCAGGTAGAGGCTGTACGGGACGTCCCGGCCGAGCAGCCGGCTGTGCACCGCCAGGTCGGTCCGCAGCAAGCCGGTCCCGGCGGCCGGTGGAGCGGAAGGGCCGGGGGAAGGCGCCGGCCGGGGCGCCCCGCGGCCGGCGCGCAGCAGGAAGGCCGCGGAGACGACGGACGCGGCCGATCCGCCGGCCCCGGCCACGAGCAGGGAACGGCGCGCGGGACGTCTGACCATGGTTCCCCCACGCGGCTGGGCCTGTACGGGAACACATGACATGCCCGGTCTCCGGGTCGGGGCAACCAGCCACGCCGGAGCGGCTGGGCGGATGCTGCCGGCTTCCAGCCCTTCGGAGGGACGGAAGCCGACGGCGGGCCGGGGCGTGACGCTCCCCTCGCCGGCAGTCGGCGGCCGCTAACGCGCCGCGCTGCCGACCGGTCCGGCCGGGGTGCGGCCGGACCCGGCCTCATCCGCCGTGTCCGGGACCGGCACCCGGTGGCGCAGGGGTGCGAGGGCCAGGAGGTAGCACAGACCTCCGAGGGGCATGAGGTCCAGGCTCGTCGCCATCGCGAACGTGCCCAGGACGAAGAGCACCAGCGAGCGACGTGCACCGGGGGCCCTGAGCGCGGCGAGCAGGGTGATCATCCCCAGGTAGAGGAAGACCGGCCCGACGGTGTACACGACGGGCATCACGCCCGGTACGTCCTGGACCCGGGCGAAGATCTCCCTCATCTCCGGCTTGTCGGCGGCGCGAAGTCCTGCGTACAGGTCGATCACGGCCTGGGCCGCGGCCGCGGAGGTGCCGATGAGGCCTGCGAACGCCCCGGCCGCTGCGACCCTCCGCCGGGCCGGTCCGGCGGATGCCGCCACCGTACGGCGCAGCCCTTCGCAGGCCGCGCCGAAGAACAGCACCGCCAGCAGGAAGGCGCAGTGGCCGGTGGTCCAGGCGGCGCCTGGTTCCCTGGACCCTTCCACCAGCAGGCGTACGGACCCGTAGACCACGAGGAGTACGGGAGCCGCGACGAGGGAGAACCGGGTGAGTCGTGCCGCTTGCTTTGTCATGCCCCCACCCTGGCGGCGGCCGCCGCCCGGCCGCCATCGGTGATCACCCCGACGACACCCCCACGAGGGACACGGCCCGGCTCAGGGTCGGGGTAGGGGTCGGTGGCGGGTGATTGGTGGTTGCTGCTTGCTGGTTGGTGCTCGGTGGGCGGGGGCCGGGGTGTTGGATTTTCCGATGACCGCATTCGGTGTCCGTGGTGGCGAAAGCACCATTGTGGCCAGGGGTGCTGACGGATTGGATGGTCCGGGTCGAGGCGATGGCGAAGGAAACCCATGACATCCCTGCTGAACGGCTGTACGCCCTGGCCCGAGGAGTTCACGGACCGCTACTGGGCGGCCGGGCACTGGCGCGGCAACACCCTGGACAACCTGCTGCGCGGGTGGGCCCTGGACCACGGGCCGCGGACCGCGCTCGTGCACGGGGACACCCGCCTCACGTACGCGAACCTCAACCGGCGGGTGGACCGGATGGCCGCCGGGTTCCGGATGCGCGGCATCCGCTCCGGCATGCGGGTCGTCGTCCAGCTGCCGAACGTCCCCGAGTTCGTCCTCACCGTGTTCGCGCTGATGCGTGCCGGCGCGGTCCCCGTGTTCTGCCCGCTCTCCCACCCCGCGTCCGAGCTGCCCGAGCTCGTACGGGTCACCCAGGCCGCCGGTTACGTCGGCCCGTCCGCGTACGGGGGCGTCGACCACATGGCGGTGGCCTCGGACATCGCGGCCCGATGGCCCTTCCTGCGGCGGGTGTTCACCTTCGAGGAGCCGGGTACCGCGTCCCCGTACGGCGGGCTCACGACCGACCCGTGGGGCTGCCAGTACTCCTCGCTGAGCACCGTGGACGGGCCCCCCGAACCGGCGCAGGCGCAGAGGGCCGAACAGGTGGCGTTCCTGCTGCTCTCCGGCGGTACCGCCGCCGAGCCCCGGATCGTTCCCCGCACCCACAACGACTACGCCTATCAGGCGCGGGCCGCCGCCGAGTTGGTGTCGCTCACCGAGAACGACGTGTATCTCGCCGCGCTGCCCGCGGAGTCCCACTTCGCCTTCGGCTGCCCCGGCATCATCGGCGCGCTCTCCGTGGGCGGCACGGTGGTCCTGGCCGACGGCCCGGAGCCCGCCGCATGCCTTCCGCTCATCGGACGGGAGCGGGTCACCCTCACCTCGGTGTCGCCCGGCATCGCCCGCCACTGGCTCGACGCGCTTCCCACGGCCGGGGCCGACACGAGCAGTCTGCGTCTGGTGCAGATCGGCGGCGGCCCCTTGGACCGGGCGACCGCCGAGCGGGTGGCCGTCGAACTGGGCGGCCGACTGCAACAGGTCCACGGCGGGCCCGAAGGGCCGCTCACCCTGACCCGGCCCGGGGATCCCGAAGAGACCGTGCTCACCACGCAGGGCCGGCCGCTCTCGCCCGACGACGAGATCCGCATCGTCGGCGCCGACGGCGAGGAAGTGCCCGACGGGGAGCCCGGCGAGCTCCTCGCCCGCGGGCCCTGCACGCCGCGCGGCTACTACCGGGCGCCCGGACTCGACGCACGCTCCTTCACGGTCGACGGCTACCTCCGGACCGGTGACCTCGTGCGGCGCACTCCGGAGGGCAGTCTGGTGGTGATCGGCCGCGGCACCGCCCGGCGCTGAAAGGCGGTGGCGGCGGCCCCGGCAGTTTGCCACGATGCGCGCATGACACCCAGATCCCCGCAGGAGAAGAAGCGGCTGAGCTACGTCAAGGACCGCCGCAACTCCTACGGCGAGAACGACAAGAGCTCGCGGAAGAACATCCCGCGATCCCGTCGGGCCCGCCATCACGGGCTGCGCCGGGCCGAGCAGGTGGCCCTGCGCAAGCTGGAGGGGTTCGGCGGGGCGGTGGACGAGTCGGAGGTCCGCTTCGGGCGGCCGGGTACCGGCTCGTGGCGCAAGTGGGCGGACGTCCGGCTCGGTGAGACCGTGATCCGCCGGTTGGAGCGCCGTGTGGAGCACGGCGGGTCGGACGCGGGCCGGGCCGCGGACCGGATCGAGCGCGTCCGCCGGTCCGCGCGCCTTCGCTGAGCGCGGCCGGGGCTGCGCCGTGGCCGTGGCCGTGGCCTGCCACCGGCCCTCGCACCGCCGGCTGTGACCAAAGGCACATTATCGCCTTCCGTCCGGGGGCGGGGGCGGCGGTGGGCGGGCGCTGTCCGGGCGCGGGGCGTGGTGCACGGCCGTCGGGACGGGCCGGGGGAGCCGAAAGGACGATGGGGACGATTGCGGCATTACGTACCCTTGTCGGCCGGGGGACCTCACTGCGACACGAGAGCGGCTTTCATGGCGATCACCAGCACGCGTGCCCGGCGTCGGGCCGGCCGTACCGCCCTGGCGGCGGCGGTCCTCATCCCCGCGGCGCTCCTGGGCACCCCCTCGTACGCCGCCACGGACGGCAAGGCGGGGACGGGGGCGGGAACGGGGACCGGGACGAAAGCCGCTGCCGCCGCGCAGTCGGCGAAGGCGTCGGGGGCCCGGCGCGGGACGCCGCCCATGACGATCACCAGGACGGCCCTGGGCGCGGAGCGCTCGGTCGCCATCACCATCGACGACGGCCCCGACCCCGTCTGGACGCCCAAGGTGCTCGACGTCCTCGACCGGTACCACGTCAAGGCCACCTTCTGCATGATCGGCAACCATGCGCAGGAGCACCCCGCCCTGGTCCGTGAGGTCGTGGCCCGGGGCCACCGGCTGTGCGACCACTCGGTCGGCCACGACACGGCCATGGACCACAAGCCGGTCGCCTACCAGGAGCGGGAGATCGTGGGCGGCAAGCAGATGATCGAGAAGGCCGCGCCGGGGGCCCGCGTGGACTACTACCGGGCGCCGGGCGGAGCGTTCACCCCGGACAGCCGGCGCATAGCCGCCGAGCACGGGATGCGGCCGCTGGGCTGGAGCGTGGACCCGAAGGACTGGAGCCGTCCGGGCGTGCCCTCGATCGTGGACACCGTGCAGCACCCCCTCGTCCGCCCCACCGTGCTCTTCCACGACGGGGGCGGTGACCGCTCCGAGACGGTGGCCGCCCTCCGGCAGGTGCTGCCGTGGTTCGCCCGGCAGGGGTACGCCTTCACCTTCCCGGCCCGCGACGGCGGCTGACCGCGGCCGCCCTCGCGCGTCCGGAAGGCGAACGCGGGAACGGCGGCAGCGGACCGCACGGCGGCCGGCCGGGGACGACGGCTGTCCGGCGGGTCCGACCGGTCTTCAGCGGTGCAGGAGCTCCGGCCAGTCCTGGGGGACGCGGCCGGCCGGGCCCGGGGCGGGCTGGTCGGACGGGTGGTCGGACGGCGGGGCCAGTTCGGGCCCCGCGTCGTACAGGTCGCCGGTGTCGTAGTTCCAGAACCATTCCTCGCCCGGTTCGAAGCTCTGCACCAGGGGATGCCCGGTGGACTTCCAGTGGGCGGTGGCGTGCTGGGCCGGTGAGGAGTCGCAGCAGCCGATGTGGCCGCACTGGGCACAGCGCCTCAGGTGGAACCACCAGCCGCCGACCGCGTCGCATTCGGCGCAGCCGGTGCCGCTGGGCGGGACGCCGGGGTCGATTCCGTCGGTCTCGGTCATGCGGGCTCCTCGGGGGTCTCGGAGTCGGTGCCGGTTTCGGTGCCGGCATCGGCATCGGCATCGGTGTCGGTGTCGGTGTCGGTGTCGGGGGAGGTCAGCGGGAGGAGCACCTGGAAGCGGGTGTCGCCCGGGACGGACTCGACCTGGAGGCTGCCGTGGTGTTTGTTGACGACGATCCGCCAGGAGATGTCGAGGCCGAGGCCGGTGCCCTCGCCGACCGGCTTGGTGGTGAAGAAGGGGTCGAAGATGCGCCCGCGGATGTCCTCGGGGACCCCGGGGCCGGTGTCCCGGAACTCCACGAGCAGGCGGTCGCCCTCCCTGGCCGTGCGGACGGTCAGCGTGCCCTCGCCGCCGGTGCTCCCCATGGCGGACACCGCGTTGTCGATGAGGTTGGTCCACACCTGGTTGAGTTCCGCCGGGTAGGCGGGTACGTCGGGGAGGGATCGGTCGTAGTCCTTGACCACCCGCACCCGGGGGCCGATCTTGCCGGACAGCATGAGCAGGGTGCTGTCGAGGAGTTCGTGCACGTCGACGTCGCGGTGCGGGGCACGGTCGAGCTGCGCGTACTGCTTGGCCGCGTCCACGAGGTGGGAGATGCGGGTGGTGGAGTCGTCGATCTCGTCCATCAGCAGTTCGGTCTCGACCGTGTAGTTGAGCCAGCCGACGGCTCCCGGCAGGATGTCCTCGGCCACGGTCGCCGCGACCTGCTCCAGCCAGTCCGGGTCCAACCCGGCCTGGACGAAGGCCGGGGCGATCCGCCAGCCCTCCGGGATGCCGTGGTCCTCGAGCCAGTCGGCGAGCTCGTCCTCCCGGTCGGAAGCCTCCAGTGGGCTCAGCACCGGTGCCTTGGCCACGCGTTCGGCGGTCCGTTCCTGGATCTCGATGAGGTCGGCGAGGGCCTCGCGGGAGTAGGGGCCCCGGGCGATGACGGCCAGCTTGTGCCGCATCTTGCCCACGCGCTCGCGCAGCGCCGCGGTGGCCCGTACCGCGGCCGCGGCCGGGTTGTTGAGTTCGTGGGTGAGGCCGGCGGACAACGAACCGAGCGCCAGCAGGCGTTCGCGGTGTCCGATGGCCCGCTGGGTGTCCTTCGCGCCGAAGAAGAGGCCCTCCAGCAGGTGTGCCGCCATCGGGAACCACTCCTGCATGATGTCCGCGAAGGACTGCGCGGGCAGGACGAAGAAGCGGGTGGGCCCGGTCACCCGCATGGAGTTGACGTACGTCTGCGGCACCCGGTCGCCCAGGTACGCCTGCATGGCCCCCGCGTACACGCCGCGCTGCGAGGTGCGGCTGACTTCCACGTCCTCGCCGCCGACCCGGCGGTACAGCACGACGGCGCCCTCGATCATCACGTAGAAGCAGGTGGCCGGTTCGCCCTCGGTGTAGACCGGGCCGGCTTCGAACCGTTCCACGCGTCCCTCGGCGCAGAGCCGGCCGAGCTGCTCCGGGGAGAGCTTCTCGAACAGGAACAGGGAACCGATCTCCTGCGGGTCGCAGGACGTGAACCGCCCGTTCACGACTGCTCCAGGTAGCGGTGGACGAGCATCACGGCCATGGCTCCCTCGCCGACTGCGGAGGCGACCCGCTTGGCGGACCGGGCGCGCGCGTCGCCCGCCACGAACACGCCCGGAACGCTGGTCTCCAAGTGGTAGGGCGGCCGGTCGAGTTCCCAGTCGGCCGGCGGGCGCCCGTCCGGGGTGAGGTCCGGGCCGGCCAGGATGAAGCCGTCCCGGTCGCGCAGCACCGTACCCTCCAGCCAGTCGGTGAGCGGGGCGGCACCGATGAAGACGAACATCCACTGGGCGTCGACGGCTTCGGTGGCGCCGGTGGCGAGGTCCCGCAGGGTGAGCCGTTCCAGGTGTTCCTCACCGTGCGCCGCCTCGACGGCGGTGCGGGTCCGCACCCTGATGTTCGGTGCCTCCTCGATCTGTTGGACCAGGTAGTACGACATCGACGCCGTGAGGGACTCCCCGCGCACCAGCAGGGTCACCGATTTCGCGCCCCGCGCCAAGAACACGGCGGCCTGTCCGGCGGAGTTGGCGCCGCCGACGACGTACACGTCCTGCCCCTCGCAGGAGGACGCCTCGGTGAGGGAGGAGCCGTAGTACACCCCGCGGCCGGTCAGGCCGTCGCAGCCGGGGGCGCCGAGCTGGCGGTAGGACACACCGGTCGCCAGGATGACGCTGTGCGCCGCGACCGTGGAGCCGTCGGAGAAGTGCACGACGCGGGCCGAGCCGCTGGCCTCCAGCCCGGTGACCTCACGCGCCGTGAGGATCTCTGCGCCGAACCGGCCGGCCTGGCGGCGGGCGCGTTCGGTGAGCTGTGCGCCCGAGACGCCGTCCGGGAAGCCGAGGTAGTTCTCGATGCGGGAGCTCTGGCCTGCCTGCCCGCCGGTCGCCGACCGCTCGACCAGGACGGTCCGCAGCCCCTCGGAGGCGCCGTACACGGCCGAGCCGAGTCCGGCCGGCCCGCCGCCGATGACCACCAGGTCGTAGAAGTCGGCGGTCGGGGTGGTCGCGAGCCCCACGCGGGCGGCCAGTTCGGGCGGCTCCGGGTCGGTCAGCACGGTGCAGTCCGGTGTGATCACCAGGGGGAGCCTGCGGCCGTCGGCCCCGGCCGCCTCCAGGAGCCGCCGGCCCTCGGGCTCGTCGGAGGAGTACCAGCGGTAGGGGACCTGGTTGCGGGCCAGGAACTCCCGTACCTGTGAGGAGTGTGCCGACCAGCGGTGCCCGACCACCTTGGTGGCGGGTACGGGCCGGTGGTCGCTGGAGCGCCAGGCCGTGATCAGGTCGTCCAGGACCGGGTAGAGCTTCTCCTCCGGGGGGTCCCAGGGCTTGAGCAGGTAGTGGTCGAGGTCCACGACGTTGATCGCGTCGATGGCCGCGTTGGTGTCGGCGTACGCGGTCAGCAGCACCCGCCGCGCGCCCGGGTACACGCCGAGGGCCTGTTCGAGGAACTCGATGCCGTTCATCTGCGGCATGCGGTAGTCGGCGAGGATGACGGCCACAAGGTCGCCGCGGAGCTTCAGCTCGCGCAGTGCCTCCAGCGCGGACTCGCCCGATTCGGCGCGCACGATCCGGTATCCGCCGCCGTAGCGGCGCCTCAGGTCGCGGGCGATGGCGCGGGAGACTCCCGGATCGTCGTCCACCGTCAGGATCACGGTACGTGTCGCGTCGCCGGCCTGTGCCATGCGTCTCCACCTGCGTGTTCCGGCTGTCGGGCACGGCAGGGCGGCCGCGCCGGTTCCCGCCCATCGTATGTTCGATCGTGCGGGACCGCTCCGGCACGCCGCGGCCGCTCGCTCCGGGTGCGCGGCCGGTCGCCGGCGGTCGCCGGCGGTCAGCGGCCCGGCGGCGGAAAACCGTTGAAGAGGTCGTCCAGGCCGTACCGGGCCAGGCGGGCGGGGGTGGCGAGGACCGCGAGGTCGCGGGCGGCTGCCGCGAGCGGGCTGCGGAGGGCGCCCAGGCGGCCGACCCGGCGGGCGCGGACGCGGACGGCGTCGGTGCGGTCGCGGCGGGCGGCGGTGTACGCGGCGAGGGCGGCCGGAACGGCGTCCGGACCCTCGGTGCCGTCCCCCGGGGGAAGGAGGCGGGCGAGGACCGCCGCGTCCTCGATGGCCTGGCAGCCGCCCTGGCCGAGGTTGGGTGCCATGGCGTGGGCGGCGTCGCCGAGCCAGGCGATCCGCCCGTGGTGCAGGCGAGGGAGCGGGGCGGCCAGGTCGTGCAGGTCGTTCTGGAGTACGTCGGCGGGGTCGAGGCGGCCGATGCGGTCCAGCAGGGCCGGGATCGGGTCGTGCCAGGAACCGAAGCGGTCCCGGAGTTCGGTGCGCGGGTCCGCCGACCGGGTGCCGGCCGGCACGACCGCGGTGGCGTAGAGGTAGAACCGGCCGTCGGCGAGCGGGGTCACGCCGAACCGTTCGCCGCGTCCCCAGGTCTCGCTCATGGCGGGTATCCGGAGGTCCGGCGCGTCCACGATGGTCCGCCACGCGGTCTCGCCGAGGTAGCGCAGGCCGGGGTGGGCCGGGAAGAAGGCGGTACGCAGCGGGCTGCGGATGCCGTCGGCGGCGACGACGAGATCGGCGGAGAGGTCCTCCTGGGCGCCGCCCGCCGTGCGGACGAGCGGGCGGCCCACGGGGTCGTCCACGGGGTCGTCCACGGCCGTCACGGCAGCGCCGTAGCGCAGGGTGCCCGGGGGCAGGGCGGCGGCCAGGGCGGCGGTGAAGGCCGGGCGCGGGACGGCGATCGGCGCCGTGCCGTAGCGGTCCGCCATGTCCGCGGTGCTCATCCGGGTGAGCCACCGGCCGTCACGGCGGCGCACCCCCATCGTGTCCGGCACTGCGCTGCCGACGGTGCGGGCGGCGTCCACGCCGATGGCCTCGAGGGCCCGCAGGGCGTTGGGGGCGAGGCCGATGCCGGCGCCGGTGACGGGGGGTTCGGGGGCACGTTCGCACACGGTCACCTGCCAGCCGCGGCGGTGCAGGGCGATCGCGGCGGTCAGGCCGCCGATGCCGGCGCCGACCACCACCGCATGTCGTCTCGGCACAGCACACCTCTCCGTTCGGGTCGGGCATCGGCCGCAGAGGTCCCGGTCCCGCTCTGTGGGGCCACGGTATCCCGGCCCGGTTCACGTCCTGCGGGACGGTAGCCGAAGTCCCGCCGCTCACCGCTCCGATGCGTTGCGACGCGATGCAATGCAATGCAAATGCGATGCGATCTTCGCCGTCCGGCGTTTCGATGGGTGTATGCGGCACGAAGTCCTCGGAAGGGCGGCCCTCCGCGGGGGTGTCGCCGCCGCGCTCGCCGCCGCGGGACTCGTGATCGCCCCCTCGGCTGCGGCGGCGTCCCCGGCGGTGACCCCGGTCGAGGAGCGCTGCTCGCCGGGCTGGATGTGCGGATGGACCTCGCCCGGCTACACCGGGGTGGTGAGCCCCGTGGCGGAGGACATGCCCTGGTATCCGGAGACGACCTCCTATGTCGGGCTCAACGGCGGGCTCTCGGTGTGGAACGGCTCCGGTTCGTGGCGGACCGGCGACGCGGTGTGGGGCCGCTGCGTCACCGTCTACAACAGGGCGCACTTCAAGGGCAGTGCTCTGACCCTCCGGCCCGACCAGGGCATCGACCGGCTTCCGGCGGCGTTCGGGCACGTGAAGTCCAACCGGTTCCACACCTGCCGTATCCGGTGACCACCGAAGAATTGAACGCGCACAAAAGAACTCCCCCGGCCGACCCACTGCTTTCAGTCCCTGTCCGCTGCAACCGGCTTCAAGGTGCTGACCGCATGTCAACCTGCGGGGTGCGGGGCACGGGCCCAGCGGACGGGGTAGCCGTCGGGGCCGTCGGTGAGCCAGGAGCCGTCGCCCAGGGGGTCCAGTTCGTAAGGGCTGGTCGCCTCGACGGCGATCTCCCCGCTGACCGAGCCCGTGCGCACGTCGACCAGGTGGCAGCGGAACCACTCTTCCTCGTCCTGGGTCTCACCGCCCAGGGTGACGACGGCCGTGTCCGGGGTCAGGTAGCCGCCGCTCCATTCCACGAAGGTCTGCTCGGGGTCGTATCCGAAGGCCTCGACGGGCACGGTGAAGAGCACGTCCCCGCTGGGGTGGTGGTGGAAGGAAACGTCCGCCTGCCCGTGGTCGACCGTCATGAACTGCTGCCCGCCCGGTGCCAGCTCGATCAGGCAGCGGTCCCACCACGGGTACGTGACGAACTCCGGCGCGCCGTCGGCGCCGTCCGTACCCCGGAGGATGACGGAGCCGTCCTGCCCCTCACCGACGTCGAGGTAGACACTGCCGTCCACGGGGTGCACGTGCTGGCCGGCGCCGTGCCCGACCGTCTCCAGCTCCCGGCGGGCAAGGACCACCCCGCTGTCGGCGTCGTACACGACCCACTGGTCTCCGCCCCCACGCCCCGCCATCGCGTCCGGCCGGTAGACCCACACGGTCCGGCCGTCCAGGGAGAGCGCACATCCGGGCAGGTGGCCACGGTGCACGTCGGAGTGCGGCTCGAAGGCCGACGTCCACACCAGGTCGCCGGCGCGCGTGAGGCAGACGATCCCGTTCAGCGTCGTGTACACGACTCGCTCCAGATCGGGCCGCACCGCACAGTCCACGACCTCGTCGCCGGGCTGCGGCTGGAACACCGCGGCGGGTTCCAGCGTCCCAAGGGCCCCGGAGTCGATCAGGTAGGCGTATATCGACCCGTCACGGTATCGCGTGATGACCTTCGGAGGCACTGCAGGAATCATCCACAGAGGCTAACGCCCGGCCCGGAACCACGGAGAGAGAGGGCTCGCCGAGCAAGAAGCAGCGCGGAGCAGCGGGTGGTGGCCCGTCACTTCCGCCGGCCGGAGCAGGTTCCGGGCTTCGACGGATCGCCCGCCCGCATGTGGTGCACGGGCCGACGGAGGAGTCAGCGGAGGGATTCCTTCGGTGGCCGCTCGCGCAGGGCACCGTAGGCGAGGAAGTAGGCGGGCAGCCGGTTCAGCCAGCGCGAGTCGGTGACGAGCTCGGTCATCCGTTTCGTCCGCCGGGGGTGGCCGAAGGCGGAGCGGCCGGCCAGCAGCGGCTCGATGACCTGGGTGTGGGCGAGCCGCTGGAGGCCCTGGGTCGCCACCGTGGTGGGCAGCCGGCGGTTCTGGACGCGGCGGACGTCCCACAGCCCCAGGGTGCCCTCGCGCAGCGGGCGCACGAGGTGGCGGGCCGCGGCCACCGCGTCCTGGACGGCGAGGTTGATGCCGATGCCGAAGACCGGTGACATCGCGTGGGCGGCGTCACCGATGCACAGCAGCCCGGGTCGGTGCCAGCGGCGCAGCCGGTCCAGTCGTACGTCGAGCAGCTTCACCTCGTCCCAGGAGGCGAGGGCGTGGGCCCGGTCGGCCAGCCACGGCGCGGCCGCGGTGAACTGTTCCATGAAGCGGTCCAGCCCCGCGGCGCGGCGCTCGGCATCGGTTCCCTTGGGGATGAGCGCCGCGCACTGCCAGTAGTCGCCGCGGTCGATCAGGGCGGTGAAGAACCGCTCCCCCAGGCCCCCCACCAGCCCGCTGGGGTCGTCCTCGTGGCGCGGCAGCCGGAACCACCAGGCGTCCATCGGGCAAGGGAAGCGTTGCAGCCCGAGTTCGGGCATCTCCCTGGCCAGGGAGCCGCGGCCGTCGCAGGCGACGGTCAGGGTGGCCCGCAGTTCGCCGGTACCGCCGTCCGCGGTGCGGTAGCGCACCCCGTTGACGCGTCCCCGTTCGATCAGGATGGAGGTCGCCTCGGTGTCCATGCGCAGCTGGAAGGACGGCTCGCGGGCCGCCTCGTCCGCGAGGAGGTCGAGCAGGTCCCACTGGGGCACCATCGCGATGTAGTTGTAGGTGCCGCGCAGCGCTCCGATGTTCCCGACCGTCACCAGGGACCGGTTCGGCCCGATCGGCAGCTGCACCGAAGTCACCCGGCGCTGCGGCAGCCGGGCGAACCGTTCGGCGAGGCCGATGTCGTCCAGCAGCGACAGCGTGGAGGGGTGCACGGTGTCACCGCGGAAGTCGCGCAGGAAGTCACCGTGCTTCTCCAGCACCGTCACCTGGACCCCGGCCCGTGCCAGCAGCAGCGCGAGAACCATTCCGGCGGGCCCGCCTCCGACGACGCAGCAGGTCGTACGCTCCACGGAAACCAGTCCTTTCGCGCCTTTCGGGGCCATGGGTGATCAGGGCACGTATACCGCGCCCACGGCGGCGGGAACCGGCGGTCCCGGCTCACCGCGCGATCGGACCATCGTCACCCGGTCGCGGGGGCGTCCGCGGGGGCGTCCTCGAGGACCTGCTCGCGGAGGATGTCCGCGTGGCCGCAGTGCTGCGCCAACTCGCGCAGCACGTGGAGGTAGACCCAGCGGAGGGGCAGCGGACCGCGCCGGTTGCCCTGGAGGAGGTCGTCCGGCGTCAGTCCGGCCGTGGCCTCGCGCGAGGCCGCGCAGGCGTCCCGGTAGGACTTCCGGACGGAGTCGATCGTGTCCCCTTCGTCCAGGTCGAAGGACTCGTCGGGGGTTTCCGGTATGCCGATCTCGGCGCGGGACCGGCAGGTGACCGCCTCGTCGAACCAGACCTTCTCGACGAACGCGGCGTGCTTGACCAGGCCCAGCAGGGTGGTCTTGGAGGTGACCAGCGAGCGCCGGGCCTGCTCTTCGGTCAGCCCGTCGAGGCTGTCGTGCAGGGCGGAGCGGTGCTCCTCCAGGAACGCCTCGAACTGGTCGCGGAGCGGTGCGTGGAAGGTGGCGGGTGCCATCGAGGTGCGAGTGATCATGGCACCACGATAGGCCGCGGCAGCCTTCGCCGACCCGTGTTTTCCGCTTCCCGGGCACGGTTGCGGGGACGGTTCAGGCGGGGTGGCCGGGCTGCAGGTTCCGTACGTCGTCGTAGGAGAGCAGCCGTTCTCCGCCGGACGCCGTCGGGGTGGCGGGGACGGAGCCTTCGTCGGTGATGTCCAGCAGGAATCCGACGTGGTCGCCCGCCGACCGGTGTTCCCGTACGCGGCCGAGGAACCACGCGGCGGCGTCGTCCAGGACGGGCGTCCGCTCCGGCCCGCACGGACGCCACGCGACCCGCGCGAACTTGTCCGTCGTGTCCCCGGTCTCGTGGCCGAACAGCTCCGCCAGGCCGAGCTGTCCGCGGTCCAGGACGTGCACGGCGAGGTAGGACGCGCTCAGGGCGACGCGGTACGTGTGGTTGACCACCGACAGCCAGACCATGAACCGGGGCGGGCGGATCGAGCACTGGGACGCGAACCCGACGAGGCAGCCGGAGCGCTCCTGGCCCCTCGCGCCGGCCACCGTGACCACGTACACGGGTGGGTCGAGGAGGTCACCGAACCGTCCGAAGTCCGCTTCCGCCATGCTCTCCCCCTGCCCGCCCTGCCCGGCGGCATGCCGCCGAGGGGCTCGCACCCGCCGCTCAGTGCGCGCGGCGGTCCGCGGCGTCGAAGCGTGCGAGGGTACGGGCTCCGGGCCGCAATGCCTCCCGCAGCGCCGCGGCGAGGCGGTCGTCGAGGCCGCCCAGAGCCTCGGCGGCCTCCTCCACCGCGTCCCGGACGATCTCCGCGGCGACCTCTTCGGCGGGTGTGCGCGGGCCGAGTTTGCTGACGGCGGCCGCGGCACGGGCGGGGGTGAGGAGGCCGGTGACCTGGCCGAGGAGCCAGCCGGGTACGCCGGCCGCGCCCGTCGGGGGCACCCGGTAGGGGCGGGAGCCGTCGAAGCGTTCGTCCTCCGCGAAGGCGGGGTGCTTGGACTTGGCCAGCGGCCGCGCGCCGGCGGCGATACCGGCCGGGGACCACCACGTGCCCGCCGGCTTGACGACGAGGCCCTCGGCGAGGTTGCCGGGGAGTTCGGGCAGTCCCAGCAGGGCGGGTACCCGGGTCGGGAACACGGGGCTGTGGTCCTGGACCCGGTCGAGCGTCCCCTGGGCGATCAGCGGGGCGCAGTGCAGGCCGGCCGCCGCCGCGGCCTCGCGCAGGACCCGGTCACCGACCCAGAGCAGGCCGCCGCCGCTCGTGCCGTCACCGCCGCTGCTCGTACCGTCACCGCCGCTGCCGGCGCCGTCATCGCCGCTCCTCGTGCCGCCGTCGCTCGTGCCGTTGCCGCCGATCGCGGCGTCGAAGGGCAGCCAGAGGAGTCCCGGTGCGTACCAGACGCCGGTCTGCACCGGCTCCGTGCCCGGCGAGGACGGCACGTCCGGGTGCGGGTAGCGGCCGCCCGCCAGTTCGCCGTAGACCGTGACCGGGGCGGAGGCGTCCACGCCGTGCCGGTGGCGCAGCGCGGCGGCGCAGCGGTCCGCGGCGACGGCCAGGGCGGGCCAGATCCGGGCCACGCCGAAGAAGTCGTCCAGGCCGTCCTCGCCGAGCAGTTCACGGCGTTTGGCCGGGCGTACTCCGGTGTGGTCGCAGACGACGGCGAAGTTCGCGCCGTGGACCTTCTCCAGTGCGACCCAGTCCCGGACCCGCGTCTCGGCCAATCGGCGCCGGGACGGGATCTTCGGGTAGGGCGACCAGGGGTGGTCAGTCACGGGTACCTCCGTGCTGGTGCTGTTCGGGCAGGCGGCTGTCCGGGTGCACCCACGGCAGGACGTTGGCGGGCGGTGCGTCGCCGAAGAAGTCGAGGACGTCCCGGTCGGAGTGGCGCAGGCTGAAGTGGGTGAGGACGAACAGCGTGTCGGGATGGGCCTCGACGAAGGGCCGCAGCCGGCTCCAGACGGTGTGGCCCACGCGGTCGGCGCGGTCCGTCTCGGCGTCGTCCAGGTAGGTGCACTCGGTGATCAGCACCGGGTACTCGAAGAGCCACGGGTTCTCCTCGAAGACACTGACGTTGGTGTCGCCGAGGAACGCGAACAGCGGTCGGCGGACCTCGTGTTCCACCTGGACGCCTTCCGCACGGCGCCGGGCCACGATACGGCCGAACTCGGCGCCGCGCCCCTGTCCGGTGAGGGTGCGGCGCAGTTCCTCGTACTCGGGGAGCAGTGCCTTGCGACGTTCCGAGAACGCGTAGCCCACGCACGGCACCTTGTGGGCGCATTCCACCACCCGCACGTGGTGGCCGCGGCGGCCGAAGGTGAACTCGTCTCCCCCGCGTACGCCGTGCAGTCGGCCGTTCGCCGCCAGGGCCGGATCGTAGGCGGTGCCGTGGTTGAGTTCGGCCGAGGCCTTCAGGAAGGCCTCCGCGTACGGCACGGCGGCGGCCGGCAGGTGGATGTCGACTCCGCCGGGCCGGGCGGCGAGGTAGTCGAGGTCCTTGGAGTGGTCGTGGTGGGTGTGGGTGAGGAAGACGGTCTCCGGCTGCCGGCCTTCCGCCAGTCCCGCGTCCAGGGCGCAGCGCAGCTCCGGGACGTGGAAGAAGGTCTTGTCGTTGGCCCGTGAGTAGCCGGTGAGGGTGAGCTCGGTGCCGGGGATGCGCCAGGTCTTCCACTGGCGGAAGGGGTGTCCCTGTTCCAGCCGTTCGGGGTGGGCGGGGAGGGTGGTCCGTGAGGGGGCCTGGGTCATCGGTGCCTCCGTCGGACCGTGATGATCGGGTGGGCCCCGATCGTAGTGGGCGGTCATCACGGACGGCCTGCGGATTTCGCGCCGCCTGTGGATTTCGGCGCCGCCCGCGGGGGTGGCCGCGGGGTTGCCCGCGGCGCTGTCCACAGCCCGTTGACGGCGCGCATGCGGTCGGCCACTCTGCGTACAGGTGCCGGGGGCACCGCAGGGGGCGAGTGGCTGTGGGCGAACCCGGCCACCAAGTGGTCGCCCGTCCCGACCTACGAGGAGGACTCCCGCACCGACTGGGCCCCGGACAAGGACGGCGACTCCGAGATGTCGGCCGGCTGAGGCACCGCTCCGGGGAGTTGGGCCGCCAGCAGTGCCAGGCCGTGGCGAAGCCGACGGAAGTAGGTGGCCCGGCTCAGGTGCAGGCTGCGTGCGATCTGGTGGTGCGTACGGGACCGGCCGAGGTAGTACGCCGCGAGGATGGCGCCCGCCTCGCTGTCCGCGGCGGTGGGTGAGCCGGCCAGGGCGTCCACCCGGTCCTTCAGCCATCCGCCCAGCGACCGGGGGGTGGCCAGTCCCGGCAGGGTGAGCAGTGGGCTGTCCGCCAGCCGGGCCGGCTCCCGGACGTGGGTCAGCGCCCATCCGACCAGGGCCGGCAGATCCTGACCTGCCGTGGGTGCCGCGCCGGGGCCGAGCCTGCTCATCCAGCCCGACAGGCTGACGGTGGTGAAGTCCTGGCTGTACACCTCCGGGCGGCGCCCGCAGCGGTAGACGTCGTCCCGGATGCCGCCGTGCGGGCGGAAGCTCAGCGCATGCAGCAGCTGCTGGTAGTCCGGGCTCGCCGTCGAGACGACGAGGTGCCCGGCGAGGGTGGCCTGGACGAGGATGTGGCGCAGCATCTGGGCGTGCGCGCCCGCGTCCGCGCCGTAGGCCGCCCCCAGGAACAGACCGGTCGCGGCTTGTGCCCGGCTCGCGCCGCCGGTCCTGTGCGGTCGGCCGCGGGGCGGCGTGAGGAGGCCGGTGGCGTGCTGCTGGAGCAGTGGTTCGATCCCGTCCGCCGTGTCCGGGCCGACCGGCACGAGTGCGGCCAGTGCCACCGCTCGGCCGTCCCGGTCCCGGGCGACATGGAAGGCGGTGGGTGCCGCCGCCAGCCAGCCTTCGGTGATCCGCTCGGAGCGCCGGGGGTCGAAGCCGCTGCGGGCCGCCCACCGGTGCATCAGTCGGGCGATGTCGTCGGCTTCTCCGGGTCCGGCGGGCCGGATCAGCGCGGAGTCCTCGACCGGGGGGAACAGTGAGTGGCGCAGGACGGGTTCGCCCGAGAGGAACAGGCCCTGTTCCACCAGTTGTGCCTGCTCGCGCGGATCCCGGCGCTGGGTGAGCAGCGACCGGCGGTAGCCGGCCGCGCGCTTGCGGACGCTGTCGTGGGCCTGGGGGCGCCGCCAGGCGTAGGCGAGTTCGAACAGGGTTCGGTACGGTTCGCGCACCGCGAGGCCGAGCGGCTCCCGGCGCACCAGGCTCAGCCCGGCCAGCGTGGAGAACAGTTCCGGGCCGCCGGTGAGCAGGCTCTCGTCGCCCGCTCTCACGGTTGCCAGCAGGCGCAGTGCGTGCCGGTGGCGGCCCCCGGTCCGGGTGTCCTCGCGGTCGAGCCTGCCGAGTACCTCCTCGGTCATGGCGTCGGCGACGGCGCCGGGTGCGTCGGCCGGGGTGCCCGCCAGCAGCTCGCGGCAGGCCAGTTCGGCCAGGAGGGGAAGTCCGCCCGCCAGGCGGACCCCCAGTGCCACGGCCTCGGGGTCGGCCAGGCCGGCCGCCCGCAGGTGCTCCTCGACGGCCTCGGCCGGCCACGGATCGAGGGGCACGGTGGCCGGGGCGTGCTCCGCCCAGCCGGGCACGGACCGCAGCGGCCGCCGGCTGACCAGGAGCACGGGCCGGGCACGGGTGTCCAGGGCGGCCGCGACGGATTCGGCCCGGGCCGGCCCGTCCACGCTGTCGATCAACAGCAGCCCGCCGGGCGCCGCGAGCGCCCGTAGCCGTGCCGCGGCCTCGGCCGCGGTCAGACCGCACAGGTCGACATGGTCCGCGAGCGGCAGCTGCCGGGCCAGTGCGCTCTTGCCGCTGCCCACACCGCCGGTCAGGTTCACCACGGGGCTCGACTCGAGCGCGGCCGACAGGTCGGAGAGGCCATGGGGGATCTTCACGGACTCGGGACGATACCCACCCGCCGTCTCCACAGGTCAGAAAGCAACCAGCCGAAGTGTGGCCGGAGTTGATACCTGCGTGAGACTCCGCGCCCGCGGACCGGGGCTAGTGTCGAGCCGACCGCGGGGCCCCGGCGGCACACCTTCCTGCACGACCACCACGAACCCGAAAGGAGCCTGCCGTGAAGCTGGTTCGATGGCTGTCGACCACGGCCATGGCCCTCCTCACCGCAACGGCCCTGCTCTCCGCACCCGCGACGGCATCCGCCGCGGAGAACGCCTCGTCCGCGGCCACCCTGGCGCCCACCGCCCCGAAGTACTTCCTCGGCACCGGATACGGCCCCTACAACATCGCCGTCGACGCCGCCTGGGCCAGCGCCTACGGAGCGGCCGCGAACGAGGGGTACGAGAGCAACCGCTGCTCCCGGTCCGCCGGTCCGGCCGCGAACCCGATCGGCAACAACGGCTACTACCAGGTGCTCGTGGAGATCTACTGCACCGCGCCGCCGCCTCCGGGATCCGGCCAGATCGTCGGCGTCCACTCCGGCAAGTGCGTCGACGTCAAGGGCGCGAGCCTCAAGGACGGCGCCCCGATCCAGCTCTACCAGTGCAACGGCACCGACGCACAGGCGTGGAGGCTGGAGGGGGACGGCACCCTCCGCGCGCTCGGCCGGTGCATGGACGTCCAGTACGCCAAGACGGAGAACGGCTCGCTGCTCGGGCTCAACACCTGCCACCAGGGCCTGAACCAGAAGTGGGAGGTGCTGCCGGGCGGCCTGCTGCGCAGCGTCCACTCGGGCAAGTGCCTCGACGCCCTGGGCTGGGCCACCGGCAACGGAGCACGCCTGGGCATCTGGGACTGCACGCCGAGCCACACCAACCAGCAGTGGCGCGGCGCACCCCTGGGAACCTGACCGACCCCTGACGCCGGCCGTCCCGACCGCCTCCGTACGGCGCCCCCGCGCCGTACGGAGGCTGCGTCGCGTGGACACACGGGTGGCGGAGGAGGGTCCCCCGCCTGGAGGATGGGGCCCGCCGGCGGAGAGGGACGCCGCTTCTGCCGGTCGGGGCGGGGCTGATCCAGGGGGGACGCAGCATGTCGCAACGGCTGTCGTGGGCCGCGATCGTGGGGCTGGGAGTGTCCCTGGTGGTGATCGGCAACATCTGGCTGATCGAAGGATTGCGCTTCCGCCTCGCCGCGGTGATGGTGCTGTCCCTCCTCACCGCCGTCTGCGGGGTGGTACCGGCCCACGCGCTCACCCTCTGGTGGCGAAGCCGCTACGGCCCGCGCACACCCGGGTGGATCGTGTGCACACTGGCTGCCGGCGTGTGCTCGGTGGGGCTGTCGCTCCTCTGCAGCGTGCTGCTGTCCGGTCTGCCGCACGCCTGGGACGCGGCATGGTCCGGAGAGGCGGTGCGGCAGCGCACCCTGGCCATCGCCTTCGCCGTCGTCCCCGCGGCCGGCCTGACCCATCTGGTGCTGTGGCCGTGGCTGCGGGAGGAGGCAGGGGACGGCCGACGGCGTGGTTGACGGTTCATCAACACCGCGCTTTTGAAGCGGGTGTTCAGGGTTTGGATGACCACTGGCTTGATCGTTTCGGTCCGCCTGCCGGCACTGCCGTCCGGGTTTCGGGCCGCCCGCCCGCCTGGTGTACGGTCACCCTCACTGAAGCTACTACCCAGTAGTTGCGGTGAGCGGGATGGCAAGGGCCTGACATCCGTACCTGGTACCGACGTTCGCGGTCCTGACGCCACCACGCCTGCGCCACCGCGCGCACGGCACCCCTCCCCCGCTCCCATGCCTTGCCTTCCTGACTGACCATCAAAGCCGAAGGTGCACCTCCTGCATGTCCCCAAGCACCCGCGGAGCGCTTCCCGCACTCCTCATAGCCACCGCGCTCACGCTCACCGCCTGCGGTACGTCGACGCCGGACGCCAAGTCAGCGGCCGACGCCGCGACTTCGGCGGCAGACCCGACCGGGCCCGGCGCGACGCCGCCGGCCGGCTCCGCCGCCACCGACAGCACCACCAAGGCCGGCGGCGGCCCCGCCTCCGCCAAGCCGAAGCCCCCGCGCACGTCCACGGCCGGCAGCCTGCCGGTCTCCGTGGTCCCCGCCGGGAAGCCGGCGAAGCTGGCCCTCGTCTCCCCCGCCTCCGCCCGGACCGGCAAACCCGCACCCGTGGCCGGCGCCCCCGACCTCACGCTGGCCTCCTACGACCAGCGGACCGGCGCGGCCGTGCTCGCCCCCTCCGGAGGAACCCCGCAGGGCGGCAAGGGCGGGACCGCGGCCGCACCCGCGGTCAAGGTCGGCCAGCTGATCGACAGTCCGCCGACCCCGGCCGCGCCCCGCGGTGCGCTGGTCGCGATCACCGAGGTGAAGCGGACCGAGGGCGGGAAGACCTCCGTCGCCACCCGCCCGGCCACCGTGGCCGAACTGCTCGGTGACGCCTCGGCCAGCCTGCGGACCGCCCTGGACCCAAGCAGCATCAAGGTCGAGCCACAGGTGAAGGACCTCAAGATCTCCTTCGGCAAGCGTGCCGACGGCGGCAACGGGTCCGTCTCGACCGGACTGAAACTGGACGCGGACACCAAGGTCCCGCTGCCCCACGGGGGTTCGGTGGATCTGTCCGGCTCGGTCGAGATCGACCCGTCCATCGACTTCTCCTACGACGGCCACGCGCTCAGCCCGCGTCAGGCCAGCGTCGGCTTCGACGTGGACGCCCGCGCCAACTGGCGTGTCGCCGCCGGAATCTCCGGGTCGGCGGAGCCGGTCCGGATCCCGCTGGCCAAGCTCCACGCCACCCCCACGGTGATGGCCGGTCCGGTGCCGATCGTGATCGGGCTGGACCTGGCGCTGCACGCGACGGTCTCCGCCGACGGCAAGGTCACGGTCGAGGCCGAACAGCAGCTCGCGGCCGACTGGGGCATCCGCTCCGACTACGCCAAGGGCAAGGGCTGGACGACGAAGACCGAGCCCGGCACCACGGACATCTCCCCCGTGCGCGCCAAGTTCAGCGGCTCGGCTTCGGTCCGTACCGGCCTGGATCTCGAGGGTTCGGTCGCCCTGTACGACGCGGTGGGCGTGAAGGCTTCGATCAAGCCCTACCTGCGGGCCGCGGTCGACGGGTCGGTGACCATCGAATCGGGCGGCGCCGCACCGGTGGTGAACGGCAAGGCCGGCCTGTACGGCGGTCTCGACATCAACGGGGCGCTGATGGCCCGTATCGCCGTCTTCGGCACCCCGCTGTTCGAGAAGGAGATCCCCTTCGCGGCCTTCCAGCGCGAATGGCCGATCGTGACCCGCTCCACGGGCAGCAGCAAGACCGGTTCCGCAGCCGGCCCCGCGAAGGGCTGACGCAGGACCGACGGGGAACGGCCGGAGCGCTGACGCCACGTCGGCGTCACGTTCCAGGGGGCTTGCGGACGGCGTGCTGTCCACAAGCCCCCTCGGCGCGTCGGCCGGCGCCGCTCGTCAGCCGGCCGCGCGTGCCGTCAGTGCCCGCCGCTCCGTCTCGGTCAGACCGCCCCACACGCCGTACGGCTCGCCCACGCGCAGCGCGTGCCGCAGGCATTCCACCTGCACCGGGCAGAGAGCACAGACTTCCTTGGCCGCCCGGTCCCGTACGGAGCGCGCCTCGGCGCGCTCCCCCGCGGGATGGAAGAACCGCTCTGTGCCCAAGTTCCTGCACGCGGCCTCCTCCTGCCACAGCCAGTGGTGGTCCGACCGCCCGGGCAGACGTGTCACGTTCGGCATGTGCCGCATCCTTTCTTCCGGGTTCTTTCCGGGTCTCGGGTTCTTTCCGGGTTCCGGGTTCTTTCGGGTCCATCCGGTTTCGTGGCGCTCACCCCTGGCGCGTCTGGCCCGCGTGGGCGTTCCCAAACACTTCCCGCGTCGGCTCGCCGCCGGGTGCGGGGACGGCCATGGACGTGCTGACCTGAGGCAGGGCGTACGGATGCTTCTCGGCGAGCCAGGCGACGAGCCGTTCGCGGACCGCGCAGCGGGCGGTCCAGAGGTCGTCCGGGTCCTTGGCGGTGACGATCGCCCGCACCACGATGGTGCTGGGGGTCGTGTCGGTGACCGCGAGGTCCCAGCCGCGGCCGTCCCACGCCTCGCAACCGTCGAGGATCTCCTTGAGCTCCTCCCGCATCAGGGCGACGGGGGCCGTGTGGTCGCAGTGCAGGAACACCGTGCCGGTCATCTGGATCCCGCCCCGCGACCAGTTCTCGAAGGGCCTCCCGGTGAAGTACGAGACGGGCATGGTGATCCGGCGCTCGTCCCACGTACGGACGGCGAGGAAGGTGAGCGTCACCTCCTCCACCACACCCCATTCGCCGCCCACGACGACCGTGTCTCCGATGCGCACCATGTCGCCGAAGGCGATCTGGAATCCGGCGAAGAGGTTGCCCAGCGTGGACTGCGCGGCCACGCCGGCGACGATGCCGAGGATGCCGGCCGAGGCCAGCACAGAAGTGCCGACGGCACGGAAGTCGGGGAAGGTGAGCAGCATCGCGGCCGCGGCGATCAGGGCGACGACGGCGGTGACGATCCTCATGATGAGGGTCACCTGGGTACGGACCCGGCGGAGGCGGGAGGGCTCCCGCGTGCCCAGCGCGTAGCGGGCGTAGGTGGACTCGACCACGGCGGAGGTGACGCGGACGACGAACCAGGCGCTCGCCCCGATCAGCACGAGCGTCAGGATCCGGCCCACGGCCGCCTCGTGCTCCCGCAGCGGTGCCCAGCCGGTCTGCCGGTACGCGCCGCGCAACAGGGCCGTGAACAGCAGGACCCGCACGGACGGACCGCAGCGGCGCAGCATGTTCCAGAGGGGTGTCTCGGGGTGGCGGGCGTCGGCACGGCGCAGGAGAAGATCGGTGAGCCAGCCCGCGGTGAGGGTGAGCAGGATCGAGCCGCCCATGACGGCAAGCAGTCGGAGAAGGCTGTTCATGACTCCTCGAAGGAAGGGACGGGTCGTGGAACGGGCTCCGTCGCGCACGCCGGCCGCCCGCGCGGCCGCCGCGCGGGCGGCCGGGACGGCCGTCTCGGCGCGGCGCGCCGGTGTCGGGATCCGGGCGCCGGGATCCGGGCGCCGGGATCCGGGCGCCGGGTCAGGCGTGGAGCAGTTCCTCGCGCAGTGCGCCCAGGGTGCGGTTGAGCAGGCGGGACACGTGCATCTGGGAGAGGCCGATCTCCGCGCCGATCTCCGCCTGGGTCATCTCCTGGCCGAAGCGCAGTTCCAGGATCCGGGTGCAGCGTTCGTCCAGGTCGGCGAGGAGGGGCGCGAGGGCGTGCCGGTCCTCGACCGATTCGAGGGCGGGGTCGACCTCGCCGAGGGTGTCGGCGAGGGTGCGCGGCGCCCGGCCGGCCGCGGGCGCCTGCGTGCCGCCGCCGGTGGCTGCCTCCTGGGGCGCGTCGAGGGACTGGGTCGAGTAGCCGTTGGCCGCGACCAGGCCGTCGCGGACCTCTTCCTCGGTGAGGTCCAGGTGGGCCGCCAGTTCCCCGGGGGCGGGCTCGTGGTCCAGCACGGAGGTCAGCTCCTCCGTGGCCTTCGCCAGCTGCACGCGCATCTCCTGGAGGCGGCGCGGGACGCGGACGGCCCAGGTGGTGTCCCGGAAGTGGCGTTTGATCTCGCCGGTGATGTACGGCAGGGCGAGCGTGGTGAACTGCGTGTTGCGCGCCGGGTCGTAGCGGTCGATGGCCTTGATCAGGCCGACGATGCCGACCTGGAGGATGTCCTCGTTCTCGGGGCCGCCGGGGCGGTCCCGGAAGCGGCGGGCGGCGAAGTGCACCAGTGAGACGTTCATCTCGATCAGGGTGTTGCGGACGTACTGGTACTCCCGGGTGCCCTCTTCGAGGCTCCGCAGCCGTTCGAAGAACACGCGGGTCAGACGGCGGGCGTCGGAGGTGGACAGTTCCCGGGGGCAGGAGACGTGCGGCAGCCCGGCGAGTGCGGGTGCGGGTTCGGGTGCGGGTGCCGGTGCGGCACCACCGGTGGGATGGGTGCCCGTCGTCGGCGTCTTCGCCTGGGCAGGGGCCTCGTACGCGGCCGTGAGGGTCATCGTCTTCGCTCCTTGGGCACGGGTGCTTGCGGCGCGTTGCGCGATTGCTCGGTGCGCGGAAGTCAGCTTCCGCTTCCCTGAACCCTGCCGGGGCTCCGGACACACGTCAAGGGATACCGGAAAAACAGTTCTGGATTTGCTTTTCGCGAGTCCTCACTCAAGAATGCCAGCGTGGAGAACGAGAGCACGGCTTCCCGCCGGAACCGGTGGACCTTCCTGACGAACCACGCCCGGGTGCTGATCACCATCGCGCGCGACCCCGGAGTCCGGCTGCGCGACATCGCGGCGACCTGCGACCTGACCGAGCGCACCGTGCAGGCGATCGTCACGGACCTGCAGGCCGACGGGTATCTGACGCGGACCCGGGACGGCAGGCGCAACCGCTACGTCATCGCCCCCGGCGCCCGTTTCCGCCACCCCGCGGAGGCCGGACACGAGATCGCCGGACTGCTGGCGTACCTCGCCGCCCCGCTGGCCGCCCCGGCGACGACGGCCGACGATGGGGAGACGGGGCCGCAGCGGGCCGCCGGCAACCCGGCGTGACGGTGCCGGACCGGGGAAACCGCGGGTAGGAGCACAGGCATGGACAGCAGCATCTGGTGGGTCCTCGGGATCCTCGCCGTCGTCACCGTGGCCGTTGCCGTCGTGCTCCTGGTCCGCGTGCTCCGGGCCCGGCGGCTGCTGGTGGACGCGGGCGTGCCCCTGCGGGACAAGGCACTGTTCTGGACCGCCGTCGCGTACACGCTGTGGCCGGTCGACCTGTTGCCCGACCCCCTGTACCTGGACGACATCGGCGTACTGCTGATCGCCCTGCGCTCGCTCCACGCCGCGGCCCGGCACCTGGGTGGGGGCATCCGCGACACCGCGGGCTGACCGTCCCGCAATCGGGGCGTGTCGATGCGCCGTTCCGGGGCAGGCGCGCATCATGACAGCGATCCCGTTCCTTCCCCTCGCCGAGGCCGGAGCCGCCCCGCCGGGGCCCGTCTGGCTGCATCTGCTCCTCCTCGCCTACGCATTGGGCGTCCTCGTCCACAGTCTGGCCAGGGGCCATCCGGCCCGTGGCCGGCCCGGACCGGCACAGGGACGCCGGAACGGAGGAGGCGCGGAGCGATGACGCTCCGTCACCTCAGCTCGGTACACGGCCGGTTGGTACCGGCACCGGCAGGAAGAAGCAGCGCGAAGGGATACCGCACGATGACCGACAACGTATGGGCCTACCGCCTCACCGTCGCCCGCCTCGAAGGCATCGACCTGACGGGCTACGCGGTGGAGGCCCTCGACGGCACCATCGGCAAGGTCGACAAGCACTCCGACGAGACCGACGCCTCCTGGATCGTCGTCGACACCGGGCCGTGGATCTTCGGCCGGGAGGTGCTCCTGCCCGCCGGCACGATCCTCCGCGTCGACACGGCGGAGGAGAAAATCTACGTCGACCTGACCAGGGAGCAGGTCAAGCACTCGCCCGAGTTCGTCCGCGACAGGCAGCCGATCGATCCTGAGTACCGCCGCGCGGTCGGCGGCTACTGGGGCGACGCCCCGCTGGGCCGCTTCTGAAAGGACTCCGCGGGTTCCTCGGCGGCCAGCCGTTCGGCCGCACGGGTGATGTTGCGGGCCATGCCCCCGAAGACCACCGCGTGGAACGGGGACACGCTCCACCAGTAGAGGTGGCCGAGCAGGCCGTGCGGGTGGAACAGCGCCCGCTGGAGGTAGCGGGCCCCGGAGCCGTCACGGACTCCGGGGCCCGTGCGCGGGTCGACGTACAGCTCCAGCCAGGCCAGGCCGGGCAGCCGCATCTCGGCCCGCAGACGCAACAGCCGGCCCGGTTCGATCTCCTCCACCCGCCAGAAGTCCAGCGAGTCACCGACCCGGAGCCTGGCGGCGTCGCGCCGGCCTCGGCGGATGCCGGCGCCGCCGGCCAGCCGGTCGAGCCAGCCCCGTACCGCCCAGGCGAGCGGGGCCGAGTACCAGCCGTTCTCGCCGCCGACGCCCTCGATGATCCGCCACAGCGCGGCGGGCCCGGCGTCGGTGTCCCGGATCCGGCGGTCGGTGTACAGGCTGCCGCCCGCCCAGTCCGGGTCGGTGGGCAGCGGGTCGCTCGGCGCGCCCCGCAGGGACGCGTTGGACCAGCGGGTGCTGACGTTCGCCTCGCGGACCCGCTGCAGGGCCAGCTCCAGCGACCGGTCGAAGCCGATGGGGTGACCGGGCGGGTCCGGTACGTGACGGGCGATGTCGTGGTCCCGGCAGACCACCTCGTGGCGCAGCGACTCGGCGAGCGGCCGGGCCAGGGCGGGAGGGACCGGGGTGACCAGCCCGATCCAGAGGCTGGACAGCCGCGGGGTGAGCATCGGCACCCGGAGGATGAGGCGTGGCGGCAGTTCGGCGACCGCCGCGTACCGGTGCATCATCTCCTCGTACGTGAGCACCTCGGGCCCGCCGATGTCGAAGGCGCGGTTGACGTCCTCGGGCATGCGGGCGCTGCCGACCAGGTAGGACAGGACGTCCCGGACGGCGATCGGCTGCACCCGGGTGCCCAGCCAGCTCGGGGTGACCATGACCGGAAGCCGTTCGGTGAGGTAGCGCAGCATCTCGAAGGAAGCCGAGCCCGAACCGATGATCACGGCGGCGCGCAGCACGGTGGCCGGGACCGGCCCGCGCAGGAAGATCTCGCCGACCTCGGCGCGGGAGCGAAGGTGCGGGGAGAGAGCGCGGGAAGGTTCGCCGCTCGGGACGAGTCCGCCCAGGTAGACGATGCGCCGTACGCCGGCGGCGTGTGCCGCTTCCGCGAAGGTCCGGGCGGCGGCGCGGTCGCGTTCCTCGAAGTCCGGGCCGCCGGTGAGGGAGTGGACGAGGTAGTACGCGACATCGATGCCGCGCAGGGCGGACGCGGTGTCGGCGGCATCGGTGACGTCGCCCCGGACCGCCTCCACCCGGCCGGCCCACGGGTGGTCGCGGAGCCGTTCGGGTGAACGGGCCATGCAGCGGACGCGGTGGCCGGCGTCCAGCAGCTCGGGGACCAGGCGCCCGCCGATGTAGCCGGTGGCACCGGTGACCAGGCAGTGCAGCGGGGCCCGGGGGGTCGGTGGAGCCCCGGGGGCCTGCGGGGTCTGCGGGGTCTGCGGGGTGTCCATGGCCGCCTCCGTTCCGGTGGCCGCGTCCTGCGGGTCCGGTCGTGGCCGCCACCAAGCTTCAGCATCCCCGGATCGGCCGGCACCGCCCAGTCGGACCGCACCGGCCCCTTGCCACGGGAAGATCGCCGGCAACTGGCGCTCCTGCCGTTGACCACGGGAAATGCGTCGACCACCGGTACCGGTCACCTGTGCCAGACTCCGCGCATGCCTCCCTTCAGGACCGTCGCCGCGTACGCCCCGCACGGAGTCGGCATGCTGGCCGTCGGCATCGTCGCCGAGGTGTTCGGCCCGCACGGCGAGGGGCTGCCCGGCTTCGACTTCGCCCTGTGCGGCGACCGGCCGGGGTCCGTGCCCACGGACCTGGCGGTACCGCTCACGGTCAGCCACGGATTGGACCGGCTGGCCGCCGCCGACCTCGTGCTCGTCCTGCCCGGGGCGGGTTTCCGCACGCCGCCGGCTCCCGCCGTGCTCGAATCCCTCAAGGCCGCGCACGAGCGCGGCGCGCTGATCGCGGCCCACTGCGTCGGCACGTTCGCACTCGCCGCCGCCGGCCTCCTCGACGGCCTCCGGGCCACCACCCACTGGCGGTTCGCGGAACTCCTGGCGCGCAGCTATCCGGAGGTCACCGTCGAACCCGATGTCCTGTACCTCGACGAGGGGCGGATCAGCACGGGTGCCGGGGCGGCCGCGGGCTTCGACCTCTGCCTGCACCTGCTGCGGCGGGAGCACGGCGCCGCCGTGGCCAACACCGTCGCCCGGGACATGGTGCTGCCCTCGCACCGGGACGGTGGGCAGACCCAGTACCTGGCCGCCCCCGTCCCCGAGGACGGCGAGGACGAGCGTCTCGCCGGCGTGCTCGCCTGGGCCCGCGAGCACCTTCACCAACCCCTGCCGGTCTCGGAGTTGGCCCGGCGCGCCATGATGAGCAAGCGCTCCTTCGCGCGCCGGTTCAGTGCGTCCACCGGCACCACCCCGCACGCCTGGCTGCGGGAACTGCGGCTCAGCGGCGCCGAGGAGCTGCTGGAGACGACGGACCTGCCGGTCGAGGAGATCGCCCGCAGGGTCGGTTACGGCAGCGCGTCCGTACTGCGCGAACAGTTCGTCCGCCGGCGGGGAGTCCCGCCCCGCTCGTACCGCCGCGCCTTCGCCCGCACCCCACGTCCGGCCGGGTGAGGCGGCTGCGCCGGCGCCGCGGACCGGCCGGCTCAGACCCGGTCGGCTCAGACCTGGCCGCGCCAGGCGCCGGTCGCGGTCCCGCGTTCCTCGATGAAGTGCTTGAACCGCTTCAGATCGCCCTTGACCTGCCGGTCGACGAAGCCGAACTTGTCGCCGATGTTCTCCGCCATCCCTTCGGGATCGAAGTCCATCATCAGCGTCACTTCCGTATGGGACGGGTCGATCGGACGGAAGGTCACCAGCCCGGACTGCTCGGTCTGTCCGCTCACCGTGACCCATGCGACCTTCGTGTCGGGGATCTGCTCGGTGATCTCCGCGTCGAACTCCCGCTCCACCCCGGCGATCCGCGTCACCCAGTGCGTGAGCGTGTCAGTGCGCTGCTCGATCCGTTCCACCCCGTCCATGAACTGCGGGAACGACTCGAACTGCGTCCACTGGTCGTATGCGGCACGCACCGGAACGTCGACCTCGATGGATTCCTTGACCTGCGACACGCTCATCCTCCTCATCCTCCTCTTGTGTGGCCGGGGAAAACCGGGGCCGGGGGGACCGGGGCCGGCGCCTCGGGGTTCGGCCGGCCCCGGGTGGGGCACCTCATCCGTGCCCGCCGAAGGCTCGTCTGCCCCGCGGCCCGGAGCGGCACTCACCGAACGGGCCGTCTTCCTGCGGCACCCGGCCCCGCCCGACTGGCGCCCGGTCGCCCCGGCATGAAGGCGGGCCGGAACCCCATGCGGTCGGCGTTCAGTCGGCCACGACGGCGTGGTCGGCCGCCGGGAGGGCGTCCCGAAGCCGGTCCGGGTCGACCAGACGGGGGGTGCGGGGGTCGGGTTCGCTCAGCCAGGTCGCCGATGCCGCGCCGTGGCGGCCCGCCGGGACCAGCAGCCACGCCCCTGCGGAGAGGGCGCGGCTGCCGTGTGCCCCGCAGCGGTGTCCGGTGCCGGCGGGGACGAGGACGATCAGCTCCCGGCGAACGTAGTCCGCCAGCACCGGGTACCCGGCCTCCATCGGGAGGCCCAGCCGGTCCAGTGCGGCCAGCCCGCGTTCCAGGGGAGCGATGACGACGGCGTCCCAGGCGATGCCGCAGGCGACCAGCTCGGGCCGGTGGATTCCGCCTTCCCAGCCCCTGCGGTGCGTGCTGTCCGGCGTCAGCAGGTCGGCCCACCGCAGAGGGCCGCGGGGGCTCGGCAGCTGCGGCAGGACCGACGGGTTCTCGGGGCTCCGTGGGCTCTGGGGGCTCTGGGAGCTCTGGGAGCTCGGGGGACTCTCGGGGCTCTGGGGGCTCTGCGGAAGAGGACCGGGCATCGCTTTCTCCGGGGGTGTCGGGACCGCGTGAATGGTGTCCGCCCCCGGTTTCACGCTAAAGGCAAAAATTAAGCGTGTCTAGGTTTTCGTGGCCCGCGCCCACGACTACGGTTCACCGGGTGAGCACTCCCCGACGGCGCGGCCCCTACGCCAAGACCGCCGCCAAGCGGCAACTGATCATCGATGCGGCGCTGGCCGCCTACGCCGAGGCCGGGACCCGGGGGGTCTCGGTCAAGGACATCGCCGAGCGGGTGGGAATGACGGACGCGGGCGTCCTGCACCACTTCGGCAGCCGTGAAGCGCTGCTCACGGCCGTCGCGGAGGCACGGGACACCGCCCTCGAGCAGACCTACGGCCGGGGCGAAGCCCTGTGGCGGCCGGACATGATCGCCCACAGCGCCTCGACCCCCGGTCTCGCCAAACTGCTCCTGGACCTCGCAGCTGCTGCCGCCGAGCCGGGCCATCCCGCCCACGGCTTCTTCACCGACCGGTACCGCATCCTCAGGGACCGGTTCTCCGGCGCCTTCGCCGAAGGCCCTCCGGCCGCCGGTGTTCCTCCTACGGCGGAGCCGGACGCCGACTGGGCGGCCCGGATGCTGATCGCGGCTGCCGATGGACTGCAGTTGCAGTGGCTGCTGGACCCGTCCATCGACCTGGCCGACGACATCGTCCGGCTGCGCGACCTCCTCGTCCGGGCGCTCGAACCGGCTCCTTCCCGCAGGGCTCCTGACGGCTCGTCCGCCCCCGGCTCGGACGACAACGGCACGGACGGGACAACGGCACGGACGACAAGGGCATGAACGACAACGGCACGGACGGGACAACGGCACGGACGACAAGGGCATGAACGACAACGGCACGGACGGCCCTATCCTGCGGGAATGATCAAGCCAATCGAGCTCGTCATATTCGACTGCGACGGCGTGCTGGTCGACAGCGAACGCATCGCCGCGCGCGTCCAGGTGGCCCTGGGGGCGGAACTGGGCTGGCCGCTCACCGAGGACGAGGTGGTGAAACGGTTCATCGGCCGGTCGAACGCCTCGATCCGCGAACAGGTGATCCGCCGGCTGGGTGCGGAGACGGCCGCCGTATGGGAGGAACGGTTCGTGCAGATGCACGCGGAGGCGGTCGACGCCGGGCTCTCCCCGGTCGAGGGGATCCGCGAGGCGCTGGCCGCGATCACCCTGCCGACGTGTGTCGCCTCCAGTGGTTCGCACGAGAAGATGCGCCACACCCTTGGTCGCACCGGCCTCCACGGACACTTCGCCGGGCGCATCTACAGCGCCACCGAGGTCTCGCGGGGCAAGCCGGCCCCGGACCTCTTCCTCCATGCGGCCCGGCAGTCGGGCGTCGACCCGGCGGCGTGCGCCGTGGTCGAGGACAGCCGGCCCGGCGTGCAGGCCGCCCGTGCCGCAGGCATGCGCGCCTTCGGCTACGCCGGCGGACTCACTCCGGCGGAACGGCTCGCGGGCCCCGGCACCACGGTCTTCCACGCCATGCACGACCTGCCGGCCCTGATCGCTGCCGGCTGAGCGGCGCCGGTCGGCCGGGCCGTGCGGGCGGACGCAGCCCTGCCCCCGATCGGGCGTACTCACCGGCGCAAACGGCCCCGGCGAGGGTTCCGGTGCGCGCGGGCGGTCTACAGGGCAAGGGAAAGGAGGCCGCCATGACCGCAGAGGGACCCGAACGGCAGCCCACGACGGAGCTCGACGCCCGCTACAGCTCCGCGCTCAATCCCCGCCCGGGGGCCGAGGACGTCACCGCCACGGAATGGGCCGAGGCGCGGCGGACCCTGGACACCGCGGAGATCTTCTGGGTGTCCACGGTGCGGCCCGACGGCCGGCTGCACGTCACTCCGGTGATCGCCGCCTGGCACGACGGGGTGCTGTACTTCTCCACGGGCCCGGGGGAACAGAAGGCGAAGAACCTGGCCCATGACGGGCACTGCGCGCTGACCACCGGGGCGAACTCGCTCACCGAGGGGCTCGATCTCATCGTCGAGGGCAAGGCCGAGCGCGTCGCCGATCCGGCGGCGCTGGAAGAGGTGATCACGGCCTACGAGACCAAGTACGGGCACCACATCACCTCGCCCGAGGGTACGTTCCACGGCATCGGGGACGCCTTCAGGAAGGGCGACGCGGTGGTGTTCGGGGTCGCCCCGATCACGGCCTACGGCTTCGGCCGGGACGACGGTGTCTACACCCATACGCGGTGGACGTTCTGAGAAGACCGCGCCCGGCGGGGAAGCCCCGGTCCGACGGGACCGCCGCCCCGCCACCGTTGTCCGTCCGCCGCCGGAACGCGCAGGGGCACCCGCCCGGTCAGACGCTCCACGGCTGAGCCGGACACACCTGGGGCGGGTCCACCGTGAGGGTGCGGGGCGGAGCCCCGAGCCCGGCGGACCGGGCGGGCAGCCGGAGCGGGGCGCGGCCCGGGGTGAGGGAGCCGAGGACGCGGGGGCCCGCGGCTCCCGTGCACTCCGGGAGGGTGCCCGGCATGCCGTGCAGGGTGAGGTAGCCGAGCACGGCGAAGGCGTACGCCTCCTTGGCGGCTTCGGGCAGTCCGAGCGCCTCCTCGGAGGTGCGGAGCCGTACAGCGGGGCCGAGTTCCTGGCCGAGTGCCGCCATCAGGGCGGGGTTGCGGGTGCCGCCGCCGGAGGCGAGGACCTCGGTGACCCCGTACGGGCGCAGCGCGTCGGCGACGGTGCGGGCGGTGAGCCGGGTGAGCGTGGCGAGGACGTCGGGGGGCGGGAGCGGGCCGCTGTCGTCGAGGGCGGCCCGCAGGTAGCCGGCGTGGAACAGCTCTCGGCCGGTGGTCCTCGGCACCGGCAGGCCGTAGTACGGCTCGGCGAGCAGCCGGTCGAGCAGGGGCCGGTGGACGGTGCCGCGGGCCGCGAGGCGACCGTCCGTGTCGTGGTCGAGACGGCCGTCGGTGAGTGAGCGGGCGGCGGCGTCGAGGAGGGCGTTGCCGGGACCGGTGTCGAAGGCAGCGGGGATGCCGCCCGGGGGCAGCACGGTGGCGTTGGCGATGCCGCCGAGGTTCAGTGCGGCCGGTACGCCGGGGCGGCCGCGCAGCAGCATGCAGTCGATCAGGGCGACGAGGGGGGCGCCCTGGCCTCCGGCGGCGACGTCGCGGGTCCGGAACCCGGAGACGACGGGGAGGCCCGTGGCCTCCGCGATCCAGGCCGGTTCGCCGAGTTGCAGGGTGCCGTGGACACGGCCAGCGTCGGCCCAGTGGTAGACGGTCTGGCCGTGCGAGGCGACCAGTTGGGCGTGGCCGCCGCACAGTTCCCGGTCGGCGCGGACGGCGAGGCGGGCGAAGGACTGCCCGATGCGGGTGTCGAGGCGGCAGACGTCGGCGAAGGTGGTACGGCCGGGCGGCAGCGCGGCGAGCAGGTCCCGGCGGAGCTCGTCCTCGTAGGGCTGGCTGACCATGCCGAGCGGGGTGAGGCGCAGGGTGTCACCGTGGCGGGCGAGGACCGCGGCCGCGGCGTCGACGGCGTCGCAGGAGGTGCCGGACATCAGGCCGATGACGGTCATCGGCGGCGCGGCGGGAGCCGGGAAAGGGGCGGTGGGAGGGGTCTTCGGAGCGGTCATCGGAGGGGTCATCGGAGGGGCCTCAGGTGGTCGTCGGGGCGCAGGGTGAGGAGGGCGGGGACGGCCGCCGCGCAGGCGCCCGCCGCATAGAGGGCGGGGACGTCCGGATTGCCGGTGTGGCGGACGAGGGCGGTGACGATCAGGCCGGCGCAGCCCGCGAAGACGGCGTTGGAGAGGGCGTAGGCGAGACCGAGCCCGGTGCTGCGGACCTGTGTGGGGAACATTTCGGCGAGCAGGGCGGGACCCGGCCCGGCCAGCAGCCCGACGGTCGCGCCCGCCGCGACCAGCATGGCGGCCTTCGCCGCCGGCGGGACTCCCGGGTCGCGCAGCAGGTGCAGGAGGGGTACGGCGAGCAGCACGACGAGGAGGCTGCCCGTGAGCATGACGGCGCGCCGGCCCATCCGGTCGCTGAGCGACCCGGCGGGGAGGACCGCCGCGGCGAAGCCCAGGTTGGCCAGGCAGGTGGCGATGAGGGCGTTCCGGAACGAGGCGCCCAGGGTGGCCTGGAGGTAGGAGGGCAGGACGACGAGGAAGGTGTAGCCGGCCGCGGACCAGCCCATGATCCGGGCGATGCCGAGGGGGATGGCGCGGATCGGCCGGAGTGCCCGGGGGGCGGCGGGCGCGGCCTCGGAGGTCGGGGCGGCACTGCGGGCGGGGGCGGGAGCGCGAGCGGGAGCGGCGGGCTCGGGCAGCCGCAGTCGGAGCCACAGGGCGACGGCGCCCATCGGGAGGGCGAGGAGGAAGGGGACGCGCCAGCCCCAGCTGTGGAGGGCGCTGCCGGAGAGCACGGTCGCCAGGCCCGCGGCGGCGCCGGCGCCCGCGAGGAGGCCGAGCGCGACGGTGAAGGACTGCCAGGCGCCGTTCCGGCCGCGCCGGCCGGCCGGGGCGGTCTCGGTCATGATGCTGACGGCTCCCCCGAACTCGCCGCCCGCGGAGAGTCCCTGGACGGACCGCAGCACGGTCAGCAGCCACGGGGCGGAGGCGCCGATCGCGGAGCGGTCGGGCAGGATCCCGATCAGGGCGGTCGCGCCGCTCATCAGACAGACGGCGGCGATGAGCGCGGGACGGCGTCCGGCCCGGTCGGCGAGCCGCCCGAAGAGCAGTGCGCCGAGCGGCCGGAAGAAGAAGGCCACGGCGAACGCGGCGTACGTCCCGATGAGCGCCTCGGTCCGGTCGACGCCCTCGGCGGTGAAGAACCTGGCGGCGATGACGGTCGCGAAGGCGCCGTAGACACCGAATTCGTACCACTCCACGAAGTTGCCGACGGCTCCGGCGAGGAGGGCCTGCCGGGCGCCCCGGTCGTGATCGCCCCGCGGGACCGGTGAGGGCGGCGGGGGTGGGGGTGGGGGCAGTGAGGACGGCGACGGCAGGACGGACGCTGCGTCGGACCGGTGTTCCGGGCCGGCTTCGGGTCGGGGCACAGGGGGTGGCTGCCCCCGGCCGTCGCGCGGGATGCGCCGCGGGGGCGGGGTTCAGCGGATCGGCCGCATCACCGCCCGGCGGGCCCGTGCGCGGCACCGGAACGGCTGTGGTCCGGCCAGGGGCGGTAGTAGGCTGCCGGCCACGCGGCGACCCGGGGGGGGCGGCATGGAGTCATTGGCGGCCGAGGATCCGGCGTACGTGGGCCCGTACCGCGTGGTGGCCCGCGCCGTGGCGGTGGTGGTGGCGGTGGAATGTGTCGTGGTCCTGTGGCCCGACCGGTCCGACGGCCCCCGTGACGACAGCGCGTACAGCGCCGGAGAGGGAAGCGCCACGGCGGACGAGGATTCCGGCACTGCCTCCGACAACTCCGGGGGAGACTCCGCCGCGGCCGCGTCCGGAGGGTCTCCGGACGTCTCGTCCAGGGCAGCCGGCGCATCGGACCCACTCGACGGCTGGTCTCTGGAGAAGGAGATCGACGTCCGACTGCCCACCGGGCAGGGGTTCGACGGGGACGACCCGGCCGCCATCGGCAGCGGGGACGGATGGGACGTCAACCTCACCGAGGACGGGGACCTCACCGCCGCGAAGATCATGACGGTGGGCTCCACGGACGGCGGCGATGCCGACTGCCTCGACACGGGAAGGGGTCCGGACTACGGCAGCCGCGCCGACGGCGCCGACTGGGGGCCGGACTCGATGGTCTGCGCGCGCGTCGCCTCCGACGTGCTGATCGTCTTCGAGGTCAGCGACACCGCTGACGGTCCGGACGGCTACGCCGAGGGCCTGGTCAAGGTCTGGCAGCGGGGCTGAAGCCCGCCGCCGCGTGTGGCGGATGCCACCGTCCGGCGAGCGGCGTAGGTCACTCCGGCCCACCGGGGGCCGCGGCTATGGTGCAGCCGTCCCCCTTCCGCTTAAGTCGCGACGCCGTCGCCGACGCCGACCCCGTCCGGGTGGTCCCGTGCCCGCAGAATCCCTGTCCTCGCTGATCTCCGCGACCACGCAGTGGCTCGTCCGCGCCTTCCCCTCCGGCCCCGGCGCGTTCCAGCGCAGCCTCGCCGAAGCACAGGCGCGGCAGGCCGTGACGGTCGCCGCCTGGTTGCGCTATCCGACGGCGATGGACGCGCAGCTGGTCGCGTTCACCGGACCCGGCGGCGCGGGCCGGCTCGACTGGGTCACCGGCGCCGACGCGGCCGGGCCCGCGGACCACTCGGCACCCCAGGGAGCCTGGCGGAGCTGGGTGGACGAGGTCGTGGCCAGCTGGGCCGCCTGCCTGCTCGCGGACACCGCGCTGGCCGGATCCGCCGTCCGCGCCCTGGCCGACACGGTCCACCTGGCGGCGGCACCCATCGCCTTCGACCGCCTCACCGACCCGGCCGACGGGGACCGTCAGGCAGCGGCTCTGCTCCGGCACCCGGACTTCCTGTCCCCGATAGCCGAACTCCACCGCGCGGATCTCCTGAACCTGCTCGGGGCGGGGGCCCGCTGACGCCGCCGGTCCACCGTGCGGCGTCGCCCGGCAGTCAGAGGCTGCCGATCAGGCCGTCGAGCGGGGCGGGTACGCGGTCGGCGTCGAGTGCCTCGACGAGCACCCGGCCGTAGTGGATCTTGCGGCCCTTCTTGGTGCCGAGGAAGCGCCGCAGCCGCTGTTCCGATGTGCGGTCCCGCTGCGCGGGCTGGCGCAGGAAGGTCTGCAGCGCGCGCAGGTCGCCCTCCGCCTCGATGAGCTCCGCCACCCGGGTCACCCCCAGCGCGCGGATCAGTTCGTCCTCGAGATCCGCCGCGCAGACGAAGAACTCCTCCCGGGGTGCGCCGGCCCGCTCCCAGCCGCGCGCGTAGTAGCCCCGCTCCGCCTCGTCGCAGAGCCCCACGAGTCGCAGCCCCAGACCGGACGGCCCCAGGAGACCTGCGAAGCGCCGGACGTTCATCGCACCGCCCATCGACAGGACGCACACGCCTTCCGCGTCCAGGTCCCGGCCATGCCTCGCGGCCAGCGCACCGACCGCCGCAACATCGCTCAGCCCTTCCAGCAGGACGACCGCCCGCACGGACAGCCGCGCGGCGAGCTCGTGTGCGGGTTCGGCCGGCCCGCCGGCCACCCACTCCGTGACCGTCTTCCGGAACTCCCCCATGTCAGCCATGGGAGGAGTCTTCGTCCTTTCCGGCCTACGGGCCAGGGATTTTCTCCCCGGGCCGGCATGACCGGGGGTCTCAACGCGTCGAACTCACGGCCCGGTCAAGCCGAATGCCGGTCGGTGGCGTTCCTGGCCTTCGGGCTGTGGATGCCGGCCGTCACCCGGCATGACGTCAGGGGCCCGCCGGGTGAGCGTGGGGCGTCGGCGTCAGCGGCGAGGGCACGTGTCCCGCAGGTAGGCGTCCAGCCGGGCGGTCAGTGCGGCGTGGTCCACCGTCTCCTCGTGCCGCGGTAGGCGTCTCCCCCGCGGCGAACGCGAACCCCGTGAACGGCCACGGGCATTCGCCGAACTGCCCGAAGTGTGGGTGGGGCATCGCATTCCGCAGTCGGCGGCATTTCCCATGTTTGAAATCGGACCAGAAGGCGCAGACGGAATCACACAGGATTTGCACGTTGACAAGAGGTATTCCATGAGCATCATCGGCTGGATTCTTCTGGGCCTGCTCGCGGGAATCATCGCGAAGGTCCTCATGCCGGGCCGGGACCCCGGCGGCATCATCATCACGATCCTCATCGGCATTGCCGGCGGCCTTCTGGGCGGATGGCTCGGCAAGGTCATTTTCGGCGTCGACTCCATTGACGGATTCTTCGAGCTGTCCACGTGGGTCGCCGCCATTGTCGGCTCGCTCGTTCTCCTGGGCGTATATCGCCTTGTCGCAGGCAGGAGACATTCGTGAAATTCCCGGGGCGGCGACGCAGGAGCAAGTGGAGCAAGCGGAGAAGGCGCCGGGCGCTGGCCCGCTGGTCACCCAAAGCCGTCATCCGCAGGGGCTGTGTGCGGATGACGGTGTTCGGGGTGCGGCTCACGATGTGGGGCATGCGGCATGCGCTCCGGCGTGTGCTCCGCGCCGCGTTTCTTGTCCGCGTGGGCGCCGGTGCGATCGCGTAACCTGCGATCGCACCGGGGGGAGGGAGTGACACGGTCAGCGGGTGCGTCGCCGACGCGGACGCCGTTCGGCTCCCTCGTCCGCTTCTTCGGCCCCTTCCTCGTCCTCTCCTACGGTCTCGTCTTCGAGCTCGTCTTCGGCCTCGTCACCCTCGTCTTCCACCTCGTCGCCGTACCCCTCGGCCTCCTCGGCCTCCTCGGCCTCCTCGGCGTCCTCGTCGGCGGGGTAGTCCTCCTCGTATTCCTCGCCATCCTCTCCCTCGTACTCCTCCGGTTCCTCCTCAGCCGACTCCTCCTCCTCGACGGCCTCCTCATGGGTGCGGACGACCTCGCCGTCACGGATCTCGCCGCGCCATCCCTCGGGTTCCTTGTCGCTGAGGGTCACATGGCGCGCGAAGTGCTTGAGGTCCAGGCGCAGCCGGCGGCCTTGGGCCCGCCACAGGTTGCCCGTCCTCTCGAACAGGCCGGAGGGGTAGTACTCGACGACCACGAGTACGCGGGTGAGGGAGGGCGCGAGTTCGTGGAAGCTGACGCATCCGCGCGTGCTGCCCTTGGCGCCGGAAGAGGACCACACGATCCGCTCGTCGGGAACCTGCTCCTGTACGGTCGCCTGCCAGCTCCGGGTGGAGGGTCCCACCTTGACCTTCCAGTCGGACTTGGTGTCGTCGCCCTGAGAGACGCTGCGCACGCCCTTGGCGAAGGTGCTGAAGTCCTCGTACTGCGTCCACTGGTCGTAGGCCGTTCGCAACGGAACTCCGACGTCGACCGCTTCCATGATGTGCGTGGGCTTGGACCCGCTCTTGCGGCCCCTTCCGCCGCCGGTCAGTCCGCTGCCGATGTCCTTGACCTTCTCCTTGATGCCGCCGAAGGCGCTGCCCAGGACGGCCTTGACGGGTGAGTCGCCCTTGAGGAGCCGGCCTCCGATATCGGCGAACGAGCCTCCGTTGGCAGCCACGTCCTGGAGTTGGTCGGTGACGTCGTCCAGCTTGTCGACCGCCTTGTCGGCCAGCTGGCCCGCCTGCGCCGCGAGGAATCCGCCGAGTTCGTCGAACAGCTGGTCCATGGGGGACCGTGAACTGCCGGATTCGCGTGGGCGTTGCGTGATGGCCATGGCTCTACCTCCGCGTCGACGTCTTGCGCGCCGTCGTCTTCTTCGCCGGCGTCGAGGTCTTCCCGGCGCTGCCGCTCCGTGCCGGCCGGCGCGCCGTGGTCTTCTTCGCGGGTGTCCGCTTCGCCGTCGCCTTCTTGGCGGGCGGCCTGACGGACGCCTTCTTCGGCGCGGCACGGCCCGTGGACGCCGTCTTCTTCGTCGCCGTCTTCTTCGCCGGCGCCTTCTTCGCCGGTGCCTTCTTCGCCGGCGCCTTCTTCGCCGGGGCGCTCCGAGAAGCGGCCGTCTTCCTCGAGGCAGCCGGCTTCTCGGCCGCCGGGGCCCGGGCCGCGGTCCCCTTCGCAGGTGCCGACGTCTTCTTCGCAGCTGTCGCCGTCGCCTTCTTCGCCGGTGCTGCCGTCTTCTTCGCTGCCGACCGCTTTGCTGCCGGCTGCCTGGCGGCCGCCGTGCCCGCCTTCTTCGCCGGTGCGCGGCGGGAAGTGGCCGTCCTGGACGGTCCGGTCCTCCGGCGGGCCGCGGCGGTGCGCGTCGAACCGGTCGAGCGGCTTCCGCTACGGGCACGTCTGCGCGGGCGCTCCTCCTCGGTCTCCGTTTCCTCCGGTTCCTCCTCTACCTCTTCTCCCTCTTCTTCCTCCTCCCCGTAGGGCTGCTCCGCCTCTTCCTCCTCTTCTTCCTCCTCCTCTTCCTCGTACGGCTCCTGCTCTTCGTCCTCGTAGGGCTCCTCTTCCTCGCCCTCGTACGCCTCCTCGTCCTCGGACCTCTCGTCCTCGTACGATCCCTCGCCGTAGGCCTCGTCCTCGTACCCTTCCGCCTCTTCCTCCTCGTCGTACTGCTCGTCCGGCTCCTCGCGCCCGCGGGTGAGTTCGAGCGTGCGTTGGTGGAGGGAGTCGGCGAGGCCGGCGATCTGACGGTTGGCGGCAGCGGTGAGTGCCGCGCGTCCCGCCTGGAGGGCTTCGCCGCGGAGCTGTTCACCGAGTTCGGCCACCTGCGGCATCTCGCCGAGCCTGCGCACTCCCTGGGTCATGAGCTGGCCCGGGTCCAGTGCGAATCTCCGGCCGGCGAGATAGGTCGCCAATGACAGGGCCATGCGGCCCTTCTTCGTTCGTCCCAGTACGTAGCCTCCGATCACGGCGGCCGCCAGGGCGATCTTGCTGGTGTCCTCCATCAGCCCGGTCCCTTCCCACGCTGGTGAATCACCCGGCCGCGGCCGGATGCGGTGGCGTGTGCGTCGGGCCCGGGAGGGGGCCGGGCGCACGGGTTCTCCCTGGGCGGCTGCTCGCCCTGGCGCCGGATATTCGGTTTTGTGTGAAGAAAGTTTGAAATGTGAGGTGTGGTGTGGACGCGTCGGGGGAGGCGCCTGGTCGAGGGAGATCTGGTCGACGAGGAAGAGAGATGACCGCACCGGAACCGGCTCGCCGCCGACGCCGCCCGCCAGAGGGCGACGAGGACGAACAGCCCACCGCCACCCCCGCGCACCGGAGCACCGGCCGCCGAAAGCACGGTGTGCCCGGCGCCGCAACGGCGTTGAGGGCTGCCGCGGAGCAACTGTCCGAACTGCTCGGCAGGCGCCCGGAGTCGGTCTCGTCCCTGAAACCCACCGATGACGGCTGGGAGGCCGTGGTCGAGGTGGTGGAGCTGGAACGCATCCCGGACACCACCAGCGTCATGGGCAGCTACCGGGTCGAACTGGACACGGAGGGTGAGTTGATCTCCTACGAACGGACCCGGAGGTACAGCCGGGGCATGATCGACCGGCCGGGCCGCTGACGCCGCCACGGCCGGGAAGGGAAACGCCATGACGGTGATGCCGCAGGGGGCCAACGGAGGTCTCGGCCGCGCGGGCGGGGGCGGAACGAGCAGCCTCTACGACGTCCTGGAACTCATTCTCGATCGTGGGCTGGTCATCGACGTCTTCGTGCGCGTCTCGCTGGTCGGGATCGAACTGATCAAGATCGACGCACGGATCGTCGTCGCCAGCGTCGACACCTACCTCCGCTTCGCCGAGGCGTGCAACCGGCTCGATCTGGAAGCGGGCCGCAAGGCTCCCGCCCAGCTCCCGGACGTCGTCGGCAAGGTGGTCGAGGGTGGCAGCCGAGGCAAGTCCAAGGGCGCCCTCAGCGGTGCCATCGAGGCCGTGACGCAGTCCCTGTCCGCCAAGGACGAGGACGCGGACGAAGACGAGGAGAAGGACGAACGCGAGGAGGAAGAGCCTCCTCGGCGTCGGCGGCCCGCCCGAAGGCCGGTCCGGCGTGAGAGGGAGTGAACCGTGTCCGTCTACGTGTACGCCGTGACCTCGCGCGACCACCCCTGCCGGGTCGACGGCATGACCGGTGTCGGCGCCCACGCCGCTCCCGCCCGGGTCGTTTCCACCGGGGAGCTGAGCGCGGTCGTCAGCGACATCGAGGAGGAGATCCGGCCCAAAAGGCGCGATCTGGCCGCGCACCAGGCGCTGCAGGACCGCCTGATGGCCGACGGCACACCACTACCGCTGCAGTTCGGGTACACCGCGCCCGACGACGAAGCCGTACGACGGGTGCTGGAGGAGGAGGTGGACGCCTACCGTGCCGCGCTGGAACGGGTACGAGGCTGTGCCGAGTACAACGTGAAGGCCTCGTGGGAGCAGGAGGACCTGCTGCGCGAGATCCTGGACGCCTCTCCCCCGGCGCGCGGGCTCAACGAACAGATCCTCGCCGGATCCCCGGACCCGCGGCTGCCCCTTGAGCTGGGGCGCATGATCTCGGACGAGGTCGAGGTACGGCGGTCGAACGCGGCCGCTCAGCTGCTCCGGACACTGGCGCCGCTGGGACGGGAGTACGCCCTGCACGCTCCTGCCGGAGAGGATTTCCTCAATCTGTCCCTGCTCGTGCCGTGGGAGGGCGAAGCGGCGCTGCTGAAGGCGCACGCCGAGCTCGAACACGCTCACGACGGCGGTGTCGCGGTCCGCCTGAACGGGCCGCTACCCCCGTACAGCTTCGTGCCGTAGGACGTCCGGGACCCGGAACGGAGGGAGGTGACGCGCGATGGGGCTGCTGGAGCAACTGGTCACCCTGCCGCTGCTGCCGATGCGCACCGTGCTCTGGGCGGCGCAGCGCGTGGCCGACGAGGCCGAGGCCTCGTACTACGACCCGGCGCCCGTCCGGGCACGGCTCGCCTACCTGGAGCGTCTGCTGGAGGAGGGCGAGATCGACGAGGAGACCTTCGACCGTGAAGAAGACCTGCTGCTCGAGCGACTGGTGGAGATCGACCGGTATCGGGCCGGCGGCCGGGGAGGTGAACCTTCGTGACGAGCCCCCTGGACCGCAGATTCGGTACGGGCCCGCCGATGGCGGGCTATCCCGCGAGCTCCTCGGCCAGCCTGGCGGACATCCTCGAGCGCGTGCTCGACAAGGGGATCGTCATCGCCGGCGACATCCGCATCAACCTGCTCGACATCGAACTCCTCACCATCAAGCTGCGGATCCTGATCGCGTCGGTGGACAAGGCCAAGGAGATGGGAATCGACTGGTGGGAGCACGACGCTTCGCTGTCCTCCCGTCACTCGAACGACGGGTCGCTGGCCGCCGAGAACCAGCGCCTGCGCGCCGAGCTGGCGGAACTGCGCCGGGACCGGCTCACCTCGTCCGGACCGCAGCAGGACGCCACGGGCACCGGGCGCCAGGAGACCTTGGAGCAGGGGACGCAGCCCGCAGGCGATAGGGCGGCACGGAGGAGGACCGAGAAATGAAGGGCCCCGAGGACCGGGGGACGACGGACGCGGCGGAACCGGGGACGACGGACGCGGCAGGCCCGGGAACGGCGGATACCGGCGCCCCGACGCGGGCACTCACCTACGTCTACGCCGTCACGCCCACCGCGCCCGTCCTGGACGAGGTCCTGCCCGCCCTCACGGGGGTGGCGGACCGCCCCGTCGCGCTCCTGGTGCCCCCGGGCGACGACGCCGGACCGGTCGCCTTCGTCATCAGCGACGTACCCCGCGACGACTGGGCCGAAGACGTGCTCAAGGACCGCTTCGAGGACCTGCGGTGGCTCGAGGACACGGCACGCGCCCACCACCACGTCATCGAGGCACTCGCCGCCCGCACCACCGTCCTGCCACTGCGCATGGCCACGCTCTACGAGGACCGCACGCGCGCGCGTCAGGCACTGCGGCAGCAGGGTCAGGGCTTCGCCACCCAGCTGGCCCGGCTCAGCGCCCACACCGAGTACGGGGTCAAGATCTACGTGAGCCCCGCCGACGAGGCCCCGGCCGGCCCATCCGCCGCTGCCACCGCATCCGTACCGGCCAGTCCCGGCAAGGCGTACCTCCAGGCCCGCCGGGCGCAGCACGGCGCCCGCGAGGACCACTACCGGCAGGCGCAGCTGGCTGCCGAACGCATCGCCGGGATCGCCCGGCGTTACGCGGCGCAGCACGTGCGCCACGCCCCGCAGAGCGGGCCGCTCGCCACCCCCGCGGCCGGGGAGAACGTCCTCAACGACGCCTTCCTGATCGCCGACGCGCAGGCCGACGAGTTCCGTGCGGCCGTCGACGGCGCGGCCGAGGACCTGCGCGGGATCCGCCTGGAGGTCACGGGTCCCTGGGCCCCCTACTCGTTCGCCGCCGAACCCGCCGAACCCGCGGCACCGCCGGCGCCGGATCCCCCCGCGCCATGACCCCCGTCGACGGTCACGATCCCGGGCTGCCGGGCCGGCAGGTCGCGCTGGTCGACCTCCTCGACCGGCTGCTCGCCGGGGGCGTCGTCATCACCGGGGACATCGTCCTGTCCATCGCGGACATCGACCTCGTCCGGATCTCCCTGCGCGCCCTCATCAGCTCCGTGAGCACGGCCGACGGTCCCCGACCGGCCCTGGAGAGCGAGCAGCGCCATGACTGGTGACACGTCCCGTCCGCCGCGCCCCGCCGCCCCCGACCTGCGGGCGGTCGGCGAGGCGATGGCCGATGCCGTCCGGCTGCTGCCGGCCTCCCCCTCGGATGCGGCCCCCTCGGGCCGCTCCCCGGGCCGACGCGTCCGTACCGGCCCCGATACGGTCGGAGAGGACCTGGTCAGACTGGTGCTGACCGTGGTCGAGCTGCTGCGGCAGCTCATCGAACGGCAGGCGCTGCGCCGGGTCGAGGCGGGCGGCCTGACGGACGCACAGGAAGAGGAGCTGGGAGCCACCCTCCTCGCCCTGTACGACCGGATGACCGAGCTGTGCGCCCAGCACGGCTGCACGCTCGAGGACCTCAACCTGGACCTCGGCCCCCTGGGCCGGCTCCTCCCGCCGTCCGGGTCCTGACGACGACGGCGCGGTTCGACGGGTTCAACGGCGCGGAGAGGGCACGAGGCGCATCAGCGTGTGCAGGACGGCGTCGAGGGCGTCGTGTGCCGGTTCGTCGGAGACGTGGGTGAGCAGGCGGGCCAGGACGCGCAGCAGCGGGGGCGAGGCCATGACGCGCGGATGGAGCAGGGTCCGGTAGCCGTACCGGGAGAGGACGAGGTCACCGGCGAGGCTGCCCAGCCGGTAGTAGCGTCCCCAGCGGCGGCGGATCTCGGCGGGGTACTGCTGCAGCGCCTGTTCCCGGCTGGGCCCGGCCGGCCGGGCCAGGGCCAGGGCGATGGTCTCGGCGGCGACTTCCGCGGCTTCCATGGCCTGGGCGATGCCCTCGCCGCTCCACGGGCTGACCATGCCCGCGCTGTCTCCGACCAGCAGGAGGCCCCGGCGGTACTGGGGCCGCCGGTTCAGGCCCATCGGCAGGGGGGCGCTGCGCAGCGGGGAGTCCGCGTTCTCCTCCTGGATGCCCCACTCGGCGGGCAGGCGCGGCAGCCAGTGGTCCAGGGCGGCGCGCAGGTCCACCGGGCGGCGGCGGCGCTGCGGCAGGGCGCCGAGGCCGATGTTGACCCGGCCGTCCCCCAGGGGGAACACCCAGCCGTACCCGGGCAGGTCGAGCCCGGTCTGGGGGCAGCGCAGGTCGGCCCACAGCTCCAGGTACGGGTCGTCGGTGCGGGCCTGGCTGCGGTAGTAGCGGCGGGCTGCCGCCGCGACCGGCCGGTTCGCGTCCCGGGCGAGTCCGAGGGCGACCGCGGTCCGTGCGGAGGCACCGTCGGCCGCGACGACGAGCGGTGCCCGGTAGCGGACGGGCTCCGCGTCAGGGCCCCGGGTCGCGGTGACGCCCGTGATGTGTCCCGCCCGGTCGGTCAGCGGACCGGTCACCTTCACCCGGGTGTGCAGGCGCGCTCCGGCGGCGCCGGCGTGGGCGGCGAGGATGTCGTCGAAGTCGTGCCGGCTGCGGGTGAGTCCGAAGTCGGGCAGGGTGCCCAGCCGGGGCCAGTCGATTTCCACCTGGTTGCCCTCGCACACCCATCGCATGCCGCGGTTGCGCATCCAGCCCGGTGCGTCGATGTCCACGCCCATGCGCACGAGCTGGGCCACGCCCCGGGGGGTCAGGCCGTCGCCGCACGCCTTGTCGCGTGGGAAGGCGCTCTTCTCCAGCAGCAGTACGTCCAGCCCGGCGCGCGCGAGGTGCACGGCTGCGGCGGAGCCGGCCGGCCCCGCTCCCACCACGATGACCTGCGCCTCTTCGTCCCGTCCGGTCCTCGGCCCGGTCGGGGAGCCCCCGCCGGGGGCCGGGCCGCGGTCACCACTCGCTTCATCACCCCTGGTAATCACCTCTTCACTATTCCACCGGCTCCGGTCAGCCAAGCGGTACCACGGCGACGGGAACGGTGCCGTGATGGACGGCCTCGTGTGCGACGGGGCCGAGGCGCGGGCCGATCGGCACCGTCCGCCGTCGTCGGCCCACGACCAGCAACTCCGCTTGCCTCTCCTTCGCCGCCCGCAGGAGCAGGGGCCCGGGGAGGCCGGAGACGGCCTCTTCGGTGACCCGCACCCCGGGATGCGTACGACGCCACGGCCGCAGCAGCTCCGTCAGCCGTGCCGCGGCTCGCGGCCCGGCGTCCTCGTCGCCGAGCGGGCCCGTGCCGCCCGCCTGCAGGACGTGCAGGACGTGCAGCTCACCACCCCTGCGGCCGGCTTCGGCGAAGGCGAACGCGAGGAGGGGGCCACTGCGGTCGGTCAGGCCGGTGCCCACGACGATCGTCTCCCGTACGGAGGCCCGCGCGGAGTGCGCCCGCACCAGCACCACGGGCCGTCCGGCGGTTCCGACGACGGTCTGGGACACCGAGCCGAGGAGGAAGCCGGTGATCCCGCCGAGACCGCGCGAGCCCAGCACCGTCAGCTCCGCCTCCGCCGCGGCCCGGGACAGGGCCTCGGCGGGGTCTCCGAGTGCGCTGCGGGTGGTGACCTCCAGGTCCGGGTGGTCCAGCCGTACCCGCTCCGCGGCTTCGTTCAGGAGGGTCCTGGTCCGTCCGGCCGCGGCCGCGGCGTACTCGTGGGGGACGGTGTGCGTGGCCGTCCATTCCTCCACGTGCATCAGGCAGAGCGGCAGCCCGTGCAGGACTGCTTCCCGGGCGGCCCACGCCTGCGCGGCGCGGCTCTCGGGCGTCCCGATCACACCCACGACCACCTCGGTCGCCATGGCCGCCTCCTCGCGGCCGCCCCGTCGTCCCTCTCCCGTGCGGGGCGTCAGATCCGGGCCGGGGCGGGGCCGGTTTCCGGTTGGCCCTGTCTCAGCTCGGCGAGCAGTTCGTTCCGGCCCGCCAGCATTTCGGTCAGGATGCGGCGTGCGGCGCGGAGCAGGTCGGCCACGTCCCCGCCGGCCAGGGCGTAGGTGACCGTGGAACCCTCGCGCGTGGACACCACGATGCCCGAGCGGCGCAGGACGGCGAGTTGCTGGGAAAGGTTGGACGCCTCTACGTCGATCTGGGCCAGCAGGTCCCGGACCGGCAGCGGGCCGTCCTGGAGGAGTTCGAGGACGCGGATGCGGACCGGGTGTCCGAGCATCCGGAAGAACTCGGCCTTCGCCTGGTACAGCGGCACCTGCATACCCACGACGCTCCTGCTGCTCCTCGACCCTTGCCTTGGCCGTGCCGCGTGCGGCGGCACGGCCTCCGCCTCCATCGTCGCGTCCGGTCGGCACACCCGCACCCGAAGTTGACTGGTTTCTGATGTGTCGAGTTGAAGATGTCTTCAACTCATGGGCATGCGTGGACCGGTCGGGACGCCGGGCTAGACCTCCAGTTCCGCTTCGATCCGGCGCAGCTGGTGGCGCGCCATGGCCAGGTTGGACTTCTCCTTGTCCAGGACGAGGTAGAGGAACAGTCCGCTGCCGCTGTGGCTGCGCAGCACCCTGATCAGGTGGTACTGGCGGCCCAGCGTGATCAGCAGGTCTTCCAGCTCGTCCTGGAGGCCCAGCATCTCCATGGTGCGGACCTTGGCACGGATCACGTCCGTGTTGCCGGCCGCGGCCACCATCAGGTCCAGGTCCTTGCCGCCGCCGAGCGTGCCCAGGGCCATACCGCTGGTGTAGTCCACCAGCGCCACCCCCAGCGCGCCGTCGATCGAGGTCATCGCTTCCTTCAGCGACACTTCCACGTTGGCCATGGCCGTCCTCCGCACTGCATCTGCCGTACCCGGCGCATCCGGCACCGGATCTTCCGTACCGGGACGCTACCGATCCCTCGCCGCCGGACGGCGGGTTCCGGAGATTCGGCGAAAAACGATCGGTGCAGCGTTCGTTACGTTGCGTGTGTGCCCGGGCTGCCGCAAGAGGTGCTCGGTGTGCGGGTGTCCGCCGTGAAGAGTGCGGCGGATGCGGCGGGGTGCCGGTGCGGCCAGGCGATGAGGGATCAAGGTGTCCACGGCCGGGCGGCGACCCGATCCGGTCAGTCTGGGTGGACGTCGGGTGAACCGGGCTCGACTGACGCAGGGTCATCGGGCCTCATCAGAGCGCTCACGCGGGGTGCCGGCCCGCGTCCGGAGCCTCGCCGGACGGGGCGCGGCTCCCGCCTGAACTGCCGGAACGAGCGTTCGGTCGCCGGTAGACGAACAGGATGTCCGTAAATCGGTCTTCGATGTGCGGGCCGCCTTCGCATTCTGCAGACTCGGCGGGGTCATGGCGGGCATTGCACAGCCAACTGCCGCGCCCATCCTTGGAATCGAAAGTGAGCTCTGTCGTGCGTTACCGCATCACCACCGTCTCCTCCGCTGCCCTCCTGGCCCTGGCGGGCACCACCGGCGTCGCCGCGGCCCAGCCCGCGAGCCTGTACGCCCCCTCCGCCGTGGTACTCACGGTCGGGCAGGGCGAGGACGCCGCGTCCGTCGTGCGGGCCTCCACCCTCAGCTGCGCGCCCACCGCCCGGGGAACGCATCCTGACCCCCAGGCCGCGTGTGCGGCCCTGGCGACCGCGGCCGGGAGCCTTGACGCCCTCCTGGCTTCCCCCGACCCGGACCGGGCCTGCCCCATGCATTACGACCCCGTCACCGTCACGGCGGACGGCGTCTGGCAGGGCCGGCGCATCGCCTGGCAGCACACCTTCTCCAACGCGTGCGTCATGTCCGCGACCCTCAACGGGAACGCCCTCTTCGCGTTCTGACACCCCGACCGCTCCGGGCCCCTCCGCACGAGGGGCCCCTTGGCGTCTGACGGGCCGTGAACCGGCGGCGGCGCTACGGTCCGTGACATCCCTGCACCGGCGGGTGTGCGCGAGGGCGCGGGTGACCGCCTGCCCGCGCCGTTGTCAGTGGGGCCCGCTACTGTCCCGCTCATATCGCAGGTCAGGGGGCGCCGTGCCCCCGGTTCGACCTGCCCGGAACGTGAACGGGCATGTAAGGGGGCGGCGAGGGATGGGCTGGATGACAGCGGGCGAAGGGTATGAAATCGCCTTGTTGGAGGGGCGGGTGGCAGCACGCGCCGTAACCGGGCGGGCTGCGGGACGGCAGTTGAAGACGCTTCCCAAGGCCCTGCGGGACAACGCCGAGGTGGACCGGCTGCGCCGGCTCGCCGAGTGGCTGGACCGGCACGCCGCCGCGTGCGCCGCGCAGGTGGACGCCTGGATGGTCTCCTCGCTTCCGGTGCCGACCGCGCTGCTCGCCCGGGTCTGGCCCGACGAGGCCTGGCAGGGCGCGCTGCGCGATGTCGCGGTGGTCGGCGAGGACCCGGACGAGGTGGGCTTCCTGCGCGATGCCACCGCCTCCGGCGAGCTTCGGGTGGTGAACCTCGACGGCGAGACCGTTCGGTTCTCCGCCCCCACCGTGCTCCTGCCGCATCCCGTGCTGCTGCCCGACCTGGACGAGGTACGCGAGTTCGCGGCGGAACTGGGCATCGTGCAGGGGGTCGAGCAGATCCACCGGGCCACGTGGCGCAAGCCGGAGGACCTCGCGGCCGACGCCACCGAGGTCCGGGAGTTCGCCGGCGGGTCCTACCCCAACCGGTTCCGTCTCGCGGCGCGCGCCACGGCCCTCGGCTACCGGGTGTCCGGCGGCTACGCCACCTGCGCGGTCCGGGACGCCGGCCGCGGGCTGAAGGCCTCGGTGTGGATCGGTGAGCCGTACTGGGACGGGGACTCCGCGACCGGGGCGCTGACCTGGCAGGACGAGGAGGGCCGCGCGGCGGTGCTGCGCGAGGTCGGACCGGTCGCCTGGTCCGAGGGCATGCGGATGGCCGCCGCGCTGTACGCCGGCCGCACGATCGAAGAGGGCGGGAACGAACGATGACCACCACGACCACTCCCGCGGACGGCGCCACCGCCGACGCACCGGCCGAGCGCGCCGGCGAGGCCGCGCTGCTGATCGAGGCCGGTGCGGTGCTGCCGCCCGGCACCGAGGGCGCCGGTCCCGGCGCGGTCGGCCTCACCGCCCGTACCTACCGCCACCCCGGCCTGCCCGACGGCCGTGTCGTGGTCCGTCTCGCGGCGGCCGAACTGGGCGCGGCCGAGGACCTCGCCGCCGGATTCCTGGGGCTGGTGCCCGATGCGGAGCCGGCCGTCGTCGGCCTGGGCCGCCGCCAGACCCTCGGCTTCGCCGAGTGGGTGCTCGTACACCACCCGCAGGACGGCCACCACGCCCTGGCGCTCGTACCGGAACTGGAGCGTGTCGCCCGCCAGGCCAAGTCCAAGCCCAAGGCGGCCCTGGAGGCCTGCCACGAGCTCGCCGGCCGGCTGGCCGCGGCCGTGCCGCACTTCCTGCCGGTCTTCTACGAGGAGACCGCCCGCATCTTCCTGTCGGTGGAGAACCCCACCTATGCGGCGCAGCTGTTCACCCGGGCCCGCAAGAGCGAGGCCAGTCACGGCCTGACCGTCGACGACGACCGGATCGACGCAGTGTTCCTGGAGTTCGCCCTCGCCGGGGCGCTGCCGGTGCGCGTGCTCACCTCCTACGCCAAGGAGCTGGAGCTGCGGGTCCCCGCGCCCGAGGCGTACGCCCGCTACCGGCGCCTGTGCGTACGCCGCACCGCGGGCGGCATGGTGCCCTCCGCCCAGGTCGCCCCGGCCCTGCGCCGCCTGGCGCGCTCGGCCGGTCTGGACTCCGTGGAGGCCGAACAGGACTACCTCGCCGAACTGCTGGCCATGCCCGCCACCCTGCGGGCGGCCACCGGGTGGTGGAAGACCCACCGGACGGCGCTGGTCGGCCTGGGCCGCCGCGAACCGGCCGTGCGCGGCACTCTGCTTTCCCTGATGCCGCTGGGCGACGACTCGAACGACGGCGAGATGTCCCGACTGTGGCTCGACATCCTCGAGGAGTCCGGGGCCACGGCAGCACTGGTCTCCCCCGCCGCGACCCCGGAGGAGCGCTGCGCCGACGGCACCGTCGGCTGGCTGGAGCGTTTCCACGGCGCCCGTCACCGGGGCTGGGGCCGGCGGCAGCCGCTGCCGCTCCTCCTCGACGTGGTGCGGCGGTCCGCGGACCGGCTCCGCGCCGAACTCGCCGAGCCGGGCCGGGAAGCGGGCCTGCAGGTCGCGGGCCAGGACGTCGACCTGCTCGACCTGCTGCTCTCCCTCGGCATCCCGGTCGCCGCTCCGGCGGCGGACGTGGCACTGAACCTGGACGACTGGGCGCATGGCGACGACCGCCGCGACCTGCTGGCGCTCGCCGCCGACGAACGCTTCCGGACCGCCTTCGCCAATGCCGCGAACCGCTTCCACGACAACGACCTCAACAAGTCCGTGATCCGGCAGGTGGCCGCCTCCCCCGGGGGGCGCCCGATGCTCGCCGAGTGGGTGCGCGGGGTCGCCCGCGCCGCCAACGACACCGGTCTGCCCCGGTACCCGGAGGCCGTGCAGCGTCTGACCTGGCTGCCCGCCGAGGCTCTGGTCCTCGCCGAGCAGGAGGTGGCCGCCGCGGCCGCCACCGACCTCGGGGCTCTGCTCGCCCGCACCCTGCGCGGCGGCCTCTTCGAGGAACTGGCCTGGCCCGCCTGGGAGGAGGCGCTCACCGAGCTGGATCCGAAGCGGGACAACGCGGACCTCACCGTGTTCAGCGCCTGGCCCCACCTCATCGTGGCCAACCAGCGGCAGGTCCGGGTGATCGACGCCCACGCCACCGTGCTGGTCCACGACCTGCGCATCCCCGGTACGGACCGGCGCTCCACCGGCTTCCACTACGTCGACGGCGCGCTGCTGGTCTGCTGGCGCTCCTGGTACGGGAGCGGCCCGACGCAGGGCTACTGGCACACCGACCCCGACCACGTCTTCACCGTGGACACCGGCAGGAACCCGTGGCGCCTCGGCCCCCAGCACGTCGATCTGCCGCTGCCCGGCGGCGGCCTCGCCACCGGCGCGGGCGTCCTGCACCGGGGCGACACCGGGCTGCCGGAGGAGCGCCCGATGATCTCCGACGGCCGGTCGTACTGGAGCTGGGAGAACGACGGCAGGACCCAGGGCTGGGCGGAGTACGACCCGGCCACTGACACCACCGGCCGCCGTGCGCTGCCCGGATTCCTGGCCGATGCCCTCCAGGGGCACCCCGAGGGCAGCACCCTGTCCGCGTACGGCAGTTGGCTGCGCCCGACGCCCGGCGTCGAGGGCTCGGTGCTCGGCGCGCCCGTGGACGGTCTGCTCGGCTGGCGCGTGGTGCAGGTGCCCGGCGGGGGCTGGCGTGCCTGCGACGCCGCCGGGCGTGCCGTCACCGTGCCGAAGAGCGACGACGGCGGGACCCCTCTGGCGGCGGTCGTCTTTCCCGGTGACGACCGGCCCCGGGCGCTGTCCTCGAACTATCACTTCTTCCACCTGACCGACCCGGACGGTGCGATCACCGCCGAGGCCCCCTGCCGTGCGTTCCACGGCTCCGGCGCGTACGGGCCGAAGCTGCCGCCATCCGAGCACTGGTTCTGCCTGCGCCCGCGCAACGCGGGGGCCTCGCAGGCGCTGCGGGCGGTGGACCGGGACACGGCGGCCGCCATGCTGGCCACGGCCGCCGCAGCCACCGACGAGGAGCTGCCCGCCGTGGTGCGTGCCACGCTGCCGAAGGTCACCGACGAGATCCTGGTCCAGGGCATCGCCCGCGCGGTCCGCTTCGCCCTCGCCCAGCGGGACACCCAGAGGGAGATCACCGAGCGCCTCGCCTCCGCCGTCCGGGGCGGCGCGGACGAGACGGCCCCGCAGGGCCCGGCAGACCAGGTGCTGGAACCGGCACTGGACGGACTGACCGGAAGGCCCGGCTACCGCCACAACGGCTGGGACGACCGGCAGGACCACGCCTGCCAGGCGCTGTCCGCCGTCGCCGCGGCGCAGGCGGACACCGGTGCGGTTGCCGAACCCGGTCAGCTGCACTGCCTCTTGCCCAGCCTGCCGCACACCAACCTCACGTGGACCCGGCTCCTGGAGCAGCCCGCGGCCATCGCCTACCGTGCGGTCGCCGCGGCCACCGTCGAGGAGGACCGCGAGGCCCTCCTGGCCCTCCTGCAGCGCATCGACGCACTCGGCGTGGCCGGCGCGACCGGACGGTGGCGCCGGATCACGGTCCACCTGCCGCACCGCGCGCTGCGCAAGCCGGACGGCACCGACTACCACGCCTTCAGGCACAGTGTGCTCCCGCTGGGCGGCGGGGCCCTCCTCGTCATCGGCGAACGCTGCACGCACCTCACCGACGGGTTCGAGATCACGGCGCTCCAGTACGATCCCGCGGGCCGGTTCGCCGTGCCCGAGCCGTACACCCTGGTTCGGCACCGGCCGCTCGGCGAGACCGGGCGCCCGGAGGACTGGACGGCCCGCTTCCTGGAGGAAGCGGCCGCGCGGGGCGCGGTGCCCTGGCGGCCCGAGGCCGCCGAGGAGTTCGCCTCCCTGACCGGTGTCTCCCACACCCTGGCGCGGCTGGTCCTGGCCGGCCTGCCCTCCGTGGACTCGTACGAACACAGCTTCCTCAGCGCGGAGCAGCGGGCGATACTCGACGTCAAGGCGAGCGAGGCGGCCGTGGCCCGTGACGACCTCAAGGGTCTGAGCACCTCGGTCCGCCGGGAGCTGGTCGCGGCGCTGCTGCCCGCCGATCCGGGCCGTCTGTGGACGCACGGACCGGACGTGGCCGCCGCGGCCGCGGTGTGGAACCGGCGGGTCGGCCGCCGCGTGGCGGTTCCCGAGTGGCTGCCCGTCGAGGCCAACCGCGGTGTCAAGGCCGCCTGGCCGGCGCTGCGGGCCCTCCCCGCGGTGCTCGACCCGGCCTCCGCGCCCGCGCTGAGCACCGACGTGCCCTGGAAGGTCAAGGGGGACCGGGTGGAGCCGGCGCAGTCGACCGGCGAGGCCTTCTCCGCGGACGTGCTGACCGGCTCCGTGGCCATGATCGCCTGGCTGGCCCACCGGCTGCCGGCCGGCGACCCGCTGCGGGCCCTGCTGCCGTCGGCACTCGCCGCCATCCGCAAGCGGCTCGTCGCTCCGGAACTGATGATGGTCGTCGGCTGGTACGTGAACCTGAAGGACTTCCGCAAGGCCGCGGGGGCACCGACGCGTACGGCCGAGCAGTTCGAGCAGTACGGAGCGGTGGTGCTGCCCACCCATGACGGGCAGCCCGTGCCGGCGGTGCGCCCGGCCCTGCTGGACTCGGCCGGCCGCGACCCGTACCTGCCGCTGCTGCGCGGGGCCGCGCAGCATCCCTTCCCCGTGGAGGCGGCACTGCAGGTCGTGCACGACCCCCGCTTCGCCGCGCTGCTCGCCGATCCGGGTGCTCCCGAGGCCGGCACTGCGGAGGCCGGTGCTGCAGGCGCCGTCGAGACGTGGTGGCCGCAGGATCCGACCCGCTCGGTGCCCGAGCTGGTGGGCGAGGCGGCGGAGGCGTACGGCCTGGGCGCGGACGCAGCCGCCCTGTACCTGATGCTGCTGGCGATGCCCGACCCCACCGACCGCAACACCGCCCGCTGGACGGGCTGGAAGCCGGCCCGGCTGAAGGCCGCCCGCGCCGAACTGGGCGCCACCGATCTGGTGGTGACGGCGAGCCGCACCCGGGCCGGGCGCAGCCTGTTCCTGCCCGGCGGCTGGGTCGAGACGACGTCGCCTTCCCTGCCGCTGGAGCAGTGGAAGGCGCAGATGCACGAGGACCTGCTCGCCGACCGGACGCCGCTCCTCGGCGTGCTGGTGCCCACCGAGCCCGCGGCGGAGCTCTACCGCAGGGCCTGGCGGCGGGTCCGCGAGGGCGACGTCCCGCGCTTCACCGAGCTGAAGGTGCGGCGCGTCAGGCGCCGCTGAGCAGGGCGGTTCCGAGCCGCTGGGTCCGGCGCCGCCCAGGCGCCGGATCCGGCGCTGCTCGGCCCGCCCTCGTACGGGGGCGGGCCGGCCCCGGGCGGCACCGTCCGGCAGCCGCGCCGCCACACCCACGACACCGCTCCGCCCCGCTCCACCGCCCCCACCGCTCCACTCCGCCCACGGAACTTCAAGGACATCCGATGACCGTCACCGATCACCCTTCCACCGCACCCGCCGCCCGGCAGGTGCTCCCCGCCGAGGAGCGGTACGCAGCCGAACTGGCCTTCCTCGCCGCCCAGGACACCGGTCCCCGCCCGCCCGGCTGGGCACTGACCCCGCGCGCCGTCGTCACCTTCGTCTGCGGCAGCGGCGGCGAGGAACTGGCCCTGCCGGAGCGCCGCGCCGGGCTGCCCGCCAAGCTGGCCGTCACCCCGAAGTTCGTCGGCGAACGCGCACTGGTCGAACGCTGTGTGGTCACCCTGGCCGGAGAGCGCGGCCTGCTGCTCGTCGGTGAGCCCGGCACGGCCAAGTCCCTGCTGTCCGAACTGCTGTCGGCCGCCGTCTGCGGCACCAGCGCCCTGACCGTCCAGGGCACCGCCGGCACCACCGAGGACGCCTTCCGGTACGGCTGGAACTACGCGCTGCTGCTCGCCCAGGGCCCCACCTCGCAGGCCCTCGTCGACTCGCCGGTGCTGACGGCCATGCGCACGGGGCGGGTGGCCCGCGTCGAGGAGATCACCCGCTGCCTCCCCGAGGTGCAGGACGCCCTGGTGTCGATCCTGTCCGAGCGGAGGGTCAGCGTGCCCGAACTGACCGCGACCGAGGACGCGGTGGTCGCCGCGGCCCCCGGCTTCACCGTCATCGCCACCGCCAACCTGCGCGACCGCGGGGTCTCCGAGATGTCCGCCGCGCTCAAACGGCGCTTCAACTTCGAGACGGTCCGGCCGATCGCCGACGCCGGTGCGGAGGCCGCCCTGGTCCGCCGTCAGGCCGTCGCCGCGGTGGAGCGCGCGGGCGCCGGGTTCGGCGTCGACGACGCGGTGCTGGACGCCCTCGTGACCGTCTTCCGTGATCTGCGGTCCGGGCGTTCCGCGGAGGGCTGGGACGTCGAGCGGCCGGGCACGGTGATGTCCACCGCCGAGGCGGTGCAGGTGGCGACCTCGCTCGGGGTCGCCACCGCCTACCTGCCGGCCGGCGATGTGCTGGACCTGCTGCCCGGCCATGTCCTCGGAGTGGTCCGCAAGGACGACCCCGCCGACCACGACCGGCTGCTGGGGTACTGGGACGGTCCGGTCCGGCGCCGGGCCGAGGAGGGCTCGGCCATGTGGCGCCGTCTGTGGGACCTGCGCGGGAGCCTGACGTGAGGGCCGGAGCGACCGCTGCCCCGAACGACCCGAGTGCGGCCGTGGACGTACTGGGAGCGTCCCGGCTGCCGTTCCTGCTCGGTGTACGGCACCACAGCCCGGCGCTGGCCGCGGTGACTCCGGCCCTGCTGGAGGCCTCGGGCGCCGAGGTCGTCTGCGTGGAGCTGCCCGCCGACTTCCAGGACTGGCTGCCGCACCTGGCCGATCCAGAGACCGTGGCCCCGGTGGCCCTGGCGGCCGCCGGGCTCGGTGGCCGGTCGTCCTTCTACCCGTTCGCCGACTTCTCCCCCGAGCTGGCGGCGGTCCGCTGGGCACGGGAGCACGGGGTGGAAGTGCTCTGCTGCGACCTGCCGTTGGGGGACGAGGGCTGGTCACTGACGGAGACGGCGCAGGCCGCTGACGTACGGGGCGAGCAGGGCGACGGGACTCCCGGCGACGCCCGGCCTGCGGGCGCGGTCGCCGGGCGCTCCTTCGCCGGGGCACTCGCCGCCGCGGGCACGGGACGCGAGGGCGAGGACCTGTGGGACCGTGCCGTGGAGGTCCTCGCACCCGGCTGCCCGCCGGAAGCGGTCCGCCGGGCCGCGCTCGGCGTGGGCTGGGCGCTGCGCCGGGACGCCGAGGCCCGCGGTGGGGTACCGGCCACCGATCTGGCCCGCGAGGCCCACATGCGGCGGGTGATCCGCGGCGCGGCGGCCGGGGGCCGCGCGGTCGCCGCCGTTGTCGGCGCCTTCCACGCCCCGGCCCTGCTCGCTCCCGCCGAGGAGGAAGGGGCCGTCGGTGAGGACGGGGCCGTCGGTGAGGGCATCGGCACGGGCGTCGCCTCGGGCCCGCCGGATGCCGCCTCCGGTGCGGACCGGGCGCGGCCCGAGGAGGCGCCGGTGACCTCGCTCGTCCCGTACTCCTTCGATCTGCTGGATGCCCGCTCGGGCTATCCGGCGGGCATCCGCGATCCGCTGTGGCAGCAGGCCGTGCTGGGGGCGGGCGGCGACCCCGAGCGGGTGCAGGAGGCCGCCGCGCACGCCGTCACCGGCGTCTGCCGCGAACTGCGCGGCGCCGGACACACGGCGGGCACCGGGGAGGCCGCCGAGACACTGCGGCTGGCCGGGGACCTGGCCCGGCTGCGCGGGCTGCCCGCCCCGGGTCGGGGCGAACTGCTGGAGGCCGTCACGACCGTGCTCGGCCAGGGCGAACTGCTGGGCCGCGGCCGGGCGCTGGCCCGCGCGCTGGACGCCGTACTGGTCGGCGCCGGGCGCGGCCGGCTGTCGCCCCGCACTCCGCGCTCCGGGCTGGGGCCCGCCGTGGAGAGGGAGTTGGCGGAGCTGCGGCTGCCGTGCCCGGAGGAGCCTGCGGCGCGCGAGGTGCGGCTCGACCCGCTGCGCTCGCCGCTCGACGGCCGGCGGGAGATCCTGCTGCAGCGCCTGCTGGTGTGCGGTGCGTCCTACGGCGAGCCGCTGAGGGTCGCGGGGACCGGCGACGGGACCGCCCTGGGCACCAGGTGGCGGCTGTCGTGGACGCCGTCCGTGCCGGCCCGCCTCGACCTGGCGGGCGTACGCGGGGTGACCGTGGCCCAGGCCGCGGCCGGAACCCTGCGCGAGACCGCCCGCCGGGAGGCCGCCGACGGCGGGCCGACCTGCGACCGGATCCTCACCGGCCTGGGCGCGGCTGCCCGTTGCGATCTGCCCGAGCTGGTCGCCGTACGACTGGTGGAGGCGGCGGAGGTGCTGCCCGGGTCGGCGTCCCTGCCGGAACTCCTCGCGGCCCTCGATCTGTTGGAGGCCCTGCACCGGGGTCATCTGCCGGGTGCCGGCGCCGAGGGCCGGGCTGCGGCCGCCGCCCTCGCCGCGGAGCTGCTCGAGGCGGCGGTGCGTACGCTGCCCGGCCTGGCGGGCAGTGACGACCCCGCCGACGCCGCCGCACTGGTGGCCCTGGCCGACCGGGCCGCCGCACACCACCTCGGTCTGCGACTGGACCGTGCGCTGGCCGGCCTGGGCGAGACCGGTTCGCCGCTGATGCAGGGCGCGGCCCTGGCGGTGCGGGTGCTGCTCGACCTGGAGCGGACGACGGATCTGGGCGGGCGCACCGCCGGGTGGGTCGACGGGGCCACCGGTCCGGACGGCCGACGTCGGCTGACCCGCCGTCTCACCGGCCTGCTGGCCGCCGCCGGTCCGCTGCTACAGGTTTCCGCGGCGGCCCTGGACCCGCTGCTGGACCGGGTCGAGACGCTCGGGGACCTGGAGTTCCTGGACCGGCTGCCCGCCCTGCGCGGCGGGTTCGACGTGCTGTCCCCCGCCGCGCGCGAACGGATGCTGGCCGCCGTGTCCGGCCGTCTCGGCGACCGGATCGACCTGTCCCTCGATGCGCCGCCGGCGCTGCTCGCCCTGTGGGCGGCGGCAGACGCGGCCGGGGCGGCCGCCCTGAAGGTCCTGCGGGAGGCCGCCGACCCGGGCGTAGGGGCGGCGGCCGGGCCCGCGCGGGGGCCGGGAGCGGCCACGGCGCCGGGAACGGGCTCGGCGCCGGGAACGGGCTCGGCGCCGGGTCCGGTGCCGACGCCGATCGACCCGCCGCCGGGGCAGGACGCCCGGGGCCCGGCCGGGGGTGCCGGCTCCGGGGTGCCGTCGGACGGACAGCCGATCGCGGCATCCGCCGTGCTGCGCATCGGTCCGGCCGACCGCTGGCGGCTGCTGCTGGGCCGTGAGCCCGAGCGGCTCCCCGCCGACGTACGCCGCCACGCCCGCGCACTGGACGAGCTGTACGGTGCGGGGCGCGGCGAGGGGTCTTCGGACCTGGAGCGGGGCGGTGCCCAGGGCCCCGGCGGCGGGCAGGAGGCTTCCTTCCCCACGGCCCGGGAGTGGTCTGCGGAACTGGAGGCGCTGTTCGGCGCCGACGTGCGCGAGGAAGTGCTCGCGGCGGCGGCCGACGCGGGCCGCACCGATGTCCTGACCCAGCTCGATCCGGCGGCCGTACGCCCGTCGGTGGAGCTGCTCACCTCGGTGCTGTCGCTGGCCGGCGGGATGCCCGAGCACCAGGTGGCGAAGCTCCGGCCCCTGGTCAAACGGCTGGTGGAGGAACTCGCCGAGGAGCTGGCCACCCGGACGCGTCCCGCCCTGTCCGGTCTGGCCACACCGCGCCCCACCCGCCGTCCCGGCGGGCGGCTGGACCTGGCCCGCACGCTGCGTGCGAACCTGGCGCACACGCGCCGGCTGGCGGACGGTCGGGTGCGGGTGGTCCCGGAACGGCCCGTGTTCAGCACCCGGGTGAGCCGCGAGGCCGACTGGCGGCTGGTGCTGGTCGTCGACGTCTCGGGCTCGATGGAGGCATCGGTGATCTGGTCAGCGCTGACCGCCGCCGTCCTGGCGGGAGTGCCGACGCTGTCCACGCATTTCCTCGCCTTCTCCACCGACGTGGTCGACCTGACCGACCGGGTCGACGACCCGCTGTCGCTGCTGCTGGAAGTACGGGTCGGCGGCGGTACGCACATCGCGGCCGGTCTCGCCCATGCCCGTTCGCTGATCACCGTGCCGAGCCGCACGCTCGTCGTCGTGGTGAGCGACTTCGAGGAGGGACTCCCGGTGGCCGGACTGCTCGGCGAGGTCCGGGCGCTGGCCGCTTCCGGGGCCCATCTGCTGGGTTGCGCCGCCCTCGACGACACCGGCACCCCGCGTTACTCCGTTCCGATCGCCCGTCAACTCGTCGCGGCCGGCATGCCGGTGGCCGCACTCAGTCCCCTCGCCCTCGCCCGCTGGGTGGGCGACCGCCTCCGTGGAGATGCCCGTTGACCGCCACGTCCCCCGCGACCGCCACACCTCCTGCGGAAGTCGCGCTGCCGCCGGTGGCACCCGATGTCCTGGCCGAGGCCGTCGAGGGGCTCACCGCGCGGCTGCGCAAGAAGCTGGACGCCGCCATCGCCGGGTGCGGCGCGGGGGCGGCTCCGGCGGAGGACGGCCGGGTCACCGTCCGCTTCGGCGAGGACGCCGTGGTCACCCTGTGTCCCGGGCCTTCGGGTACCGTCACGTCCGCCGCCCAGGCGGGGTGCACCTGTCTGCTGGCACCCCGGTGCCTGCACCGGGCCGCCGTGCTCGGCGCGGCTCCGCTCGCCGATGCACCGGTGGAAGGGGAGGGGGACGGCAAGGGGAGTTCGGGGGTTGCGGCCGGGGCCACGGCCGGGGCCGGGGGCGGAATCCCGAACGGGGCCGGTGGCGGAGCGGCCGAACCCGCCCTCTCGGACGTCCCGTCCGGCGAGGCGCCTTCCGACGCGCAGCCCGCGGCACCGGAAGCGCTCGCGTCCGTTACGGCGGAGGTTCCTCCGGGCGAGACCGACCCTGACCGGCAACGGCTCACCACCGCGCAGATCGCCGCCGCCGAGGCACTGTGGCAGGCCGCCGCCGCGGCCCTCGCAGCCGGTGTCCCGGCCGCCGGCGCCGTGGTGCAGGCGGAGCTGCTGCGGGCCGCGCACAGCGCCCGGGTGGCCGGACTGCCCCGCGCCGAGGCGGCCACCCTGCGTCTGGTGCGCGGGCTGCGCGCCGCCCGGGACCGCAGTTCCACCCAGCGGCTGGCCGACCTCACCGGCGCCTTCCGCGAACTGCTGTGGATCTGCACCGTCCTGGCATCGGGCACGGCCGACCCCGCGATCGCGGGCAGCGGCCGCCGCGCCTATCGGCCCGGCGGCAGCCTGCGCGCGTACGGCCTGTGCCGGGAGCCGGTGCTCTCCGCCACCGGGTACGGCGGGGTGGTCACCCATGTGCTCACCCCGGACGGCGTGCGGCTGTCGGTCTCCGACGTCAAGCCGGGCGGGCTGGCCCGCGCCCGGGGTGCCGGTTCCGCGTCCGTGGCCATCGGCGGCGCGACGCTGGACCATGCCGGGCTGGCCCGCGGCGGGCTGCTGATCGTGGGCGCTACGGTGTCGGCCGACGGCCGGCTCGGCGCCGGCCGCGGCGTCAAGGCGACCCCCCTGCCCGGGGTGTCCTGGACGGACGAGCCGGTGGCCGCCCTGTTCGCCCGCCCGGCCGCCGAGGCGGTGGCGGACCGGCTGGGCGCCGACGCGGCGGGGGACGACGCCCGGCCCGAACTGCTCGGCTGCGATGTGGAGGTCGTCGGTGCGGCGGGCGAGCAGCTGCTGGTCCGCGAGCTGGCGGCGGACGGCTCGGTGCGCGAGGGGGCACCGGTGCTGCGGCTGCTGCCCGCCCATCCGCACCCCGAGCTGCCGCACCTCGCCAACCTGCGCCGGCTGGCGGGCCGACCCGGGCTGAGGCTGCGCGTCCTGGGGCGCCCCGACCTGGACCGGGCCGCCACCCTGCGCCCGCTCGCGGTCGGGCCGGTACCGGGAGCGGAGTACACCCTGCGGCTGCCCGAGGAGTGGCTGGGCCGGGCCGACCTCGGCTACGACCTGCTCCAGGGCGTCCATCTCCCGAGCGGCTCCCCCGCCGTACCCCCGGGTGCCGCCACGGCCGGACCGGACCCCCTGTCCGACTCGCCCCTGTGGCGGGTACGCCGACTCCTGGAGACCGGGGTGGCCGGCGGCCGGCGCGCGGTGGCCGAAGCCGCCCGCGGCGGGGAACCGGTGAGCCGCCCCGACCTGCTGCGCCGCGTCGGCTTCGGCACGGCGGCCGACCTGACGGACCTCCTGACCGCCGAGGCGGACCGGCGTACCCGCGATGCCTTCGGCCGTCTCACCGAGCCCTCCGCCGACCGCTACGCCAGATCCTGGCTCGCCACGGCCGTCCACCTGGCGGCGGCCGAACGCTCGCTGGTGGCCGCCTCCTGGTCATGACCACCCGAGGGGCGGCCGACGGGCGGCCGACGGGGCGAGACGCAGCGCCCCGTCGGCAGTCGCGGCGGCTGTTCCCAAAGCGTCCGGCCAGGAAAACGGATCGACGGCCGCCGATCCCCGGGTGAGTATGCCTCCGCGCGCTGTGGAACGGTGTGGAACGGCGTGGAACGGTGTGGAACGGTCCGTGGGGCAGAGTGGGGGCATGCCTGCGTACGAGACGATGCCGTTCCACCTGGAAACCGAGCGGCTGATACTGCGGCCGTGGGCCGAGTCGGACGCCGCTGAACTCCGCGCCCTCCAGTCCGAACGCGGCAACGGGACGCCCACGCTTGAGCACGCCCGGACGGTCATCGCGAAGCAGCTCACCGCAGCGGCGAGCACGCGGATCGCCCTGCTGCCCGTCCAGCGCCGTGACGAAGGCGACTTCATCGGCTATTGCGGGTTGATCATCGGCCGCTCCACCCTGGAGGAGCCCGAAATCGCGTACGAGTTGTTCCGGCGCGCTCATGGGCGTGGCTACGCCACCGAGGCAGCGGGCGCGGTGCTCGATGCCGCTGTGGCAACCGGGCGGAAGCGGCTCTGGGCGACCGTCGCCACCTGGAACACACCGTCGTTCCATGTCCTGGAGAAGCTCGGGTTCGAGCGCGATCACGTCTCCACGGAAGACAGCGGCGAAGTGGCATGGCTCACCCGCCCGTTGCCGTGACGCGAGGTCGCGCTCCGGGACCTGACGCCCACGTGACCGAGTACGCCCGGGCGGAGCGGTCAAGATGACAGCAGCGGAGGCCGGCCGGCTCGGCCGGCACGGGCTGTCCCAGTTGATCTCGCCCGCGCTCGGGCACATGGCCGCCGCAAAGGCGCGTCCTCGATGCTGCCGACCGAAGGACGGCCTGCCATCCTTGATCGCCTACCTGACCCGGGTCCTGAAGACCCCCACGACCGGCGCGTTCTCGCCGCGCTGATCGCCACCTGCGGTGGCCCCGCCGTATGTGTGCGGTCCGACAACCAGCGCGCGTACTGGTTCGGAGTCACCCGGCGCGGCCCCAGCCGGTCAGGGCGACCAGTTCGCGGGCGATGTCCACGACCGTTCTTCCGTCGGTGGCCACGCGCAGGGTCTCCGCCGGTGCACGCTCGTCCAGGATCCGGGCCCTGCGGATGCTGTTCCGGAGCTCCTGATGCAGTTCCGAGCCCCGTTCACGGGCCGTCAGGCGCTCCGTGGTGGTGGCGTCGGTGGCAGTGAGCAGGATTCGGATGATCCGCAGGTCCGGTCCCATGGCTCGCTCGAACATGGGTGTCGCCTCGGGCAGCACGCTCGCGGTGTTCGTGTAGACGAGGCGGCGGTAGCCCAGACGGGCGTAGTTCGCCCACACGGCCGTGAGGTTCCGTGTCGTGATCTCCGAGCGATCGGGGTCGTCCTCCGGCGCCGGATGCACCTGTCCCATGAAATCGCCCTCGATGATCGCGTGGGGGATCGCTGCGGCGCGCAGGCGCGCCGAAACCTCCCATGCCACCGTTGTTTTCCCGACGCCGGCGCGTCCGCCGATGAGCAATGCCTCTGCACGGTCCACGGAGGCAGAGTGCCAGTGCGCCGCCGGGTTGGCGATCCGTTCCACGGCACCGGGGCAGGGTGCCGTCCTCGGGGAGGGCGGTCCGGGAGCGCCCGGGCCGGGGCCGGGCCGCGCGCGGCGGCCGACCGAGTGATGGCCGGTCGCCCGGCGGCGTGTACCGCGTCGGCGGCGCGACGGCCGAGTGAGGATGCTCAAGCCTCATCACCCACAGCCCCACCGCCCCACTCCCGCTACGCCCCCGGAGTCTTTCGGTGCTCGAACGCAAGCAGCTCAAGGGCCGCACCCAGGTCACCTTCATCCTCCCCGAGAACACTCCGCACGGTCCGGTCAGCGTGGTCGGGGACTTCAACCACTGGAATCCGGCGGCCCATCCGCTGGAAGCGCGGGGCGACGGCACGCGCGCCGTCAGCGTCACCCTTCCGGCGCACGGCACGCACGCGTTCCGCTACCTGGCGGCGGGCGATTACTGGTTCGACGACGAGGGCGCCGACAGCCACGACGGGACCAACAGCCGCCTCCACACCTGAGGGGCCGGACCCTCCTCACCCCCTGCCTGTCGGCCAGCGGCCGTGACGAACTCCCGGGCCGGTCGTTGAAGGGAGTGGTCAAGCGAAGCCAGTGAGGCCCCGGGACGGGCGACCGTCCCGGGGCCTCACTGTTCGGCGCGCCCGTGAGCGACCCGTCCCCAGGACGGGCCCCGGGGGTGTCGGTGGGTGGGTCTAGCGTTGCGGCATGATCTGGAATGCCGCTCAGGACGTCCTGCCGACCGTGCCGCCCGAGCGCCCTGTCGTCGGCGCGGCCGGGGGGATCGATGGGGCCGTCGCGTCGGCGGCGGCTCATCTTGATGCCCGCGTGCACACCGTGGAAGGGTTCGAGCTCGCGCTCGACGGGCTGGTGCGGCAGGCCCACCGCGACCGCAACGGACTGGCCCTCGCCCTGTCCGCAGCGCTGGGGCACCGCTACGCCGAGGAGGACATCGAGGCGTGGCGGCTCGGGGCGCTGGACGTCGTGGTGGCCACGCTGCTCGCCCGGGTGCCGGGCTACAGCCTCAGGCCCGAGTACGTACGGCGGGACCGGGGGCACGAAGGCTGTGCGCAGGGCGGGTTGGAGCTGGTGGTGGCCGCGCGGGTGCGCGAGGCCGGGTACGCGCTGCTGCACGGCCGGCCCCTGCCGTTCCTGCTGGCCACGCCTACCTGGGACACGGGCGCACTGGACCCGGCCGAGCTGGTCGGGCGGCTGGAGGAGTACGCGCGGCTGGGGGCTCGGCCCGGACCCGCCGACTTCGCGCAGGCGCTGCTGCGCTTACGCCGTGGGGATCCGTCGGCCCCGGGGGCCGCCGCGGCGGCGGCGCGGCTCGGGACCGTGGAGGGCGATCGGCTCGCGGCCTGGCTCGGTGTGGACGGGGAGCCCGGTACGGCACTGCGCCGGGTGGTCACGCCTGATCCGGGGGCGCACCGGGCTTGGGCGCGGACCGGTGCCGCCGTCCCACAGGTCGCCTTCGCCAGTGGTGAACGACCGGTGGTGTCACGGGAGTTCCCTGATGCGTTCCACTGGCTGGGCCGTCCGCACGAGGGATTCACCCAGTGCTATCACTGGCACGCGGGCCATGCCGTCCGGGCCTCGGTGCTGCCCGGGGATCGCGAGTCCCAGGCCGCGTGGCTGCTGCCCGGCGTGACGCTGGCCGCGACGGCGGGCGACCACGGAGGCGCGTGGATGCTGCCGCACCTCGCCCGGCTGGGCGGGCCCGCGGGGCCGGCGCTGCACGCCGCGGTGGCGGCGGGGCTGGGCGGACGGTCCCCCGAGAGCCATCGCCCGGCGGTGGAGGCACTACTGGTGCTGGCGGCCCGCGGTGAGCTGGACACCGGGCTGCTCGGGCGGGAGCTGGCGGCGATGGCCGCGCTGGGCACCGTCAAGCCCAACCGGCTTGCCGATGCTGCCCGTTGGGCTGCGGAGGCGGGGGCGTACCGGACGGTGTGGGAAGTCCTCGCCGAGGTGCTGCCGGTCCTGCTGCCATCGGTGCGGGGTGCGGGTGAGGTGCTGGGCGTCGCCGCAGAGTGCGTGGAGCGGTGCGGGGCGGCGGGCCCGGTCCCGGCCGGGGTGGCGGCGGTCGCGGCCCGTCCCGGGTCCTCCCGGACCGTCGCCGGGGCGCGGCGGCTGAGCGCCGCGCTCGCGGGCCGGGCCCCGGGTGCCGCCGCGGCGGCGGGTCGCTGAGGGGAACTCGGCACCCGCCCTTGCGCGGCACGGGCCCAGTGGCCGGCTCGCTCGTGGCCGTGCGGTCCCCCGTGGCCGGCTCGCTCGTGGCGGCGCGGCCCTCGCCCGCCCGGTCCGCCTCCCGCCGGGGGTTCCGCTTCGTGGCCCTCGCGGCGCGGCCGGGCGTTCCGCCGTGTCGGACGGGCCGGGTGCCCGCGTCGGCGGTTATGGTCGCGTCCGATGGTCCGGTCGGCAGGGCCAGGACCGGGAGGCACGCTGACAGTGAACGATGCCGATGCCGTGCTGGCGGACCTTCTGGAGACCTCCCACCAGGCGACGGCCCGGGACATCCCCCTACTGATCGAGACCGCTGCCCGGCGCCTGGGGTTGCTCCGTACCCGCCTGTACGTGAGCGACGTCCAGCAGACACTGCTCATCGCGCTGCCGCAGCCGGGAGGTACGGAAGAGGACGCGGAGCTGGCGATCGACTCCTCGCTGGGCGGGCTCGCCTACCGGACCGAGGAGATCCGGCAGTCGCGGGACGGCACCACGGCCTGGGTGCCGATGAACGACGGGATCGAACGCGTGGGCGTCATGAAGGCCACGGCCTCCGTGTTCACCCCGGGCGCGCTGGAGGCTTGTCGGGCGCTGGCCGGCCTGGCCACTCTCCTGGTGGTGTCCAAGGGCGCTTTCAGCGACCTGCTGGTCCAGCGGGAACGCACCCGGCGGATGAGCATCCAGGCCGAACTGCTCTGGGCGTTCCTGCCTCCGCGCACCATCGGGACCGCCCGGATCACCTCCAGCGCCGTCCTGGAACCGGCGTACGACATCGGCGGTGACGCCTTCGACCACAGCTTCACCGACGGGATCCTGCACCTGACGCTGCTGGACGCGATGGGCCACGACCTGGCCTCCGGCGGCGCCAGCGCCGTCGGGCTGGCCGTCTGCCGGTCCACCCGGCGCGCGGGCGGTTCCCTCACGGACATCGCCACCACCATCGACCGCACCCTGGCCCAGTGGATGCCGCAGCGGCTGATGACGGCGGTCTTCGCGCACCTCGACTCCGCCGGCGGGGAGTTCACCTGGATCAACTGCGGACATCCGCCACCCCTGCTCATCCGTGAGGGACGGGTCCTCCCCCACGCACTGGAACGGCATCCCCAGCTGCCCCTGGGGTTCGCCTTCCACTCCGATTCCGCGCCCGTGCTCCACCACGCCCGGCTCCAGCCCGGCGACCGCGTCCTGCTCTACAGCGACGGTGTCACCGAGGCGCGTTCCCGCGACGGCGAACTCTTCGGCGAACAGCGGCTGGCCGACACCGTCATCCGCTCCACGGCGTCCGGTGACAGCGCCCCCGAGGCCTTGCGCCGACTCGTCCAGGACGTGCTGCACCACCAGGACCAGCGCCTCCACGACGACGCCACCATCCTGCTGACCGAATGGCATCCCTGACCCGGACGACGCCGGCGGTCGGCCGCCGGGCCCTTGTGCCGGTCATGCGCCGTCATGCCGAGCCCGGGCAAGGCATTGTCAGTGGCGTGGGTCACAGTGGAGAGGAGTGGCGTGACCGGCCGAACGGAACCGGAGTGATCCCATGACGTACGCGATCCAGGCCGAGGGCCTGGCCAAACGGTTCAAGGAGACCCGCGCCCTGACGGGCGTGGACCTCCGGGTCCCCGCGGGCACCGTACTCGGCCTGCTCGGCCCCAACGGTGCGGGCAAGACGACCGCGGTCCGCATCTTCGCCACCCTCCTGCGACCGGACGGCGGGCGGGCCGAGGTCGGGGGGTACGACGTCGTGCGGCAGGCCGGACGGGTCCGCTCCCTGATCGGGCTCACCGGGCAGTACGCCGCGGTCGACGAGAACCTGACCGGCACGGAGAACCTACTCATGATCGGCCGGCTGCTCGGCATGTCCCGGCCGGAGGCAAGGGCCCGGTCGGCCGGGCTTCTGGACCGGTTCGGGCTCGGCGACGCGGCGGGGCGGGCGGCCAAGACCTACTCCGGCGGCATGAGGCGGCGGCTCGACCTCGCGGCGAGCCTGGTGGGGCGGCCCCGGATCCTCTTCCTGGACGAGCCGACCACCGGGCTCGACCCGCACAGCCGCGGTGAGGTCTGGGAGATGGTGCGCGGTCTGGTCGCGGAGGGCATGACGGCGCTGCTGACCACGCAGTACCTGGACGAGGCCGACCGGCTCGCGGACAACATCGTGGTGATCGACAAGGGCAGGGTGATCGCCGACGGCACGCCGGACGAGCTGAAATCGCAGGTCGGAGGCCAGGTACTGGAGCTTCGCCCGGTTCGTGCCGCCGACCTCGGTGCGGCCCACGCCGTGGTCGTGGAGGAGGCCGGTCCACTGGCCAAGATCGAGGGCGAGGGGGTCACCGCGCCGGTCAACGACCCGGGCCTGATGCCCAACGTGGTGCGAAGACTGGACCAGGCGGGGATCGCGGTGGGCGAGCTCACCTTGCGCCGCTCCTCCCTGGACGAGGTGTTCATGGTGCTCACCGGCCATCGGGCCGAGCCGGGCGCCCCGGCGGGCGGCGCCCCGGCGGGCGGAGGCAGCGGGGCGAACGCCGGGCCCGGCGATGCGCCGGACCCGGGAGCACCGGACCCGGGAGCGGGGGACGACGAGGACGATGCGTACGAGAAGGCCGGGAGGCAGTCATGACCACGGCTACGGTCACCGGCACACCGATCGGAGGCCACGGCCGGGTACATCCCGTGGCGGCACTGCGGCAGACCGCCACCATGGCCTGGCGCAGTCTGGTGTCCGTGAAGCACAACCCGCTCGAGCTCGTCGACTACAGCATCACGCCGATCATGTTCGTCTTCCTGTTCACCTATGTCTTCGGCGGACAGATGGCGGGCTCACCCCAGGAGTACCTGCAGTACGCCCTGGCGGGCATCATCGTGCAGAACACCCTGTTCATGAGCGTGTACACCGCCATGTCGCTGAACAGCGACCTCACCAAGGGGGTGTTCGACCGGCTCCGCAGCCTGCCCATCGCCCGTTCGGCGCCCCTGTTCGGGCGCATCACGGCCGACCTGGCGAAACAGCTCTGGGCGATGCTGCTGATGATCGCGCTGGGTACGGTGCTCGGCTTCCGGCTCACCGGCAGTGCGGCGGGCTTCCTCGGCGCGACGCTGTTGCTGCTGACCTTCGCCGCCGCCGTCTCGTGGGTGGCGGTCCTGACCGGAATGCTCGCCGGTGACGCGGAGAAGGTGCAGGTCTTCGCCTTCACCTTCATCTTTCCCCTCACCTTCACCAGCAGCGCGTTCGCCCGCGTCGAGACCATGCCCGGCTGGCTGCAGGCATGGGTGGAGATCAACCCGGTGACCCAGTTGTCGGACGCCTTCCGCGCCCTGCTGCTGGGAACCCCCGTCGGATCGTCGGTGATGTGGACCCTGATCTGGGCTGCGGGCATCGCCGCGGTCTTCATGCCGCTGGCCCTGCGCGCCTACCGCTCCAGGGGCCAGTGACCGAGGATCACGCCCTCAGTCGTCGATCGCGGCGAGGCAGATCTGGAGTTCCACATCGCCGTCGCCCACGAGCGCGTACTCCTGGAGGACCAGCAGACGTGTGCCCACGCGCCAGGTGCGGGAGCGCTCGCCGTCGCCGGTGCGCAGGAAGACGGCCTCGGCGTCCGGCAGCGGCGGTCCGTACCGGGCGTCCAGGCGGGTCCGGAGGGTTTCGAAGATCTCCTCGAAGCGGTCGTTCGTCCATCCTGGAGGAAGGGGTACTCGGCCAGCGCCTCCGCGGCGAGGCAGACGCTCGCGATCCGGTGCACCGCACGACGAAGCCCCGGAAGCCGGCGCCGGTGGCCCCGCCGATGGCGTAGGCCAGGCCGTTCTCGTCGAAGGGCTCCAGGACGGTGAACGACGGCCGGACGATCCACTCCCCCGTGGTGTCCAGCAGGCCCCACAGGTCGCCGATCCGTACGGGGGCGGCCCCGTCCGCACCGAACGGGCGTGCCCCGTCGAACCGGGCGGGAATCACCGTGTTCCCTTCACGGTCGACGTATCCGCAGCGGCCGGTAGCGGCCGCCCGTACGCCGGCCAGGCCCACGGACCCGAAGGGTCCTGCGGCCTGGTAGCCGCCGCCGATCACGATGCGGCCGGCCGGGTCGGTGAACCCGGCGCCCTCGTCGGTGTGTACGACGGCCAGCCCGTGGTGGAAGGTGTGGGCGGCGGTGAACCGGACGGGGACCACGGGCGTGCCGGCGGTGTCCGCGTACCCCCACAGCCCGTCCGCGCGGAACCGGGAGAGGCCCTCCCCGTCGAACGGTCCCGCCCATTCCAGGCCGGGTTCGGTGAGCCAGCGGCCCCGCCCGTCCAGGTATCCCCAGCGCCCGGACAGGTCCGCGGCGGGGGCGGTCACACCGCCCCCGGCGTCCTCGTGGAACGGGCCGACGGCGGTGAGGTCGGGCGGGCGTACGAGCTGCCCGGTACCGTCGACGAGCGCCCGCCTCGTCCCGAACGGGTCTGCGCCTGCCACCGGGACGGCGTAGGGCGCGCCGGGGGCGGGGGGCGGTGTGTCACGGTGATCATTGTGCGGCACGGGCGGCCACCGCCCCGTCGCGTCAGCCGGTGACCGGCCGTTCCGCCAGCCGGTCGAGGACGGCCAGGGCCTGGGCCAGTTGTCCGTCGTACGCGGCCGGGTTGGAGCGGGCCAGTCGGCGCAGCACCTCCGCGCGCTCGGTCAGCACCGCCACCGCGTCCGCCGGCCGGTCGCAGCGGATCAGGACGGTGGCGTACGCGATGAACACCGGAGGGAGGTACACGGCGTAGTAGCCGAAGTTCCGCCCCGCCTGGATCCGGCGGAGCTCCACCGCCTCGGCCAGGGCGGCGCGTGCCTCTTCGGGCCGGCCCAGTGCGAGCAGCGCGTTGCCGAGGTTGTGCAGGGATCCGGCGAGTTCGCCCTTCTCCCGGGCGGCCGGGTCCGCCGCGAGCTCCCGGGCGAGGTCGGCGCCTTCCTGCGCGGCCGCCCGGCGGTCCTCGGGGTCCTGGCCCCGCGCCGCCAGGTTGGCCAGGGCGTAGCTGAGCTTGCCCCGTGCCCTGGGGTCGCCGTCGGCGGCGAGCAGGCGGTAGTGGTCGACCGCCTGGCGGCTGGCGGCCAGGGCCTTGGCCTCCTGCCCCGTCATGTCGTACAGGATGCCCGCCAGGTCCAGCATGGAGGCCAGGCCCGCTCGTGGGGCCGTCCCGTCGGCGACCTGCGACCGGGTGATCCGCAGGGCCTCCTCCACCGGCGCCAGGGCGTCGTCGTACCGCCCGGCGTGGTGCAGGCGGCTCGCCAGGTGGCCGAGGAGCGCGACCCGCTCGGTGTCGTCGGCCGCGGCACGCATACGGCCGCCGTGGAGGCGGCGGGCGAGTTCGGCCGCGCCGGCGTCGGTGTCGGCGTCGCGCCAGGCCAGGCCGCGTTCGAACCGCTGGAGGGTGGCGAGCGGCAGGGCGGGGACGCGGCCGAGTCCCGCGAGGGCGACCGGGCCGGCCGACCGCATCAGGTCGGGGTGGTCGGCGAGCAGCGGTGCCAGCACGCCCGTGGCCACGTGGTCCCAGCGTTTGGCGGTCTCGACGAGCGTGCCGATCGTCCGCCGCGCCCAGGCGGGCCCCCGGCCCGCGCTGGTGACCGCCGCTCCGGGTCCGCCGGTCTCCTCGGCATCGGCGCCGGGGGACAGCAGCCGGGCGACGGCCCCCGCCGCCCACGGGTCCGAGAGGGCCGGGTCCGCCGGGGCTCCGGGAATCATCAGCGCGATGAAGTCCTCGCCCAGGCGGTCCGGGTAGAGGGGCTCCAGCACCAGTTCGGGTCGCGCGGGCGGGTAGGCCACGGCGTGGTCCTTGAGGACGTGGTCATGGTGTTCGGCCGTGCCGATGCCCGCCCGGCCGAGTGCCGTGATCCCCTGGGCGTACGGCAGGGCCCCGGTGAGGGTCGCGGTGAACACGGTCTGGGCCAGGGCTTCGCCGGTGAGGCGGGTGCGTCCGCGTTCGGCGAGGCGCTCCCAGTGCTCGGACTCACGGCCGAGCAGGTACGCCGAGATCTCCTCGCCGCCCCGTGGGGCGGCGGTGCCGCGCCGGAGGGAGTCGACGGCGGCGAGCGCGGCCATGTGGACTGCGAGGACGGTGGCGTCGGTGTCGCCGCCCGGCTCGGCCGGTACGGGAAGGTGTGCGGCGGCCGGCACGTCGAGGGCCCGGGCGAAGGCGTCCCGTGCTCCGGCGAAGAGCACGTCCCGGCCGACGTCGAGGGTGAGTGCGGGTACCGCGAGGGCGGCGGCGGTGACGTCGAGCTTCCGGATGCGCTGGGCCAGGCGGCCCCACCACCAGCCGGCCGGCCGGGCCACCAGGAGGACCCGGACGGGGAGGGTCTGCCGGCCGCAGTCGTGCAGGAAGGTGACGAGTTCGGGGACGGGCCAGCGTTCGGCGTAGTCGACGACGAGGAGCACACCGGGGCCTCCGGTACCGGGCGGTGTCCCCGGCGCGCCGTGCGTCCCCGTGCGGAAGTCGTCGCTCTGGCGGACGTGGAAGACGGTCCAGTCCGCGTCCTGCGAGGCCCTCGCGAACCGGGCGGACAGCCTGGATTTGCCCTGTCCTCCGGGCCCGTGGAGCAGGAGCACGGAGACCGCGGGCCCGGTCGCGTCCCGCCAGTGCCGCAGTCGTTCCAGGAGGGCGGCACGGCCGACGAACCCGACCTGCTCGTGCTGGGCGTTGAGGAGGAGGCTCGGCTGCTCGCGGGCCTCCCCGACGGTGAAGACGCGCGGTGCCGGCACCCCGTGGTCGAGGTGGTAGAGCGGCTGCGGCTGTTGGTTGAGCACCACGTCGCCGCCCACCCCGCTGATCACGGTGGCCGGGCCGAAGACGGTCGAGCCGACGATGGTGGCCTCGGGCCCCGTCCGCCACCCGTGGCCGGTCCGGGTCACGGTTCCTCGGTGAGTTCCACGTCGCGCCGGACGCCTTCGATCTCGTCGTAGTGGCCGCCGATCCGGCCGCTCGGCGCGGGCGACGGGGCTCCCGCGGGGCCCGGCGGACCGTTGGGCACCCGCCGGCGGATGCGGACGCCGCCGCCCACGCCCTTGATCCGCGACATCGAACCGCCCACCTCCAAGGGGGTGGCGGCGGGGGCCTGCGGCCTCGACCGCCACAACTGCCACACCGACACGCCCAGTGCCAGGAGGCTCACGAACAGCCCCGCCACCCCGGCGATCTTGTCCGCCCGGTCGAGTCCTTCCGAGGCCAGCCAGGCGATCAGCGCCCCCGCGGCGACCGCACTGGCCGCGCCCCCGGTCCAAGCCCAGTGACGTCCCGTCATGGCTCCAGGATGGACGAGGGCGCGGCGCGGCGGAAGGCCGGCGCGGGAGCCGGTCCCGAAGGTCGGGCCGGCCGGTCCGCGCCGGTGCCGGCGGGCCGGGTCCGCGGACCGCCCAGGCGCGGGCGGTCAAGGCGATGGAACCGTCCGGGCGGGTGGGCACGGCGGCCTCCAGCGCGTCGCGCAGCCGGTCCCGGGCGGCCGGGGCGAGGGTGGCGAGGTATCCGGGGGCGGGGCCCTGGCCGGCCAGGAAGGGCTCCCACAGGTCGGGGAAGCCGGTGAAGACGGTGGGCACCTCGACCGGGGCCACGGCCACGTCGGTCAGTCCCGCCCCCGCCCACAGGGCCCGGAGCGGGTCCGGGCGGCACGCCGTGAAGCGGCGGCCCTCGTGCAGGGCGGCGGCCGCCGGGTCCGCCGCCACCGCGGCGTCCCAGAAGGCGCGCAGGAACTCCATGCGCTCGGCGTAGTCCCACACGTACGCGGCGACCACCCCGCCCCGCCGCACCGTACGGGCCGCCTCGGCGACCGCCGCGCCCGGTGCCGGAAGGAAGTTGAGTGCCAGTCCGCTCACGGCCGCGTCGCATGCCCCGTCGCGCACGGGCAGCGCCAGCGCGTCGGCCACCACGAAGCGGACCGGGGCGGGAGCCGCGGCGCGGGCCGCGCGCACGAATCCGGCGGACCGGTCCACCCCCAGCACCGTCCGGGGCCGGCAGCGGGCGGCGACGGCCGCGGCCAGCGCGCCCGTTCCGCAGCCCACGTCCAGCCACCGCAGGCCGTCTCCGGCGCCGAGCCAGGTCAGGAAACCGGCCGCGGCCGGTCGGCTCCACCTGCCCATGTACCGTTCGTAGGCGCGGCCTTGGGCCCAGGTGTCGTACCGCTCTTCCCTCATCGCCCCACGATCCCCGGCGGGTGCCGGCGGGTCTTCCGGACACGCCGGCGCCGGCGGTCGACCGGGTCAGCGCTTGAGGTAGGCGAGGACGGCCAGCACCCTGCGGTTGTCGTCCGCCGACGGGCCGATCCGCAGCTTGGTGAAGATGGCGGCCGTGTGCTTGGCGACGGCGCTCTCGCTGATGTGCAGGCCGCTCGCGATCGCCGCGTTGGACCTGCCCTCCGCCATCAGTTCCAGGACCTCGCGCTCGCGCGGGGTCAAGCTGCCGATCGTGCCGCGGGCGTCACCGCGAGCCAGGAGGCGGGAGATGACCTGCGGGTCCATCACGGTGCCCCCGGCGGCGACGCGGCGGACCGCGTCGACGAACTGCTCGGTGTGGGTGACCCGGTCCTTGAGGAGGTATCCCACGGCCCCTTCTCCCCCGGCCAGCAGCTCGTTGGCGTACAGCTGCTCGACGTACTGGGAGAGGACGAGGACGGGCAGGCCGGGCCGGACGCGGCGGGCTTCCAGGGCCGCCTGCAGGCCCTCGTCGGTAAAGGTGGGCGGCAGCCGTACGTCCACCACCGCGACGTCCGGTGCCGCGTCCCCGTCCGCCAGGAGCGCGCGCCTGAGGGAGGGGCCGTTGTCCACCTCCACGACCTCGCACCCGTGCTCGCGGAGGGTGCGGCTGAGCCCGTCCCTCAGGAGGAAGAGGTCTTCGGCGAGGACAACGCGCACGGAATCTCCATCGTCACGGTGGTCGGTCCGCCCCGCGGGCTGTGCAGGGCGAGGGTCCCGTCGAAGGTATCCAACCGCCTTCGTACGCTGGACAGTCCGGTGCCCCGGGACGGGTCGGCGCCGCCGTGGCCGTCGTCGGTGACGGCCGCGCGCAGCAGACCGTCCCCGTACGTCAGGTCGATGCGGACCTCGCGGGCTCCGGAGTGCTTGGCCGCGTTGGTCAGCGCCTCGCTCACCGCGAAGTAGGCCGCGGACTCCACGGGTGCCGGGAACCGGCCCGGCAGGCGGGCCTCGACCCGGACGTCGAGGAAGCTGTCGAGCGCGAGCGAGCGGACCGCGTCGCCGAGGCCCCGGTCGGCGAGGACCGGCGGGTGGATGCCGTGGACCAGGTCGCGGAGGTCCTGCAGGGCGCGTTCGGCCGTGCTGCGGACGTCGACCAGGAGCGCGCGTGCCGTCCTCGGGTCCTCCTCCAGCAGGCGGGTGGCCCGGTCGAGGGTCATGCCCAGGGCGACCAGCCGGGCCTGCGCGCCGTCGTGCAGGTCGCGTTCGACGCGCCGCAGTTCGGCCGCCAGGGTGTCCAGGGCCTGGCCGCGGGTGTCGGTGAGCCGCTCGATCCGCCGGGTGAGACGGGTGCTGCGCGGTGCCTCCAGCAGCCGCCGGCCCAGGCGGGCGTGCAGGCGGAGCACGGCGGGCGCGGCGAGCAGGCCGGCGGCCGCGAGGGCGAGCCCCAGCACCAGCGCGGCGAGCATGGTCGCGGTGGTGTGGACGGGGACGAACGCGTACCAGTTCCCGTCGCCGAGGTACCGCCAGACGAACGGCTGTACGAGGGCCCCGAACGCCCCGTACTCGACGAGGGCGAGGGGGACGGCGACCAGGAGCCCGCCGGTCACCGGCTCCAGCCATGCCCAGGCCAGGTCCCGCCAGAACCCCTCGTCGGCGAGGATCGCGCGCGTCCGCCGGAGGGAGCCGCCGCCGGTGCCCCGGGCTCCGGGCAGCGGATCGGGCGGGCTGATCCGCAGGCCCGTCCATGCTTCGGCGCGCCCGCGGGAGCGGTCGGTCAGGGCGCGCAGGGCCCCTGCGGCGGGCGGCAGCAGCCGGAAGCCCGCGCCCACCGGCAACAGCAGCACGGCGAGGACCACCAGCGAACCGGCCGCGGACGCGGCCAGCGCGTGGAGGCTCGCCAGCTGGCACCGGCCGACGGCGGCGCAGGCGCGCGCCAGGACGGTGGCCGCCCTGGCGGCGGGCACGGGGTCGGCGGGCACGGCGCCGGAGGGCGCCGGTGCGGCGGACTCCGGTGCGGTGCGCGGCTCAGCGGACATCTTCCATGATCGCGGTGAGCCTATCCGGTGCGGGCCCGGCCGCCGTCGGCCGCCCCCGCCCGCGCCCCCGCTTGCTCCACCAGGTCCACAGGACCGCCGCGGTCAGGCACGACAGGCCGAACAGCGCCATGGGCAGGACGGTTCCGGACTCCTCGTCCATGAACAGCAGCATGCCGAGGTTGACCAGGGTGTGGAAGCCGCCCGCGAGGAACAGCCGGGAGGCGGGCGCCCCTTCGAGGGCCCAGCCCATGACGACCGACATGGACACCGCCGCCGTCAGGAACGCCACGGCGTACCCGGGGTGCTGGGCGAACACCTGGACGTGCCAGACGCCCCATACCGCGCCGACCGTGACGGAGGCCGCGAGCGGACCGAGGCGGTCGCGCAGCAGGGGCTGGAGGAGGCACCGCCAGCCGATCTCCTCGCCGCACGCTCCGAGCAGCTGCGCCGCGGCGATCAGCGCGAACGGGGCCTCGGGAGGCGCGCTCCGGGCGGGCCCGCCGAGCACGGCGTACCCGCCCGCGCTCGCCGCGATGATCAGCGGCGCGGTCGCGATCAGCAGCGCGCCCCGGCGGGCCCGGCCGCCGTCGCCCGGCGGGCCGCCGACGAGCAGCTCCCGCACCCGCCGCGGCCAGAACGCCGCCGCGAGGCCCACCCCGAGGGCGGGCCCGAACTGGGTCAGCTGGAGGACCTCGACGGGGATGCCCGTCGCGGGCTGTACGGCGCCCAGCAGGCCGGCTGCCAGGAAGGCGACGGTGAGGAAGGAGGCCGTCACCCTGATGTCCACAGGTGTCATTCGCATGACGTCGACGATGCCGCCCGGCCGGGCCGCCGCCCTTGGACCGAGATGCCCGGCCGGGGTGCACCCAGGTACACCCCGCACCGGGACCAGCCCGAGCACTCACCGCCGTTCGGGCGGACGCACGGGCTCGGCGCACTCGACCGCGACCACCGGATGGGGGTCTCCGAGGACGCCTGCGCGGCTCCGGCACCGAGGAGCAGCACCTTGCATCGGGGCGCGTCGGTACGCGTCGGTGCGGATGGTGCCCGGCATCGCGGCGATCACCGCCGCGGACGCGCTGCGTGACGTGCCGTGGGGCGTCAGCTCCGGGCGAGGCGCGGGATGAGGCGTTCGGCGTTGCCGCGGTGGACGGCGTGGAGCTGGCCGTCCTGCCAGTGCGGGTAGCCGGTGAGCCCGTCGTCGTAGTCGCCGCACCACTCCTCGGGGACCATGGGGAAGTCGCTGCCGTACAGCAGGTGGTCCGGCTCGGCGAAGGCGAGGAGCGAGGGCAGCGAGGCGGGGCCCGCGCAGAAGGCCGTGTCGAAGTAGAAGCTCCGCAGCTCGTCGAGGAGTTCCCCGGGGGTGGTGTCCGGGCGCAGCCGGGCGGCGGCCGCGAAGCGCTGGGCGGCGTAGGGCAGGAAGCCGCCCGCGTGGGGAAGGATCATCTTCAGCCCGGGGTACCGGCCCGGGACCCCGGCGAGGGCCAGGTGCAGGGCGGTGCGGGCGGTGTCGTAGGGGAAGTCCACGAGGGGGCTGGGCAGGCCGGGGACGATGGCGCCGGGCGGCGCGGTGGGGTGGACGAGGACCACGGCCGCACGGGCGTCCAGTTCGGCCCAGAGCGGCTCGAAGCCGGGGTCGCCGAGGTAGCGGCCGTGGGCGTTGGAGAGGACCATCACGCCGTCGGCGTCCAGCTCGTCCAGGGCGTGTGCGGCCTCGGCGAGCGCTCCGTCCACGTCCGGCAGGGGGAGGACGGCGAAGTTGCCGAAGCGGTCGGGCCGGTCCTTGACGAGCTCGGCGGTGAACTCGTTCACGGCGCGAGCCGCGCTGCGGGCCCCGTCGGGGTCGTCGGGGGCGGAGAGGGGCGCGGCGTAGGAGAGGATGCCGGTGGCGATCGACCGGCGGTCCATCATCGCGAGCGCGCCCTGCCGGTCCCAGGCGGGCGCGGGCCAGCCGAGGGCGACGGCGCGGTCGGCGATGGCGCGGCTGCGGTCGGGCGGGATCACGTGCTGGTGGACATCGATGCGTGCGTGGTCGTTCATACCGGTCCGGGTCTCCTCCCGCCGCTCTCCGGGGCGGCCGGCGCCACGGGTCCGTACGGGACCCGGCGGCTCGGCCGCAGTCCATGAGAGTCCAGCGGCACCTGCGGCCGCCGGTACACGCGTACGGGGCACCGGACGGTCCACCCGTCCGGCCCACCGGCCGCACCCGGAGCCCTCGCGCCCGAGCCCTTCGGCACGGAGCCCCCGTACCCGGGGTTCCCGCGCGGCCGGCCCCCGGATGACCCCATAAGGCCGGCTTATGGGGTCATAAAGAGGGAGTGGGTATCGACTTAGGTTAGCCTTAGTTTAGGGTTTCCCTTGATCACGTCCTTGACGTCCGAAGGGAACCTGTCATGCCTCGCCCCCTGCGCGTAGCGATCGTCGGTGCCGGTCCTGCGGGTATCTACGCCGCCGACGCGCTGCTCAAGTCCGAGGCTGCCGCCGAACCCGGTGTGTCCATCGACCTCTTCGAGCGGATGCCCGCGCCCTTCGGGCTGATCCGCTACGGCGTCGCCCCGGACCACCCGCGCATCAAGGGCATCATCACCGCGCTGCACCAGGTGCTCGACAAGCCTCAGGTCCGCCTCTTCGGCAACGTCGACTATCCGACGGACGTCTCGCTCGACGACCTGCGTTCCTTCTACGACGCCGTGATCTTCTCGACCGGCGCCACCGCCGACCGCGCACTGGACGTCCCGGGCATCGGCCTGGACGGCTCCTACGGCGCCGCCGACTTCGTCTCCTGGTACGACGGCCACCCGGACGTGCCGCGCACCTGGCCGCTGGAGGCGGAAAAGGTGGCGGTGCTCGGCGTCGGCAACGTGGCCCTCGACGTCGCACGCATCCTGGCGAAGACGGCCGACGAACTGCTGCCCACGGAGATCCCGCCGAACGTCTACGACGGCCTCAAGGCCAACAAGGCCCTGGAGGTGCACGTCTTCGGGCGCCGCGGCCCGGCCCAGGCCAAGTTCAGCCCGATGGAACTGCGCGAACTCGACCACTCCCCCAACATCGAGGTCATCGTCAACCCCGAGGACATCGACTACGACGAGGGCTCGATCACCACCCGCCGCTCCAACAAGCAGGCCGACATGGTCGCCAAGACCCTGGAGAACTGGGCGATACGCGACACCGGCGACCGCCCGCACAAGCTGTTCCTCCACTTCTTCGAATCGCCGGCCGAGATCCTCGGCGAGGACGGCCGGGTCACGGGCCTGCGCACGGAGCGCACGGAGCTCGACGGCACCGGCAACGTCAAGGGCACCGGCGAGTTCACGACCTGGGACGTCCAGGCGGTCTACCGTGCCGTGGGCTACCTGTCGGACGAACTCCCCAAGCTCCCCTGGGACGTCGAGTCGGGCACGGTCCCGGACGAGGGCGGCCGGGTGATCGAGGCGGGACGGCCCGTGCCGTCGACGTACGTCACGGGCTGGATCCGGCGCGGCCCCATCGGTCTGATCGGGCACACCAAGGGTGATGCCAACGAGACCGTGGCGAACCTGCTCGCCGATCACGCCGAAGGCCGGCTGCTCACGCCGGACACGCCGGCGCCGGAGGCCGTGGACGCCTTCCTCGCCGGGCGCGGCGTGCGCTACACCACCTGGGAGGGCTGGTACCGCCTGGACGCCGCCGAGAAGGCACTGGGCGAGCCGCAGGGCCGCGAGCGCGTGAAGATCGTCGAGCGGGACGGGATGCTGGACGCCAGCGGAGCCTGACCCCGCCCCCTCCGGCGGCCCGCACCGGGCCGCCGGAGCGGTCAGCGACGCGCGGCCGGACGCTTCGGGGGCGCGACGCGTATCCGCGTGTCGACCGGCAGGTCCTCGATGTCCCGGAGCTGCGCGAGGATCGTGCCGCGCAGGTCGTCGTCGTCCTCGAAGCGGTGGTCGTGGAAGAGGGTGTAGCCCGTCCACATCAGGTTGGCGCACACCCGGGCCGGTACCCGCCCGGTCTGTGCGCCCATGCCGACCAGGGCCACCGACCGGATGCCGCCCGGCGTCAGCGCGTTCTGCCGGTGGATCGCCTGGAAGGCGGCGGCGCACGCCAGGGCCACGTTCAGCGTCTCGCTCACGTCCTGCGAGGACGTCCGCATCGTCGGGGTCGAGATCAGGAACCGCGGGTTGACCGCCCCCGAGGGGACGCACACCGCGCTGCCCACGGGAAGACCGCCCGCGAACCGGTCACGGATCGCCCGCTGCACGCGGAGCTGGATGCCGGCCCCGAGGTGCCGCTTGATCGCCGCGTCGACTCCCCCGTTCATCAGGCCGCGGGAGTTGGTCGGGCTGACCCAGGCGTCGACCTCCTCGTCGAGGATCGACCCCTTCCGGATCTCGATCCCGGGGGTGTCGGCGAACGCCGCCCGCCACGATTCCACCACCCGGGTGTTGATGTCCGTCAGGACCACCCTGAGCTGCGGTTCCACACGGTTCACGGTCATGATTCGACTCCTGTCGTCACGAGGTCTGCCCACCGGTGACGACGCTAGCGGGAGCCACTGACAACGCCCCTGCCCGCACACATCACTGACCGGCCGTCATGATTGCCAGGGCTGCCGACCGGTGTTAGCCTGCCGCCGGATCCAGGACGAACGAACCGCCGGCGACGTGTGCCCACCCGCCCCGCCGCACGGTTCCTCCGGGTCCTTCTCCGCCGTCCACGGCTGCTGCGCCTGGACGCCGTCGACCACCTCACCTCAGCCGTGTCCCCTGCCGGGCACGGTGTGATCCTTCGGAGTGCCCGCACCCATGAGCGATGCCAACAGCACGGCCGACTCCCAGCCCCAGCACGACCCGAACGACCTGCTCGCCCTCTCCGACCTGTTCAAGGGCGGCGGCGAGCCGTGGCTTCCGCTGCTGAAGCCGGTCATCGAGGCGCAGCCGTACGCGGACACCTTCATCGGGCCGGGCCGCGACCCGGGTGTCGTTCCCGCCCGCGAACTCACCTTCCAGGCGCTCAAGCCCAACCCGCCGCACAAGTGGAAGGTGGTGGTCTTCGGCCAGAACCCCTACCCGCGGCCCGAGAGCGCCACCGGCATCGCCATGTTCGACAACACCTTCCACGACTGGAAGGACAGCCAGTTCGGCCGGGTGGTGAGCATCCGCTGCATCATCAAGGCCGCGGCGATGTGGAAGTACGGCATCCCCAAGAAGACCCCGATCGCCGACGTCCGCAAGCTGCTGAAGGAGCAGGACACCGTCCAGCCGCCGGAGTGGTTCCAGGCGATGCTCACACAGGGCGTGCTCTTGCTGAACGCCGCGCTCACCGCCAGCAGTGACGGCGCGATGGGGGCCGACCGGCACACCTCGTTCTGGCGCCCGGTCGCCGAGCGGATCGTGGAGGAGATCCTCCGGGCCAAGAAGGAGGCCGCCGAGGAGGACCGCGGGGTGGTCTTCGCCTGGTGGGGCGCCCATGCGCGCAGTCTGAAGCGGGTCGTCCTCCGGCTCCAGAAGAAGTACCCGGAGGTCGAGGTCCGGCACATCGACCACCCCAATCCCGCGGCGCAGGGCGACATCTTCTGCGAGGGCGATCACTTCGCGATGGTGAACGACGCCCTGGCGTCCCTGGGTACCGATCCGATCGACTGGCTGCCGAGCAGGGGATGGAACGAGTCCCCGGCCGGGAACGGCGGCACGGACGGCGCGGTCGCCGAGCGCATGGGCGCGTTCATCGCGTCCACGATGGAGCTGCACCAGCTGTATCTGGAGCGCCTGTCGAGCGTCAAGGACGAGGGTCTCGTCCTCCCGGAGATCACGGGTGTGTTCGACACGCCGCTGATGGACTTCCAGGACGCCGTCGAGCCGGTCGCCCGGCTGCTCTCCGGTCTCCGCGGACACGTCGACCGTTCGCACGAGTTCGGCAAGCGGCGGGCGGACGAGCAGGCCGGCGGCCTGTCCGCCGACGCGATCGCCGCGCTCCACCTCTACACCTGCGAGTCGGCGTTCTACCGTGAGATCAACGCCGTACTGCGTTCCCCGGACCGCTCCAGGGTCGCCCCGTACCTGCCGTACCTGCGGCTGCTGTTCTCGGCGATGTCGGCTCTTCCCGCCCGTACGGAGTCGCTGTGGCGCGGCGTGGCGCTGGACCTGCGCTCGCAGTACCCGCTGGGCCGGACGGTGACCTGGTGGGGCGTGTCCTCGTGCACGCCCGAGCTGGGCGTGGCGCGGGCCTTCCTCGGCAGCCGCGGCAAGCGGACGCTGTTCGAGGTTGTCCCCCAGCGGGCGGTGGGCATCCGCGACTTCTCCGCGTTCACGCACGAGGAGGAGTTCATCCTCGCGCCGGGAACGCAGCTGAAGGTCACGGACGTGAAGACCCGGCCGGGCGGCCTGACCACCGTACGGCTGACGGAACTGGAGGAGGCTCCGCTCGTCTCCTGAACGGCCGCTGGTCGGACAGAAGATCCAACAGAAAAGGCCGACCTTGTGGTCGACCTGGAAGTGGAGAGGGCGTACGCGCCTCTTCCCACTCTGAATTTATAGCGCACTGGGGGGCTTGCGGCAAGAGCCCCTTCGTGCCGCAGAATCCCTCACCTAGGCGAGAACCTGCGGGAACGGGAGTTTTGCAATGTTTGTGCGCTATTGGCAGTTCATGCGCCGTACGGTGACGACGGACGGGAGCTGAACGATGAAGCCTCTGACCACCAGCGCGTTCGCCCTGCCCGACCGCCTGTCCGCCAAGGCCGACCCGGCACTGATCGCCCCGGACGAGCGGCACTTCGCCGCCATCGAGGAGAGCCTGGAGCAGGCGATCGCCGAACTGTCCGACCAGCTCGATGCGGAGCTCCGGGCGCCGGGCGGCGTCGGCCGGGCCGCCATGGAGCGGGACGTGGAGATCCACCGGCTCACCGGCCGGCTGCGTGCCCTGCGCCGCTTCGGCCTGGATCTGTGTCTCGGACACATCGTCGGCGAGGACGACCCCGAGCCGCTCTACATCGGGCGGCTCGGGCTCACCGACAGCGAGGGGCGCCGGCTGCTGGTCGACTGGCGCTCCCCCGCGGCCGAGCCGTTCTTCGCCGCGACCCACGCACGCCCGATGGGGCTGGCGAGCCGCCGCAGGTACCGCTGGACCGGCCGCCGGATCAGCGACTACTGGGACGAGGTGTTCACCGCCGACGGGTTGGAGCGGCACGCGGCCCTCGACGACCAGTCGGCCTTCATCGCCAGTCTGGGCGGCAGCCGGTCGCCGCGGATGCGCGACGTGCTCACCACCATCCAGGCCGACCAGGACGCCGTCATCCGCGCCGGTTCCCGGGGTGCGCTCGTCGTCGACGGCGGGCCGGGTACCGGCAAGACCGTCGTCGCCCTGCACCGCTCCGCCTACCTCCTCTACTCCGACCCCCGTCTCGGGCACCGCCGGGGCGGCGTGCTGTTCGTCGGCCCGCACCAGCCCTATCTGGCGTACGTGGCCGACGTACTGCCCAGCCTCGGGGAGGAGGGGGTGCAGACCTGCACGCTGCGGGACCTGGTCGCCGAGGGAGCGGGCGCCGTGGCCGAGGCCGATCCGGAGGTGGCCCGGCTGAAGTCGACCGCGGACATGGTGCGGGCGATCGAGACGGCCGTCCGCTTCTACGAGGCGCCGCCCACCGAGGGGATGACCGTCACCACCCCGTGGGCCGAGGTCCGGCTGACCGCCGAGGACTGGGCCGAGGCCTTCGAAGCGCCGGAACCCGGCACGCCGCACAACGAGGCGCGCGAGCAGATCTGGGACGAGCTGCTGACGATCCTGCTGGACAAGCACGGCGGCGGCGTCCCGTCCGACCGGTTCCGGAAGGCCCTGGCGCACGACGAGGAGCTCGTCACGACCCTCAACCGGGCGTGGCCGCTGTTGGAAGCGGCCGATCTCGTGGGTGACCTGTGGTCGGTGCCCGCCTACCTGCGGATGTGCGCCCCCTGGCTCGGCCGCGACGAGGTCCGGCTGCTGCAGCGCGCGGACCCGCAGGCCTGGACGGTGTCCGACCTGCCGCTGCTGGACGCCGCGCGCCAGCGGCTCGGCGACCCGGCGGCGGCCCGGCGGAAGCGCCGGCAGCGGGCCGCGGTCGCCGCCGAACGCGAGCGGATGGCCGGCGTCATCGACAGCGTGCTCGCGGCCGACGATGACGGTGAGGGTGCGGTGACGATGCTGCACGGGCAGGACCTGCAGGCCACCTTGGTCGACGAGGCCGCGCTGACCCGCGTCGAGCCGGATCTGCTCGCCGGGCCGTTCGCGCACGTCGTCGTCGACGAGGCGCAGGAACTCACCGACGCGGAATGGCAGATGCTGCTGCTCCGCTGCCCGTCCCGGAGCTTCACCATCGTCGGCGACCGCGCCCAGGCCCGGCACGGATTCACGGAGTCCTGGCGCGAACGGCTGGGGCGGGTCGGGCTCAGCCGGATCGAGGTGGCCTCGCTGAGCATCAACTACCGGACTCCGGAAGAGGTCATGGCGGAAGCCGAGCCGGTCATCCGGGCCGCGCTCCCCGACGCCAACGTGCCGACGTCCATCCGCGGCAACGGCATCCCCGTCGTCCACGGATCCGTGGACGAGCTGGACGCGGTCCTCGACGGCTGGCTCGCCGAGCACGCCGAGGGAACGGCCTGCGTGATCGGCAGTCCTGGGTTCCGGGCCAGGCCCCGCGTGCGGTCGCTGACGCCCGGGCTGTCGAAGGGGCTGGAGTTCGACCTGGTCGTCCTCGTCGATCCGGAGGGGTTCGGCGAGGGCGTAGCGGGTGCGGTCGACCGCTACGTGGCGATGACGCGGGCGACCCGGCAGCTCGTCATCCTGAGGAGCTCCTGACGCGGAGTTCCCGACGCGGAGTTCCTGACGCCGGCGTCCGCCGCGGTGCTCACTGGCCGGTGCGGTACTCGTCCAGCTTCTCGGCGAAGGCCTCGGTCTCCGCGATCAGGCGGGCGCGCGCGGCGGCCTGGTCCTTGTCGCCCTGCGCCTTGAACGCCCGGGCGAAGTGCGGCTGGAGCTGGGTCCACCAGCCGTGGTCCAGCATGGCCCACGCCTGCGGGCACAGCGGGGCGCGGCTCTTCGGCAGGTAGCCGGTGGCGACCAGGGGGCCGTCGAACTTCTTCGGGTCGCTCCCGTCGAGGTAGCAGAGGAAGTTGAAGACCCGCTGCTGGGTGACGGGGTGGTCGCTGGAGAGCCCCTCCAGCGACAGCTCGCCCTGCTTGCGGGCCATCTCGTCGAAGAGGAGCGCGGCGGCCAGCGACGGGTTCGCTCCGGCCCCGTTGACGGTCTGGAACGAGGCGAACCCGTCGGCCGCGTCCTCTTCCAGGCCGAGGTTCGGCAGCATGAGCTGGCGCTGGAGCGCGTGGCCCAGCTCGTGGCCGAAGATGAACTGGGTCGACAGCGCGGTCAGGTCGTCGACGTTGTACTGGTCCGCGGGGAACACGGCGGGCCGCTTGACGTTCTTGACCACGCCGCCGACGCCTTCCCGGATCTCGGTCAGGAACGCCGGGGGCATGTAGACCGTGCGGCCGTCGGGCTGGGTGACGGCATCCGTGACCCCCGGCGGGACCTTGTCCGTGACCTTGACGACCAGGTCGTGCGGGAGGGCCACCCTCTCGTTCATCCAGTCTGCCGTCTGTTCGAGGACACGGGACTTCCGGATCGCATCGTAGGCGTGCCGGTTCTCCGGTTTGACGGCACCGTCCTCGTAGACGACGGTGACCTTGCCGTTCGTCCCGTCGGCCGGGTCGTCCACTGCGGCGGCGGTGCCGCCGTACCAGGCGGTGGCCAGTCCGGCGACGAGCACCATTCCCGCCACCGCGGTCCTGGACGCGGCGGCGTGCCCTCGGCCCCTGCTCAGCACCCTGATCAGCTCCGTCCTCGGTCATGGCCTCGGAGTCACCGGGCGACGACCCCGAGCCACGACGGACGATTCAAGAAGATTGTCCCCCTCGCGTGGGGTCGACGCCCGCCCGGTCTCTACCGCTCCGCGCCCGAGCTGCGCGAGGAGGCCGTGCTGGTGCGGCGTACCACCCGGGACGCGATTCCGGCTGGACGCCGTGCTGCCGGGCGAGCCCGGCGCCGCTCAGGCCGCCGGGCGGCCGGACACCCCGGCCGGGGCCCCGGCCTCCCCCCGGAACCGTACGGCCCGGCTGGAGTCCCTGATGATCGCCGCCTTCGGCGCGCTGCTGGGCCTGGCCGGCGGGCTGTTCGCGACGTGGGCGGTCGGCGCCCTGGCCAACGGCGCCGTGGCGCAGTACGCCCCGGCCGTGCCCTGGGAAACGCTGCTGCTGGTCTGCCTGGTGTCCCTGGCGTCGGCGCGCTCGCCGCGGCGGTCCCCGCCCGCCGGGCCGCCTCGCTCAGCCCGCTGGAGGCGGTGGCGGAGTCCTGAGAGGTACTCCGGTCAGGTCCCCGGTCGGTGCCAGGAGGAGCGGGTGGCGCCGAAGCCCGTCTCGTGGGCCCAGACGTGGGTGCAGCCGGGGCACTGGAGGTGGAGCAGGCTCCCCGTGTGGGTGAGCATGTAGCGCCAGTGCGCGGAGCAGTTCCGCTGCTCCGCGCACGGCACGCAGCCCCGGGTGTCCTCGCAGTTCGGGCAGTCCGCCCAGGCCCGGCGGCCGGGGTCGGCCTGTGGGTCAAGGGGCAGCACGGCCGCCCCCTCGCACGGGCAGCACCCCGGCCGCCACCAGTTCGTCGTGGATGCGCTGCTGCTCGGCGTCGAGACCGCCGTACAGCAGGTCGTACGCGGCCTCCTCGCCGAGGAGGGCCTGGAGCGGGTCCCAGTCCGGGCCGACCGCGGCCAGCACCTGGGCGCGCCGGTGCACCTCGTGGGAGGTGAGGTCGACGGAGAAGTCGACGAGGTCCGCCGGGGCGGCCGGGCGGGCTGGTTCAGGAGCGTCGTGGGGGGCCATACATCGACGTTAGGAAACCCCTTTTTCGCAGGTCAAGGCCGGGTGGGAAGAGTCACAGCCGACGCCGTCCCCGGCCGGTGGCGGTGGCGGCGGGGGCGGCGGCGGGACAGCAGCAGGGCCGTCAGCAGGTACGGGGCGGCTGCCAGGGCGAAGACCTGGGCGTGCGTGAGGGCCGCCGCGGCGGCCGCGTAGGCGCCGTAGACGGCGATGGTGCCGAGGTCGGTGGCCATTCCGGCCAGGGAGGTCAGGGTGGCCCGGTTCGGTCCCTCGATGCGGTCCTGCAGGCGTGCGTCGGCGAGCACGGTCGCCATCTGGAAGCCGCAGAAGGCGAGCGCGAGCAGGGCGGTGCCGGCCGGGACGCGCAGCAGGGCGCCGACGGCGAGGGCGAGCGCCGAGGCCGTGAGGAGGCCGGTCTGCGCGCCGGTCCCGAGGCGTTCGGCGGGGCCGGCCAGCAGGCCGCCGACCGCGACCCCCGCCCACAGCAGGAGCAGCAGGTAGGGCACGGTCGCGTCGGCGACGCCGGTGTCGCGGACCAGCAGCGGGGTGTACTCGTCGAGGGCGCCCCAGACCGCCGTGACGGCCGGTACGAGCAGCAGCGCGCCGCGGAGCGGCCGGTCGGACCGCGCCTGGGCCAGACCGGCGCGCAGCGTCGGCAGCCAGCCGCCACGCGTGGGGCCCGGTCCGGAACGGGACCCGGTCGGCTGCGGGGGCCGGTGCTCCGGGAGGCAGGCGGCCGTGGCCGCGGCGAGCAGGCAGGCCAGTACGCTCGCGGCCCCGACGGCCGGGTACCCGCCGGCGTCGAGCACCGGCCCGGCCAGACCGATGGCGGCCACCACCGCCGTGGTTCCGGCGGCCCTGGCACGGCCCATGGTGCGCGCGTACCGGTCGGCCGCCCCGAGCCGGTCGAGTTCCTCGTAGACCAGGGCCTCCAGGGCACCGGAGCCGAGGGCGCCCTTGGCACCCCAGAGCAGGAAGCCGACGGCGAAGGCGCCGTAGGACGGGACCAGCACCCAGAGGGCGAAGCCGGCGGCGGTGAGCAGCGGGCCGAGGCACAGCAGCGTGCGCCGTGAGAAGGCGTCGGCCCAGGCGCCGGAGGGGAGTTCGAGCAGGACGCCGGTGAGCGACCAGAGCACGAACAGCGAGGAGATCTGCCACACGGACAGGCCGGTGTCGCCGAACAGCAGCGCGTACACCGGGTAGAGGAGGACGAAGTCGTCGAGGAACGAGTAGCCGTACAGGGCGGCGGTGAGCCGCCGCCGTGCCCGGATGCCGGGCACGCGCGCAGGTGATGAGGGGGTCATGGGCCTTCCCGCGGGGACGTGGTTCGGACGCCGGATGCAGGGCGTCCGCGGCGGCCCGCGGGAGGGGGAGGGCAGGGATCAATGTCGTCGACGGCTCATGCGCCGATGCTAGTCCCGGCACCGTCCGGCGTCATCCGGGATTCGGCGCCGCCCCCGGCCTGCGCCGCGCCGGGTGCAGAGCCGGATACAGAGCCGGGTGCAGAGCCGTCCGGCGGCTACGGTGGTGGTATGCGGTTGCTGGTCACCTCGGACACGCACGTGCCCGCGCGGGCGAAACGTCTGCCGGAGACACTGCTGACGGCCGTCGATCAGGCCGACGTGGTGATCCACGCCGGGGACTGGACCGACGAAGCCACCCTGGACCTGCTGGAGTCGAGGGCGCGGCGTCTGGTCGCCGTGTACGGCAACAACGACGGGCCCGGGCTGCGGCGCCGGCTGCCGGAGGTCGCCCGTGCCCGGCTGGGCGGGCTGCGTTTCGCGGTCGTGCACGATTCCGGCCCGGCCGCCGGCCGCGAGCGGCGCTGCGCCGAGCGCTTCCCCGATGTGGACGTCCTGGTGTTCGGGCACAGCCATGTCCCGTGGGACTCCACGGCCCCGGGCGGGCTCCGTCTGCTCAATCCGGGGTCCCCCACCGACCGCCGGCGGCAGCCCCACCACACCTTCCTGACCCTGACCGTCCTGGACGGCAGGCTGCGCGAGGTCACCCTCCACCGGCTCCCCGGGCGGGGGCCCGCGGGTGAGCGGAGCCGGACCGCGCCGCCCGCTCAGGACAGAGTGCCGGACGGGGCATAGCGTGGCAGTGGGGGCGGTTTCCAGCGGACTGCGGATGGCGGACGTCAGGGTAGGAGGGTCGGGCATGAGCACACCGGCCGAGGTCTACGAGGTGGTCTTCGCGGCCTCCGGGCAGCCCGGGGAGGACGTGGTCCGGATGTCCCGCACCAGTGCGACCGGGCCGGGCGGCCACCCGGTCTACGAGGACGCCACCGGCATCGTCCGGGCGGAGATCAGCGACGCGGGCGAGGTGCGTCTGCTGGCGACCGGCGGCGGGCAGGATCCGGCCCGCGTCCTGCGGGCCCGCGCGGTGCCCTGACGCCCGCCCGCGCCCCTGCCCCCGTTTCCGCGCGCAACCCCCGCTTCGAGTCGTACGCGCGCCCGTAGCCTGCCGGTATGGGACTGGACCTGACCGTGCTGATGACCGACTGGGAGCGACTGGCGCGGATCCCCGCCGCCGAGCGTCTCGACGCGCTGACCGACGCGGCGTACCCGGACTTCTCCTGTGCCGCCTGCGAGGAGGCCGACTTGGCGGTGACGGGCGGGTGGGTGTGGCAAGGGACGCACCACCAGGAGACGGATCGGCAGCCGTGGTGCGCCGAGTACCGGTTCTTCGGGACCACCGGCTCGTACTCCTGGCACTTCCAGCTGGACGGCGCCTGGGAGTGCGTCCGGGAGTTCACCGAGCCCGCTCTGCGCGAGGCCCTCGACACCTTCCTCGGCGGTCTCGTCGGGGAGGCCTCCGGGGACTCGACGGAACCGTGGCGGGCCCGTTTGCTGCTGTACTCCCCGCCGGAGAGGGTGGCCGTGCTGGCCCGTTCCTGGGAGCGGGCCGCGCCGCGGCTCGAGGAACTCCGCGAGCCGTTCGACGCGGAGGTCGCGCGCTGGGCGGGCCGGCCCCGGATCTTCGACGACACCGCCGCATTGCTGCGCGAATGGGGCGGGGTCGTGGACGAGGCCGCCCGGCGCGGCTGGGGACTGATCGGGCTCCCCTGGTGACCCGGTTGACCCGCTGACCGGGTGACCGTGTGCCGGACCGGCCCGGCCCCGGCCCTCGTCCTGTGCTCCGTGCGTCATGCGCCCACCCCTACGCCGGCGGACCCCCGGTGGCGGCGGTCGTGTCGTCCGCGCCGTTCCCGGCCAGTTTGGAGTGCTTGTAGGAGTACGCGAAGTAGATGACCAGGCCGATCAGGAACCAGATCGCGAAGCGGATCCACGTCTCCACGCGCAGGTAGGTGATGAGCCAGATCGATGCGATCACGCCGACGGCGGGGGTGAAGGGCATGAGGGGGGTGTGGAACGAACGGGGCAGTTCCGGCCGCCGGTAACGGAGCACGATCACCGAGGTGCACACGACCGCGAAGGCCAGCAGGATGCCGATGTTGGTGAGCTCGGCAGCCTCCCCGATCGGTACGAACCCGGCGATGGCGGCCGAGGCCACGCCGACGATCCAGGTGACGCGGGTCGGGACGTGCCGGGTCGGGTGGGTCTTGGCGAACCAGTGCGGCAGCAGTCCGTCGCGGCTCATGGAGAACCACACGCGGGTCACGCCGAGCATGAAGGTGAACATCACGGTGAGGATGCCGATGATCGCGCCCACCGCGATGACGTCGGCGAGCACGGGGAGTCCGACCGACTGGAAGGCGGAGGAGAAGCCGCTCTCCGGGTCGATCTCGGTGTACTTCTGCATACCCGTCAGGACCAGGCAGGCGAGCACGTACAGCACCATGGAGATGCCGAGCGAGTAGAGGATCGCCCTGGGCATGTGCCGCTGCGCGTCCTTGGACTCCTCCGCCGCCGTACTCATCGCGTCGTAGCCGAAGACGGCGAAGAACACCGTGGCCGCGCCGGTGATGGCGCCGCCGATCCCGAACGGGAAGAAGGGCGTGTAGTTGTCGGTGTTGATGTGGAAGAAGCCCACGACGATGACGAGCACCACCACCGCCACCTTGAGGACCACGACGGCCGTCTCGAAACGCGCCGCGCTCTTCATGCCCAGGTTGAGCAGGTAGGCGGTGAACAGGCAGAGGACGGCGGCGATGAGATCGAAGTGGTGCCCCTCCCCGGTACCCGGTGCTCCGAGCATCCAGGTGGGGAGTCCGACACCGGTGTTCTCCAGAAGGAAGTTGAAGTACCCGGAGATGCCGATGGCGACCACCGCGACGATGGCGGTGTACTCCAGCAGCAGGTCCCAGCCGATGAGCCAGCCCGCCAGCTCACCGAGGACCGCGTACCCGTAGGTGTAGGCCGAACCGGCCTTCGGGATCATCCCGGCGAATTCCGCGTACGAGAAGGCCGCGGCAGCACTGGCCACGCCGGCGATGAGGAAGGAGACCAGCACGGCGGGTCCGGCCACCCCGTTGGCGACCGTCCCCGCGAGGGTGAAGATGCCGGCGCCGATGATCCCGCCGACGCCGATGGCGGTGAGCTGCCACAGGCCCAGGGTGCGGGTGAGCTGTTCGCTGGGCGGGCCTTCGGGTTCCTCGATGTGCTCGATCGGTTTACGACGCAGTACGCCCTGCCCCGACCGCAGCGGTGCCATGTTCCGTTCCTTTCCGCGGAGGGTGACGGGCGCTCATCATCGCGGAACGCCCGCACCGGCGGAATTAGGCGCTCCGGAAAGTTCCCGGGGGAGGACCGGGCAGTGGATCGCGGGCCGTGTCGGCGTCCTGCGCCTGCGAATCCCAGACCAGCGCGGATGCGCGCAGCACGCGCGCGTGCCGGCCGCCCGGGGACCCCGTGCAGCGGACCAGATGGGAACCGTCCAGCCGGCGGTAGACGAGCCTGCGCCGTTCCTGGAAGAACACGCCCATCCGGACGGTCCGCGCGGCCTCCTCCAGAGCCCGTTCGGCCTCCTCCCGGGTGCCGTCGAGCTCCCGTACGGCCTCGAGGGCGCCGCCGTCCTCCCCGCCGCGCTCGTTGACCTTCTCGGCGGTGATGATCCAGTGTTCCCGCCGCGCCTCGTCCGTCATGCGCTCCCCCGCCCTCCGGCCGCCCCGCCGGCGGTGCCCGCCATCGACGTGAACTTAGGACACTTCAGGGTTTGGCGAAGAAATTGTTGAATGACGTTGCACTGGCCGGAAATTCTGGCTTCGTTTTGCGACTGGCGCACTGATGTTTCATTATCGTGACTGCGCGTCAATTTCCAGGCGTCGCGGATGCGGGGGTGCGGGGGTTCCCCCGTTCACACCGTTCGTTTCCGTTTCCGTCCAGGCAAAGGCCCATGTCCGCGCAGCAACTTTCGGACCTCATACGTTTCGCCCGAAACAACTCGCCCTACTACCGCGACCTCTACGCGTCCCTGCCGCCGGACGCCGACCACCTCACCGACCTGCCGGTGGTCGACCAGGAGGAGTTCTGGGCGGCCAACACCTTCCCCGGCAGCAGGGTGCTGACCGGCCCGCTCAGCGAAGCCACCGTCTACAAGACCGGAGGCACCACCGGCTCCCCCAAGTTCTCGGTCTACACGCGCGAGGAGTGGCGCACCTTCGTCACCTCGTTCGGGCAGGGCCTGGTGGACGCGGGACTGCGTCCGGGGCACCGGGTCGCCGACCTGTTCTACGCCGGGGAGCTGTACGCCAGTTTCCTGTTCGTCCTCGACTCCCTCGCCCACGCGCCGGTGGACAACGTACGGCTGCCCGTCGGCGGGGGCGCACCCCTGGAGTCCACCGTCTCCACCTTGTGCGACCTCTCCGCGCAGGTCGTCGCCGGTACTCCGACCACGCTGTGCAGGCTCGCCGAACACCTCCTCGCCTCCCCGGGCGGCCGGCCGGATTCCGTGGAGCTGCTGCTGTTCGGCGGCGAGGCCCTGTTCGATGACCAACGGCGGCTGCTGGCCCGCGCGTTCCCGCGCGCCGAGGCGCGGTCCATCGGGTACGCCAGCGTGGACGCCGGCCTGCTCGGGCGGCCCGTACCGGGCCCCGACGCCCGCGTGCACCGCGCCTTCACACCGTACGCGGTGGTGGAGATCCTCGACGACACCACCGGCGAGCCGGTCACCGAGCCCGGGCGGCCCGGCCGGGTCGTCGTCACCAGCCTCTTCCGGCGGCTCATGCCGATCATCCGCTACCCGGCGGGCGACCGCGCCGAATGGACCGGCACCGGGCCGGGGCACTTCCGGATCCTCGGCCGCGCCGAGGAAGGCGTGCGGGTCGGTCCGGTGTCGCTGTACACCCAGGACGCGCAGGACGCCGTCACCGCGGCGGACACCGACGGGCTCGTCGTCGGCGTGCAGCTCGTGGTCCGCCGGTGGGACGGCCGGGACGGACTCGTCCTGCGGCTCGCCACGGCCGCGGACGCCGCTCCGGGAGCACTGGACCTGCTGGCCGGGGCCGTCGTCGCCGAGCTGGAGACCGTACGTCCGCTGTATCCGGACAGCGTCCGGGCCGGGTTCGTGCACCCGCTGTCGGTGGAGTGGGGGCGGCACCGCGATCTCGCCGTCAACCCGCGCTCGGGCAAGCTGGTCCGGGTCCTCGACGAGAGGCCGACCGCATGAGTACCCCGCTCGTCCTCCGCAACCGGGCCTTCGGGGCGGTGTGGCTGGGCCAGGTCCTGACCCAGGCCGCCGTGCGGATGTTCCAGGTCGGGGTGGCCTGGTGGCTGGTCGCGCACGCCGTACCCGACGCCGCCGGGCCGGCCTCCGGGCTGTTCATGGCGGTGTGCACGCTGCCCGCCGTGGTGCTGGCGGCCGTGGTCGCCAAGGCCCTCGCCCGGTTCCCGCACCGCACGGTGCTGCGGAGTTCGGCCGCCCTGGCGGGACTGGCCGCGTCCGGGCTCGGGCTGTGGGCGTACGGCAGCGGACTGCCGCTGCCCGCCGTCTACGCCGCCGCCCTCGCCCTGGCCGGCTGCCAGGCCTTCTTCGACCCGTGCCTGACCACCTCGGTGCCCGCACTCGTCGACGACGCCGACATCGAGACCGCCACCGGCTTCGAGCTGTCCACCCAGTCCCTGGCGGGCCTGGGCGGAGCCCTGCTCGGTGCCCTGGCCGTGGACCGGATCGGCGTGGCCGGGCTGGCCGCCGGCTGCGCGGCGGCCTACTTCGGCGCCGCGCTGCTCGTATCGGCCGCGCGTTTCCGGAGCGCGCCCGCCTCCGACGGCAGCCCGGGCCCCGGTGGCTCGGCGGACCATGGCGAGCGGCGTACGCTCCGCCGCGTCCTGCGCGAACTGCCCTATGTGCGGCGGGTCCTGGTGTGTTTCACCGCGGCGAACCTGTTCACCGCCGCCGTGTTCGTCATCATCCCCCTGTACACCCGGTCCGTGCTGCACGGTTCGGGCGGCACGGTGGCCCTGCTGGAGGCCTCGCTGGGCAGCGGCGCACTCGTCGGCGCGTTCACCGGCACCCGGCTCCCCGGGCGGCCCGGCACGGTCGGCTCCTGCTGCCTGGCGCTGATGGCCCTCGCGCTGGCGGGGCCCGGTCTGACCTCCTCGCCGCCGGCGGTCGCGGGCTGCCTGGCGGTGACGGGCTGGTGTGCCGGGGCGGTGAGCGTCCGCTTCGTGGCGCTGTTCCAGCGGCTGGTGCCGCCGGCCGACAAGCCCGGGTTCTTCGCGGTGATGCAGGCCGTGCTCGGCGCCTCCCTGCCGGTGGCCTCGCTGGTCTTCGGCTCCGCTGGCGACGTCCTCTCGCCGCAGACGCTGTGCCTGGTGCAGGGCATCGGCCTGGTCCCGGCCGCCTGCGCCCTGGCCCTGCTCGGCGGCGACCCTCCGGCGGAGCCGGAGCCGGAGCCGGCCGTCGCATCCGGCGCGGCCGTCGAGTCCGGCGCCTGCGTCGAGCCCGGCGCGGCCGTCGGCGTGCCGGCAGCCGGAGGTACCCGGTGAACCCCGTGATCAGCCGCGCGGCGCAGGCGGACATCGCCGAACTGCGTCAGCTCTACTACGCCGTGTACGGACCGCACTACCCGGTGGCCCTGGGCACCGACCCCGCCGAGATGGCCCGGCTCATCGAAGACCCGCACTCCCTGTGGCTGGTGGGCCGCTGCGCGGATACCGGGGCCCTGGCCGCCTCCGCGGCCATCCACGGCGAGGCCGGCAGCCGTATCGGCCGACTGGAGGGCATCGCCGTCCACCCCGAGCACCGCTCCGCGGGCCTGGCCGCCGCCCTCACCGAGGCACTGTGTGCCCGGATGCTCGGCACCGGGCGGCTGGACTCGGTGTACGCCACCGTGCGGACGGTCAGTGCCGGACCCCAGCGGGTGGTCTCCCGCAACGGCTTCCGCCCGCTGGGCATCCTGCCCAACGCCGTGGATCTGCGGAACCGCGAGAGCCTCGCGCTCTACGCGCGTCATTCCGCGGGGGTGCTCGACCGCCGGCTGCCCGTCGCCGAAGTCCCGGCCCCGCTGCTGCCGTTGCTGCGCACCGCCGGGCGAACGCTGGGCATCGGCTACGAGGACGTCCGGGCGTCGGCCCCGGGACCGCTCCCCTCCCCCGGACCCGCCGCCGTCGCCGCGCCGCCCCACGGCGCGGTCGGGCGGCTGGAGCTGATCGAGGCTCCGGCCTTCGTCCGCCGCCGGTTCCGCGAGCGGTTCCCCGGCCGGGAGGGCTGGTTCTACCCGCTGCACACCCCGAACGTGCTGCTGACGCCCGAGGACGGCGCGTTCGAGGTGTACGCCTACCTCAACCGGGCGGGCGGGTACTGCTCCCTGCTGACCGCCCACCCCGATCCGGCGGCGGCCGCCGCGCACCTGGAACCCGTCACCCGGGCCCTGTCCCGGGCGGGCGCCGGCTACGTGGAGGCCCTCGTACCGCTCGCGCACCACGAAGCCCTGGGGGCCTTCCTGGCCCAGGGGTTCGTCGCCGGGGCGGTCTACCCGGCGATGCGCGCGGACGGCGACGGCTTCCACGACTACGCCGTCCTGTCCCGCTCGACGGAGCGGATCGACTTCCGCGGCGTCGCCGTCGAACCGTCCCTCCAGCCCTTTCTGGACTGCTACGTGTCGGCCTGGGCGTCGACACACCTGCCCACCCCATCCGAGGTTGCCTCATGAACCCCCATCTCGCGCCCGTCGCCGTGCCCGATCCGGCCCTCCTGCCACACGTGCAGCAGTTGTGCGACCTGACCGACCCGTACGCCAGCGGGCCCGCCGTGGACGAGCTGTTCGCCGCGGCCATGGCGGAGACCAACGCCTGGCACGCGGAACGCTCCCCGTTCTTCCGCTCCCTGTACGAGGCGACGCCGCCCGTGCCGGGCGAGCCGTACCGCGCCCCGCTGGTCCACGCGAATTTCTTCAAACGCCACGAAGTACTGTCCGTCCCGCGCGAGGACGTGGAGCTGCACCTGACCTCCTCGGGCACCACCGGGCAGAAGTCACAGATGTTCTTCGACCACTGGACCATCCGCTCCGCGCAGCGCATGGTCGCCCGGATCTTCGAGCGCAACGGCTGGATCACCCCCGGGCAGGAGGTGAACTACCTGCTCTACAGCTATGAGCCGGCGCTCTCGCTGAACCTGGGCACCGCCTTCACCGACAACTACCTGTGCGACTTCGCCCCGGCGCGCGAGGTGGCGTACGCCCTCCGCCACACCGGAGATACCGGCAGCGCCGGCAGCGGCGGTGCGGGCGGCGGCCACGAGTTCGACCCGTTCGGCTGCATCGCGGCGCTGCGGCGGTTCGAGGAGGACGACGCGCCGGTCCGCATCCTGGGCTTCCCCGCCTTCCTCTTCTTCACGCTGGAGCGGATGCGGGCCATGGGCCTGCCGCCGCTGCGGCTGCCCGAGGGTTCCCTGGTGGTCCTGGGCGGCGGCTGGAAGGGCCACGCCGACCGGCGGATCGCCAAGGAGGACCTGTACGCGCGGGTCACCGAGCAGCTCGGCATCCCCGGCGAGCGGATCCGGGACACCTTCGGCTCGGTGGAGCACTGCGTCCCCTACGTCGAGTGCGACCGGCACCGGCTGCACGCGCCCGTCTGGTCGCGGGTGACGATCCGCTCCACCCGCACCCTGGAGCCGCTCCCGTACGGGGAGCCGGGCTACCTGCACCTGGTGTCCCCGTACATCACCTCGGTGCCGGCGCAGAGCGTGGTGATGGGCGATCTGGCCTCGCTGCGACCGGGGGACGCCTGCGGGTGCGGGCTGGGGACCCCCTGGTTCACCGTGCACGGCCGTGCCGGGGTGAGCCGCAACCGGAGCTGCGCGGTGGCCGCGGCGGAACTGATGAAGGGCATGTCCTGATGACGACCACGACCGGCACGACGACTCCGGTGATCACCTCCGCCCCGCACTTCTGGCAGGGCTCCTTCGTCGGGGACGAGGAGACCGGCCGGCGGCTGGCCGGGCTGCCCGACGCGGTGGAGGCGGCGCTCGCCTCGCCGCTGGAGACAGGGACGGTCCTCGCCGCCTGTGAGTCCCTGTCCGCGGCCCTGCTCGACCCGGACGACCCGGTGCACGCCCGGCTCGCCCCCCACCTGCCGGCCGGCGAGGACCCGGCCGTGCTCGCCGAACTCGGCCGGCTCCTCTCCCGCCGGGAGCTCACCCGCAAGCTCCGCCGGGAGCTCGGCGGTGCCGCCCCCGGCCGGCTGAACCGGCCCGATCCGCGGGAGACCGTGTACGAGGCGTGGGCGCCGGTCGGCATGGTCGCCCACATCGCCCCGGGCAACGCCGCCACGGTGGCCCCGATGAGCATCGTGGAGGGCCTGCTCGCCGGGAACGTCAACGTCCTGAAGACCAGCGGCTCCGACACGCTCCTGGCGCAGCACCTGATGGCCGAGCTGGCCGGCCGCGATCCCGGAGGCATGCTGGCCGCGCGGATCGTCGTCCTGCGGTTCCCTTCCTCGCGGCAGGAGTGGCTGGGCCTGATGTGCGCGCCCGCCGACGCCGTCGCCGTGTGGGGCGGGGAGACCGCTGTCGAAGGGGTGGCGGCGTACGTACCCGCGGGCTGCCGGCTGGTGGAATGGGGGCACCGGATCTCCTTCGCCTACCTGACGGCCGACGCCTGGTCGGACGGGGTGACGCTGGAGGCGCTCGCGGACGACGTGTGCCTGCTGGACCAGCAGGCCTGCTCCAGCCCGCAGGTGGTCTACCTGGACACCGAGGACGAGCGCGAGGTGTTCGCGTTCGCGGAGCGGTTCGCGGCCGTCCTCGGGGCGCGGCCGCCGGCGCTGGTGGGCGCGGAGGCCGCGGGCGTCCGCCGGGATCCGGCGGAGGAGGCCGAGCTCACCACGACCGAGCTGGTGGCCCGACTGGAGGAACACCTCGGTCTGACCCGGGTGTTCGCGGCGCCGGACGGTGCGTGGCGGGTGATGGCCGACGTGCGTTCCGCGCTGACCGCCTCGCCGCTGCACCGCAGCGTGTGGGTCAAGCCGCTGCCCCGCAAGCGGCTGATCGCCACCCTGCGGCCGATGCGCCGCTACCTCCAGACGGCCGGCATCGCGGGCAGCCGGACCGATGTCGCGGAGCTGTCCCGTACGGTGCTGGCGGCCGGGGTCACCCGGGTCACTCCGGTCGGTGCCATGCTGGACAGCTACGCGGGCGAGCCGCACGACGGGGTGTACGCGCTCCAGCGCTACAGCCGCCGTGTCGCGGTGCAGGCCGACCCGGACCTCTTCCCGTCCACCGCCTGCCTGGACGACCTGGCGCAGCCCGTGGTCCTACCTCGGCCGGAGGGTCCGCTGCTGGGCAAGGAGGAGGTGCAGGAGCTCAACGGGCGGGTGGCGCCGGCCGACGCCGAGCTGTACTTCCGCAGCGGCGGCAGCACCGGCGCGCCCGCGCTGTCGCTGTTCACCTACGAGGACTACGACACGCAGATGCACGCGGCGGCGCGCGGGCTGCTCGCCGCCGGTTACGACCCGGCCTCGGACCGCACCGCCAACCTCTTCTACTGCGGCGGCATGTACGGCGGCTTCATCAGCTTCTTCTCCGTGCTGGAGCGGCTCGGCGGGGTGCAGCTGCCGCTGTCGGCGGGCCCGGACCACCGGGCGACGGCGCAGGCGCTGATCGATCACCGGGCGGACACCCTCTTCGGGATGCCCTCGTACCTGTGGCAGCTGCTGCACGCGGAGGCGGACGCGCTGCGCGCCTACGGCGGCCTGCGGAAAGTGTTCTACGGCGGGGAGCACTTCACCCCGGAACAGCGGCGCACGCTGGCGGAGGAGTTCGGCATCGAGGTGGTCCGGTCGATCACCTACGGCAGCACCGACCTCGGTCCGCTGGGCTACCAGTGCACGGAGAGCGAGGGCGGCGTCCACCACCTGCACGCGGATCTGCACGCCTTGGAGATCCTCGACCCGGAGGAGGACCGGCCGGTCACGTCCGGGGAGACGGGTCGGCTGGTGTTCAGCACGCACGCGCGGCGGGGGCAGCGGCTGGGCCGCTACGTCATCGGTGACCTCGGGCGGGAGGTGCCGGGCCGCTGCCCCTGCGGCAGCCTGGCGCCCCGCTTCGAGCTCCAGGGGCGGACCGGCGACGTCATGCGGGTGGCGACGTACTTCCTGAACCAGCGCCGCTTCGTGGCACTGGCCGGGGAGCAGGGCGGCCACCGCGGCGAGTTGCAGGTGCTGCTGGGACGGACGGAGGCGCGGGAACGGCTGACCGTGCGGGTGGAGCGGACGGCGGGCGCGGAGGGCACGGGGCGCACCGGGGGCACGGACCCGGAGCGGCTGCGCGAGGTGTTCCTGACCGGTTATCCGGAGCTGCGGTCCGCGGTGGACGAGGGGCTGCTGGAACTGGCCGTCGAGGCGGTGGACGGGGCGTCGATGGAACGCAGTCCGGCGAGCGGCAAACTCCTCTCGGTGGTGGACGCCCGGCGCTGAGCGCGGGGCTGAAGGCGGGCGCGGACGCGGGGCGGACGCGGGGCCGGCCGGCGTCGGCCGGCCCCGTGCCTCCCCCGGTCAGCCGCCGACGTGGATGCCCGGGCGGCGCGCGGGGTCGCGTTCGTGGCTGCGGATGATCTCGCGGGTGACCGGCGCCGTATCGCCGCGTCCGAGGAGGAAATAGCGGACCATGTGCACCAGGGGGCTGCCTTCCGCCCAGGCGAAATGGCACTGCGGCAGGACCCCGGTGGCGTCGCGCAGGGCGAGGAGCACGGCGGCGATGGCGTTGGGGGCGGCCGGCGCCTCGGCGCGCAGGATGCGGTGTCCGCCCACCTCCACGCCGTGCACGGTGAGGGTGTCGCTGAAGTCCGAGGGGTCGACGACGTCGATTTCCAGGAAGAGCACGTCGGCGAAGCCGGGCACCGGATTGACCCCGCGCTGTTCCTGTTCCTTGGCGCTGTACTCGCCGATGTCGCCGGCCTGTCGGCGGTTGGCGACGATGTTGATGGCGTTGTCGTGGGCGAGGGTGTCCTCGATGAACCGGCGGGCGTCGCCGTCGAAGACGATGCGGTCGGCGCGCAGCTCGGTGGTGCGGGAGACCCTGGAGACCAGCGAGACGAGGACGATTCCGGCGATGAAGAACCCCGAGATCACGATGCCGTCGGGCTTGTCCACGACGTTGGCGATCAGCGCGTAGAGCAGGACCAGGGTGAGCAGGGCGAAGCCGACGGTGGCGGCCCGCTGTCGGCGGCCGGCGACGGAGACCGTGACGGCGAAGGCGGCGGAGACCATCATGGCCAGGATGCCGGTGGCGTAGGCGCCGGCCTGCTCGTCGACGTCGGCGTCGAAGGCGATCGTGATGACGATGCACAGGGCGGTGTAGACGAGTACGACGGGGCGGACGGCCCGTCCCCATTCGGGGGCCATCCCGTAGTCGGGCAGGTAGCGGGGAACGATGTTGACCAGTCCGGCCATGGCGGACGCGCCGGCGAACCACAGGATCAGGATGGTGCTGATGTCGTAGACGGTGCCGAACCCCTCGCCGACGTGTTCGTGGGCCAGCCAGGCCAGGGCACGGCCGTTGGCGGCGCCGCCCGGCTCGAACTCCTCGTGCGGGATGAGGAGGGTGGTGACGAAGCTCGCGGTCAGCAGGTAGACGCTCATGATGGCGGCGGCGGCGGTCAGCAGCATCCGCGTGTTGCGGATCCGCGAGCGCAGCCGCTGTTCCTCGTCGGCTCCCTCGGCGGCGACGAGCGGCATCATGCTCACCCCGGTCTCGAAGCCGGACAGGCCGAGCACCAGCAGGGGGAAGGCCAGCAGGGCCGGGCCCAGCAGGTGCCCGAAACCGCCGCCGGGCCCGGCGAGGGCGTCGGTCCAGTCCGTCCAGGCGCCGGGCGTGGTGAACACGTGGGCGAGGCTGACGCCGATGACCACCGCGTTGAGCACGAGGAACACCGCGACCAGGGGGATGGCCACGCCGACCGCTTCGCTGAACCCGAGCAGGAACACTCCCCCGAGCACCAGCAGCAGCGCCACCGTGAGGGCGACCTCGTGGCCGTGCAGGGCGGCCGGGAAGAAGGGGTTCTCGACCACGTGGACGGAGGCGTCCGCCGTCGACAGGGTGATGGTGATGATCCAGGACGTGGCCACGAAGCCCAGCAGGACCAGCACGAACAGCTTGCCCCACCAGAACGGCAGCAGGTCCTCCAGCATGGCCACCGACCCGGCGCCGTGCGGGCTCTCCTTCGCCACCCGCCGGTACATCGGCAGCATGCCCAGCAGCGTCAGCGCGACGATCAGCAGGGTGGCCAGCGGGGAGACCGCTCCGGCGGCCAGGGCGGCGATCGCGGGGACGTAGGCGAGGCTGGAGAAGTAGTCCACGCCGGTCAGGCACATCACCTTCCACCAGGCGTGCGGCTGCGCGTGGCTCTCCTCCGACTCCGGTCCCACCGGCTGCACCTGGTGGCGCAGCAGCCACCGTGCCAGCCTTCCGGTCGGCAGTCCACGCCGGTGAGGGGTGTCGACCACCTCCGGCACCGCCGGCCGATCCGCTCCGCCCATGTCCCGATTCCGCCCTTGCAGCCCACCGGGCGCGCCGGCACGGAACAGCGTCGGCAAGCGAGGACCCGGACATTTACCGCGATCTTCCCGCCCTTACGGTAGACGACCGCGTCCGGGGCACTCCTCTGCGGCGCGCCGCACAAGAGTGTCCCCGGAGGGCCGTCCGGTGCGCCTGCCGCTTCCTGCGTGACCGTCAGGTCCGGTCGCGGGTCTCGTCGACCACCGGCAGGGCGGTCGAGACGCGCCGCCTGCGCAGGACGCTGGCGTACACACCGAGGCCGAGCAGGCCGACGCCCATCATGATCAGTCCGACCGCGTCCAGGTTGACGCTCTCCATCTTCCAGTCGCTGGCGAAGGTGAGGACGGCCCCCACCGTGATCAGCGCGATGCAACCGCCTATGCCGGCCATCCGCGTTGCCTCCTCCTCGGATCGGGTCGTCCGGCCGCCCCGAGCCCAGGTGCGTCTGCTGAAGCAGCCGCCGCTGGGGGATTCACCGCCGGACTCCACGCGTATGACCGGCATTCCTCCCGCCAAACGCACGCGTTGGTACCCGCTGCCGTTCGTCCACAGCCCGGTCCGGGCGGCCGACGGGCTGTCAGTGGGGCGTGGGACGATCCCTTCCATGATCGTCTCGTTGGAATCCCTGCTGCCCGCCGGCGGTACGCACGCCTCGACCACCTACGCCGACTGGGTCGCGGCCCACGACCCGGGCGCGGCCCCGGCCGCACGCGAGCTGGTCGAGGCCATGTACGCCGAGCTCGGCCAGTCCTACGGCAAGCCCGGCCGTTTCGTGGACACGATGACGTACCGGGCGCGGCAGCTGCCGCCGGCGCACCTGCCGTGGTTCTGGGACACGGTGGGCCACCGGCTCATCGGCTACGGGAGCCGTCCGGGCGGGCGGGCGTACGCGGCGGCGCGGGCGGCCGAGGCCGAGCACGGGCTGCCGGTGGATCCCGGCTACCGCCGGGCCAACGCGCTGCTGTTCGCGGCGGGCGGGGCGATGCCGGCCAAGGAGTTCGGGGCCCATCAGAAGTTCCTCACCGCGACGCTGGAGCCCTCCGACGCGCACACGGAACTGGAGAAGTTCCTGACCGCGTGGGCCGGCTCGCGGGCGGACCTGCCGGCGGACCTGGTGCGGCGGGTCCGGGCCTCCGCCAAGGCCGCCGGGCACGGCGACGCCGAGACCGCGCGGATGACGGGCGCGATCCTGTCCGTCACGCGGAAGAAGTCGGCGCCCGACGCCCTGCTGGACGCGGCCTGCGCGGTCCTGACGGCCCATCCGTCCACGGACGCGGTGTCCGCAGGTCTGGTGGAGGTCTTCCCGGAGGGTGTCACCGACGGCGGGGCCTGGCTGCGCCTGCTGACCGGCTGCGGAGCGGTAGGGGCGATGGCGGCCGGACGGGTGGTGCCGGACGGCGGACTGACCCGCTGGGTGGGGCACTTCGTGCACATGTACCAGTACACCCGGTCGGGCGACGGGGTGACCCGGCAGCCGCTGCCCGGTGAGTTCTTCGACGTGGTGGGCGAGTTGGGGCCCCGGCTGCGGGCGGAGGGCAGCCCGGTGACGCTGCACACGACCCGGCACCACTACCAGGGCCTCGACGCGGACGTGCTGGACTCCCTGCTCGCGGCCGGGGTGGCGGTCGTCGACCCCGGCCCGGGGATGCGGATGCGCTTCTGGGCCGAGAAGTCCCGGCGCGACCTGGTCGCACTGGCAGCCGACCCGGTGTTCGGTCCCCGGCTGGAGGGCACGGTGCACGAGCACCTGCTGCCGAACTGGTCCCCGGCGCGTACCCGCCGGTCCGGGTCGGCGGTGACGCTGCTGCCGGGCAACGAGGGCATCGCGCAGGGGGTCGCCGCGCGCGTCGGCAAGCTGGTCGACGCCGTCGGCGGCGGAGGTATGGCGGGGGCCGAGGAGGCCCTGCCGGAGCTGGAGACCATCCTGGACCGGCCCACGGTCGCGGCGCTCGCCGGGATCGGCGACGCCCTGGCCGGGGCGGGCGCGGCGGGTGCGCTGCGGCGTTCGCTGGCGGCCGGCCTGCCGGAGGAACTGGCCTGGCCCGAGCTGGAGTCGGTGTACGCGGAGTTCGCGGCGGACGCCGGTTCGGGTGCGGACGCCGTTTCCGGCGCGGGCGCCGACGGCGAGGAGGGTACCGGGAGCGGGGCGCTGCCGGGTGTGTCCGGCGTGACGACGACCTGGCCGGTGCTGACGGTGTTCGGGCGGGACCGGGCGGTCGCCGTCGCCCCGGACGGGGTACGGGGCTCCTGCCGGTTCACGGTGCCCGAGGACGCGACCATGTTCGCGGTGCACTACGTGGGCGGCTCCTTCCTGGTGAGCTGGACGCTCAAGCCGGACCCCTACACCTGCGACACCGCCGCGTGGGCCGACCGGCCCGAGGAGGAGTTCGAGCCGGAGCAGACGCGGGGGCTGGTGCCGTTCGGCGGCAGCCTGGACGGGGGGTACGGCTTCCAGTTCGAGACGGCCGACGGGGGCGGGCGGCACTCGGGGGAGCGGGTCCTGCGGCCGGGTGGCCGGGAGGGCATCGACGGGGACGAGCTGCAGCTCGGTGACGGTTCGCGGATCTGGACCAACGCCGTCTTCGGCCACCGGGCCTGGCAGGCGGTCGACCCGGTCACCGGCGAGCCGCAGGGTGCGTCGGCCCTGCCCGACTTCCCGGGCCGTGCAGCGGGGGCCGATCCGGCCGCGGAGCCGTCCGAGGCCGGGATGGCCCTGACGGTGGAGGCCCTGCAGCTGGCGCCGCTGCCCGCCGGGCTGACCGGCTCCCCGCTGGGCAGCCGGGACGGGCTGGTGGGCACCCGCGTACTGTTCCGCACCGGACACCGTTTCAACGCCCCGGACCACTACCTGGTGGAGAGCATCGACGGACGCAAGGCCCGCTTCGACATCGACCGGCAGGGGCAGGAGCCGTGGGCCCTGTGGGCGCCGCCGGAAGGCGCCGCGGAGGACGTGGTCCTCGCCGAGGCGGAGACCCGGACGGGCGTGCGCGCCTACACCGCGGACGGGGTCCTGTTGTGGGAGCTGGACGGGCACGCCTCGCCCCGGCATCCGCGGGTGAAGCCGCGGCGGAGGGCGACCGTGTCGGGCGGCGTGGCCCTGCCACCCGCGTTCTGGTACCTGCTGCGGACCCGGGACGCGGCCGGGTCCCGGGCGCTGCGGACCGTGACGCAGGAGACGGCGGACGCGTTGCTGGCGGCCGCCGCCGGCGGTGCGGAGGAGCTGCGGGCCGCCGTGGCCCGGGAGTTGCCGGCCGTCACCGACCCGGTGCTGGCCGAGGCCGTGGCGGCGGTGGCCGCCCGGGCCGCCCGGGTGGAGGAGCGCCGGCTCGCCCTGCACCGGCGGGTGGCCCTGCTGGCGGAGGCCCCGCCCCTGCCGCGCCGCTCCGCGCCGGACAGCGAGCTGATGCCCGCGCTGCACGGGCTGGTCTCGTACGCGGAGAAGGACCGGTGGCGGCGCACCCCGGACGTGGCACTGCCGGCCACGATCAGCGCGCTGGCCGCCGACGGCGACTGCCTGGCGGGCAGCGTCGTCGAGGAGGTGCGGCGGCTCTCGCCGCCCGCGCCGCCGCAGGACTGGTCGCAGCTGCTGGGCACGGTCGACGCGGCGGCCTGGCGGGCGGCGGTGGCACCGACCCCGGACGGGGCACGGGCCGCGCTCATGGCGCTGCTGGAGACCTGGGCGGACCAGCCGTTCGCCCGGGCGGGCGGCCGGTGGTGGGTCGGCCGGGCGGCCGGTGAGGTCCTGGACGGACTGCGTGCGGGCGGCAGCGCGGTGGTGTCGGCCGCGGTACGGCCCGGCGGCTCGGAATGCTGGTTCGTGGCGGCCGCGGCCGGGGACGCGGAGGGTGACCCGGTGCGGGCGGCGGTTCCACAGGCCCGGCTCGTCCGGGTGGAGCGGGACGACGCCGCGCGGCTGCGGGCCCTGGTCGAGGCCGTGGAGGAGCACGGGCCGGTGCCCGTGCCGGAGTCGGCGGCGGCGCGGTTCGCCGAACTGACCGGTGTCCGCCGGGCGGTGGCCCGGCTCGTGGTGGCCGGCCTGGTCGGCCGGTCCGACGAGAAGGAGGACCGCTCCCTGGTGTGCAAGGCGCCGTACAAGGCCACGCCGATGACGGCCGAGGAGTACGACCGGCTGCGCGCCCGGCTCGGCGGCGCGGGCCGGCGGGCCGTCCTGGCGGCGGCACTGCCCGAGGACCCGGTCGAGCTGTGGCGACCGGGCGGGGTCACCGCGGCGGTGGAGCGGATGGCCGGGGTGTGGCGGGAGCTGATCGGGGTGCTGCCCGCCGTGCACGACGAGGCTGCCGACGCCCTGGAGGACGCGCTGGGGCTCTCCGGGGTGTGGGCGCGGCGGCTCGCAGGCGGGTACGGGGCCGCCACGGACACGACCGTGGAGGCGGCCGGCTGGGAGCTGGCGGCGACCCCGTACGGCATCGGCGTGGAGGTCCGGCCGGTGCCGCCGGCCGGGCCGGAGCTGCCGTACCGCACCCCGATCGGCCTCGACCTCGGGCAGATCGCGAGCGCGCTGGTGTGGGCGTGGACGGACCGGCCGGCGGGTGATCCGGCGGTGGCCGGAGCGGCGGCCCTGTACGAGCGGCTGCGGGCCGAGCTGGACCGGCCGGAGCTGCTGCTGCCGCTGGGGGGCGGACGGGTCCAGGACACCTCGGCGGGGATCGCGGAGCGGTTCGGGCCCGGGCTGCTTCCGGTGGCGACGGACTCCCGGAAGGAGGAGGGGCCCGTCCCGGTGACCGCGTACGACTCGGGACCGCTCGTGGTGTGCGCGCCCGGTGGTGCCTCCTTCCTCCGGCCGGCGGCGGTCGCCGACCCCGAGGTGTGGCAGCAGGTGCGGGAGCTCACCGACCTGACCGAGGAACTGGACCGGGTGGCGCCGCTGGTGGCCGGCGGCGGACTGGAGCGGATGATGCGCCGGGCCGGCTCGGGAGCGGTGCCGGCCGGGGCGTACGAGGCGGATCCGCGGCAGTCCTGCCCCGAGCTGGTCGCCCGGGTGGCGGAGCGGCTGGGAACGGGGACCGACGCGGCCGCGCTGTACCTCCAGCTGGCGACACTGGCGACGCCCACCGACCGGAACGTACGGCGGTGGAACGGCTGGACGACCAAGCGGCACGCCGAGGTCCGGGCGGAACTGCTCGGCGCGGGCGCGGTGGTGGAGGCCAAGCGGGCGCGGGCCGGCCGGACCCTGTTCGTGCCCGGGGAGTGGACGGAGCTCAAGGCCCCGCACCTGCCGTTGGAGACGGTGAAGCTGGCATCGCACGGGGTGCGCCCGCTGTGGGGGAACAGCATCCGCTCCCCGTTCGGGCGGGTGCTGCCGACGGCACCGCTGCACGAGATGTTCGCGGCGGCGTGGGAGCGGCTGTGCGCACAGGACGGCGGCACGGACTGACCACGGGGGCGGGCACCCGGCGGTCGGGCGACCCGTACGAGCAGCACGCGGGTCGCCCGACCGATCCCGACCGGACCGCACCGGGCACCGGGCACCGGGCACCGGGCACCGGGCACCGGGATCACGCTCGTCCGCTACCGCGCCCGACGGTGTGGGCCGGTGTCGGGTCTTCCCGGCGCCGGGATTCCCCGAAGACCCGCCGATAGGACCCGGGGGTGGTGCCGAAGGCGGTCCTGAACCGGCGGCGCAGGTTGACCGCGGAGGAGAGACCCACCCTGGTCGCGATCGTCTCCACCGGCAGATCGGTCTGTTCGAGGAGGGACCGGGCGGCGTCGAGCCGGTGGCCGAGCAGCCACTGGCCGGGGCTGATGCCGAGCTGACCGGCGAACCGGCGGGCCAGCGTGCGGTTGGAGAGCCCGGCCCGCTCGGCGAGCCGGTCGACGGTCAGGTCGGACTCCAGCCGGGTGAGTGCCCATTGGAGTACGGGGGCCAGGGAGGTGTCGGTTCCGGACGGGGCGGGCCGCGGGACGTACTGAAGCTGGCTGCCCTCACGGTGTGGGGGCAGGACCATGCTGCGTGCGACCTCGGCGGCGTGGGCCGAGCCGTGGTCGGTGCGCACCAGGTGCAGGCACAGGTCGATGCCCGCGCCGCTGCCTGCGCTCGTGGCCACGTCACCGTGATCGACGTAGAGCACGTCGGCGTCGACCTCGATCCGGGGGTGGCGGGCGGCGAGCAGGCCGGTGCGGCGCCAGTGGGTGGTGGCGCGGCGGCCGTCGAGCAGGCCCGCCTGGGCGAGGACGAACGCGCCGGTGCAGATCGAGGCGATGCGTGCGCCGCGCGCGTGCGCCGCCCGCAGCGCGTCGAGGACGGGCGGGGGCACGGTGCCGCCCGGCGGCTGCCAGCCCGGGACGACCACCGTGTCCGCCTCCGCCAGCGCCTCCGGGCCGGCATCCACGAGCATGGCGTAGCCGACCGTGGTCCGCAGCGGTCCGGGCTCCGCGGCGCACACCCGGAATTCGTAGTGGTCGGGCAGGCCCGGTCGGACGCCGCCGAAGACCTCGGCGGCACAGGCGAGTTCGAAGGGCGACTGCGGCTCGTTGAGGAGCGCCACCACGCGGTGTCGGGGCATGGCAGGAAAGTACCCGTGGACGTCGTTCCGGACACTCGCCGTGGCGCGGGCTCCGGGCGATCGTGGGCTTCATGAACGAGCACACGGGCACGTACCCGCTCAAGACCGTCGTCCAGGTGGACGAGATCACACCGCACGAGGTGGCCCCGGGCATCCTCCGCCGCAGGCTGCCGGCGACCCGGCACGCCCGCGGCTGGGTGATCGACTTCGCCGCGGGCACCGAGTGGCCCGCGGTGGACGTCCACGCGGCCGAGGAGCGGTACTACGTACTGAGCGGGGAGGTCATCGAGGGCGAGGAGCGCCACGGACCGGGCACGTACGTGGTGTTCGCCGCGGGGAGCCGGCACCGGCCGCGGACCGATACCGGCGCCCGGATGCTCGGCATCTCGCTGCTCCACGACGCGGAACCGGGTGCGTGAGAAGGGCAGGAGAGGCCCTGCCCGGACTCCGCGAACCGGTGGATCAACGTCGCCGCCTGCCGCAGACTGGCCCCATGAGTGCATCGGACGCCACAACGGACCTCCGCTTCTACCTGCAGTCCGCCCGGGACGCCCTGCTCTGGAAACTCGAAGGGCTTTCCGAGTACGAGATCCGGCGCCCGTCGACGCCGACCGGCACCAACCTGCTGGGGCTGGTGAAGCACGCGGCGGGCGTGGAGCTGGGCTATCTCGGAGACACCTTCGGACGGCCGTCGGGTGAGCTGCTGCCCTGGCTCGAGGACGCCGCCGAGGACAACGCGGACATGTGGGCCACCGCCGACGAGTCCCGCGCGGACATCACCGATCTGTACCGCCGGGCGTGGGCGCACGCGGACGCGACGCTCGACGCGCTGCCGCTGGACACGGTCGGCAAGGTGCCGTGGTGGCCGGACGGCAAGGACGAGGTGACGCTGCACCACGCCGTGGTGCGGGTGATCGCCGACACGCACCGGCACGCCGGCCACGCCGACATCATCCGGGAACTCCTGGACGGCGCCGTGGGGATGAACGAGCGCAACACCAGCATGCCGTCGGGCGACCCGGACTGGTGGGAGGAGTACCGCGGCCGTCTGGAGCAAGCGGCCGCGGCGGCCGAACGGGCGGCAGGGGCGGCAGGGACGGCAGGGACGGCACAGACAGCAGGGGCGGAGCAGCGGATCGTCTGACACCGCCCTACCTCCGCAGGCGGTGGATCCGGTCGACGCCGTACCACTTCGACACGCACGCGGCGACCCAGTCCTGGTCGTAGCGGGAGGTGTAGAAGGGCTCGGCCAGGTTTCCGATGTACAGGGGGCGGTAGCCCACGTCCGTGGCGCCCCGTGCCGCCTCGGCCCGGATACGGGCGTTCTGGGCGTCCCAGGCGACCGCGCGGGTGACGGTGGTGGTCGTGAGCCGCTGGACGCTCGGGACCAGCGCGGCCACCGAGGCCAGCGCCAGGCAGCCCGCCACGAGGACGGCGGCGGGCAGGGCCGCGCCCGCGGGCCTGCCCGTCCGGGCGGCGCCGGCGGGCCACGGGCCGGCCAGGAGCCGGCCGAGTCGGTCCCCCAGCAGTGCGCCGTAGCCACACAGCGCCAGTTCCATGAGCACGAGGTGACTCGTCCAGGTACGGGCGTACGTCCAGCCACTGGGGCCGTATCCGCTGCGCAGGCCCAGCGCCACGGCGAACGATCCCAGCAGCACCACGGGCACGGGGAGCAGCAGCACGGCGAGCCGCAGGTGGCGGGGGACGGCCCGGCGGGCTTCCCGCTCGCCCCGGGCCGGGGCGCCGAGCCGGCACCCCAGGCCCAGGACCACGCCCACGGCGGCGGCTCCGAGGTAGGCCCACTGGCCGGTGATCGAGCCCCACATGTGCAGCCAGCCGTCGAGGGTGCCCCGGAGGCCGTTCGCGGAGAGCAGGGATTCCCCGGCCGGCTGCTGGGCCCGGCGCCAGCGGGCACCGGGAGAGGTGTAGAGCAGGATCAGGCCGCAGAGGAGACCGGAGCACCAGAGCAGGCACCAGGTGAACGGGCGCCAGGTCCGCGCGAGCCCGAGGCGGGGCAGGGCCAGCAGTCCGACGGCGGCCGCGAGCAGGCCGCTGACGAGTGCGAACGGCTCGCTCAGGGTGCCGAGCGCGGCCCCGGTGAAGAACGCCGCGGCGCATCCGGCGGCGCGTACCCCGGTCCGGGGATGGCGGACCGTCACCAGGGCGAGCAGGAGCGCCCATACGCCGATGACGGCGGGCACGGTGTGCGAGATCGTGGCCGGAGCCCACAGGAGCACTTGATAGGCACGGGGGCCCGCGAAGTAGAGCAGGGCCTGGAGGACCAGGGCGCAGGCCAGGAGGAGCAGCGCCCGGGGCCTTCCGCCGAGGAAGCGGACGAGTTCGCGGCCGAGCAGGACCAGGCCCAGGGTGAAGGTCACGGCGATGACCGTGGGCAGGATCTTGGTCCCGGCGAGTCCGTCGCGGTAGATGACGCCGCTGAGGAAGGCGTTCGTGATCCGGCCGTTCTGGGTGGTGTAGAAGTCGGCGGTGATTCCGAGGACTCCCAGATCGCGGGCCTTCCAGCCGGCGCACCAGTCGTCGGAGGTGGGGCGCACGTAGAGCCCGAGGAAACAGCCGACGGCGACCAGCGCTCCGGCGGCCGCCACCAGGGTGCCGGCCGTGGCGGGCAACAGCCCGCGGCGGACGGAGGCGGAGAAGCGCGGGGCGGGGGCGGCGGCATGGACGGCATGCTCCGGCGGCTGCGGAGAATGGTCTCCGGCGGTCCTCTCCTCCGGTCGGAGCACTGGTCGTTCACCTCCCTTGCGGCCAGGACGGGCCGGGAGATCCCATGATGTGCACGGCTCGTGCGCCCCGGCATCCGGGAGGGGCCTGGACGGGGGCCCGGACGGAACAGGCATCCGGGCCCGTGCCGGACGGGATGCGTGTCAGACGGTCCGTGTCAGACGGGGTCCGCGCCGTCACCCGGCGGCGGGGTGGTGCGGACGCGCTCCAGTTCGGCCAGGAGGCGTTCGTACGCCCGCCGTTCCGCCGCCACCGCGCGCCGGAACGGCGGGTGCTGCGGGGCGTGCCGTGACCGGGCCTCCCGGGCGGCGGCGAGGCGGGTCGCCCTCGCCCGGTCCGCGCGGCTCCTCGCCTCGACGTAGCCGTCGTCGAGGAGCCGGTGGTCGAGGACCTGCTCGAAGGCGCGCTCCGCGACCGCGGCGAGCCGGTCGAGCCCGGCCGCACAGCTCGCGGGGGTCGCCTCGTCGCACCGTTCGCCGAGCGCTCCGGAGAACGCCTCCAGGGTGGTCTTCAGCTCGGGGTACCCCCAGGCCGGCGCGGGCTCGTGCCGGCACCCCGTCGCGACGGCCGCGAGGGTGGCCAGGACCGCGGCGGAGACCACGGCGCGGACCGTTCCGGGTCTCACGCGCCCGCACGGGGTGGAACAGGGGGTCATGGGGTCCCGATCGCCTGCGGGTCAGGAACCGGCCGCCCTCGGCTGAGCCGTGCGGTCCGACGGCCATCCTCGCCCGCGCGGAGCCGGCCTGCCACCCGGCTGACTCCCCCGGCCGACTCCCCCGGCACACCCTCCCGGCGCACTCCCGCCGTGGCCCGCGCACCGGCCCTACGGCAGCGGTCCCCCGAGGAATGCCGGACCGGTGCGCCCGGCGGGGCCGGCCTTCCACGGCGGGACCGCCCGCTGCCACACGGAGGCAGCACCGCCGCCGGGCCGGCCCGGGCCGGCCGGAGCGGCCGAGGTGATGTGGAGGCCGGCGTCCAGGCCGAGTGCCGCCGCGACGGCCGCCGTACCGGCCGCCCCGGCCACGAGCGCCGGTGCGCCCGTGTAGAGGATCTCGGACTCGCTCCAGGACCGCGGCTCGTCGCCCGCGCCGGGCGCAGCAGCCGCAACCGCATCCGCATCCGCACCGGCGGCCTCACCGTCACCCTCGGCGCCGGACGGCCCCGGCAGGGCCGAGGTCCCGACCGTGCCGGTGTCCGCGCGGCCGGCGAGCACGCCGCCCGCCACGCCGACGGCGCCGTAGCCGGCCCCGCCGCCCGCCTCGGTGACCGGGGAGTACTCCGGGGCCTCCGGGCCGGCCGTGGCCAGGCTCGTGCCGACGGTGCCGGTGCCGGGCCGGCGAAAGTAGACACGGACGCCGTCGCCCTCCGGGCTCACCGAGAGCGCACCCGTGGTCTGCGGCAGTCCGGTCGGGAAGGGGCCGCCAAGCGGGGCGTCCGGTGCGGGCTGGTCCCAGGCGAGCACGCCGTCGAGCGTCGTCGCGTACACGTGGCGCCGCCCCGCCGCGTCCGTCGCGGTCACCGGGTCGCCCTGGAGGCCCGAGCCGCCCAGTTCCGCCCATGCGCCGAAGGGACCGCCCGGGGTGTCCTGGCTGCTGCCGCGCAGGGTGCGCCGGGAGTCGCGGACGTACACGGTCATCCGGCCCGCCGGGTCCACGGCGACGGCCGGACCGCTCAGTGCCGAGGTGACCGCCGTGTCCCCGGTGTCCGGGGTGCCCAGTGACCGCCACGGGCCGAACGCTCCGTCGGCCGCGGCCTGGACGGCGTACACGACCTCCCGGCCGTACTCCTGCGGGGTCGCGCCGAGGGTCGTACGGGTGCCGAAGACGGCGATCCGGCCGTCGGGGAGGCGGGCGGCCGTGGCCCCGGTGTCGAGGCCGGTGCCGGGCAGGAAGCGGGGACCCCGCCAGGCGGCCCGTGGGCCGCTGCGCGACCAGTACGCCATCCGGCCGTCCAGGACGGCGAAGGCCCAGAGGCGGCCGGAGCTGCCCTCGGCCATCCAGGAGGTGCCCTCGCCCCGGCTGTAGCGGATGGTCTGGTTCCAGCCGGCACCGGTGGGACGGGTGGCCGCCTTGCGGTCGCCGCAGCCGGCGGGGCTGCCGCACCAGTTCCGGTGGTCCAGCCAGGCATACGTTTCGAGGTAGCCGAGCTTCTCCCGGGCTGTCTCGGGGGCGAGCGTCGGAGGCAGCGCGCTGTTGGGGTAGCTCACGTAGTTCTGGACCGAGAAGTGCGGCCGGTCCGTGGACAGCGCGTAGCGTTCGACCGCCGCCTGCACGAAGCGGGCGCCGTACATGTGGTCCTGGTGGTCGGCGAGGACGCCGCTGTCCTCGTACAGGCCCGGGGTCGGGTCCTGGGTCCGTATCGTGGTCGGCCGGTACGCCTCGAAGACCCGGGTGATGGCCTCGACGGCCTGGTCCCTGCTGTACGAGAACCAGCTCGTGACCGGGGTGCCGGAGGTCAGCTGGGCACCCAGGGCGGCGGTCCTGCCGTCCCACAGGCCGCGGAGGCTGTCCGGGTTGTCGTCGGAGATGCTGCGGGCCTCGCGGAGCTGCATCCACACCAGGTTGACCTCGGGCCGGGCCAGGAGGACGTCCACCTCCGCGCTCCCGCCGCCGGCAGTGGGTACGGACTTCCGCTGCCAGGCGCTGGTGCGGTCGCCGGTGGCCATCTGCGCGTAGGCGCCCCGGATGCCGTTCTGCCGGGCCTCGGCGTAGGCGGCGCGGTCGGCCGGCTGCGCGGCGTCGTCCAGGTGCGGGCTGTGGGCCTCGTTCCTGCCGTCGGACTCGCCGGAGGTCAGGTAGACGGTGGTGACCTTGATGCCGGCGGCTATGGAACGGCTGAGGTCGGGGTTCATGAAGAACAGGTCGTCGTCGGGATGGGCGACGACCTGGACGACGGAGCCCTCGGTGACGCTGGGGCGGACGGCCGCCGCGGGGGCGGCGGGCTGTTCGGCGGTCCTGTACGGCCCGTAGCCCCAGGCCCAGGTCGAGACCCCGGCGGCGCTGACGGACAGCGCCGCGAGCAGGGCCGCGAGGCGGGGACGGCTGGCCAGGGACATCTACAACGCCTTGAGGATCGGGTCCGGTGCGGGGTTCCGCCGTGGAGGTCAGTCGGTGCCCCGATGGCTCCACCGCTTCCGGAGACGACCGGCGGCGATTATGCCTCGCCCGATTTCGACTGACACACCCTCAAGGGGCATATGAAAGGAAAGTGAGTTACATGGATGATGTAACTATTTGCCCGATTTGTGGCTGTTAGTGCAATTCGGACCAACGAGGCGCCGCAGCGCGGGATGTGGCGTTGGTCACGCCCGAAGCAGCGGCGGGCGGAGGCCGGCGGACAGGCGGCGGGCGGCGGGCGGCGGGCGGCGGGCGGCGGGCGGCGGGCGGCGGGCGGCGGGCGGCGGGCGGCGGCAGCCGTTTCGGAACCGCCGCCTCCCACACCACGCGCACCCTGCCGCACCGCAGCGCGTGGGTCAGCGTCGCCGGATCTCGGTCGACGCCGCCCGTGCGCGGCCGGGGATCGTCAGAGCGCGCTCTTGGAGGCGAACTGGACGACACACTCCTTGTACTCGGTGCCGTCACCCTTGCCGGTGTACGGCGTGGTGGCCTTGGTCTGCTGCGAGGCGCCGGCCTTGACCTTGAGGTCGTCCACCTCGGCCAGGGCGAGGTTGGCGTTCGAGCCGGCCTTGCCGCGGAACTTCATGGTGATGTCGTACGTGTAGTCCAAGGAGCTGTTGTTGGTGACGGTCAGCCGGGCGACCAGGTTCTTCCTGGAGTCGTCCAGCTTGCACCCGTCGATGCGGATGTCCCGCTCGGCCTGGTCCCTGCGGGAACCGCCGGTGACGGAGGTGCCTCCCGAGGTGCTGCCGGTGGTGGTGCTGTCGCTGTCGTGGCTTCCGCCGGTGGTGCCCCCCGTGGTGGATCCGCTGGAGCCGGAGCCCGAGTCGGAACCGTGGCTACTGCTACTGCCGTGACCGCCGCCGCAGCTGCCGCCGTGGGAGCCGCGGGCTCCGGTGAGGGCGACGATCGCGATGCCGAAGACGGCGATGGCGCGGACGTGACGAAGTTTCACGTTCAATTCCCGTTGAAAATCGGTGATCAAATACCGCCCGCCTTGACGGGCGCACGTCACCCTAGCCGGTACCGCACCCCCCGACTGTGACGGTTCTGCTGCAGAAGGGGAGGTGACGGTGTGAAGGTAGGTGCATATCCGGCGCATTCGCAGCCGGAAAGCGGATCCGGTCGGCACGCACCCCGCCGCACGCGGGCGGAGCACGCGTAGCGCACCGGACGGCCAACCGCCCGCGGAACCGGGCGGGGGCGGACTGACGCTCCGTCACAGCAGTGAATCGAAAAGACCGTTCCCGCGGCGCGGCACGGACGCGCAACACGGCGGGAGTTGGCATGCCCGGGTCATTCCCAGCCCTCTCCCGGTGCCCTACTGTTCGGTCGAACGAACGCGGGCCCGTTCCGTGCTCCATGCCCCATCAACCGTGCCCCGTGCCCGTGTCCCACACGCCACCCCGCCCCCCACGCACCACGCCACACGCCCAGCGCGCCAGACCCCCGCGCGCCGGCGGCCCTGACCCCGCCGACCGCGGGCGCGCACCGGCGTGGCCGAAGACGAGAGGACCAAGACGTGAACGATCCGCTCCGTACCGGTCATCCGCTCGCATCCGCCGCCCCCGGCCGTGCCGGAGAGGGCCGGGCGGGCCACCCTGACCCGCCCGGCCACCGGGAGGGACCGGGCCGCCGGGACGTACTGCGACTCGGGACACTGCTCGCCGCCGGCGGCCTGGCCGCCCTGGTGCCGGCGGACGTCGCCTCCGCCGTGACCGGCGGGGAGCCGGGCCGGACCGTGACGACGACCTACCGGGGCCACTCCCCCTTCGGCTTCGACCAGTGGGCCTCCGTCGACTTCGACGTACCGGCCGGGGTCCGGCGGATATCCGTGAACTCCCGCTTCGATCCCGCCAAGTCGCCGCCGCTGCCCGGCACCTGGTCCAACATGCTGGACATCGGCATCTTCGGGCCGACCGGATTCCGCGGCTGGTCGGGCGGGGCCCGGCGGGAGTTCACCCTGTCGGCTTCGGACGCGACCCCCGGGTACGTACCCGGGCCCATCCAGCAGGGCAAGTGGTCGGTGGCCCTCGGACCGATGGTCGGCGACCCGGCGGGCATGGGCTGGGAGGTGAGCGTCACCCTGGAGTACGGCGACCCGCTGCCCACCGCGCCCTACGACCTGCTCCCGGCGGCGGTGGCCGGACGCGGGGCCGGCTGGTACCGCGGCGACCTGCACCTGCACACCGAACACTCCGACGGGCAGCGCACGGTGGAGAAGCTCGTCGCCGACGCCCGCGCCGCCGGACTGCACTTCATCGCCACCTCGGACCACAACACCAGCTCGACCGGGGTGTCCTGGCGCGGCAACGTCCCCGCCGACCTCCTGGTCGTCAACGCCGAGGAGGTGACCACCCGGCACGGGCACTGGCTTGCGGTCGGCATCCCCCAGGGCGAGTGGGTGGACTGGCACTACGGCCCCGCCGACGGGGTGTTCGACCAGCACGTCCGGCGCGTGCACAGCCTCGGCGGTCTCGTGATCGCCGCGCACCCGATGACACCGGCGGTGGGCTCCTTCTGGACCTTCGGCCTCGACACCGTCGACGCCATGGAGATCTGGAACGGCCCGTGGACGCTGGACGACGAGGCGAACGTCGCCCTCTGGCACCTGCGGCTCTGCCTCGGCAAACGCCTCGCGGGGGTGGGCAACAGCGACGCGCACTCACCCGGTGACGCCATCGGGCGGCCCCACAACGTGGTGCGCGCCGGGGCCCTGTCCACCACGGCCCTGCTGGACTCGCTGCGCGTGGGCCGTTCGTACGCCGTGGAGTCGTCCGCCGTGACGGTGGACTTCACCGCCTCCGCGAACGGGGTGACCGTCGGCCCCGGCGAGGAGCTCCCGCTGGGCTTCTTCGACGCGGTCGAGGTGGACGTGCGGGTCAGCGGCGCCCCGAACACCTTCGCCCTGCTCCACACCGAGTGGGGCATCATGGCCGCGGCCTGGATCGGGGCCGGCGGCAGTACCCGACTGCACTGGCGGGGCTGGGGCAAGGCCTCCCTGTTCGCCCGGGCCGAGGTGCGCCGTCCGGAACCCGCGTGGACGGTGCCGAACCAGATGGTCGCGGTCACCAACCCGGTGTGGCTCTACGGCCGACAGCTCCCGCCCTACCCGATCGAGCAGCGCACCCTGTTCCTGACGGGGCGCTCCGCGGACGGCAGTTGGAGCAGCATGCGTCCGCTGCCCGGAGCCGGCGGTGCCGCGTCCTTCGACGGGGTGCAGGCCGATGTGGCCGGGATGCCCGACGGCACCGTGGAGGTCCTGGGCATCGGGCCGGACGGCGGCCTGTGGTGCATGGCCTCCGGCCGTACCGGTACCACGGTGCGGGTGTGGGAGCGCCTGGCCGGGCCCGGCGGCGACGGGCCGTTCACCGTACGGGACGCGGCGATCGCCGGCCTGCGGGACGGGACCAGCCAGATCCTCGCCATCGGCGCGGACAGCACCCTGTACCACCAGCAGCGCCGCGCGGACGGCACCCTGACGGGGTTCCGTCCCGTGCCGGGCAACGGCGGGGCCGCCCGCTGGGGTGCGACGAAGGCCTCGATCGCCGGGATGCGGGACGGCAGCGCGCAGGTGGTGAGTTACGGCTCGGACGGAGCCGCGTACCACTGCGTCCGGGACGCCCGCGGGAACTGGACCGCCTGGGGCCGGCTCGGCGGGGCGCACGGAGCCGCGTCCTTCTCCGGGCCGGCGCTGCGGATCACCGGGCTGCCCGACGGCTCCTCGCAGGTCCTGGCGATCGGCCTCGACGGGGTGGTGTACCACCAGGTCCGCCACCCGAACGGCGCCTGGGACGGGTTCCAGCCCCCGACCGGGGTCACCACCGCCGTGATGGGGGCGAGTTCCGTCGATATCGCCGGGATGCCGGACGGCGGCGCGCAGGTGGTGGCGGTGGGACTGGACGGGAACGCGTGGCACCGGATCCGCTACCCGCACGGCTGGACCCCGTGGGGCCAGGTGAAGGGCCCGAACGGCCGGGACCCGTTCCCCGCCCGGCAGGTCCGCATCGCCGGCATGTCCGACAACAGCGCGCGCGTCGTCGGGATTTCGGCCGGTCAGGGCGCGGCGCCCGCCGCCACGGTCGCCGCCGGGGACACCGCCCGTCCCGCCCTCCCGGCGTTCCGGCTCCGCAACCGCCGTTCCGGCAAGGTCCTCGGGCTCGCGGGCATGTCCAGGGCGGACCGGGCGGGGGTCGTCCAGTGCACCGACCACGGCACCGGGGACCACCGCTGGGAGCTGGTTGACCGCGGCGAGGGCTGGTACGTGCTGCGCAATCGGCACTCCGGGAAGGTCCTGGGCGTCGACGGGATGTCCACCGCCGAGGGCGCCCGGGTCGTCCAGCGCGGCGACCGCTCCGTCGGTACGGACGACCAGTTGTGGCAGCCGGTCGGCGGGGACGACGGCTGGTACCGGCTCCGCAACAAGCACTCCGGCAAGGTGCTCGCCGTGGACGGCCGGTCCACGGCCGACGGCGCCCGCGTCGTGCAGCGGGCGGACGGCGGAGCCGACGACCGGCTGTGGCTGCTCCACCCCGACGGCGCGGTGCGCGTCGAGAACCGCCGCTCCGGGAAGGTGCTCGGCCTGGAGGGGACGTCCACCGCGGATGGCGTCCGGGTCGTGCAGTACGCCGACCGGGACGGCGACGGGCGCGAAGGCGGGGGCGGCAGCGGCAGCGGCAGCGGCAGCGGGGGCGACGTCGGCGAGGACCGGCTGTGGACGTTCCTGGCGGACGAGGAGGGCCGGTTCGGCATCCGCAACGCGCGCTCCGGCAAGGCGCTCGGCGTCCAGGCGGCGTCCGCCGCCGAGGGCGCCCGAGCGGCCCAGTTCACGGACGACGGCCCGGGCGCGCACCGATGGCGGCTCCTCCACGCCGGTGCCGGCTGCTTCCGCCTCGTCGACGCCGACTCCGGCGAGGCGCTGGAGGTGGAAGGGGATTCGACCGCGGACGGCGCCGGGATCACGCAGTCCGCCGGACACGGCTCCGAGAGCGGGCTGTGGCGGATCCGCTGACCCGTCGGCCGGCATGTGTGCGGCTCCGGAGGGCACGTCGACGGGTGGGAGCGTCGAGGCCCTTCGGAGCCGCGGCCCGGCGACGGGGAGGGCCGGGCGGCCGTGGGGGGTGTGCGACCGTCCGGCTGCTAGCGAAGGCCGCGCTGTGCCTCGACGAGCTGCCGGACCGTGCCGTCCGCACCGGACGCCCGGCCCTGGACCCACTCCGCGAAGCGGGGGAACTGCCCGGCGATCGCGCTCAGCAGCCGGAGTTCCAGCGGTGCCACGTTGACCTCGCACAGGTCACGCCGGACGGCCGCGACGACACCTTCGGCCACCTGCGCGGGGCTGACGGTGCGGATGCGGTTCGGCGTGGCGGCGCCGGTCGCGGCGAACATGCCCGCGTCGCGGACGAATCCGGGCTGGACCAGGGACACCCCGACGCCGGTGCCGGCGAGATCCTGGCGCAACGCCAGGGCGAAGCCGCGCAGCCCGAACTTCGTGGCGTTGTACAGGGAGGAGGAACGGGTCGCGGCCTTGCCGCTTATGGAGCCGACCAGCACGATGTGGCCCCGGCCGCGCGCCACCATCGGCTCCGCGAGCAGGCGGCACAGCATCACGGGGGCGCGCAGGTTGACGTCGAGGGCGCGGTCGATCTGGTCCTCGGTGTAGTCGAGGAGTTCACCGCTCGCCGGCAGGGCCGCGTTCGCGATCAGCAGGTCCGTGTCGGCGCACGCCCGGGCGAGGCGGGCGACGTCGTCCCGGTCGGCGAGATCGGCGAGCACGGTGCGCGCGCCGTACGCGTCCGCGGCAGCCTTCAGCGCGCCCTCCCGCCGTCCGGTGACCACGAGGTCGGCGCCGTGCGCGGCCATGGCCGCGGCCAATGCCATCCCGATCCCTCCGGTGGCGCCCGTGAGCAGAACCTTCGATCCGCGTACGTCCACGACAACTCCCCTTCTCATCTTGGTCGTTCGAACGAACAGTAGGGAGAGGGCGGAGGTCTGTCCATAGCGCGGAACGGTCGACCTCCATTTCGACGGTCGTCCGCGGGGGCCACAGGGGCGGCGGTGGCGCCGTCGGGAGCTGAGGCAGAATGCCGTCATGCCCAGTGCCTCCGACACCCGCCAGAACATCATCGACGCCGTGCTGCGGATCATCGGGCAGGACGGGATCGCCGCGGTGTCCAATCGCCGCATCGCGAAGGAGGCCGGGGTCTCCCTCGGCTCCATCACCTACCACTTCGCCACCCAGCACGAACTCCTGCGGGAGAGCCTGCTGTTGTTCGTGGCCGAGGAGACCCGACACTTCACCTCGCTCGCCAACGAGTGCGACGACGAATGGCTCGACATCCGGCAGGCGGCGGAGGTGGTGGGGTCGGTCGCGGGCGTCGACGGTTTCGACAGCCGCCACATAGCCCCCTTCGAACTCTACGTCCAGGCGGGGCGGGACGAACGGCTGCGCGCCGCCGCGGCCGAGTGCTTCGCCGCCTACGACCGCCTGGCGGCGCGCATCCTCGCCCGGCTCGGCCTGCCGGACGCCGAGCGCCTGGCCGGCGTCGCCGTGGCCGTGGTCTTCGGCCAGCAGCTGCGGCGCCTGGCCACCGGCGCGCCCATGGAGGACCTCGTCGACGCCCTGCTGGTCCTGACGCAGCGCGTCGCCGACTGAGGGAGCGGCGCAGGCCTCGGGGCCCCGGTGACCGGCCGGTCACCGGCGGTGAGGGGTAGTGGGGCGGGGTGCCGGGGTAGAAGCGGGGCGGAGGACCCGTGTCATGGACCGGACCGACGACTGGTTGCTGACCTCACCGGAGCGCGGCAACCCCGCCACCCGCCTCGACCGCCGCCGCCCGCGCGGCGCGGCATGGTCGGAAGGGAACGACGCCCGACCCGTGGTGCACGGTGCCGCCTATTTCGCCGAGCTCCTCGAACGGATCGAGGACCAGCGGCCGGGTGACCTGTTCCTGTTCACCGACTGGCGCGGCGACCCCGACGAACGCCTGGGCCGGCGCCCTCCCGACCGGGACGCCGGGGACCGCGACACCGGAGACCGGAACGCCGGGGAGCTGGACGCCGGAGACCCGGACGGCACCGCGATCGGCGCCGTGCTGAGCCGTGCCGCCGAGCGCGGTGTCGTCGTCAAGGGACTGGTGTGGCGGTCCCACCTGGACAGCCTCCGGTTCAGCGAGAGTGAGAACCGGCACCTCGGCGAGGAGATCGAGGAGGCCGGCGGCGAGTGCCTGCTCGACATGCGGATCCGGCCCGGCGGCGCGCACCACCAGAAGCTGGTCGTCCTGCGCCACCGCGGCCGTCCCTGGCTCGACATCGCCTACGTCGGCGGAATCGACCTGTGCCACAACCGCAGGGACGACCGCCGCCATCTCGGCGATCCCCAGTCGCTGCCGATGGCCGGGGCCTACGGTCCGCACCCGCCCTGGCACGACGTACAGCTCGCGCTCCGCGGCCCGGTGGTCGGCGACGTCGAGGCCGTCTTCCGCGAGCGCTGGCAGGATCCCGCGCCGCTGAGCCGGAGTCCGCTGAACCGTCTCCGGGCCCTCCTGCACCACGAGGACACCCACGCGGACCCCCTGCCTCCGCAGGGCCTGAACCCGGCGTCCTGCGGCACGCACACCGTCCAGGTGCTGCGTACGTACCCGAACCGCCTGCTGCACGGCTACCCGTTCGCCCCCGACGGCGAGCGGAGCATCGCCCGCGGCTACCTCAAGGCCCTGCGGCGGGCCCGCTCGCTCGTCTACCTGGAGGACCAGTACCTGTGGTCGCCGCGGGTCGTGGAGGCGTTCGCGGACGCCCTGCGCGCCAACGAGGAGCTCCGGTTGATCGCCGTCATCCCGTCCGTCCCCGAGCAGGACGGCCGGCTGACCCTGCCCATGAACCTGATCGGACGGATCACCGCCCTGGAGGCACTGCGCCGGGCGGCGGGCTCCCGGGTCGCGGTCTACGGGCTGGAGAACCATGCAGGCACGCCGGTGTACGTGCACGCCAAGGTGTGCGTCATCGACGACGTGTGGGCGTCCGTCGGCTCCGACAACGTCAACCTCCGCTCCTGGACTCACGATTCGGAACTCAGTTGCGCCGTCCTGGACCGGACCCGGGACCCGCGCGGACCGCTCGACCCGGGCGGACTCGGCGACGGCGCCCGCGTCTTCGCCCGCCGACTGCGCCTGGAACTCTCCCGGGAACACCTCGACTTGGACCCGCTCCGGGCCGACGGGGCGCTCGGCACCCAGGAGAAGCCCGGGGCCGGAGAGCCGCTCGGAGCCGACGAGCCGCTCTGCGACCCGGCCGTGGCCTTCGACTCCTTCGCGGCGGCCGCGGCCGCCCTGGACTCCTGGTACGCCGGAGGCCGGCGCGGACCCCGACCACCCGGCCGGCTGCGCCGCTACGAGCCGCCGGAACTGTCCACCGCGGCCCGCATCATCGCGACACCCCTCCACCATCTCCTCGTCGACCCCGACGGCCGCCCCTTCCGGCTCCGCCGCCGGAACGCGTTCTGAACGGCGGGTGCTCGGTCCAGGGTTTCGGCGGCCCTGGTCAAGGGGCCGGGCGCATCGCCCGGGTTCGGGCCCCCGGCCGGCTCCAGGAACAGGGGCGCCGAACACTGCCCGGTGGCCGAGCTTTCCTGATCAGCCGACGGCCTTCCTGATGAGCTCGCCGATGCGCGCCTCGTCGTCGGCGGTCAGGCCGGCGAGGCCGTAGGACGTCGCCCACATGCTGCCCTCGTCGAGGTTCGCCTGGTCGCTGAAGCCGAGCGTGGCGTACCGGGACTTGAACTTCTGCGCGCCCTGGAAGAAGCAGACGACCTTGCCGTCCTTGGCGTACGCGGGCATCCCGTACCAGAGCTTCGGCGCGAGGGACGGCGCGCTCGCCCTGACGATGGCGTGGACGCGCTCGGCGAGGACGCGGTCCTCTTCCCGCATCTCGGCGATCTTCGCGAGCACGTCGGCCTCCGCCTCCACCGCCTTGGCCGGGCGCGAGCCACGGCGCGAGGCCGTCCTCAGTTCCCGGGCGCGCTGCTTCATCGCGTCCCGTTCCTCGGCCGTGAATCCGTCGGCCTCCCCGGCGGCGGGAGCCATGGCCTTCGCGGAGGCGGTCCTGTTCGTCATGGGTGTTCTCCTCGCCGTGAAGGTCTCTCACGTCCTGATGGTCCTGGGGGTGGGGCGGTCCTGCGCAGCCGGCGGTCCTGCGGTCCCCCAGCCCTGCGGTTTCGGCGCTCGTGGCGTCCTTTCCGGCCCTCCCGTAGGTTCCCCTTCATCCTAGAAGGACGTGCGCGCGGGGGCTTCTCCGAAACTGCTCGGATCCGACGGAGTGTTCGTGGTGCTCAGGGCCCCCCGCCGCCGGCCCGGCAGCAGTGCTGCCGGTACGAGCGCCAGGGCCGTGACGGCCGCCAGGACGAGCAGGGTCGGCCGTGTGCCCGTGGACATGAGGCCGGCGGCCACGGCGACGCCGAGCGCCGAACCGGTGTTGACCGCGGTCTGTTTGAGGCCGCCGACGACTCCGGCGTAGCCGGCGGGCGCGTCACCGACCACGGTTCCGGTGGCGGTGACCATCACCGCGGCGAAGCCGAGACCGACGGCGGCGAAACCGGTCGCTTCCGCCCAGCCGGAGCCGAGGCGGGAGAGCAGCGCGATGCCGAGCACGGTGAGGACCACACCCCCCGTGGCGGTGCGGCGCGCTCCGAGCCGGCCCAGCGCCGCGCCGGTGAGGGGCGCGCCGACGACCATGAGCAGGGGCAGCGGCAGACCGTGCAGCGCGGCGGCGAACGCGTCCAGCCCGGCGACGTTCTGCAGGTGGAACGCCACCGCGAACAGCGCGCCGAACACGCCGGCGCCGGCCATGAGCAGCAGCGCCATCGAGGCGGCCACGGGCACCGACCGGGCGACGGCGGGAGGCACGATGGGGCGCCGGGTCCGGCGTTCGCAGGCCACGAACAGGACGGCGGCGCCCGCGGTCACCGCGAACCCGAGCAGGGCGGGCGGGGAGGTCCAGCCCAGGGCCGGCACCTCGACGAGGGTGGCCACCAGGAGGGCGAGGGTGGCGGCGAGCAGGGCGGCACCGCCCGTGTTCGGCCGTACACCGTACGCGGGCACCCCTTCCACGGGCGCGACGGCGCGCGGCGGGGTGCGGAGCGTGAGCGCCAGCGCGGCGGTGGCCAGGGCGAAGGGGACGTTGAGGAGGAAGACCGAGCGCCAGCCCAGGTGGGCGACGAGGGCGCCGCCGAGCAGGGGGCCGGCCGCCGAGGCGATGCCGATGGCGCCGGTACGGATCGCGACGGGGCGGGCGAGCCGGTCCGCCGGGTAGGCCGTGCGCAGCAGGGCGAGCGTGGCCGGCTGGAGTACGGCGGCGGACACCCCCTGCAGGGCGCGGAATCCGATCACCCAGCCGATGGTGGGGGCGAGGGCGATGCCGGCCGAGGCCGCGCCGAAACCGAGTGCGCCCAGGACGAGCATGCGCCGGTGCCCGTGGCGGTCGCCGAGACGGCCGCAGACCACGAGTAATGCGGCGACCGCGACCAGGTAGGCGGTGCTCGCCCACTGCACTTGCGCCACGGTGGCGCCGAGCCCCCGCTGGAGGCTGGGCTGTGCGGCCATCAGGACGGTGCCGTCGAGGGCGACGACGGCCGCCCCGGCGACCGCGGCCACCAGTGCGGAGCGGCGCCGTGCGGTACCGGGCCGGGATCGATCAGAGTTCATAGACAGTGTCTACCACCGGATGTAGACACTGTCTACACGGATCTCCTCCCGGTCCCCGGCCTGATCCCGTCCTTCATCCCAGGCCGCCATCGGGCGCAGGGCATCGGCGCCGCCTTCGGAGGATCCGGGGAACGGACGGCTGTCGGCCGGGGACAGGAACCCGCGACCGGGGGCGATCACCTTGGAGGAGCCGAAGGCACCCGGGGATATGGACACGGCCCCCGCAGCCACGGCAGCCATCAGAAGAGAGGGGCGGTGAAGACGGGACATGGGGTCCTCCCGGGAATGCGAGTGCGTGCGGTGACGAGGTCCGACGGATCCCTGGTCCGGACCCGCCGCCGAGTGGCCTCGTGCCTCCATTGAGCCGCCGCGCGGGGGGCCGCGTCACGCCACTCGATCTCGGGGCTTGACGGTTCCGCAGGAAGGGCTCCACCGGCAGCGGCGGTACCCTCGGCCGGCAAGCACCCCGCCGCTCCATGGAGACCTCACCTGCAGCACCGCGGCAGGCACCGCCCCCGGGGCGGGACTCACGCGATCAAGCCGATCACGGCAGTGACGAGGTTCGCGATCGGGGCGCCGACGTCTCCGACGAAGTCGGCCGCCTTCTGGAGCGAATCGCCGAAGACCTGGAGCACGTTCCTGCGCGGTGTACCGGACAGCGCCTCGTCCTGGAAGGCGGTGAGGTCCCTGCTCACTAGCTCCGCCTCTTCGTCGGGCAGCCTGCTCGCCGTCAGTGCGACGGCTTCCGCGAGCTGCTTCAGCAAGTCCTTGGCTTCGTCGGGCAGGTTCGAGCTGTCTATCCGGTTGAAACTGCTCGCCACGATGTTTCCGCTCCCGATGACGCCGTGGATGTCCCCGCCTGCCCGAGTGTGGAACTCGTTCACGGTCCCGCCTCTCCCTGCCACCACGATCCGGTCCGCGATGTAGACCGGCTGTGAACCGCCGGCTGCGGTGGTGTTGCCGTCCAAGCGGGCCCATCCGCCGGTGGTGTTGTCGATCCGGGCCAGCTCGTGCGCCCGCTTCTCGCTCAGCATGTGCACTACGGTCCGCCATTCGTCCGCGGTCACGAGCTGCTCCGCCTCGTATGCGGCAGCGAGGATCGGATCCTGGTCGAACCCGTACTTCCGCGGGCTGGACAGCAGGTCGAGTCCTCGGTTCAGGAAGCGCGCCACCGCATCGGTGTTCCTGCCGTCATGCGCCTGTCTCATGAGGAAGCGGAGTACGACTCGCACGCACTCGTATTCCGTGTGGAGTCGGAGCAGATGGATCCGGAGCCGGCGCAGGGCGTCCTTGTCCTGACTCGGGCCCGTGCGTTCGAGCAGCCAGACGCCGACCAGCGTTCCGCGGAAGCTCACCCGGCAGTGCGCCAGGCTCACCCCGATGTCCTGCTGCAGGTCCACGACTTTGGCGTCCGGAGGCCGCTCGGCCTCCTTGGACGTGTAGTCGGCCAGCAACAGCGGTCGGCCGGGCTGAAGCCAGGAACGGTCGACTGCGGGGGTGGCGGTGGGGCATCTGGTGGTCGCCCGGAGCATGTGCGCAGTGAGCGGCGTTCCGGCCTGTCCGAGATGGCAGGTCCTCCGGCGGTCGCCATCACCGCGGGACGTGATGGCAACGGGAAGGCCGAGCCAGTTGACCAAAAGTGCGACGAAGTCCTGGCTGGGCAGTTTCGCCCGCCCCCGTCGTCCTGACCTTCCGCCCGTGACGGCCAGCTCGAAGCGGGTGCTGACGAACCCGTCTGTGATCAGTCGCCGGTAGGCGCACGCGAAACCGGATGCCCGCTCGTCCTCGGGCAGGAGGGGGAAGTCCGAGAGACCCGGTGGGAAGCGGAATACGCTCGCGGCGTCGCAGTAGACACCCTCACCGGGCCAGGGGACCAGCCCGCCCAGTTTCCGGATGCGTACCGGTCCGGTCGATCTGACGAACTCGCCCGACTGCGCCAGCGGCCAGCACGGTACGTCGAGTCGGCGGGTCTCCTGGGCCAGGAGGGGGCGCAGGTCGGCGATCGGGAACTGTGTTGCCAGGAACACCCGCGATCACCTCGTGTGAAGGTCGCTGGGCTTCCCTCGTTGCCGAACGCGGAAGGAAGCCCGCCTGCGGCGTTCTACCGGATTCGAACCGATGACACCCGTGTCCTGAGCACGGTGCTCTACCTGGGAGAGAGATTGGAAGACTCTTCCACTGAGCTAAGAACGCTTGCGGCCGGAGAGCGTAACCGTCTCCGGTTCAGGGGGACGATTCCGTATTCTCCTGTGAATCAACCGTAGCCCCTGAGCGGAGATCCCGGCGACCTCTCGGCCTGCTCAGCAGGGCCTCCGCGTCCGCGGCTAGCGGACCCCCGAAGGGACAGCGCGGGTACCTGTGCCGCGGCCACGAACCACCCCGGCCGAACACGGCTCACCCCCAGACCCGTACGAGATGGGGTGGGAAGGACGGTCGCGGTGTGGAGTGGACAGCTTCAGGGAAGCCCAGCTCGTCCAGCAGCGCGTCGAACAGCTCCTCCACGAAAGTCTCCTGTGTGCGCAGCAGTTCCT